>CAJTEM010000022.1 GCA_910575255.1 Lachnospiraceae bacterium | reverse complement strand
GCCAGGAAGTCCCTGACTTTGAGATCGCAGATTTCCTGTGCCCTGGCTCCGCTGGCATACATCAGGTTCAAAAGAACCTGGTCACGGAAGCCCATCCGTTTCCCGGGATCAGGAAGCCGGAGCAGGATTGAAACTTCATCAAGCGTAAAGGTGGTCCTCGGCTGGACGGCCTCTTTTTTTACAGGCACTCTTTTCACCGCATTTGCAAACACAGTCGCTGCTTCAAAATTCCTGTTCTGTGCGTAACCGGCAAAAGAGGCCAATGCTGAAAGCCTGAGATTCCTTGTGGATACTGAGCATCCCCGTTCTGCTTCGATCCATTTCAGGAAGCCGTCAATAGTTTCGAAATTCAAATCCCGGAAGAGGATTTCACCAGCATTTTTCTTCTTTTCCTGATAAACATACTGGAACAAAAGGCGGAAGGCATGTTTATAGGATCTCGTGGTATTAGGGGAAAGCCCTGACGAGAGCGGCATATATTCCGTAAAAAACTGTTCCAGGAGGAGCATGAATTCAGGAAGTTTATTTTTCCTCATACGCCACCTCCGTGAATACGCCAGCGGCATAATCTTCAAACAGCTCCGTATATTCAGGGAACATATCACCACTGAATTTCAGATATTTCTCCGTTTCGTCCATGTCATGGTGTCCAAGATAGACTGACAGGAAAGGAACAGAGTCATCTGTCGGGCGTCCGTTTTTCTCTGCCTGCGCAAATGAATGGATGGCAAAATAGTGACGGAAGCAATGAAGGCACTGCCCTCTGGAATGGGATTTTTCCTGTACATACAGGCCGGTTTCCCGCAAGAGGTTCCTAAACCGAAAATCAAAGGTTCCTTTACTGACGGAAAACTCTTGGCCCCTGGCTGCCGGGAACAGACAGCTTTCCGGTTCTGTTTTGATCCCCATAGCAATGCAGTATCTTTCCAGCATCTCTGTCAATGTCCTGTCCATTGGAACAACACGCTGTTTGTTGTTCTTGGCATGGCGGATCAGGATGGTCTCATTGCGGAAATTTATATCTTTTACCCTGGCGGCAAGCGGTTCTCCCAGGCGGAACCCGCACCCAAGGAGCATCCGGAGCAGCATACAGAACTCCATGTCCGTCCGGCGGGTTTTCGGGTCTGTATGCCTGTTGGCCCAGCTGTCGGCGCAGGACAGAAGCGTTTGGATTTCCCTGTCCGAAAAAATATATGGGACATAGCTGTCTGATGTTTTGGGGCAGGCGGGCATGAAAACACTGTACCCCTTGTATTGAAGGTACCGCAAAAATTTGCGGAGATAGCTTACCTTATCGCTGACCGTTTTGGGCGCGTTTATCTGCTGGAGTTCCCTGATCCAGTGATTGATGGCTGTTTCCGTAACCCTGTCGGCGTTTTCTGCCACCAGCAGTGAATGAAAAAGGCTTTTAATCCCCCATCTGAGATGGGGAGAATAGAATAAGCCGTGGTTTTGCCTAAAGTACTAAAAACTCCTATGCTATAACCCGAGTTTGTCTCTACAAGTGGCAAACTCGGGAGGTGCCGGTCAGAAACTTATTTTGAACTTCAAAGTAATATTGATTCTGCCTGTATTCTGTGCTATAATATCACAGAATATGTTTTTTCGTTTACGGAAAACGGAGCAAAACGGGAAATCAAGAGGGTAAGAGAATGATTACATATCAAAATACGAAGACGATTTACGATCTGGTACAGAATGCCGGAAAGGAACACGGGGATCACGTTTTTCTTCGCTATGAGGAGAATGACGTGATTTTTGATGTTACCTACCGGGAATTTGCAGCACAGTGCAATGCGGTGGCGGCATGGGCGGCCGAACAGGATAAAAAGCTAGGCCATAAGATCAAGGTGGGAATCTTAGGCAGCAGCAGCCATCATTATCTTGCAGTGCTGCTGGGAATAATGAGCAACGGCAATGTCAGTGTCCCTCTGGATATCCAGATGAATGTAGAGACTTTTGCCGACTGTCTGAACCGCTCGGATGTGGATATTCTGTTTTATGACTGGGATCATCACGTTCTGGTGGAAGGTGTGAAGGAACGGTGCGAAAAGGTGAGCGGTTATATTTCCCTGCAGCACGGCAAGCATGTTCCTTGTTCGGACAATATCCTTAAAGAATATGCCGGCAGGCGCGTGGTGCCGGAGGTGTCGGCAGAGGATCTGGCAATGATTTTATTCACTTCCGGAACCACAGGCCGGGGGAAGGGAGTCATGCTGTCCAACGGCAATCTGATTGACAATACCTTCTGTACCACGGATACGGATCATCCGGAACGGGAGGTCTATCTGAACGTATTGCCCATCCACCATGTATTCTGCATCAACGGGGATGTGTTGATTGTGATGCGTTACGGCGGAACTTTGTGCCTGAACCGGGATATGTCCAGGCTGGCAGCTCATATCCAGCTTTTCCAGCCAACCGTTATCCGTATGGTGCCCATGATAGCCAAGACCCTGTACAACCGGATTGCGATCATGTCCCGTCAGACCGGGCAGCCGGTGGGAAAGGTGCGTACAGAGGTATTGGGAAAGCATCTGCACAAGATCATCAGCGGAGGAGGATATCTGGCGCCGGATCTGGCAGCCAATTACCGCGGATTGGGTATCTCCATTGCCCAGGGCTACGGGATGTCCGAGTGTTCGCCAAAGATCTCTTCCCCGGACTGGAGCCGTCCGGATAAAGTGGCATCCGTAGGCCGGATCGTGGATCGCTGCCAGGTGCGGATTGTGGACGGGGAGATCCAGGTCAAGAGTCCCTCGGTCATGATGGGCTATTACAAGGAGCCGGACAAGACAGCGGAGGCGATCACAGCGGACGGCTGGCTGTGTACCGGGGACCTGGGCTATGTAGATGAGGAGGGCTTTCTCTACCTGACCGGCAGAAAGAAGAACCTGATTATCTTAAGCAACGGAGAAAACGTGGCACCGGAGCAGCTGGAGAATCTGTTTGAAGATGACCGGATTATCGAGGAGATCCTGGTATTTGGAGAAAACGATATGGTGACAGCGGAGGTATACCCCAATTTCAAGTATGCCGAGGTGGCCGGTATCACAGATATCGAGGGTGTTGTTTCCGAAATCATCAAAAGGCATAATGAGGATTTGCCTACTTTTAAGCGGATTCTGAATTTCCGCCTGCGGGAGACTCCGTTTGCCAAGACTTCCTCGAAAAAGATCATCCGGAATCAGTATTTCAGTCAGAAGAAAAAGGAAGAGGAAGAGCTTAAGAATGTCCGCCAGCCGGAAAATGAACTGCAGGAGAAGATCTATGACTGCATATCCGCAGTGCTGGGACATCAGCGTTTTGGCATTGATACGGATATGTATACCGTGGGACTGGATTCTCTGGGAAGCGTGATGCTGCTGACAGATCTGTATGACCGGCTGGGGGTGTCCATTACTTTGAATGATCTGTCCACCCATACCTCCGTGCTGGAGCTGGAGAACTTTATCAGCGAGGCCAAGGAGCGGACGGCGGTGGATTTTACAGTCAGGGAGATCTATCCGCTGACGAATCTGCAGCTCTATTTTGCCTATGTGATGCGGGGAAATACCACGGCGAATCTGCCGTTTCTCTTTAAGCTGGATGACAGCGTGGACCTGATGAGACTGAAGAAAGCGGTAGAGGATGTCTTTGACATACATCCGGGGTTAAAGGCAGTGGTCCAGCTTCACGAGGGAGTCTTCAAGAACTTCCGCCATGACGACAGACGGGTGGAGGTTCCGATGACTTCCATGAGTGATGAGCAGTGGAAGGAGTATCAGAAGGGACTTTTAAAGCCATATCTGTACACAGAGAATGAGCCTCTGTATCATGTGGAGATTACCCGAACCGATTCTGCCGTTTATCTGTATTTTGATATCGCGCATATCATGGGAGACGGTATCACCATGAATGTACTGTTTGAGGATATTAACCGTCTCTATGCCGGCGAACCGGTGAAGAAGGAGAGCTACAGCTTTTTTGAATATATACTGGATGAAAAGGATCGGGATGCCAGAGGGATGCGTGCGCAGAACGAGTCCTACTTCCGGAAATTGATGGAGGGCTTTCGGATCCGCAAGAGTATTCTGAATCTGAAGGATTTCTATGATCTTTCTCAGGGGGAGAATGCGGCGCTGAAGGGGCGTTTTTCCAGCCTGAACCGGAAGACATTGACCGCATTCGGACGGAAATACGGTGTCTCGGAGAATGCCATCTTTCTGACTGCCTATAATTACTGTATCGGAATATTCAGCAATGAAAAGGATACGATCAGCTCCAGCATTCACAGCGGAAGGACAGACAGCCGCTGGGCAAGGCTGGCAGGTCCGCTGTTTCTGACCTATTATTTCCGGTATACGAACGTACCTCATGAGACGGTGCCGCAGCTTTTGCAGAAGTCCGGACGGCAGATTATGGATACCATGCGCTGCTATATCTCCAATCTGCATGCGGACGAGATGTTTTTCCAGTACCAGGGAGATATTTTAAACATTGATCAGATCGGCGGTGCACCGGCAGAGCGGATGAAGATTCAGCTGGATTCCCTGCCGTTCCATCTGCAGGTGATGTCGGATGAGAAGGGGTATTTCTATGAGCTGCGTTACTGGAAGAACCGTTTTGACCGGGAACAGTTAAAGATTTTCATGATCTGTCTGGAGGCAGTGGTGGGGGCGATGCCAGAGGAGCCGTCTGTGCGGCGTTTAAAGAAGCATCTGCCGGAGACGGTATTCCCCAAGCATTACCGGATTACTGCCGGAGCGCTGAACCGGGAGGCCGGCTGCGAGCTGCTCCCGGAGGTGAGCAGGGATACCCGGGTAAAGGCTTATGTCTTTAACGAGGGATGCCGGAAGCAGCCGTTTGGCGCCTGGGGGAATCTGTACATTATGGATCACCCGACGACCGGATGGGTGGATAAGATCACCAATCCCTACGGAAAGGGTGTGTTGTACCAGACCGGGCGGGTGGCGAGAATCCTGCCGGACGGAAGTCTGGATTTTCTGGAGAACGGCGGCAGGACGGTCATGCAGGAGAGTATCACCGGACGGAATTTCCTCGATCTGGAGCGGTTGGAGCGGGTTCTTCTGGAGTACGAGGGCATTGGGGAGGCCAATGCCTATGTGAGGTATGCAGAAGGTAATAAGACGATCCTCGAAGCCGAGATCTGTGGAAGTGAAGAACCAGACCGGTCCGGGCTCATGGCTTATCTGACAGAGAACTGTGAGAAGGCACTGGTGCCGGCAGGAATCCGGTTTGTGAAAAAGACATTGGGAGAGATGGAAAGCTAAGAGACGCTAAGAAACCGGAAGGGTTCACCGTGATTTGTTTGGGAAAAGCTCTTGTGATTTAAAAAAGGGTATGGTATACTCTGAAAAACAAAAGAAACTGGTTCGAGAACCTCCCAGTATAAAAAACTAGGCACAAAATACACACTGTCAGAACAGGGTGCCGTTTTTGTTGTGTCTGTCGGAAGGTTTGAGACAGAGAAAGACAAAGGCGGCACACTTTTTATGTCAGCAGACGGAAAGGCCTGCTGAGCAGGATTCTCTTTTATAAGGAGTCAGGAATGGAAAGAAAAAGAGTGATTATTGATTGTGATCCGGGGATTGACGACAGTCTGGCGCTGATGCTGGCGCTTTCGACGGACGAGCTGGAGGTGGCGGGAATCACCATTGTCTGCGGGAACGGACCGGCAGAGCTGGGTTTTTCGAATGCCAGGAAAGTGCTGAGGCAGATGGGCCGGCTGGATGTGCCGGTTTTCAAGGGAGCAGAACAGCCGTTGAAGAGAGAGTATGTCAGCGCGCTGGATACCCATGGAAGAGATGCTCTGGGAGAGAGCTTTTTACCGGAGGTTTTGGGAGCCGGACCGACTGAGAATGCAGTGGATTTTCTGGAGCGGGAGCTGTCAAAGGGGCGCTGTTCCGTGATTGCGCTGGGACCTCTGACGAATCTGGCGCTGCTGGCGGACCGGGCGCCGGGGGCATTCGGACAGATCGAAGAGCTGGTTTCGATGGGCGGGAATTTCCGGAGCCATGGGAATTGCTCTCCGGTGGCGGAATATAATTACTGGGAGGATCCGGATGCGGCGGCGCTGGTTTATGACATGGCGGCAAGGATGGGCAAGAAGATCCATATGGTAGGGCTGGATGTGACCAGACAGATTGTACTGACACCGAATCTTTTGGAATATATGAAAAGGCTGGATCCAGAGACAGGGGAGTTCGTGCAGGCAATTACGAAATTCTATTTTGATTTTCACTGGGAATGGGAGCATATCATTGGCTGTGTGATCAACGACCCGCTGGCAGTGGCGTATTTTGCGGACCGGAGCCTGTGCAGCGGCCAGGAGGCGTATGTGGCAATCGAAACCGGGGGAATCTCCATTGGACAGAGTGTGGTGGATTCCATGGGCTTTTATCGGAAAGAACCCAATGCAATGGTGCTGACCAGGACAGATCCTCTGCGGTTTTTCCGGATGTTTTTCGGGAGGATTCTGAGACTTGGGGAGGACAGGCTGGATTTGCTGGATACATTGGTGAGGTGATTCATGCAGGCGCTGTGCCTGCGGCGGGGTATGGCCTGCCGGAAAAGAAAGGAAGAGGATCCGGGAGGCTGCTGACTTGTCAAGAAAGAAAGGAAAGTGAGACTTATGAACGAGAGAAAAAAACATATGATTTCCGTATACCGGCTTTGCCTGGTGGCGATGGCAGTGGTAATGAATGCAGCCGGAGCGCAGCTGGCTTTGACCCTGCGGCTGCCGGTGTATCTGGACAGCATCGGGACGATTCTGGCGGGGGCAGTGCTGGGGCCGGTTTACGGGATGCTGCCCAGCCTGCTGAGCGGTATCCTTCTGGGGATGACGATTGACATCTATTCCCTGTATTTTGCTCCGGCAGGTATGGTGGTCGGTCTGATGAGCGGGCTGGCTTTTGGGATGCACCTGACAGAGAAGCGGCGGCTCTGGCTGGCAGCTGCCCTGGTGGCAATACCAGGAACCCTGGTGAGCTCGCTAATCTGTGCCGGGCTGTTTGGCGGAATTACCTCATCGGGGTCCATGGTTCTGGTCCAGCTTTTGGCACGTACCCCGCTGGGGATGACGGCAAGTATTTTTGTGGTACAGCTTGTCACGGATTATCTGGATCGTCTGGTCAGTCTGTTTCTGGTGACCGTATTGCTGCGGACACTGCCGTATGACCTGAAAAGCCGCTGGAAGGGAGGGATGCATCATGGGGATTCCGAAAAGCCGTTATAGCAGAATTACTGAGAAGCATCCGAGGGAAATCTGTCTGCTGCGCTCCTTTCCCTGTGCCTGGGGGAAATGCTCCTTCTGCGATTATATTGAGGATAATGGCCGGGATGAAGCAGCTATGGCTGAGCTGAACCGGCAGGTGCTGGGACAGGTGACCGGAGAGCTCGGCACTCTGGAGGTGATTAACTCCGGCAGCTGTTTTGAGCTTCCGGAAAGGACGCTGGAGGATATCCTGAGGATCGTGAAGGATAAGAGAATCTCCGGTCTGTTTTTCGAATCCCACTGGATGTACCGGAGCCAGGTTGCCGGTATGCGCCGCAGGATGGGAGTACCGATTGTATTTAAGATCGGGGTGGAGACATTTGACTATGATTTTCGTCAGAAGCGATTGAATAAGCATGCGGATTTCAGAGAACCGCAGGAGGTGGCGGAATATTTCGATTCCCCCTGTTTGATGGTAGGGATTCAGGGACAGACAAAGGAAATGATTGCTCATGACATTGACTGCCTGAAGAGATATTTTCGTCTGGGAACGGTGAATGTGTATAACAATAATACCACGGCTGTCCGCCGGGACGAGAAGCTGGTGCAGTGGTTTATGGAGGAGTACGAATGGCTGCTTGCGGATCCGGCGGTCGAGGTGTTGTACGAAATTACAGATTTCGGGGTGGGATGATTGGAAAAGTATTTTGAAAAGGCACTGTCGGATTTTACCTTTGATGTGGCAGTTGGCGGGGCGATCCGTCATCTGGCGGACAGGGGCTATCCGGCGTCTCAGATCCGGAAAATGCTGGATTTTCCCACCCCCTATGAGCGGGTGCAGAAAACGATCTGGGAGCATTTTCTGGCCCAGGGGGTCCTGCGCCTGGAGGAGCCGGGGGAGGAAGCAGTGCAGGAAAAATACGGATATGTAGAGGATTATGACCAGTTCGGCAGAAAAAGCTTCCGGCGGGTGCTTTTGGAGGAGAGGGCGTCAGAGCCGGCTGTCTGGCAGGAGAGCCGGCTCAAAGCCAGAGGCAGGGATGCGCTTTTGGAGGAGCTTGAAGAGAAATGTCGGGAAAACGGAGACGATTTTTCCTATGCATCCTGTGATTTCGGACTTCAGAGCCGGAGGGAGCCAGAAGCATATGCACAAAGAATACAAAAGCTGCAGCCGCAGCTGCGGGACTATGTCCTGGGGCTTCCCTGGGATCGGAGAATGGCGTATCACCGGCTGGACGAAAGGATGCGGAGGATCGTGGCAGAGCTGTATGGGAATGGTGAATATCAGGGAATCTGCTATTTTCTGAAGACGGAGGAAAAGCTGCGGATTGGATGAGGCATGGAGAAAAATAAAACAGGAAGGGCAGCAAAAGGAATATGAAGAAGAGAAGATGGCTGACGGCGGGAATCACGGCAGCAGCACTGCTGACAGTCGGTTATGGCCCTCATGAGATGGTACAGGAGCCAGAAAAGAGTGTGGTGATTTCCCTGGCCGGGGATTGCTCTCTGGGAAATCTTTCGATACATGGCTATGAAGGGACCTTTCGGGAAATGTATGACCGTCATGGCCCTGGTTATTTTTTTCAGAATGTGAAGTCGGTATTTGAGGCGGATGATATGACTCTGGTGAATTTTGAAGGGGTTTTGACGAATTCCAATCATCTGGTAAAAAAGGCATTTAACATCAAGGGGAAGCCGGAATATATCCAGATTCTTCCGGAAGCGGGGATTGAGGCAGTGAGCTTTGGCAATAATCACCGAATCGATTACGGAGAGCAGGGAATCGCAGATACACTTGCCGCCTTTGCCAGTATTCAGCTGCCCTATGCGTGCAATGAGGTTACAGGGCTGTATGAGACGGAAGACGGAGTGAAGGTTGGCTTTGTCTCGGTCAGCGTCGTGGATAATGGAAGAGGGGTGGAGCCTTTTTTGCAGGATGGGATCGCACGGCTGAGACAGGAGGAAGGAGCGGATGTGGTTCTGGCCTGTTGTCATTGGGGACCGGAGTCCGTGTATTATCCCGATGATTATCAGCGTGAGCTGGGGCATCGGTGTATTGACTGGGGAGCTGACCTGGTGGTCGGCTGCCATCCCCATGTGCTGCAGGGAGTGGAGGCCTATCAGGGGAAATACATTATTTACAGCCTGGGGAATTTTTGTTTTGGCGCCAATCGGAATCCCAAAGATAAAAATACCATGATTGCCCAGGTGAAATTCACGGTCAAAGAAAAAAAGGACGAAAAGTCAGTAACGGGAGACATGACATTGATTCCCTGCACCATCAGTTCGGTAGAGCACCGGAACGATTATTGTCCGACTCTGGCAGAGGGAGAGAGAAAGGCGGATATCATTCAGAGGCTGAATACCTACAGCGCCGGAATGGGGGTCGTGATTGAGGCGGATGGCAGGGTGAGAGAGCAAGGGCAAGAATCAGAAGCGGCAGAATAGCTATTTTTCACGGGGAACCCTTTTTCTAGAGCTGACACCTGCCGACATCGAAAGAACCAACCTGTGAAACAATGTCAGTTCGTTTAAGAAAGGGATGTTCAGCCTTGAAACAAGGGGAGCGCCGCAGCGCTCCCCTTGTTTCAAGGCGTACCTTCAGGAACTTCACCACACCCCGTGAAAAGTAATGCAGAAGAAGCAGAAGCGGCATAAAAAAGCATTGCTAATTACTGCCGGCAATAGTATAATCGTAAGAATGAGACGGAACAGAGACTTTAGAAAGCGGAGAGTAGATTATGGTGTTGAAAAAAAAGCCGGTGACCGGCATGAGGGACATCCTGCCTGCAGAGATGCAGGTGCGGGAATATGTGATGAACCAGATTCGGGAGACTTATCGGGGATTCGGATTTACTCAGATCGAGACGCCGTGTGTGGAGCATATCGAGAATCTGACCAGCAAGCAGGGCGGGGATAATGAAAAGCTGATTTTCAAGATCCTGAAGCGGGGGGAGAAGCTGAAGCTGGAGACTGCTGAGAGTGAGAGTGATCTGTCGGAGGAGGGACTCCGCTATGATCTGACACTCCCGCTGGCCCGGTATTATTCTAACAACGGCGCTCAGCTGCCCAGTCCTTTTAAGGCTCTGCAGATGGGGAGCGTGTGGCGGGCGGACAAGCCGCAGAAGGGAAGATTCCGCCAGTTTACCCAGTGTGACATTGATATTCTGGGAGAAGCCGGCCCGATGGCAGAGATTGAACTGATTCTGGCCACAACCACAGCGCTGGGAAAGATTTGCCCGCAGAATGCATTTACGGTTCGGATCAATGACCGGGGGATATTGAAGGGGATGGCGATCGGTTGCGGATTTGCCGAGGATTCTCTGGAACAGGTATTTATCATTCTCGATAAGATGGACAAGATCGGTATGGAGGGTGTGGAAGCAGAGCTTCTGGAGGCCGGGCACAGCCCGGAGAGTGTTGCGAAGTATACGAAGCTGCTCTCTGAGGCCGGTCACGACGCTGCCGGTGTGAGAGCGTTGGGAAAGGTGCTGGAGAATGTGCTGCCAGGGGAGGTGACGGATGGCCTGGCTTATATAATGGAGACGGTAAGTGAGGTGGCGGAGACGGAATTCTCACTGCGCTTTGATCCGACGCTGGTGCGGGGGATGTCTTATTATACGGGAACGATCTTTGAGGTTTCCATGGAGGGCTTTGGCGGTTCTGTGGCCGGCGGCGGCAGATATGATAAGATGATTGGCAGGTTTACCGGTAAGGACACCCCGGCATGCGGATTTTCGATCGGCTTTGAGCGGATCATTACGATTCTGATGGATCAGGGAGGGCATGTCCCCGGAGAGCAGCCAAGGAAAGCCTATCTGGTGGAAAAGGGATTGGACGCGGCCCGTTTTCATGAGATTCTGAGAAAGGCGATGGCAGAGCGGAAGCAGGGAGTGCAGGTGCTGGTTTCCCAGATGAATAAGAACAAGAAGTTCCAGAAGGAGCAGCTGGGGAAGGAAGGCTATACGGAGTTTGTGGAATTCTACCGGGAGAGCCTGAAGGAATAGACGGATGGCAGAGGCCGGGAGCGGGAATGTGCGGCCAGAGGAGAGAAAGGCGGGAAGCTGAGCGGAATGGCCGGATGGCAGAGGCCGGGAGCGGGAATGACTGCCGGAGAGAAACGGCAAAAGGACAGGAACAGCAGATAACCGCAAAATGAGTAAGGGATAATCAGTAAGAGAAATAAGAACAGCGGAAAAGAGGAAATGATTATGGCAGAATCCATGCAGGGACTGAAGCGGTCCCACAGATGTACGGAGGTTGGCACAGCTCAGATCGGAACGAATGTGACCGTGATGGGCTGGGTGCAGAAGAGCAGGAATAAGGGCGGTATCATTTTTGTGGATTTGCGGGATCGGTCCGGAATCCTGCAGATCATCTTTGAGGAGAGTGATTGCGGAGCCGAAAGCTTTGCCAAGGCGGAGAAACTGCGCAGTGAATTCGTGATTGCCGTGACCGGAAGGGTGGAAGCCCGATCCGGAGCCGAGAATAAGAATCTTGCGACAGGGGCGATCGAGGTGCGGGCAGAGAGTCTGCGGATCCTGTCAGAATCGGAGACGCCGCCGTTTCCTATTGAGGAGAATTCCAAGACAAAGGAGGAACTGCGGCTGAAATACCGCTATCTGGACTTGCGCCGGCCGGATATCCAGAGGAATCTGATCCTGAGAAGTAAGATCGCCATCCTCACACGTCAGTTCCTGGCAGAGGAAGGATTTCTGGAGATCGAGACCCCGACGCTGATTAAGAGTACCCCGGAAGGAGCCAGAGACTATCTGGTTCCCAGCCGCGTGCACCCGGGCAGCTTCTATGCGCTGCCGCAGTCGCCGCAGATCTTCAAGCAGCTTCTGATGTGTTCCGGCTATGACCGCTATTTCCAGCTGGCCAGATGCTATCGGGATGAGGATCTGCGGGCAGATCGCCAGCCGGAGTTTACCCAGATTGATATGGAACTGTCCTTTGTGGATGTCGATGATGTTCTGGATGTCAATGAGCGGCTTTTGTACAGGCTTTTTAAGGAGCTTTTGCAGATTGAGATTCCTCAGCCGATTCCGCGGATGACCTGGCAGGAGGCAATGGACCGCTTCGGCTCAGACAAACCGGATCTGCGTTTTGGCATGGAGCTTGTCAATGTGTCGGATGTGGTTAAGGACTGTGAGTTCGCAGTGTTTAAAGGAGCGCTGGAGAGCGGCGGTACTGTGCGCGGAATTAATGCCAAGGGCCAGGGAAGTATGCCCAGAAAGAAGATTGATGCCCTGGTAGAGTTTGCCAAGGGTTTCGGAGCCAGAGGCCTGGCCTATGTGGCGATTCAGCCGGACGGAACGCGCAAATCCTCCTTTGCCAAATTCATGACTGAGGAACAGATGGACAGGCTGACAGCAGCCATGGACGGAAAGCCAGGGGATCTGCTGTTGTTTGCGGCAGACCAGAACAAGGTGGTCTGGGATGTGCTGGGCAATCTGCGTCTGGAGCTGGCAAGGCAGATGGATCTGCTGAAGAAAGATGATTTTAAATTCCTGTGGGTGACCGAGTTCCCGCTTCTGGAATATTCTGAGGAGCAGGGGCGTTTTGTGGCGATGCACCATCCCTTCACCATGCCGATGGAGGAGGACTGGCATCTGATTGACAGCGATCCGGGAGCTGTCCGTGCGAAGGCTTATGATATCGTGTTAAACGGGACAGAGTTAGGCGGCGGCTCGGTGAGGATTCATCAGAATGATATTCAGAATAAGATGTTCGAGGTTCTGGGCTTTACGCCGGAGCAGGCGCAGGAGCAGTTCGGATTCCTGCTGACGGCATTTAAATATGGCGTGCCGCCTCATGCGGGCCTGGCCTATGGTTTGGATCGGGTGGCTATGCTGATGGGCGGCTGTGAGAGCATCCGTGAGGTCATTGCTTTCCCGAAGGTAAAGGATGCCTCCTGCCTGATGTGTGAAGCTCCCGCTCCGGTGGATGAAAAGCAGCTGACAGAGCTGGGGATTGAAGTCAGCGAGAACCAGGATCAAGAAGAGAAAACTCTGTAGAGTCAAATACCCTGCTGCAAGCAACGGGGTATTTGACCCTCGCGGCGTTCGCCAAATGCTCGTGCAAGCACGGCACTTGGCTTATTGCTCGCGGAAATAAAAGAATAGAAAGGCTTGTCGTATCAAGGGGGATACGGCATGCCTTTTTATATCACTCTATATATTTCTCTTTACATTCAGTACATTCATCAATGCTTCCTGCAACACCCTTGAAACATTAATTCCTGCGTGTTCAGCCTCATAATTAAGCCAACTTGGAAGGGCGACATTTCTCCTGACAGTTTTTGTGTCGACTTTTTTTCTGTACTCAGAGAAATCAACATCTACATATGTTAAAATACCTTTAGAAAAATCAATATCTTCTGTATCCTGTTTTACTTTTTCAATAGCAGCTTCTTGATCTGACGGCACAGGAAGTTCTTCCTTATTATCTTCCATTGAAATTCCAGCCAATCCAATAGCATCTCTCGCCATCTCAATAGCATCTGCAAAGGTATCCCCTTCCGTAAAAATCTCCATATCAGGAACACAGACCAAAAAAGGATGGGAAGACCCATCGATTGTATTCAATATAAAAGTTGGATAAACCTGTTTCATATCATTTACTCCTTATAATAATTTCCATTTTCTAAGTATCATTCTTGCCAGATTTTCATTAATCTCTTTATGCCTTGGAATCTTTTCTATATCACTTTCTCTTCTGTATATATCATGATTTCCACCGTGTCTTTCAAAAGAAAAACCAGCATCTTCAAGTTTCTTAGTTAAATCTCTTTGTTTCATTAGTGTTCCTCTTTACTATTATACTATACACATTAATTACACAACAGTCAATGCATTTATACGCAATTATTACACAAAACCATTTTACTGGTTACTTTTCACGGGGCAATGTCATTAAGTTAAGCTGTTCCAAAAGGTACGCCAGGGAAACGGGGAGAGAAGCCATCGGAAAGGGTCTGCGGATTTTTCCGGTTTCGAGATCAAGAATTCCTAAAATTTCTGAATTTTGCTAATAACGAAACGAAAATTCACAAACTCGCTCCGCTCAGACAGTGTGAATTTTCGTTTCAACGCAAAACTCAGCAATTCAAGGACTTCTATATCTCTGCAAAGTCAAAATCCGCAGACCCTTTCCGATGGCTTCTCTCCCCGTTTCCCTGGCTGTGTTTCGCGATCCTTTAACTTAATGACATTGTTTCACGGGGTGGTTCCGAAGGGTACGTTCTGGAAAAAGAGTTCCCCGGACCTCGGGTTTCGGATGCAGAAACTCTAAGCTTGCAGAAATGCAATCCGGGAAACCCTTTTTCCAGAGCTGGTATTTATTAGACCCGAAAGAACGGGGCGTACCCTCTGGAAGCTCACTCCATCAAAAAGCCAATACTTGCTGAATGAATAGAAAAGGATTGCATATTTCGAATTATTGGTTTATAATTTCTTTTATAAAATGATTAAATAAAGAAATAACACAAAAATCGGAGGTCAGGCAGGATGGAAGAGAACCGGAGAGAGACGAAACGGATGAATAAGGCGCGTGTTGCAAGACTGATTTCGGAAGCAGGAGCGATATCCAAGAATGAGGTTTCGGCTCGTCTGGGACTTAGCATGCCGACGACCCTGCAGCATGTGAAGGAACTGACAGAGGCGGGATATGTGGTAGAGAATGGAGAGCTGGAGTCTACAGGCGGAAGAAAAGCGAAGACGCTTTCGATCGCGAAGGATGCAGGTTATGCTGCCGGAATGGATATTACAATGGATGCGATCCTGTTTGTTCTGGTGAATATGAGAAAGGAACTTGTGAGAAAGGCCCGGATCCGGGTGCCGTTTGCTAAAGATTTTTCCTATTATGAAGCGATGGCAAACTGGCTGCGGGTATTTCTGGAGCAGACCGGGGTGGAGGAGGACAAGATTCTGGGGGTGGGAATCACGCTTCCGGGAGTGGTGAATCAAAAGGAGAAGCTGCTGCGCCATTCGCATGTTCTGCAGGTGGAGAATATGAGCTTTAAAGGATTCGAGGAGCTGTCCGGCTATCGATGTGAGGTGGAGAGTGATGCCGGCGGAGCAGCCTATGCGGAGACAGCAGGAAGATCAGGGGATCTGGTCTATCTGTCTTTGAATGATACCGTGGGGGGAGCGATTCTCCTGAACCAGAGCTTCTATAAAGGGGCAGAAGACAGAAGCGGACAGTTCGGACATATGAAGCGGGAAAGGAATGGACGCCTCTGCTATTGCGGCGGCCGGGGATGTCTGGATGCCTATTGCTCGGCTAAGGCACTGCAGGGAGACGAACCGAGCATGGAGGCTTTTTTTGAGAAGGTACGAAAAAGAGACCGGGAGAGTAAAAGACGTCTGGATGAGTATCTGGAGGATCTGGCGGCAGCAGTCTCGGATCTGCGGATGGCATTTGGCTGTGATATTCTGGTCGGGGGAAAGGCCGGCGGATATCTGAAGGAGTTCCGCAAGGAGCTGGATCGAAAGGTGTTGGAGTGTGACCGGCTGGATCTGGATACTTCCTTTCTCGACTTTGGGAAATGCCAGGCAGAGGCGTCGGCATACGGAGCAGCGATGAGATTGGTGGATCGTTTTTTTGAGGAGATGTGAAGCAATGTCATGATGTTGGGGTCAAAAGGTCTTTTGACCCCTCTGATACCGGATTGCTCCGCACTTTGTGCTCCCGCAATCCTCAAAAACATTCAAAAATCCTCTCGCAAGCAAGCTTGCATCGGATTTTAGACTTTTTGACCCTGGTATCATGTCATTTCGTTAAATTTTACTAGAAGGTACGCCTTGGAAAAAGGAGAGGGAAGAAGCTACGTATTCTTTGAGCTAAACAAAATGGCATCATGACATTGGATAGGAAGGGCAACTGTGAAATCTCTGTGAAGTGATGGTAATCCGGAGGTTTATTTGTTAGAATAGAGGAAGTGAAAAGACAGGGGAATCAGCGGACTTTGGCGCTGATGGTACAGGAAGGAGAACGAACGTTATATGGATATGTTGAAGGTGCTGGTAGTCGATGATGAAGCCAGGATGCGAAAGCTGGTGAGGGATTTCTTGACTGTCAAGGGCTTTCAGGTGCTGGAAGCGGAGGATGGGGAGCAGGCCGTGGAGCTGTTTTTTGCGCAAAAGGATATTGCCCTCATTATTTTGGATGTTATGATGCCCAAGATGGATGGCTGGGAGGCGTGCCGGACGATCCGGCAGTATTCACAGGTTCCGATTATTATGCTGACGGCGCGAGGTGAGGAGCGGGATGAGCTGCAGGGCTTTAAGCTGGGTGTGGATGAATACATTTCCAAACCCTTCAGTCCGAAGATTCTGGTGGCACGGGTCGAGGCGATTCTGCGGCGCAGCCGGGGGGCATCCAAGGATGCGGAGGAAGCAGGCGGAATCCGCATTGACAAGGCGGCGCATCAGGTGACAATCGATGGGCAGCCGATCGATCTGAGTTATAAGGAATTTGAGCTGCTGAGCTACTTTATAGAGAATCAGGGACTGGCTCTTTCGCGGGAGAAGATTCTCAATCATGTGTGGAATTACGATTATTTTGGGGATGCCAGGACGATTGATACTCATGTGAAGAAGCTGCGGAGCAAGATGGGGGAGAAGGGGGAGTATATTAAGACCATCTGGGGGATGGGGTATAAGTTCGAGGTGGACGGAGCATGAAGAGTTCCTGGAGATATTCGATCCGTCACCGGATTATGTTGATCTTCGTGGGCCTGATGGCAGTGATGCTGCTTTCGATCTGGGCGGTCAATAACTGGTGGCTGGAAAAGTATTATATTGATGAGAAGCGGAAGGAGATGGAGGCGGCGTACGATGATATCGACGTCGCAGTTCTGGAAAAGACCCGGAATGGCGAGAGCATCGGACAGGTGATCGCGCAGGAACTCCAGGAGGAATGGGAGGACTGGTCCCATCCGGGCGGGAGCCTTCCGGAGAATGGGGAGATAACGGAGGAAAACTACCAGCGGGCAGAAGGAATTGCAGAAAAGGACTTTCCGGAAGCAGAAGGATTCCTGCCGGAAAAGGGGCAGAGGGCAGAAGGAATATCAGAGAAGAGCCAACAGGGGAGTGGAGAGTCTCAGGGGAGTGGAGAGTCTCAGGGGAGTGGAGAGTCTCAGGGAAGCGGAGAGTCTCAGGGAAGCGGAGAGGCTCAGGGAAGCGAAAAGGCTCAGGAAGGCAAAAAAGCTCAGGGAAGCGAAGCGCCTGGTATCCGGAGACTGAGACAGGAAGAGCCGGGAATCGGGCAGGGGTCTGGCCAGACCCTGGTGGAGATGATCCGTGACTATGGGGATAAGAACAATATTAACATGGTCCTGATTGACAGTAATACGGGGGCTACCATCTTGGGAGCAGGGCGTGACAGCGATTACCTGGTGCAAAAGGTGCAAAGATATGTGCTGGGAATCGGAGGAAAGCATGCAGTTACTTTGAAAAAACATGAGAATTATGTGATAGAGACCAATTATGATTTCCGTTCTGGTTCCAGCTATATGGAAAGCTGGGGATTTCTGTCCGATAACCGGACCTTATTCATCATGTCCATGCCGCTTGCAAGTATACGGGAAAGTGTGGAGCTGGCGAATCGTTTTACCACTTATGTGGGTTTTTCTGCTTTGGTGCTGGGAAGCATTTTGATGTATTTTGTCACCAGGAGGGTGACCAATCCTCTGCTGCGTCTGGCAGCTTTATCAGAGCGTATGTCAGAGCTTGATTTTGAGGCCAAATACGAGGAGAATTCCCGGGATGAGATCGGAGTTCTCGGGCGAAGTATGAACACCTTATCCGATAAGCTGAAGGAGACGATCGGTGCCTTAAGGGATGCCAACCAAAAGCTGCAGCATGATATTGAAGAAAAGATTCAGATTGATGAAATGCGTAAGGAATTTATCGCCAATGTATCTCATGAACTTAAAACCCCGATTGCTCTGATTCAGGGATATGCGGAGGGGCTGGGGGAAGGAATGTGCGAGGACAAGGAAAGCCGTGATTATTATTGCGAAGTGATTGCAGATGAAGCAGGGAAGATGAATAAGATGGTGAAGCAGCTGCTTACGCTGAGCGCTCTGGAGTCTGGCGGTGATACACCGGTACAGGAACCCTTTGATCTCCATGAGCTGATCCGTGACTTGCTGAATTCGGCAAGGATCCTGATCGAACAGAAGGAAGCCAGGGTAATCTTTGAGCCGCAGGAGGCCTGCTATGTGATAGCGGATGAATTCAAAATTGAGGAGGTTGTGACCAATTACCTGAATAATGCCCTGAATCATCTGGACGGGGAACGCCAGATACGGATTCGTACGGAGCCCGGGCCGGATCGGGTCATGGTACAGGTGTTCAATACGGGAAGCCCGATTCCGGAAGAAGATATTCCTAATCTGTGGAGCAAATTTTATAAAGTAGATAAGGCACGTACCCGGGCTTATGGCGGCAGCGGGATCGGCCTGTCCATTGTGAAGGCGATTATGGATGCACATCATCAGAGCTGCGGGGTGAGAAACCTGGAGGATGGGGTGGAGTTCTGGTTTACGCTGGAGCGCTACAGGGAAAAAGGAGATGAGAACCCGGAAGGGGTAAGCAAAAAAGGAATGCCGTGACACAGGAGGCTTACCCGCTGTAGCAGAAAACGGACGATTTGTCGTTAGCCATATATGAAATATTGACGGAAAACAAAGGCAGACTTTATTATGGATAATCATGATAAAGCCTGCCTTTTTGTTGTAAAAAAGAGATAAAAACTCATCAGGGTTGTTTTGATCAGACATGAATGCAAGGCACTGGTATATCATTGCATTAATTCTCGAGTAATCAGTGCTTGATGTTTGCGTCAGTGCAAGGCGGAGGAAGGAAGCGATGCGGTGGCATCGTTGACTGACGGTGCTGTGTGCCAGTGGCACACGTTTAGCACGGACCGAAGCGGAGCGCAGACCAACGCAGCAATGGCGTAAACAGCGAGTGCTGGTTACTCGAGAATTAATGCAACGATGTACTAGTATAACCCGTTTTAAATACCTTTCTGTTTCGGCAAGGATACTTTTCCGAGAGTGCAGAGGGAAAAGCGGAGGCGTAGTGGGGCTACGTTGAGCATTTTCCCTCTGTGCTATCGGGAAAGCAGACTGGCGAAACGGAAGGTTATTTAAAACGGGTTATACTAGATTCTATCACAAAAGAAATTACCTTGGAAATTGCCCGCGGTTTCTGAGAGTCAGGAGGTATGAATGGGAAACGTATATGGCTATGTACGAGTCAGTACAAGGGAGCAGAACGAAGACAGGCAGATGGTGGCGCTTAAGGAGGTGCAGGTGCCGGAGGAAAATATTTACATAGATAAGCAGTCCGGCAAGAATTTCAACCGGCCCATGTATCGCCGTATGCTGAAAAGATTAAAGCAGGATGATCTGGTATATATCAAAAGCATTGACCGGCTGGGACGGAATTATGAAGAAATACTGGAGCAGTGGCGGGTACTGACCCGGGAGAAATGCGTAGACATTGTAGTGCTGGATATGCCGCTTCTTGATACGCGGAGAGGGAAGGATCTGATGGGAACCTTTTTGAGCGACATTGTTTTACAGGTGCTATCTTTTGTGGCACAGAATGAACGGGAAAATATCCGGCAGAGGCAGAAGGAGGGAATCGAGGCGGCAAAACAGCGGGGAGTACGTTTTGGCAGGCCGATGCAGCCGCTTCCGGAGAATTTCGGACAGATCTGCCTGCAGTGGAGCAGGAAAGAAATCACGGGAAGAGAGGCGGCACAGCTTTGCAATATGTCAACCACGTCATTTTACAGGAAGGTGGGGAGGAGGGGGGAGAGGGGATAACGGAGGTATGGCCTGCTGCGTTGCTGTCTTAATCACCATAATATACAAGGCGGGTCACATAGCCTTTTTGATCAAAATAGACTCCGTTATACCAATTTTCCCGGTTCAGGATTTCCTTTGTCACCGGCCGGATCTGCCGCATAATATCAGTTTCTTCTGTGGCATCCTTCCGAATGTAGAGCTTCCCCTCATATACCGGCTTATCCATCCGGTCCTCGCTGTCGTGATACAGGACTAACGATTTTCCATCCAGGGAGGGATAGCAGTAAAAACTATCATAGAGATCTTCAGAGTTCGGAGGATAAAAATGGTTATCACGAAAAACCAGTGTTCTTGTTTCACCGGTTAATTCATTGAATATCAAAGTGATCTGTGCCCCGTCTTCTAAATCGGCAGGGACCTGGATTCCCTGCTGGTAGGTGGCATCGATCTGGTAATACTCCCCGCAATCCTTCAGAGAGTTTTCTTTTATGTGGAAGGAAAGCACGGAATATCCGTACTCATATCCATAATGGTCAATGATCTCTTTTGAGGGGGCATCGGGAAGGTCGGAAAGCTCCGGGAAGGATCGGGCCGTATCTTCACAGCGCTGGATTAATTTCACATTTGCCTTTTCATAATCATTGAGCAGGCTTTCGCTGAAATTGGCCGGATCAATGGTTCCATTGTACCAGGCCTTATTTTCAAAATAGTCCTGCAAATCCTGAGACTGGAATATCCTTCCGCGGCGGGCATAGATTTCATTTCTGGCAATTCTTAATTCTTCTTTTGACCGGTTATACAGATCCCCCTCGGATAAATATTTTGTGTTGCTTTCCGGAAGAATATATTCGCTTGCTCCATCATTTTCCCTGTCCTGCTCTATGGCGGAATTGCTGTCAGAAACCTCTGCCTCGGCATCTGAAGAATCGGAGGTCTCCAGGGAAGATGGGGCAATGGAGTCCCGGGACGAGGACGGATCCCTGCGGGGACTGGCGGCAGGCTCCGTTTGGCTGGTTGGCGTCGGGCTGTTTTTATTTGCGCTTGAAATATTGCTGCATGCGGATATTAAGGTAAGCAAAATGAGAAGGCTTACCCCCAGTATGGCTATATTTTTGTTGATTGTTTTGATGTTTGTTTTGGCTTTGCGTTTCATCTCTGTCTCCATATTTTGCAAAAATGCGTGGCTTTTCTGCTTTGATTTTATTGTGGCCTTGCTGACAGCATATCACGCTTTTTGACGTACTGCAACGGTTGGTTTTTGTTTGTGTGCATTTGTTATAGAAGGAATAATATTTTGGCTGGAAACCTTTGATTTTCGGAGGTCGAGGAGATGTCCCAAAAGGTGTAGTTTTTGGGAATTTTCCGCCGGTGGAATTTTATGGGCAAATATCCATAGAAAAAAAGATTAAGTTTATTGATATTTTGACGATATTATGATAAGGTATAGCTGTTTTAGGGCAAAAATAAAATTCCCAAAAACTACACCTTTTGGGAAACCCAAAACATTGCAGGGACATGAAAGCCATGGAAAGGGAGTGCAGGCGCCACTGGATACAATATGTAAGACCATCCACCAGTACAGCAAGGGGCCGGTTTCCGATGAAAATATGGAAAAGCTTTCGGAAATTGCAAAAGATTGCTGCATAGTAAAAAATTATGTGTATACCCGTTATGGCGGCAAGGGAAGCCTGGCAAAGCTCTATCCCGGCTACACCATTCAAAATGAGATGACAAGAAGTGGGCTGCGGGAGCAGCTGGGTCTGCCATCCGTATATTTTTATCTGGCGATGTTTGATGCCTTGGCGGATATTAAGAGCCAATGGACAAGAACCAAGGCAAAGGTATTGGAGCTGGCAGGAAAAAACGAAGGGCTGTCAAAGGAAGAAAAGCATTATCTCCGTTTCCTTTTAAAAGTGAATAATGCTTTTGAGGCAGCGGTAAATGAGGCTTCGGTTCATTTGCCAAAGGAGCTGCAGGCAAAGTATGAATGCCTGGCAGGGTGTGTTGATGCGGAGCGGCTTCGCCGCTATCTGTGCAGGCAGGTGCGCAAATACCATCAAAAGCTGCACACGGATCGGACAGATGGATTTTCAGTATCCGCCAAGGCATACCGCTATGAAGATCACGGGATTTATCTTGCCACAAAGGAAAAGAGAAAACGGATTTTCATTCCGCTGACAGACAATAACCGGTATGAGTCTCAGATCTACATTAAGCTGTTTCCAGAGGAAAAACGCCTGGAAATCCGGGTTCCGGTGAATGTGCAGGTTCGCAGCCATGATGACTATTCCAGTCAGGTAGGCGTATCCTTGGGGCTTCTTACCATGCTTACCACCCATGAGGGCCATAAATATGGCGAGCAGCTGGGAGCATACCAGATGGAGTATGCAGATTGGATACGGGAGCAAATCCGAATTTATAACAGCAACCGTCAGAATAATCCGGGCCGAAAAAAATATACGGCCAGAAAGAACCGGTACGAGGAGCAACTGCACAGCTATATTAACCAGGAGCTGAACCGTTTCCTGCAGGTCGAAAAGCCCCGGATCATTTGGATTCCAAAGCTTCCCAGGCCTCGGGCAGGCGGAGCCAGTGGCAGGCTGAACCATATGGCGGCACTCTGGCAGAGGGGATATATCCGGAAACGCCTGATTCAGAAATGCCAGGAACAATCGGTTGAGGTGGTAGACGTCTTTGGTAAAGACATCAGCAGGGAATGCAGCCGTTGCGGTGCAATAGGCAATAAGAAAAAGGGAGAATTTGTCTGCGTATCCTGTGGGTATCAGGAGGATGACAAAACCAATGCGGCGCAAAATGCGAAGAACCGCGGTATTCGCGCTGCAGATCCGGAAAGAAGGTCATAAGAGCCGCTTTTTAGCTGAGTTCCGGCGATGAGCCGGGATTTTACCGAGAGGACTAAAAGGTGTGTTCTTGATAAGCCGGCCTGTAAAGGCCCTGGCGATAGAAAAAGAAAAGTCGGCATTAGAAGGCAGATTTGCAGAAATCTGCGCATTGGGTAGGCCAGGACTCTGTGAACATGAAAAAAGAAGCATGCTGAGGCGTGCATAAGTTCTCCATGCTATGCATGGGAGACAATCCATGAGGTAGCAGAGAGCGAAGTGGGATTTCCCACATCATCAAAGAGAAGATTTACACTGAGATCGGATGGGAATTTGCCCATCAGAGATTGGCGTGAAAATCAGAGATGACCAATATACCTTATTTATTATCACTGAACGTCAAGGGACATGGAGTGCCAGGGCGTGAAAGGATGGAAAACATGAGGAAGGCACAGAAAAAACAAGCAGAAGATTTTATCAAGCTGTTGGATCGTGCGCATAATGAAGTGAAAAGGGCTATGGAACGGAAAGACCGGGATGCATCCTCAGAGCTGTTGGAGCAGTGTCAGGAGGGTGTGATTGAACTGGGCAATATGATTGAGGCCGAGGAGGGAGAGGGATTCCCCACGATCTCTTTGCTGGAAGAATATTGCGAAGTAGTTTATCAGATCCATGAAGCGATCTGGCATAACCTGCCTTTAAATGCAAGCAAAACATACAAAAGCCTGCGCAAGCTGTTGGTCAGGATTGAAGATAGTGTGCGCCAGGATATCAAGGTGCGCCGGGAAGCAGTGTTTCTTCCTTATAAAGCATCTATGTGGGATTCCTTGGAGAGCGTGTGGAAAGCAGCCAACGAGGATCCGGACTGTGACGCTTATGTTGTGCCGATTCCCTATTTTGATAAAAATCCTGACGGAAGCTTTAAGGAGATGCATTACGAGGGAGATCAGTACCCGGATTATGTGCCGATTACCAGATATGAGGATTATGACTTTGCGGAGCATCATCCGGATATGATATTTATCCATAATCCATATGATGAATATAATTATGTGACCAGTGTGCATCCGTTTTTTTATGCAAAAAATCTGAAACAGTTTACAGATCGGTTGGTTTATATACCCTATTTTATTTTGGGCGAGCCGGATCCGGAAAATGAGGAGGCGGTGAAGAAAATGGCCCATTTCTGCACCGTTCCTGGGGTGATCTACGCAGATCAGGTGATTGTGCAGTCCGAAAAGATGCGCCAGGTTTATATAAAGGTAATGACAGAATTCATGGCAGGCGGAATGGATGATCCGGAGAGCGGGGCAAATGGCGAAGAAAAGGGCGGCAGCCGTGGAGGGCATCTGGCAAATGGGCAGAAATCCGGTGACGGGCGCATCAAATCAAAGACCCGGGAGGCTGCTAACCGAAGGCATTGGGAGGAGAAGATTTTAGGAATCGGTTCTCCCAAGGTAGACAAGATTTTGAACACGAAAAAGGAAGAACTGGAGATCCCGGAGGAATGGCTGAAGATCATCCGGAAAGAAAACGGGAGCTGGAAAAAGGTTATTTTTTATAATACCAGTGTGACGGCGTTTTTGGAGCATGGGGAGAAGATGCTCAGGAAGATGGAAAATGTGCTGGGAGCATTTGAGGAGAATAAGGATGAGGTGGCTTTACTGTGGAGACCCCATCCCCTTATGAAGGCTACGATTGAGAGTATGCGGCCGCAGCTTTGGAGGGAATATGAGAAGATTGTGGAGGCGTATAAGGCGGCGGGGTGGGGGATTTATGATGACTCGGCGGATGTGGACCGGGCGATTGCCCTCAGTGATGCTTATTATGGGGACGGAAGTTCCCTGGTGCAGCTGTGCCAGGAGAAGGGGATGCCGGTGATGATACAGGATGTGGGGGTGTTGGAGTGACCGGCGGGGATGTACAGATGCGAATGGACAGAGCCTGTTGGCGCTGCCGCGGTTCAGAGGCTTAAGGAGCTTGCGGCAGCCTGAAAAATGACGGTTGACAGAAGGAAATGTAGATATGGATGGAGATAAGATTTTTGTAACCCGGTCTTCCATGCCTCCTTATAAGGAATACATAGAAGCCATAAAACCTCTGTGGGACAGCTACTGGCTTACCAATATGGGAAAGTATCATCAGGAGTTAGAAGGAAGATTAAAAGAATATCTGGATGTGCCGGAGCTGTCCCTCATGGTGAACGGGCATATGGCCCTGGAGATGGCGATTCAGGCTATGGGACTCCCGGAGGGCGGTGAGGTGATTACCACTCCATTTACCTTTATTTCCACAACCCATGCCATTGTGCGCAACGGACTAAAGCCGGTGTTCTGTGATGTGAAGCCGGAGGATGGCACCATAGATGAGAGAAAGATAGAGGGACTTATCACGGAGCATACAGTTGCTATAGTTCCGGTTCATGTCTATGGGAATGTGTGCAATGTGGAGGAGATTCAGAGGATTGCAGACAAGTATGGACTGAAAGTCATTTATGATGCGGCTCATGCATTTGGGGAGACTTATAAGGGGAAGGGTATCGGAAATTATGGTGATGCTTCCATATTTAGTTTTCATGCCACGAAAGTGTTTCATACCATAGAGGGCGGGGCGGTTGCTTTTTCTGATCCGGGATTCTATGAAAGGCTGTTTAATCTGAAAAATTTCGGAATCCGCGGGGAGGAACTGGTGGTTTCGGTTGGTGCCAATGGGAAGATGAATGAGTTTTGCGCCATTATGGGGCTTTGTAATCTGAATCATGTGGAGGAGGCCATTGCCTGGAGGAAGGCTTTGTGCGAGGAGTATGAGGGGCAGCTTAAAAGTGTGCCGGGGATTCGGCTGTTTGAGAATAGGCCGGAGGTGAAACGGAATTATGGATATTTCCCGATTCTGGTGGAGGATGAGTATCCTTTAAATAGGGATGAACTGTATGACAAGCTGAAAGGGCAGGGGATTTATACCAGGAAGTATTTTTATCCCTTGACTTCGGATCAGGCCTGCTTTAAGAACCGGTACCGCGGGGTGAGGCTGGAGTGTGCAAGGGAGATGGCGAAGAGAGTGTTGGTGCTGCCGGTGTATGAAGGGTTGTCAGGAGAAAATTTAGAGAAAATTATTAAAATATGTTTGCGGTAATTTGTTTAATAAACATAAATACAGAGGGTGAAAAGGATGGTATTAGGAATATATGGGGCGGGTAACTTAGGGAGAGAAATTCATGAAATAGCGAGCCAGATAGCTGCCTGGGAAGAGATTGTTTTTATAGATGATACCGTAGGCCCCGGGATGTTTAGAAATATTAAAAAAATGCCATTTGGACTCTTTTGTCAAAAATATAAAGCGGATAATACTAAGATAGTCATAGCACTTGGAGAGCCGTCATATAAAATTGACTTATACAATAAATGCAAGGGGGAAGGATATGAATTTGCAAATATAATATATCCTTTGACTTGGATTAGTTCATCAGCAAAATTGGGGGAAGGGGTAATTATATATCCTCATACATTTATTTCTTGTAATACAGTTGTGGAAGATAATGTTTTTCTTGGACCAGGTGTTATGATTGGACATGATTGTATGATTCATAGAAATAGTCAGATTTCTTCTGGAGTTGCATTTGGAGGAAATTGTGTAGTAGGTGAA
The DNA here is from genome assembly GCA_910575255.1 of Lachnospiraceae bacterium. Classification (GTDB taxonomy): domain Bacteria; phylum Bacillota; class Clostridia; order Lachnospirales; family Lachnospiraceae; genus Brotaphodocola. The sequence continues at coordinate 67,484 of CAJTEM010000022.1, read as the reverse complement.
GGCGTTTATATTGGTATGAATGTACCGGTGAAGGAAAAAATCAAAATAGGCGCAAATTCCGTGATTGGTATGGGGTCTGTTGTCTCACGGGATATACCGGATAATGTTATCGCATTAGGGAATCCGGCAAGAGTAATGAAATATAAAGATGACAATAAAGTTTTTAAATGAAGAAAGAACGGCATGGGGAACACGGTTTGCTGGTGAGATTGTCAGTATTTTATCTCAATAAGTAATTGCATGTGAAATGAGGATTGAGATGGAACGTTTAAGGATTACATGGGAGAATATGGAGGACTACTCTTCGGTTCCGATTGAATACAGATTTATTGATCGCGCGGAGGTAATACCTGGGGCGGAAGCATGGGGAAGAAAGGCGGTATCTTCACTTGATTGGTTTTTCAAGATTCATTTTCCAGGTAATCCGGTTATGCCTGGGGTACTTGTAATGGAAACATTACAGCAGACAGGACTTTTGATTATCACATCACTTCCAGATGTAGATGAAAAAGTAATGCTTTTTAGCAGTTGTGAGAATATGCGTATGTATCATTCTGTCAGACCTGGGGATGTGTTAAAGACACATGTGAGTTTGGATAGCTTTAAACGCGGAATCGCGAAATTTCATGGTGATGTCAAGCTGGAGAGATTTAATGAAGAAAAGGAATTATTGGCCTGTTCAATGAAGTTTACAATGCTTCTTAAAGGACAGATGATTTCACTGGGAGATAAGAAAGCAGAAGAAATACCCCAAATTAGTGGGGGGGGGGTAAAAGTATTTGATTACTCTAATATGGACAAATTTTTGGCAGATCCTGTTGAATATCGGTTTATTGACTATGCTGAAATATCATCAAGCTTTGGAAAAGGAAGGAAGTATTCATCGTTTCTGGATTGGTATTATAAATTTGGCGAATTGGAGATGCCAGTGGGATTTGTTATGGAATCAATCATGCAGACCGGAGTACTGATAGTTACCCAGCGAGATGAGATACAGAATCCTTTAATGATGTTTAACAACTGTAACCAAATGAGATTTTTTGCGGAAGTTCGGCCAGGTGATATATTGAAGACATATGTTATATTGAAGAGTTTTAGAAATGGAATGGCACAATATACAGGGACTGCAACGGTTGGAAATAAAAAAGTTTGTGAGATGAGCTTTGTGCTGATCCAGCCAGACGAGATGAAAAAGTTTTCAGAATGCCTCAATGAGAGGAGGATAAAGGATAAAGATGCTTCAGGGAAAGAATATTGTTGTCACAGGTTCCAGCAGAGGCATTGGAATGGCGACTGTCTGTAAGCTGGCATCTGAAGGAGCAAATGTATGGGCATGCGCAAGGAAGAAGGATGACAGTTTTGAGAAGAGATTAAAGGAAATAGCTTCTCAAAATGGTACTGTTATTGAGCCTGTTTATTTCGAGCTTACAGATGAGAATCAGGTTAAGGAGGCAGTCAGGAATATTATAAAAAGTAAAAGACCTATTGACGGCCTTGTAAATAATGCTGGTATCGCGGTATATAACAAGTTTCAGATGATGAGGATTGAAGATATTAAGAATATTTTCGGCACCAATTATTTTTCAGCATTGTATCTGACGCAGCTGCTGATGAGAAGGATGACAAGGAATACAGGGAGTATAGTATTCGTCTCTTCTGTCTCTGGTTTTATTCCGGAGGTTGGCAATATTGCGTACGGCGGAAGTAAGGCAGCAGTTTCACATGCGGTTAAGGTCTTAGCTAAAGAATTATCATCAGAAGGTATTCGAGTTAATGCGGTAGCCCCCGGTCTGGTGAATACAGATATGAAGAAGCATGCTTCAGAAGAAGCGTGGGAGAAATTAAAAAGTGGGATTATAATTGGGCGTGTGGCGGAACCGAATGAAATAGCAAATGTAATCAGCTTTTTATTGAGTGATCAGTCAAGCTATATGACCGCGCAGACCGTACATGTGGATGGAGGAATGTTTTAGTTGTGAATACTATAGAACAGATAGCTGATATTGCAAGAAGAATAAGAGAAGATATACTGGAAATGACTTATAAATCAGGAGTAAACGGCGGACATTTGGGAGGGGCGTTTTCCAGTACGGAAATATTGGCAACTTTATATGGCAGAGTTCTCAATCTTTCTCCCGATTTGGTGACAGATAGTCGGCGTGACCGATTTATCTTAAGCAAAGGGCATACTGCTATTGCGCATTATGCGGCTTTAGCAGAGTATGGTTTCATAACAAAAGAGGAAATGATGACATTTGAGGAGCCTGACACATGGTTTCCTACCCACGAGATAATGAATATCGAAAAAGGCATAGAGATTTCCAGCGGAAGTTTAGGATATGGTTTGTCTATAGGGGTTGGAATCGCGTTAAGTGCTAAAATAAGGAAATCCAAGTTCAAAACTTACGTCCTTTTGGGAGATGGGGAATGCAATGAAGGCACTGTATGGGAAGCGGCAATGGCAGCGGCAAAATATAAATTAGATAACATTGTCGCGGTTATAGATGTGAACGGACAATCTTTGGATGGGTATATTATGGATACAATGCCGATTTACCATATGGAAAAGGTATGGGAGGGGTTTGGCTGGAATGTTTTAAGTGTCGATGATGGAAATGATATTTCTGAGCTGTTAGGGGCGTTCTACAGCCTGTCAATGGAAAAACCAAATGTAGTGATCGCGCATACGTTAAAAGCCAAGGGGATTCCATCCATAGAGGGGAAAGTTGGATGGCATCATGCCAGACTTACTGAGGAACAATATATGGCTTTTAAAAAGGAAATGGAGAATGCGCAATGATTAATTTGAATCGAAAGGATATAGGAAATTGGACAAGACTGGGTATGAGAAAGGCATATGGTCCAATGCTGGAGACTGTGGCAGAGGATCATCCTGAATTAGTAGCTTTAACAGCTGATGTTGCGGATTCCGCGAACCTTATTCCTTTCAAGGAAAAATTTCCCAGGCAGTTTTATAACATTGGTATCGCTGAACAAAATATGACAGGCATCGCTTGTGGAATGGCGAAAGAAGGGCACAATGTGTTCCTCTGTTCTTTTGCGCCTTTTGTGTCAATGCGTAATTATGAAGCGGTTCGGACGCTTGCGGGTTATATGAATCTAAATGTGAAAATTGTCGCGTTGGCAAGCGGAATGTCATTGGGTGTTCAGGGAAATACCCATTATTGTTTAGAGGACATTTCTTTGATGAGGTCCATCCCAGGTATGTTAGTGTTAAGTCCGGCAGATGTTGTAGAGGAAGCAGAGTGTATTTCCTTTTTGGCCGATTATGAGGGACCAGCATATTTGAGATTGACAGGTATTGATGGAACCCCAACTGTTTTTAATGAGGAGTATGATCTTAATATTCATACGCCTGCGTTATTACGGGAGGGAGAAACCGTTGCGATAATATCGACCGGCAGTATAACATCTGAATGTTTGAGGGCTACACGGGCATTAAAAAATGAAGGGATCAACAGTGCATTATATGATATTTGTTGTTTAAAACCTGTAGATGATAGGGAACTGGCCAGTATTATCAGCAGATATAAATACATAATAACCGTTGAAGAACATTTTAGAGGCAGTGGTTTAGGCAGTATTATATCCGGAATAGTTTCTGATAAGAATATACCTTGCAGACTGATAAGACTGGGTATTGATGATAGGTTTCCTCATGTAGGGGCTTATTCGCATGTGATGCAAACAAGCCACCTTACCGCACCATATATAAAGGAAGCAATCATATCAGAACTTAAGTGAAGTTTATTATCTACAAGTGAATTATAAAGGATAGGGAGAAAGAGAAAAATGGGAAATATTGAGAAGTATAAACGGATATTTATGCAGACTTTTGAAATTGATGAAAATAAATTAAGTGGACTGCAGTATCAGGATATTAATGAATGGGATTCTGTTGGTCATATGACATTGATAGCTGCATTGGAAGATACATTTGATATTATGATGGATACAGATGATATTATAGATTTAAGCTCTTTTGAAAAGGGCAAGGAAATCCTAGAAAAAAACTATGATATAGAGTTTTAGGCAATATAAGATACTATGAATAAGAAGAAAATACAATTATTTCTCCTGCCATTTGCAGGAGGAAATTCTGCTTCTTTTAAGCGGCTGACAGATCTTCTTGACAGCCATATAGAGGTTATCAGCGTAGAATATGCGGGAAGATTAAGTCGGTATAAAGAAGATTATATCACTGATTATGAAAAGTTTTTAGAGGATGTGGCCAGTTATATTCATGGAAGGCGCAGTGATCTTCCTATAGCGGTTCTGGGATACAGTCTGGGGAGTGTTTTAGCCTTTGATCTTATTACGAAAAGAAAGATAGGGGGAGATTTGAAGCATTGCTTTATCTGTGCCCGCGGAGATTTGAGGGACGAGAGTGTAAGTCAGAGGTATCACGAATTGTCGGATAATGAGTTTGTGAAGCGGATGATGGAGTTGGGAGGGTTTGACCGAAGGATTCTTGAGAATCAAAGGTTTTTGAAGATTTATATGGAACCGGTGAGACGGGATTATATGGTCTGGTCTCAGTATAAGTACAGGGAAATCGGGAAGAAAATTCCTTGTGATACAACAGTTATGTACAGTCCCAAGGATCCGTTGTCTGCTAATGCGTATGGCTGGAGGGATTTGACGGAAGGCAATACTGATTTTTATGAATTAGGGGATAATCATTTTTTTGTTCATCAGTATTACAGCGAAATGGCGGGAATTGTGAACAGACATTTGGATAAATATTTGTGAAGAAGGGGGATACATCAAGCATTTAAATCCTCCATAAGATCGGCAACGCTGTGGAAGGTTTTGCTGAGATTTCTTCCGTGATTGACATCATCAACAGCGGCCAGAGTTTCGGCATTGGGGGTATTCAGGGAAACTTCAAAGGGGATTCCCTGCTGGCGAACCATTGTCTTGGCGAAAATGTTAAAGGCGGTTGTCATGGTCAGGCCGAGTTCATTGCAGAGGTGTTCAAATTGTTGTTTTAATGTATCGTCCATGCGTATATTGATATTTGTTTGTGCCACTGGTTGTACCTCACCTTGTTATTGATAGATATATTGTATTAAAATTTATTTATATTGTCAATATATCCTGGTGGTTGTTGAAGAGAGGAAGAAGCATGATGTGGGATTTCAGACAGTTTTCTGGCCGTGTGGCCGCCGCAGATGAGTGGGGAAGAACTTTGTATTATGAAGAACTGGAGGAGGAGAACCGGCGGTTTGGGGAAGCGCTGGGGGAAAGGAGTCTGGTCTTTGTCTTGTGTTCTAATACTATGGGAAGCCTGGCGGGGTACACGGGGTGTATTAACGGGGGCTCGGTGCCTCTGCTTTTGGCCCGGAATCTGGATGAGGAGCTTCTTGCAGGGCTTATGGAGATTTACCGGCCGGATTATCTGTGGGTGCCGGAGGAGCTGGCACACAGGTTTGAGGGTTTTGCTGTCAGGTATCAGGCTTTTGGGTATGTGCTTCTTGGAACAGGGTATGAGAGGGGATATGGGTTGTATGAGGAGCTGTGTCTTTTGCTTACGACTTCTGGTTCTACGGGGAGTCCGAAGTTAGTGAGGCAGAGCTATGGGAATGTACTGTCCAATGCCAGGGCCATTGTGGAGTATCTGGAGCTGGATGAGGGGGAGCGGCCCATTACGACTCTTCCTATGAATTATACATATGGTTTGTCGATTATCAACAGTCATTTGTTGGTGGGAGCGGAGATTCTGCTGACGGACAAGGGACTGATGCAGAAGGATTTCTGGACATTTTTTAAGAGGGAGGGGGCTACTTCTTTTGGAGGGGTTCCTTATACTTATGAGATGCTGGAGAAGCTGCGGTTTTTTGGAATGGAGCTTCCTTCTCTTAGGACCATGACTCAGGCGGGGGGGAAACTGCAGCCGGAGCTTCACAGGAGGTTTGCGGAGTATGCCATAGAGCATGGAAAGCGGTTCTATGTGATGTACGGGCAGGCGGAGGCTACGGCCAGAATGTCTTATCTGCCTTATAAGCGATCTCTGGAAAAGTACGGGAGTATGGGGATCGCTATACCGGGCGGGAAATTTTCTCTTATGGATGTGGATGGGAGGGAAATCAGGGAACCGGACCGGGTAGGGGAGCTGGTGTATGAGGGGCCTAATGTGACTTTGGGTTATGGAGAGTGTGGAAAAGACCTGGCTAAGGGGGATGAACGTCATGGGCGTCTGGAGACAGGGGACATGGCCAAGTTTGATTCTGACGGGTATTACTATATTGTGGGGAGGAAGAAGCGGTTTTTGAAGATCTTTGGCAACCGGGTGAATCTGGATGAGATTGACCGTCTGGTGAAGGCCAGGTTCGGGAATCTTGACTGTGTAAGCTCTGGGCGTGATGATGAGATGTATTGTTTTATTACGGAGGGGGCTTTGGAGGAGGAAGTGAGGAAATTTCTTTCTCATAAAACGGGGCTGAATCCTTCGGCTTTTCGGGTGAGAGTGATTCCTGAAATTCCCAGAAATGATTCGGGGAAGGTGCTGTATCAGGAACTGAACAAATATATGGAAGAGTAGGGATTGGATGTGGAAGTATGGGTGATGGCATGGGCGGCTTTGAGGAGATGTTGGAACTAAAGCCTTATTCTCTTGAAAAGGGGGAGAAAGAGAGGGTTCTAGGGGAGCGGTTGATTGGTCTTTCCAGGCAGCATTATGGGGCGTGTGAGGAGTACCAGAGGGTGGTTGACGCTTTTGGTGTTGATCTGGGGAGGGTGAATTCTTATTATGACCTGCCTTTTCTTCCTGTGCGGCTGTTTAAGGAGCTGGAGTTAAGGAGTGTTCCTGAGGGGGAGATTGTAAAGACCATGACTTCTTCGGGGACCAGCGGGCAGCGGGTGTCGAAAATCTATGTGGACCGGAGGACGGCGGGGTATCAGCAGAAGGTGCTGGTGAAGCTTGTGTCTTCTTTTACGGGAAATGCTAGGATGCCTATGATGATTCTTGATTGTCCTTCTGTGGTGAAGAACCGGGCCATGTTCAGCGCCAGGGGGGCGGGAATCCTTGGGTTTTCGATTTTTGGCAGGGACAGGGTCTATGGACTGGATGATGAGATGAGGCTGGATGTGGAGGGGGTTGTCTCTTTTTTGGAGAGGCATAAGGGAGAGCGGATCTTTCTTTTTGGATTTACCTTCATGATCTGGCAGCATTTTTATAAGGAGCTTTTAAGGCTAAAGGAGAGGGGAGTCCGGCTGGATTTGTCTAATGGGATACTGATTCACGGGGGAGGCTGGAAGAGGCTGGAGAGTGAGGCGGTGTCGCGGCGGGAGTTTTGTGACAGGCTGGGAGAGGTGTGCGGCCTTAAGGAGATTCATGATTATTATGGAATGGTGGAGCAGACTGGGTGCATTTACATGGAGTGTGAGTATGGGCATCTTCATGCCAGTGTTTTTTCGGATGTGATTGTCCGGAGGCCGGAGGATTTTTCGGTGTGCGGAATTGGAGAGAAGGGAATTATCCAGGTAGTGTCGGCGATTCCTGAGTCTTATCCTGGTCATTGTCTTCTGACGGAGGATGAGGGGATGATTCTGGGGGAGGATGATTGTCCCTGCGGGCGGAAGGGTAAGTATTTTTCCGTAAGGGGGAGACTGAAGAATGCGGAGATCAGGGGGTGCAGTGATACTTATGGAGGGAATTTTTAAGGGGCTTCGGTTTGAGCTTGGTGATGAGGGGATTATAGGGAGAATGCCGGGACTGCCGGCGGGGGTGCCTTTTGAGGAGAGCCGGATTGATTTTTTGAACCAGGTTTCCAGGGAACTGCTGGCGGACAGGGAGGCTAAGGGGTACCCGGATGTGGTGACCTTTGCTTTCTGGATTCGGAAGGCCGGCATGGAGCATGAGAGGAGGAGGTTCCTTTCCCGGGGCGGACTCCGGATGGGGCGGGGTGTGGTGTTCCATATTGCGCCGTCTAATGTGGCAGTGAATTATGCCTATTCCTTTGCCGTGGGATTCGTGCTGGGGAATGGAGGGATTGTCCGTCTGCCTTCTAAGGAGTTTCCCCAGGTGGAGATCATTAACCGGGCCATAAAAAAAGTGCTGGAGAAAAGGGAGTATGAGAAGTGGAGGGACTCTATTGTTTTTGTGAGGTATGAGAGGAACCGGGAGATCAATGATTATTTTTCCTCGATTTGTGATGTGCGTGTGATCTGGGGCGGGGACAGTACAATCGGAGAGATCAGGAAGTCAGAACTTCCGGCCAGGGCTGGGGAGATTACGTTTGGGGATAGGTATTCTTTGTGTGTGATTGACGCGGAAGCGTATATGGGGGCGGAGGATAAGGACAGGCTGGCTGTGGATTTTTATAATGACACGTATTTGACGGATCAGAATGCCTGTACTTCTCCAAGGCTGGTGTGCTGGCTGGGGGAGAAGGATAAGATGGGGCATGTGAAGGAGTTGTTCTGGGAGCGGCTCTGGAAAGTGGTGGAGGAGAGATATGTGTTTCAACCGGTTCAGTATGTGGATAAGCTGGTGAACTGCTGCATGGCGGCTGCCAAGGCAGAGGGAGTGCACGTGGTGAGAATGAGGGACAACCGGATCGTGAGGGTGGAGGTGGAAGACCTGGACCCGGTGATTCAGGAGTACCGGGGGGATTCGGGGATGTTCTATGAGTGTGAGATTGGGGATGTTATGGAATTGGCGCCGATCTGCAACGGGAAGGTGCAGACGGTGGTGATGGTGGGGGATAAAAAGAGAATGGAGCCTTTGGTTATGTCTGGCGTGAAGGGGATTGACCGGGTGGTGGAGGTTGGGAAGAGTATGGAGTTTGGGTTTGTGTGGGATGGGATGGATTTGGGGGAGAGGTTGACGAGGGAGATAGTGTAAAAAATCAAAGTGGGTCAAGGAGAAGAAAATATAATGATTAAAGATTTATCACTTTCTTATTTTGAAAAAATGACTTGGAGTGAAAAATTACAGAATATTCAATATATAAAAAATGCTTTGGTAGATGAAAGATCAAAAATCCTATTTGATGCCAGAGTTGATTATATGATAGATGGAGATATGGATAAGTTTTATAACACTTTAAGCAAATTAAATGATACATGGTCATGTCTTGAATTGTTAGATAAAGATATACATAATGCGGAGTTTGTTATTTTTGGCTGTGGAGAATATGGGAAAAGAAATAAAAGAGTATTAGAATTTTGTGGATTATCTATAAAGTGTTTTTGTGATAGTAACTATTACGGGAGCATTGTAGAAGGAATACCGGTTATTTCTGTCGATGAAATGATAGAAAAATGTGGAATGAACGATTTAGTTATTATTGGTTCTTTAAAATATGGAAAAGAGATGGTGGACATTTTGTTGCAACGAGGATATCCCGAAAATAAAATTGTGGAGCCAAAACATATGGGAGTTTTATGGGGGATATTAGGAAAGCAGTATTTTGATTATTTTGCTTGTGAACAGCAAGAGGTATATGTTGATGCTGGAGCTTATGATGGCTCTACAGTCATGGATTTTCTTTCATGGACAGAAGGAAACTATAAAAAAATATTTGTATTTGAACCCTTACCACATATGTATAGAATTCTCTGTAATAAATTTGAAATAGAAGGTATTCATAATGTTGATATATCCGAGTGTGCTGTATGGGATAAAAATGAGAAATTGAATTTTTATGAAGATAGGGAAGGTTCTCGCATAAAATCGCAGGGGACGCTGGTTGTTGATGGGAGGACTATCGATGATTTGGTAGGGAGTGAAAAGGTAACCTATATTAAGATGGATATTGAAGGGAGCGAATTAAGAGCACTAGAAGGAGCAAAAAATACTATATTACGGTGTAAACCAAAGCTGGCAATCTGTATTTATCATAAACCATATGATGTGATTGAATTAGCGCTATATATATTGAACTTAGTTCCGGAATATAAATTAGGAATTCGCCATTATGCGACAAATATATGCGAAACAGTATTATACGCAAATATATAGATATAATTAATTGTTGTCTGACCAAAATGTAGGGGAGGGAATTATGAATATAGGAGGAAATTACTTGAAGGATAAAAAAGTTAACTTTAGTAATTGTATATTGAATAAGAATAAAGTGTGGTTTGTATCTACAGAAGGATATTTTATGAATATAGATGTTGATACGAAGAAATCTTCCTATATTAATTTAGAAAATCTAAATGGATGGATAAATCATCCGGTAATAGACAATATGTTTGCGGATAAATCAAGCATTTATTGGGTCGATCAATATGGAACGTATATACATGAATATAATACTGAACAGAATAAGTATTATGAGTATCCGTTGCCAACAGTTGAAATGATTGAATGCCAATGTTTTGCTGGTATCTATTTATATAATGAAAAGTTATTTATTTTCCCAAGAAATGGTTTGACCAGGATTGAATTTGACCTTCAGGAAAAGAAATATGCGGTGTATCCATGGAACTATTCAAATGAAGATTTTAAAATAAATAGAAAGGGAAAAATGCAGTTATGGTGTTCTGTTCAATGTAATAACTGGGTGTATTTGTTTGAAAGGAACAGAAATAAGGCCATAAGGATGAACTTTAAGGATCTCAACTACGAGTCTATTGATATTCCTTATGAATTATCAGATATCGAATATATTGTTTTTAGTAATGATATATTTTACATACTTTCTATGAATAAAGATTTGTATGCGTGGGATGGCACTTTAGATGGGATTGAAAGAATTTATCATTGTAGTGATAGAGAGCTATCATTCAGTAGGATTGCTGTAACGGATCATAAGATATTTTTGCTTCCTGCTTTATCTGGGAAAATATTGATTATTGATTTACAGAGTTATGAAGTTAAGGAACATGATCAGTATCCGAAGGATTTGGAATATCATGAATCAGGATGGTCAAAATATTGGGGTTATACGGAGGATAAACAATATATTTGGTTTGCAAACCGGACAGCAAACTATGTATTGCGTATTAATAAGTATACTGAAATGATAGAGTGGATAAAAGTAGTGCCGCCCAAAATTAAAGATGAATGGAAGATCCATTTGGAGACAGGGAGAATGATTTTTACTGAAGAACAAAACTATCTGAGGCTTTTTATATCATTAGAAAATAGTAAAACGGAAAAAGGACAAAACAAAGAATCCTTGGGTGAATGTATTTGGAACACTATAAAAAATGACTGAGAAACAAATGTGGGACGAAAAAAGGAAACAGAAGTTTATGAAGAAGATTGTACTGTATGGGACAGGTTTGGAAGGAGAAAAATTTTATTGTCGTATTAGTAATCCAAATGGAATTAGTTATTGCATTGATAAAAGAAATCATAGATATTTTCATAATAAATATGTTTATTCCCTGGATGAAAAAATAGATGAATTAAAGGAGTGCTATACAGTAATTGCAGCTGCCTATCAGACATTTTTGGAAATTCGTGACACACTGATTGAAAATGGTTTGAATGAATTTTTGGATTTTATCCATAGCGAGCTTTATGAAAAGTCAAAACTGGCAATTGTTTATGGAAATTGCCATATGGAAAAGCTGTGTGAATATTTGCGATTGAATTATTATTTTTCCAAACGATATTTCATTCGCTATTATTATGTGGGGGAAGGAAAAGCTCCTTCAGACATGGAGTTGAAAAGCTGCGATCTATTTTTAACGCAGGATATCAGAGAAGAGAATGATTTTAAAATGCCTGGCGCAGAATCATTGATGAAACGATTGAAACCTGATGCAATAAAGATTGTGATTCCAAATTTATATGGATGCAATTTGTTTTTTATGCAGAGCTATTTCCCTGATGATGAGCAGATAAAAAGGCATTTGCAGAAACATGCGGTAGATATGAACGGTTACGATCCGATAAGCGGGCAGAGGCTTAGGGTTTCAGCCGAAAGTATCGGGAAGAGAGACCAGTATATTGACGAATGTTATAAGAATGGACGAAGTGTTGAAGAAATAAAGGGGTCCATTCTTAATGACGATATATGGGATGAACAATCTATACTGAATAATTTCTGTACGCAAATGGAAAAACTAAAGAGCCGGGAAGAAAAATGTGATATTCGTATTTCGGATTATATAGAAAGAAATTATCATGAGAAATTGTTGTTTTATGAACCCTTTCATCCTTCGGAGGAGATCATCGCGGAGAAGGGAAGAAGGATCTTGAGCATGCTTTCTATACCGATTGAGGAAGAAATAGTTTTGAGCAGAACATTGGACGCAATGGAAATGCCTGTTTATGGTTGTGTGAAAAGAGCATTGGACTTGCATTTTGACCAGCGGATACTGCGAAGGCAGTGTTCTTCTACTCTGTTAAATTGTTCAGAAACGCTGGATGATTATATTCACAATTACATTGTGTGGGTATGAGAAAACAGATAAAAATAAGTGTTAAAAAGAGGAAGGTAAATGGAAGATATAGTTCTCAGTATTTTGGTTATTACCTACCAGCATAAGAAGTATATTTCTAAGGCTTTAGACAGTATCTTAATGCAAAAAACATCATTCAGAACAGAAATTCTTGTGTCAGATGATTGCTCAACAGATGGGACAAGAGAGGTTTTACTGGAATACAAAAGAAGATATGGAAATAGAATTCATTTAATTTTAAGAAATAAAAATGTAGGTGCGACAAAGAACGCATATTATATTATGACAAAGGCAAAAGGTAAGTATATCTGCACTTTAGAAGGAGATGATTATTGGACGGATGATCTTAAGCTTGAAAAGCAGGTACAGTACTTAGATACTCATCCGGGTTCAATGGGAGTTTTTCATAAATGTCATGTCGTAGGGGAATATGGCAATAGTCTGCGGATTGATTATAGAACTATCTATGATTCTAAAGAAGGATATACGCTTAAAGATTTTCAGAGCGGAACATTGCCGGGACATACAGGAACATTTATGTATAGAAATATATTTAAAGAAAAGAATGGAAGATATAATTTTTTTTATCGTATACATAATTTAGTGGGGGATCAGACCGTATATTGTATTCTTTTATCAAAAGGAACTTTTGGTTATATTGATGAGGATATGAGTGTATACAGAAAAGTGGTCAGGAAGAATGGTACAAACGCGGCTTCTGTGTCAGCGAATAATAATAATTCTTTTATTATGTGGAAATATTTTGTTGATCTGGAATTATGTATGGAAAAGAGGCTGGGCGTGTTCATGGATTTAAGCGTGAGAAGAAGAGATACATTACTTAACGCTTACTATAAATTTAAGGAAAATATGTCTGTGGCGAATTTTTATATCATATTGAAAGTGTTTTTTATGGAATGTATTTATACATTAATTAGAAGCAGTGCTTTAAGGAAAAACCAATTAAAGAGGGGATAAGCATACACAGTATGCGGACAGAAAATGTGCGGAATATTAGGCGGCAATAATAGAAATTGGGACTATAAAAAGGGAATAGAGAGTATTCGTCACCGGGGGCCTGACGCATGCCGGACGGAGGAATTTCAGGACTGTACCCTGGCGTTTGCCCGGCTGGCAATTATGGATTTGTCAGAAAATGGCATGCAGCCAATGACAAGCATGGATGGGAATGTGACGATTGTATATAACGGCGAGATCTACGGCTATACTTCCCTGAAAAGAGAACTGGAAAAGAAATATCGTTTTCGCTCCAGCGGGGATACGGAGGTGATTCTCAATGCTTATATGGAGTATGGCGATGGATTTATAGATAAGATTGACGGGATGTTTGCGATTGCAATCTATGACAGAAGAACCATGGAGTTAAAGCTGTACAGGGACCGGGCGGGGATAAAGCCTCTGTATTATTACTGCAATAATGGTCGGTTCGCTTTTGCTTCTGAGATAAAGGCTCTTGAAAAAGCGTGCGGAGATGTGGCATGGAGGATGGATTATACGGCTTTATATGACTATTTGTTTTATCAGTATATACCGGAGCCTAAAACCATGTATATGGACTGCTATAAGCTTCTGCCGGCCCATGTTCTGGTTTATGATTTGAAGAACAGAAATATAAAGGGTATCCATAAGTATTGGAAGCTTCATGTGAATACGGCAAAAGGAAGACGCAGAAAGGAAGAAGTACTGTGTGAAGAGTTGAGGAGTCTGTTGTCGGATTCTGTCCGTCAGCAGCTTATAGCGGATGTTCCTGTGGGATGTTTTTTGAGCGGGGGTGTTGATTCCAGCATTATCAGTTATGAGTGTAATCAGTACAGTCCGGATATACACACTTATACAATCGGGTTTAAAGAGAAACCGTATGATGAGTCCGGATATGCGGATATTATGACCGCAAAGTATGGTTTGAATTGTAGTAAAAAAATCCTGGAGTATAAGGATATTGAGGGGATTAAGGGAAGACTGAGGGATTGGTATGATGAGCCTTTTGCGGATACATCTGCGTATCCTTCTTATCTTGTATCGGAGCTTGCCAGAAGGGATGTAACGGTTGTTCTGACCGGGGACGGAGGGGATGAATTGTTTGGCGGTTATCATCGTTACCGGTCCTATGTGGAATCTTTGAAGGGGAAAAAGATAGACAGTGAAATCCTTGGTAAATTATCCAGACGGACAGGGCTGGATGGCATTTTGCCGGAAGTGATATTAAGGAGATATGTACATACGGGTTTGGATCATTATATTCCGTATATACATATGTCAGATAAAGGGGATGTGGAATCCTATAGAAAAAAGTGGGGAATTGGAAAAGATTATGATGTCTGGTGGCATTTAAGGAAATATTACAGAAGGGAGCTTCCTCCGATTACCAGAGCAAGGTATTTGGATTTTAAAACGTATTTGCCTGGGGATATATTGACAAAGGTGGACCGGGTCAGCATGGCGAATTCTCTTGAGGCGAGAGTTCCTTTTTTGGGAAGAAGGTTAATGGAGTTTGCTTTTTCTCTAAGTGAGGAGGAGTGCTGCAGTGCTGATATGTTAAAAAGGATTTTAAAGAAATCATATGAGGATGTAATACCGAAAGAGCTTTTATATAGGGAAAAAAAGGGATTTGCCGTGCCGGCTAACTATTTTAGGGCTCAGAGAAGAAATACTCCGATTACATGTGAGATTTTAAAGCGGGAATGGAATGATGAAAAATTTATATGACAAGCTGATAAGTAAAGAGTGTAAACTGAGCGTCATTGGAATGGGGTATGTAGGAATGCCCATTGCGGTTGCTTTTTCTGAAAAATTGAAGGTCATAGGATTCGATATTAATGAAGAGAAGATAGGGAGTTACTGCCTGGGAATTGACCCTACAAAGGAGGTAGGAGACCATAGGATTAAAGGGTGCAGTGTGGATTTTACATCGGATGAGAGGAAGCTGCGGGAGGCAAGGTTCCATATTGTAGCGGTTCCCACTCCGGTGAATCCGGATCATACGCCTAATCTGTCGCCGGTGGAAGGCGCAAGCCGTATATTGGGAAGGAATCTTGTGAAGGGCTCTGTGGTTGTGTATGAGTCAACGGTATATCCGGGGGTGACGGAGGAGATCTGTGTACCGATTTTGGAAAGGGAATCCGGTCTGGTCTGTGGATCGGATTTTAAGATAGGGTATTCGCCTGAGAGGATCAATCCTGGGGATAAGGTTCATCGCCTGGAGTCTATTACAAAGATTGTCTCTGGTATGGACAGTGAGACTCTAAAGATCATTGCCAAGGTTTATGAGTTGGTGGTGAAGGCGGGAGTACATAAAGCGGAGAGCATAAAAGTAGCGGAGGCTGCAAAAGTGATTGAGAACAGCCAGAGGGATATTAATATTGCTTTTATGAATGAGCTTTCTATTATTTTTCATAAGATGGGGATTGATACAAAGTCTGTTCTTGAGGCGGCGGGGACCAAATGGAATTTTTTAAGGTTTCAGCCTGGGCTTGTAGGAGGGCACTGTATCGGGGTGGACCCTTATTACCTGACATATCAGGCGGAGAAGCTGGGATATCACAGCCAGATTATCTTGTCGGGCAGGCGTATCAATGATGATATGGGAAGGTATGTGGCGGAAAATCTGATTAAAAGCCTGATAAAAGTTGGTGCTGGTGTGAGGAATGCCAGGGTTGCCATATTGGGATTTACTTTTAAGGAGAATTGTCCTGATACGAGAAATACCCGTGTGATTGATATTGTGAAGGAATTGAGAGAATATGAGATTGATCCGGTTATTTGTGATCCCATAGCAGATGGGAAAGAGACAGAAAGGGAGTATGGGGTTATATTACAGAGTAAAGAATGTATGAATCATATGGACGCGGTTATTTTGGCGGTGGGACATGATGTATTTAAGGAAATAAAGAGGGAAGATCTGGATCTGTTGTACGGAGAGGGATCAGGGCAGAAAAAGGTCTTATTGGATATAAAGGGATTGTTTGATAAGAAGGAGTATGAACAGGCGGGATATCTTTACTGGAGATTATAGCAGGGAAAGCGAGCATGGAGATATGTCTTATGAAAATTTGAAATTTAATAAAAATGATGTTTTTTTGGTGACAGGGGGAGCGGGGTTTATTGGTTCTAATTTATGTGAGGCGATCTTGAATCTGGGATACAGGGTGCGGTGTCTGGATGATCTTTCTACAGGAAAGCAGGAGAATGTGGATCTGTTTCTGGATCATCCTCTTTATGAGTTTGTGAAAGGGGATATCAGAGATATGGATACGTGTTTGAAGGCCTGTGAAGGAGTCTCCTATGTGCTGAATCAGGCTGCCTGGGGAAGTGTTCCAAGAAGTATTGAGATGCCGTTGTTTTATGAGGAGGTAAATATCAGAGGGACGCTGAATATGATGGAGGCGGCGCGGCAAAAGGGTGTAAGAAGGTTTGTCTATGCGTCCAGTTCTTCTGTGTATGGGGATCACCCGCAGCTTCCGAAAAGGGAGGGAACAGAGGGGGAGCTTTTGTCGCCCTACGCTCTGACGAAAAGGGTATGTGAGGAGTATGGAAAACTGTATTACAGGTTGTATGGATTGGAGACGTATGGACTGCGCTATTTCAATGTGTTTGGCAGAAGGCAGAATCCAGAGGGCGCGTATGCGGCGGTAATCCCGAAATTTATTAAGCAGCTGCTGAATGGTGAACAGCCGGTGATTTACGGGGACGGAAAGCAGAGCAGGGACTTTACCTACATAGAGAATGTGATTGAGGCTAATTTAAAAGCGTGTAAGGCTTCTTGTGAAGGGGCTGGACAGGCGTTTAATATTGCTTATGGGGGAAGGGAGTTTCTGATCGATATTTACCATGAATTAGCAAAGGCTCTTGGCAGGGACATAGAGCCTGCTTTTGGGCCGGAAAGAAAAGGGGATATTAAGCACAGCAATGCAGATATTTCAAAGGCGAGGGAGCTTTTGGGGTATGAGGCGGAGTGGAGCTTTGAGAGGGGAATTAAGGAAGCGATAGAATGGTACATGAATAATCTTTAAATTTTTGTTTATGGTGGAGGCAGACGAAATATGAATATTGCCATACTGATTCCGGAACTGGGAGGTGGCGGCGCACAGCGGGTAGCCCAAATTATTGGGGATTATTATTGTGAAAAGGGAGAGAAAGTATTTTATTTTTTGCTAGAATCATCTATCGGGCAGGCTTATCCTGTGAAGGGTCAGATCATATATACAGGCATAAAAAGGTGTGAAGAAAATGTGATATATGGTAATGTCCAAGTTCTTTTTAGATTATTATGGTCATCTTGCCTGATGCGCAGATGGAAATGGAAATACCATATTGATGTCTGTATAAGTTTCATGGAGGAGTGTAATTATATTAATGTTTTATCGCGGGGAAGGGAGAGGGTAATAACCAGAATCTGTACTATTCTTTCTAAGAGGAATGATCTGGAAGGAATTTTATTTAATAAAAATATGGTTCGTTCTCTTTACAGCCTAGCTGACAGGGTAGTTGTGATGAGCCGTTATGGAAAAGAGGATATGTGTAAAAATTATGGTATTGCACGTAAAAAATTGATTGAGATTCCTAATCCGGCGATGAAAGCGGAGGAAATAGAGACAGAGCGCGAGTGGGTCTATGGAGAGAAAGCGGTGATCTGCGTTGGGAGATTGGAGCCGGTCAAGCAGCAGGAACGGATTATTCGTGCTTTTTCTTATGTAAAATCTCATCAACCGGAGGCTACATTACTTATTTTGGGAGTGGGACCTAATAGAAAGTATTTACAACGTTTATGTGAAAAGTATGAAGTTGATGATTCTGTTTTTTTTATTGGATTTACAAGTGAAACGGGGTATTACCTGAAACATAGCAGAGTGTTCGTGATGGCTTCTATGGCGGAGGGATTTCCAAATAGTATGGTTGAGGCCATGGCTCATGGTCTCCCAGTTGTTACCACAGATTGTCCTGGGGCATGCGGACAGATCATAGGATTAAAGAATTATGAATCTGTAGATAATGAAATCAAGTATGGTCCTTATGGTATTGGAACGCCGTTTATAACGGGGAAGGTATCATTTGGGGAGGAACTTTCTGATAAGGAAATTCTTTTGGGTGAGGCACTGCTTAAGGTTTTAGATGATGAGAAACTTTATGAAATATATAAGGAGCGGTCTTTAAGGAGAGCTGCTATGTATGGATTGGAGAATGTGATGGGAAGATGGGGAAAATTGATTGTGAATGACTAAAAAAGAACTTTTTTAATATTGGAGAAAACAGAGATGAGAATACTTTATGTAGCAACCGATTACCCGGAGAGAGGAATGCCGACTACGGGTTTCCCTAATTATCTTTATCGAGTGTCCTTAGCATTAGTTCAAATGGGACATGAACCTGTTATTTTGTCGCCGGGAAGAAGGGACGGCAGCAGGAGTGAGCAGGGGATTCGTTTTTGGACGGTGAAGACCGAGTACACAGATTATCGTTCACAGGCATTGTGTTATACAGTGAATGCGTTAAGGAAGAGTTATATTCTTAATCGCAAAGTATCTGAAATCATAAAAAAGCAGCCGGTGGATATCATACAGTTTACTTCTCTTGAGGGAAGTGCCCTGTTTTATAGAGGAAGTGTTCCGGCTGTATTGAGATTGTCTTCTTATGCAAAGACGTATTTCAGCACATTCCAGACATTTTCGCCGGCAAAGGTCAAAGCAATGTCTTTTATAGAGAGGTGGTCTGCCCGCCGATGTAATGTTGTATTTGCCCCTTGCAGTATTACCGCCCAGGCTTTTGGGAGGGATTGCAGAAGGAAGGTTCATGTGATCGAAACGCCCTTTGTAAATGATGTGCAGGAATATGACAATACTTATGTAGAGGAATACTTAAAGGACAAGAAGTATGTACTGTTTTTTGGAAGCTTATATGCGGAAAAGGGTATTTTGATTATTGCGGATATATTGGAAAAGTTTTTGCGGGAGAATGAGGGATACTATTTTGTGTTTGTGGGGGATGTGTGCGACATAGATGGGGATAGTTCTGCCAATATATTAAAGAGAAAGGCAGGAAACATGGCTCACAGGATTATTATATGGAGTGCACTGCCTCATAAGCAGTTGTATCCCATTATTAGGGATGCTGATTTTGTGGTACTGCCGTCTCTGATGGATAATCTGCCCAACGCCTGCATTGAAGCAATGTATTTTCAAAAAGTAGTAGTCGGCACGGAGGGAGCAAGTTTTGAACAGCTGATTACTCATGGAAAGGATGGTTTTTTGTGTGAAATTGGGAATTCCGAGGATCTGTATGAGAAAATGAAGATGGCTGTGTCCTTGACATCTGAATATAGGGTGCAGATGGGGATACAGGCGGGAAAAAGAATCGATAAGCTGAAACCGGAAGTTGCGGTAAAAAAATTGCTGCGTCTGTATGAATATATGGTGGAGAATAGTAAATGAGAGATATTGACTTAAGAGGAAAAAGCATAATTGTAACGGGTGCGGCTGGATTTATCGGTGCAAATCTTGTTGAGACATTATTAAGGGATATAGAGGATATTAACATCATTGGTATCGACAATATGAATGACTACTATGATGTATCTCTTAAAGAATATCGCCTTCAGAAGATTCAGGAGCAATTAAGTTTGGTGTCAGGGAAGTTTAAGTTCATAAAAGCTGATATTGCAGATAAGGCAGTGGTTGAGGTTCTGTTTTCTATTTATCAACCGGATGTGGTAGTAAATCTGGCAGCACAGGCAGGAGTTCGTTATTCTATTGTGAATCCAGATGCCTATATAGAATCGAATCTGAAAGGCTTTTATAACATCCTGGAGGCCTGCCGTCATTCGTATGACGAGAGTGGAAAAGGTGTGGAGCATCTGGTATATGCGTCTTCTTCCAGTGTATATGGAAGTAATAAAAAGGTTCCCTATTGTGTTGAGGATAAGGTGGACGATCCGGTATCCCTTTACGCGGCAACAAAAAAGTCGGATGAGTTATTGGCACATGCATACAGCAAGCTTTATAACATACCTGCAACAGGACTGCGATTTTTTACAGTTTACGGGCCGGCTGGAAGACCGGATATGGCGTATTTTAATTTTACTAGGAAATTGCGGGAGGATCAGAAGATTCAGATTTTCAATTATGGAAACTGCAAACGCGATTTTACCTATATAGATGATGTTGTGGAGGGGATTGCTAAGGTGATGCAGGGGGCGCCGGAACGGAGGACGGGAGAGGATGGGCTGCCCATAGCGCCTTATGCTATTTATAATATCGGCAATAATGAGCCAGTGAGCCTTCTTGAGTTTGTGGATATTTTGCAGCAGGAATTGGTCAGGGCAAAGATTTTGCCGGAGAATTTTGATTTTGAGTCTCATAAGGAACTTGTTGCTATGCAGCCGGGAGATGTAATGATTACTTATGCAGATATCAGCGGACTAAACCGTGATTTTGGATTTAAACCTTCTACGCCGCTGAGAATGGGACTTAGGAAATTTGCAGAGTGGTATAGGTTATTCTATGAAAAATGAAATGATATAGGAGATTAAAAGATGAAAAAAACAGTGATTGGAATTTTATCATTATTAGGCGGAGCTGTCGCAGGAATGATAGGAACGAAAAGAGTTATGCAGAAAAAACTGAATACGGCAACAGAGTATTCAGATAAGCATTTATCCCTTTTTCTTATGATGAACCAGTGGGTGAAGGTGAAGCAGGAAGGAAAGAATCTCGCGGCTTATTTTGAGAAGAATGGTTTCATGAGGATCGCTGTCTATGGTATGAGCTATGCCGGCGAGACGTTGATTGAGGAATTGAAAGATACTGGAATAGAGGTGGCCTATGGTATTGATAAACATGCAGATAAGATTTTTTCAACAGTGGATGTTATCTCTGTAGACGATTCATTTGAAAAGGTGGATGCAGTGATTGTTACAGCTATCACATTTTTTGATGATATTAAAGATATGCTGTGTGAAAAAGTTGATTGTCCTGTTATCTCATTAGAAGATATTTTGTATGAAGTATGATGACAGACGCTATCAAGATATCGATCATAATACCAGTATATAATTGCGGAAAATATATAGAACAGTGTGTAAAAAGTGTTCTTTTTCAGACTCTGAAAGAAATAGAGATCATTTGTGTAGATGACGGCTCGAACGATGCGTCCTTGCAGATTATCAGTGCCCTATCATCAGAAGACAAAAGAATCATCCTGCTGCGCCAGAAAAATCAAGGCCCTGGCCCGGCCAGGAATCTGGGCCTCAAAAGGGCCCGGGGAAACTACATAGCCTTTCTGGATGCAGATGATTATTATCAGGATCAAGATGCCTTAATGAAGATGTATCATGCATGTGAAACTCAAAAAGTGATGGCTTGCATGAGTTCACGATGGTGCGCCAATGGAAAGTTTATGGACACAGAGCCTTTGCTGCGGGAAAGAGCAGAGAATGATGTATTTGAATATTTGGCTTACCAAATGGATTATGCATTTACTTGCTATTTGTTTTCAAAAAAATTAATTGTAGAAAATAAACTGGAATTTCCTTCCTATCAACGTTTCGAAGATCCGCCTTTTTTAGTAAAGGCTTTATATCAGGCAGGAAGGATTGTGAAAGTAGATACCTGTTTATATTATTACCGGGTACCTGTTGCAAGCGAGCGGTTTAGCGAGAGAAAAACAATTGATCTGTTAAAAGGATTGATGGATAACCTGAGTTTTGCTCAAGAGAATCATTTAAATCATTTATTTAAGAACACCATGTGCCGTTTGGAGTATGAATATGCAGATATTATTTATAAGAATATTTCTCCGGACAGTCTTGAAATTTTAGAGCTGTTAGTCCAGATCAATCATATAGTGGAAAGGAAAATGGAGGGGCAGGGATATGTGATTCGACCACTGCGTTTGATCTTGTTCAACAGGAAATCATATGAGGATTTTTTGCTGCAAAGGATAAATAAGATAAAGAGATTAGCAATCTATGGAGCTGGAAAATTAGGGCATGCTTTTTTGGCTTTCTTAGAAAATAAGGACTTGATAGGGAAAGTAGATCATATAGTCGTTTCTGGATATGGAAGCAATAAATTAGAGATACAGGGAATTCCGGTCATATCGCTGAAGGACTTTCCGACGGAACAGGAAACTTTCATATTTGTGACCGTGGGAGAAACGTATCAGAAGGAAATAACAAGTCTTTTAGAACAGAAGGAATATAAGGATTACTATATTGTGAGAGAAGAATTTCTGCATTTGCTTGCGGAAGACGGATAGAGGGTGAAAAGGGATGTTTGATGATATCATTGTGGGAGCGGGACTCACAGGGTGTGTGTTGGCGGAGAGGATCGCTGCCCAGGGCAGAAAAGTTTTAATCATAGAGAAGAAACAGCATATCGGAGGGACCTGTTACGATTGCTATGATTCCCATGGGATATTAGTACATAAATATGGCCCCCATATTTTTAATACGGATAACAAAGAGGTATGGGATTATGTGAACCGCTTTACAGACTTTTTGATCTACCATCACAGAGTTCTGGGGGTTGTGGAGGGGAAGAAAGTCCCGATCCCTTTTAACCTGGAATCTCTGTATAAGGTTTTTCCGAAAACCTATGCGGAAGTACTGGAAAGAAAGCTTTTAGACAAATATGAGATCAACACGAAGGTTCCGATCATGGAGCTGCAGAATCAAAAAGATTCTGATCTGAGGTATCTTGCGAATTATATTTACGAGTATGTTTTTCTCCATTATACGGAAAAGCAGTGGGGGATGACGCCAAAAGAAGTAGGAGGCGCTGCTATGGCACGGATTCCCTTTTATATCTCAAGGGATGACCGGTATTTCCAAAACAGTTATCAGGGGATTCCGAAAGAAGGATATACCAGAATGTTTGAGAGGATGTTAAATCATTCCAATATTCGCGTATTGCTGAACACGGATTATCGTGAGCTGATAAAGCTAAAAGACGAGGATCTCAGGATCGAATTCATGGACAAGGCCTTTGGAGGAAAACTGATCCTTACGTCGCCTTTGGATGAAGCCTTTTCTTATCGTTATGGGAAATTGCCTTACCGGTCGTTAAATTTTGTATTTGAGACATATGACAGAGAATTCTACCAGGAGATCTGCGTGGTCAATTATCCCAATAATTATGATTTTACCAGGATTACAGAGTTTAAATATATGACCAGGCAGAAACATGAGAAAACAACAATCGTTAAGGAATTTCCTTGCCAGTATGATTATAGTGCTAAGTTGGAGCCTTATTACCCGATTCCGAAAAGGGAAAATGAGGAGCTTTATGGAAGATATCTGAAAACTGCCAGGCAGTTTCCTAATCTGCTGCTGGCAGGGAGACAGGCAGATTATAAGTATTATACGATGGCGGAAACCATAGAGAATGCTTTGAGAGTTTTTGAGAGTAATGAGAATAAGGAGATATAGGGATGCCTAAAATTTCAGTTATTATGCCGATCTTAAACTCTGCCGCTTATCTCAGGGAATGTATGGACAGTGTCGTGGGACAGACCTTAAAGGATATTGAGATCCTTCCTGTTGATGCGGGTTCCACAGATGGATCGTTGGAGATATTGGAGGCGTATGCCAGCCGGGACAGCCGTGTAAGGATCATCCGGTCAGCCAGAAAAAGTGTAGGCTATCAGTATAATTTAGGTCTGGCAGAAGCGCGGGGGGAGTACATCGGCTTTGTGGAATCGGATGATTATATTGCGCTTAATATGTTTGAGATCCTGCTGGGGTATGCGGAACCATATGAATTGGACTGGGTGAAAGGTAATTATGTATGTTTTATGGATTATCCCCGGGTAGGAAGACAGATGATTCCGGTAAATGATGAAAAATACTGCGGGGCGGGAACTGTTTTTAATCCCCAGGAATGTCCAAGGCAGTATATTCGGGAAATATTTATATGCCGCGGGATTTATCGTACTGATTTTATCCGAAAAAATAGGATTCGTCTGAATGAAACGGATGGAGCATCATTTCAGGATACAGGGTTTATCCTGCAGGCGTTTATGTATGCCACAAAGGCATTGTATATCGATGATTACTTGTATTATTACCGAAGGGATAATCAAGGAGCCTCTTCTCATCAAGTCAACACCGTCCGATTTGAAATCGATGAGGTGGAATACATAACCGATATGATTCGAAAGAACCCGGATTTATATCGTACTTTTTGGGGAGTGAACTACATCAGGGCTATGGAACGTTTCCTTTCCTCTTATGAAAGAGTTCCCAGGATTTCTGAATGTGAGGCAGAGATTCTCAGAGATGTTAACCGGTATAGAGATTATTTGATGAATGGGATTACGAATAGGGATGATTTTTGGGAACTGTGTGAACTGTCAGGTCAATTTAGGGAACTTACATGGCTCATGGAAAGCCTGGAAAAGTTTGAGGAGGAGTATAGAAGTATTGAGACGAAAAAGGATAATCTTTTGAGAAATGGAATCCAAAAAGTACTTGATTGGCCGAAAGTCATCATTTTTGGATGCGGAGATAACGGCTCGGGGATCACAAGTCTGTTATTGAGGCTTAACAGGAATGAGATTGTATGCTTAAGCGATAATGATGAACACAAATGGAATCAGAACTATATGGGGATCCAGGTTATTCCTCCGATGGAACTAAAAGTGGATCCGGAAACCATAGTTTTGATTGCAAATAGAAAATATTTTTATGAGATCCGTGTTCAGCTAATGGATTTGGGGATACCTGACAGGCAAATCTGGCTTTCTCCGCCAATCATGAGGATCCGGGGAACAAACATTTTGCGGGAAGGGGATATTTTGCCATTAAAATAGCCTGATGAACAAAGATACTGCAAAGAGGGACATACTTTGGTGGGAATGGAGGTTCAGACACGCTTTCGGGCAAGGAGGGGATATGACAGATATATATGAGAAGATAAAGGGGAAGAGAATCGTCATATGGGGAGTAGGAAGGTTACAGTGTGATCTGGAGGGACTGTATTCGTTTTCAGATTTTTTATATTATGTGGATGATTCTTTTCAGGAAAAGGATTTGATCTGTGTCCCAAAAGAGAGAATCTATTCTCCGGAAAAGCTGGTAAAGGAAGATAAAAACGATCTTGTGGTAATAATCTGTAAGGAAGCGCAGGACGATGTGATATCTTCCCTTGTGTCTATGGGGTATGGAAAAGAAAACTATATATTAGGACAGGAACTGCTTTTTAACGGTCATTTGTATGAGCAGATTCAGAAACAGAAAGTCTATATTTGGGGCACAGGAGGGTCTTATTTCAATAGAGAAAGAGAGATTAGGGAATATCTGCCTGAGGTGGCAGGATTTATTGTAACGGATAAAAGGGAAGAGATGTTTCAGGGCCGGGAGATCCTGTCAAAGGAGGAAGCGGTAGATCGATGCCGTCACTCTTTTATCATTGTTGCCAGTATTTACTATAAGGATATTTATGAGGAATTAGTGGGCATGGGATTTCGGCCGGGATGGGATTTTTTACATCTTGAGACTTTTGTCACTTTGGGAAATCAGTCAGCGTATTTGAATGCTGGATATCAATTTGATGACCGGAGGCAGGGGCAGAACGAACTGTTGGTGGTTCTTGCGGGATATAAGGAATTTGTATGGGAGAGTGTGTTTCCCAGACTTCGGGCTTATGCACCGGAAGATATGGATATCTGTATTGTGACCAGTGGTCTCACCAGCAATACGTTAAAAGAACTGTGTAAAAGATATGGCTGGTCGTATTTGAGTACAGAGAGGAACAATGTTTCTCTTGCTGTGAACCTGGCTGTCTGGTTGCATCCGGAAGGGGAATATATTTATAAAATGGATGAGGATATCTTCGTGACAGAAGGGGTGTTTGAAACCCTCAAATCCACTTATCTAAAGGTGGAAGAAGACAGCAGATATTCGGTTGGATTTGTGGCGCCGTTGATACCGGTACATGGTTATGGATATGTTCGTTTGCTAGAGATCTTTCATTCGGTGGAACTTTGGGAAGAAAGGTTTGGAAGATTAAAATATTCCGACTGCTTTTACCATGACTTGACAATTTGGAAGAGCCCACAGGCAGCTCGTTTCATGTGGGGAGAAGGAAATCCTAAGATGAATAATCTGGATCGAATGCAGAAGGTTCTGCAGGAAAGGCCATTCCAGTATTCGATCTGTCCGATTCGGCACGGCATTGGATTTATCTTATTTCATAGAGAAAACTGGATGAAAATGGGGACATTTCCGGTGCAGGAGTATCGGAACATGGGTGTAGATGAAGAGTGGATGTGTGGGTTTTGTATGATGCAGGCCAGAGTAATCGTCATTGCTGAGAATGCAGTGGCGGGACATTTGGGGTATGGCGAACAGAATGCAGAAATGGAACGGTATTATCAGAAACATAAAGAGCGGTTTTTGCTGTCTTAAAGGAGCAGTTGTGATTTATATCTTAAATTAAATAGGAAACCATTATGAATAAAACTATAGCAATCGCCGGCATCGGCTACGTCGGACTATCGAATGCGGTCCTTCTGGCACAGCACAATCAGGTGGCCGCATTCGATATCATTTCCGAAAAGGTGGAGATGATCAATCATAGAAAATGTCCGATTATTGATCCAGAATTGCAGGAGTATTTATCAACCAAAGAACTTTGTCTGACTGCGACATCAGACCGGACAGAAGCATTTCGGAATGCAGAGTATGTCATTATAGCAACACCGACCAATTATGATCCGAAAAAGAATTATTTTGATACCAGCTCAGTGGAAAATGTTGTGGAAGATGTATGCAGATCAGTGCCCAATGCGGTAATGATTATCAAATCAACAGTTCCTGTAGGTTATACGCAGATGCTCCGAAAGAAATATCATACCGCAAACATCATTTTTTCGCCGGAATTTCTGCGGGAGGGAAAGGCCCTGTATGACAATTTGCATCCATCCAGGATAATAGTAGGAGAGGATTCCTTACGCGCACGGGAGTTTGCGGCGTTATTGCAGGAAGGGGCGGTTAAGAAGGAGATTCCGACTTTGTTTACAGGGTCTGCCGAGGCAGAGGCCATCAAATTATTTGCCAATACCTATCTGGCTATGAGAGTGTCCTTTTTTAATGAGCTGGACACGTATGCGGAGACAAAAGGTTTGAATACGAGACAGATTATTGATGGAGTCTGTCTGGATCCGAGAATCGGGGATTTTTACAACAATCCTTCCTTTGGTTATGGAGGATATTGCCTGCCGAAGGATACCAAACAGCTGCTGGCCAATTATGAGGATGTCCCCAATAATATTATGGCGGCGATTGTGGATTCTAACCGGACGAGGAAAGACTTTATTGCGGAGCAGATTATCAGGAAAAATCCGACTGTGGCAGGAGTATATCGGCTGACCATGAAATCGAATTCGGATAACTTCCGTCAGTCTTCCATTCAGGGTGTGATGAAGCGTTTAAAGGCAAAAGGGATTGAAGTGGTTGTCTATGAGCCATCTTTAAAAGAAGCGGAATTCTTTCGTTCAAAGGTAATTGGAGATCTGGAAGAATTCAAACGGTTGTCTGATGTTATTATCACAAACCGATGGTCGGAGGAGCTGGCTGATGTGAGGGATAAAGTATTTACCAGAGATATGTATCAGCGGGATTGAGTGGGAGAAACAAACCAATGTACTACGCCAAAGAGATCGTAAACCAGTTAAAGCAAAGCCGCCAGACAGCCGTATTCGGTGCCGGAGTCATGGCCTTAGGGGTCTTGAACTGTCTTACAGTTCCGCCCTATGGACTGCACATAGAATGCTGTCTGGTATCAGACAAAAGGAAAAATCCCGGCCAGGTATCGGGAATCCCTGTTCTTGATTTTGAGGAGGCGGAAGCTGTCTTAGGGAAAGATGCCCTGATTATCATTGCCGCGGTGGATAAGAACCTGGATTCCATGGAAGAGAGCCTGCACAGTCATGGATATCATCACATCCTCCCTCTTACCTATGAGGGGGATCTGTGGATGCTGCTTCGGGGCAATCTTTACCGGGAGGAGCGGTTGTCTAAAGGGAAATCTTATATCACTTTGGAGGAAGCGATTCAGGAAGCCTGCGTTCCTGCTTTGAGGGATATATATGAGGAGGATACCCATAAGAAGATAAGCATCTATACAGCCATGTGCCATGTGGACAGGCCTCTTTCGGAGGATATTTCCCGGTATTTCTGGGAGATTCCGATTCAGGTGGGGGCGGCGCTGACGGACAAGGAGATATGCGAAATCCGTGACAATACAGGGGGTCATATCTCTCATAAGAATCGGCAGTACTGTGAACTGACAGCCCTCTATTGGATCTGGAAAAACGATGAGTCCGACTATGTGGGGCTGGGGCATTACAGAAGGCATCTGGAGCTGGAGGAAGGAGATCTAAAGAAGCTGGCCTGTTCAGACGTGGATGTGGTGCTGACCATTCCGATTTTTGATGTTCCCAGTGTGGGGGAGGTATACCGGCGTGATCACGTGGCAGGGGACTGGGATGTGATGTTTCAGGCGATCCGCAGTCTTTGCCCGGAGTATTTATCTGCGGCAAAGGAGATGGAGGCAGGAAGGTTTTACTATGGGTATAACATGTTCCTTATGAAGAGGGAGATTCTGGAGCCGTACTGTGAGTGGCTGTTTCCCCTTTTGTCTTACTGTGAGGAGCATTGCGCCAAAGAGAGGGACGGATATCAGGAACGGTATATCGGATTTCTGGCAGAGCATCTGATGTCTGTATATTTTTTATATCATGAAAAGGAATACAAGATTGTCCATGTCAGGAAGCATTTTATCGGGAAGTAAGGGAGAGAGAGTCTGGTTTGCCGCAAAGGGAATGAGATCTAAACGGCTGTGATTGTTTGATGTGGGAGGAAAGAAGATGCGCCCTGTGTATTATGCCAGAGATACCGTAGCGAAATGGAAGAACAGCAGTCGGCTTGTGATCTATGGGGCCGGGCTTGTGGCCTGTGAGGCGGCGGTATGTCTTATGGGGGAACCTTACGAACTTAATATCGAAGGTTTCCTTGTGTCTGACAAAAGCGGAAATCCGGAGAGGATGCTGGGACTTCCTGTGATCGGACTGGATGAGGGGGAGGACAGAATTCATAAAGATGCTTTGATTATCGTGGCAGTCATGGGAAAGTATCTGAATGAAATTCGTGAAAATCTGAAGAAACGGGGATACGTGAATCTGTTACCCATGACCTTTGAAAGTGATCTGTGGAGCATGATTCAGGGCAATTATTACCGCCACGTCCGTCTTGGCGGAGGGAAGGACTACCGGACGCTGGAGGAAGAACTGGAACGGGTACAGATGCCCGCGGAGGCAGAGGGCAAAAAGAGGAAAGAAAATGCAGTCAGCATCTATACAGCCAAATGTCATGTAGACAGACCTCTTGCGGAGGACCTTTCCCGGTATTCCTGGGAGATTCCGATTCAGGTGGGAGCGGCACTGACGGAGGAGCGGATCTGCGACCTGAGGGATGATGAAGGGGATAACATTTCTCATAAGAACGGACAGTACTGTGAACTGACGGCATTATACTGGATATGGAAGCATGACACTTCGGCCTATGCGGGACTTGGCCATTACAGGCGGCATTTTGAACTGAATGAGGATATGCTGAAGCGGCTGGTGTACTCGGATATTGATGTGGTGCTGACAATTCCCATTTTAAATGTCCCCAGTGTGAGGGAGGTCTATGGCCATGACCATGTGGCAGGGGACTGGGATGTGATGATGGAGGCGGTCCGTACCCTGGCGCCGGAATATGCAATGGCGGCGCGGGAACTGGAACAGGGAAATTTTTATTATGGCTATAACATGGTGATTGCCCGGAAGAAGATACTGGATGATTACTGTGAATGGCTGTTCCCTATCCTGGAGTACTGTGAGGCGCACTGTGATGTGAGAGTTGGCACCTATCAAAAAAGGTATATTGGCTTTCTGGCGGAACGGCTTATGGGGATTTATTTTTTGAGACATGAGGAGGATTATAAGATTGTGCATGTGAAGAAGCATTTTGTGGAAGGGTAGAGGCATACCCAAAGCAGAGTACATATTTTGATATTTGATATCAGGATTTTTTATATTATGACAGGCAATGATGCAAGGAGAACCCAAGACATGAACACAGCATTGATCCTGGCCGGAGGCATAGACCCCCGCTTCCAGATGAACATACCGAAACAATTTGTCAATGTGAACAACCGCCCCATTATCGTCTACACGTTGGAGATCTTCCAGAACCATCCGGATATTGATGAGATCATCGTTACCTGTGTAGATGGATGGCAGGAGATGGTGCGGGTTTACGGAAGTCAGTTTAACATTACAAAATTAAAGGAGATCATTCCCGGTGGGAAGGATGCCCAGGAATCTACATACCGGGGGCTGATGCTTCTTCGCGGTCGGATGGGCAGAGGGGATATGGTGGTCATCCATGATGCCATCCGTCCCATGGTGTCGGAGAAGATCATAACCAGGAGCATGCAGATGTGCAGGAAAAAAGGCATGGGGGTGGCGGCTACCTATATTATGGACACAATCATGCATTCCTGGGACGGACAGGAAGGCTATAAGAGTATTAACCGGTATGAGATTATGAAAGTCCAGACCCCTCAGTCGTTTGACTTTGAACTGATCTGGGATGTACATAACCGGGCCATTGAAAAGAACTGCCTGGGTGCCTGGGACAACAGTTCTCTTTTGACGAATCTGGGGGAAAAGGTGTATTTTTCCAAGGGTTCCAGCCTGAATATGAAGATTAATACCGTAGAGGATGTGGAGATGTTCAAGGCCTTGTACCGGATGAAGCATCCGGAGGAATCCGTGGAAAAGAGAGGTTAGTGCATCATCCGGTCAGGATAGGAAGAGGCAGAGACAGCACGCAGCGGAAAGTATAAAAAGAAACCGGGACAGCAACACAGACAGAAAGCGCAGGAAGTGACAGAGATGAATATAGCCTTGATTTTGGCAGGGGGCTGTGGAAGCAGGACGCAGCAGGATGTGCCGAAACAGTTTATGAACGTGTATGAAAAGCCGCTGATCATTTACACCCTGGAGAATTTTCAGCAGCATCCGGATATTGACGGGATTCTGGTAGTGTGTCTGGAGGGATGGCATGAGGTTCTGAGGGCTTATGCGAGGCAGTATCAGATCACAAAACTGAAATGGGTGGTAAGCGGAGGCAGTGACGGGCAGGAGTCTACCCAGAAGGGGATGGAGGCCTTGAGGGATATCTGCCAGGAGGAGGATGTGGTGATTGTCCATGACGGAATCCGCCCGTTTATCACACCGGAAGTCATCTGTGACGCAATTGCGGTATGTCAGAAAAAGGGTTCCGGCCTAAGTGCGGTCCGATGTCAGGAGACGATTGTAAGGACAGAGGACGGAATATCGGGGGATGAGAATATCGGTCGTCAGGAGATCATGCGTGTCCAGACGCCTCAGGCTTATCGGTATGGGAAGGCCTTGTGGGCATATGAGGAGGCGGCGCGGAGGGGAATCCGGGGCGAGGTATATATTAATACCTTAATGCTCCGCCTTGGGGAGCGGGTGTATTTTTCCAGAGGGACGGAGAAAAATGTGAAGATCACTACCATAGATGATCTGGAGGTGTTTAAGGCGCTTCTCAATATGGAAAGAGAGGACTGGATGAAATGAAATCCCTGGCAATCTATGGCGCCGGTATGGTGGCCGTAAGTGTCTATACCGCGATAAAATTTTTATATAAGGATTGCAGGATCATCGCATTTCTTGTCAGTAAAAAGGAAGGAAATCCTGCAGAGATTGACCGCATTCCGGTGATTGCCCTGGAGGAATTATCCGAAAAGGGGGTAAAAATCCTGATTGCGGTTCCGGAAAACCATCATCCGGCGATCCGGAAAGGTCTGGAGGAAAGGAACTGGAAAGATTATGTGTGCATAGATTCCCGCAGGGAAGCAGCTCTGATGGAAAGGTATTATAAGGCCACAGGGGAATACCCCTCTCTTCATGATTTCCCAACAGGTCAAAAAGGGGCAGCGGGGGGAGAGCTTTCCCTGAGAGTTTATATGACCAGATTCCACAAGGATGTTGTGCTAAGGAATCCATGTCCCTCTTTTAGCTGGCTTTTTCCGGTGCAGGCAGGAGCTGCCCTGACAGAGCTTTCGGTTGCTTTGGAAAAGGATAATACCGGGGATCATATATCAGAAAAAAACGGGAATTACAGTGAGCTGACCGCTTTGTATTGGATTTGGAAAAACAAAGGGTGTGAGGGAGAGGAAAGTGATTATCTTGGCCTGTTCCATTATCGGCGCATTCTGGATATCACGCAGGAGGACCTGCAGCGGATCGCGGCATGCGACATTGATGTCATCCTGCCCTATCCCACGATCCATGATCCGTCGATTGAGGAGCATCACAGACGTTATGTGAAAGATTGTGACTGGGAAGCGATGGTTTCGGCTCTGGAGGAGCTGGATCCGGAATATGCAAAAAAGCTGCCGGAGATATTTTCCCAATCCTGTTTCTATAATTATAATATGCTGGTTGCCAGGAAGAAGATCTTTTGTGGATTCTGCAGCTGGCTGTTTCCGATCCTTCAGAGGACGGAGGAGCTGTCGGTTCCCAGAGGCTGGGAAAGATCCGACCGGTATATCGGCTATCTGGGGGAGAGCCTGACCACCCTGTATTTCCTATGCCACAAGGAAGATTGGAAGATTGCGCATACAGGGCGTCTGATGCTGACGTGAAGAATGCGCCCGTATCATGCAGGGTGCCAGATGCGGATTGCCGGATGTAGGCTGCCAGAAGGGGGCAGTCAGAAGCAGACTGCCAGAAGCTGGTTGCGGGATGTAGGCTGCCAGAAGCTGGTTGTCAGAAGCAGGCTGCCAGAAGCTGGTTGTCAGAAGCTGGCTGCCAAAGGCTGGTTGTCAGAAGCAGGCCGTCAGAGATTGAGAGGCGCAGATGGGAACGAGCCAGTCATTTCCAGAGAAAGGAAAAAATGTATGACGATGTATGAAGAGGAGTTGAACTATTGGTCGCAGCAAAGCTGTCTGTGGCGGAAACTGGAAGGGAAAACGGTCCTGATCTCAGGATCCTCCGGGATGGTGGGAAAATGTCTGACAGAGCTGCTTCTGAGGCATCCGGGTATCCGGGTAATTGCAGTCAGCAGGAAGGAACAGACAGCCAGGAAGCGTTTGGAATCCTGTTGGGACAGTGAATATTTCCAATATGTTCCCTGTGACATCAATCAGCCGATACCGGAATGTGGGAACGTAGATTACGTGATTCACGCGGCCAGCAATACGCACCCCCGGCTATATTCCGGGGATCCGGTAGGGACGATTGCGTCCAATGTCTTTGGAACCAGAAATCTTTGGGAATATGGGATTTCCCATAAGATGCGTCAGTTCTGCTTTTTGTCTTCTGTGGAGGTGTATGGGGAAAACAGAGGGGATCAGGAAAAATTTGACGAGTCCTATCTGGGTTATCTTGACTGTAATACCCTGCGTGCCGGATACCCGGAAAGCAAACGTCTGGGAGAGGCATTGTGCAATGCTTATCAGGAGATAACCGGCATTGATTTTGTCATTCCCAGGCTGAGCCGGGTCTATGGACCGACCATGCTGGCATCGGACTCCAAGGCGATTTCCCAGTTTATGAAAAAGGCGGCAATGGGAGAGGACATTGTGCTGAAAAGCGCGGGGAACCAGAAATATTCTTATACATTTGTCACGGATGCCGCAGCAGGGATCCTTTATACCATGGCCATGGGGAAGCCTGGAGAGGCATATAATATCGTGGATGAGGAATCGGACATTACCTTGAGAGATCTGGCAGAAAAGCTGGCGGAGATTTCCGGCAGCCGGGTTATATGGGAATTGCCGGAAGAAAGGGAAAGTAAGGGATATTCCACTGCCACCAAAGCCATGCTGGATGGGAGAAAGCTGGCAGGCCTTGGCTGGAGGGCAAGGGTTCATATGGATGAAGGGCTTTTGGGTACCATTCAATTGTGGAGAGGGCAGGGGAGTGTGTGATTTGAACCTGTATGGCTTGCTTACGAGACTGTGGACATATAGAAAAGAGAGGGGGAGGATATTACTGTGAAAAAGAGGGGGAAACAGGCAGCAGCGTGGATGTTGTCTGTGCTGATGCTGTTTGCCGGGTCATCTATGGCGCTGTCTGCGGAAGCAGTCGCTCAGGAACAGGGAACTGGCCGGTCAGAGTCCGGTCAGACAACCGGGTCGGAGCAAAGGTCAGAGACCGGTCAGGGAACCGGGGGAAATCAGAAAGCGGATGGCAGCCGGAGGCAGTCAGAGTTCCGGAATCGGTGAGATGGCCGGGAGCGGCAGGAATGCAGGAAAGGATGCAGTGTCCGGAAGCGTCGGAGACAACGGGAGAGATTCGGTGTCCGGAAGTGGCGGAAGCAACGGGAAAGAAACGATGTCCGGAAGTGGCGGAGGTAACAAAGATACCGGAGCAGACCCGACGGCCGGAAGCGGTCAGGGATCCCGAACAGACCAGGCGGAAGGAGCCGGGGATGGTCAGGGGCCAGAAACCGGGCAGGTAACAGGGGAGGATCCGGGAGCAGACACAGGGCGGACAGAAGGAACCCATTCAGATGACGGAAAGAATCCGATATCTGGTACAGATCAAGGAGCCGGGACAGAGGATGGAGCAGGAAAAAGTCAGGGATCCGGAGAAAATCTGACTTCAGGGGCAAACCAGGAAGCCGGGACGGATCCGACTGACGGGAATAGTCAGAACTTTGGTCATACAGGCGGACAGGATCCGACAGCAGAGCCAGGTAAAGGAGGCGGAAGCGGTCAGGGGAGTGGAAGCGGTCAGACGTTGGGAAACAATCACGAATCAGGAACCGCTATGGCAGGCGGGAGTGAGCAGGAATTTGGCACAGGCCAGACAAACGAGGCAGTTCGGGAGGACAGGACAGATTTATCGGGTGAGGTGCATCAGATAGAAGAACTTGATGAGGAAAAGGTGTTTCGGGTGATTCTTCCTGCGGATACCAGCCATATATTTGATTTTATTATGGATCCGCAGCAGCTGATTACCCAGACATCCGCAGCAGCTTATGACGGAAGCCGGTTTGAGGAAGGAGCTACTTTATTTTTCAAGCGCGATGACGGTAAATCCGAAGATGAGTATAGTAGCTGCAGTGATGAGATCCGTATCGCTAATGTGGGGACAGCGGCAGTTAAGATCAGCCTCAGCGCCTGGGTGGATCCGAACTCTGTGAAAGGAATTTCCATGACAGAGGATCCGGATTTTACGAATGAGGAAAACCCGAGCCTTTATCTGGCGCTGAAAGACGGGGAAAGAACCGTTCCGATTGACAGCGAGGGGAATGCGCGGATAGAGATAGGGATGGAAGGAGCCTTGGAGGGGGAGGACAATACCTATTCTTTTCAATTGACGGGCGCTGTGAACAGCAATGCAGATTGGTCGGAATTAACCGATATAGCGCCAGAGGTGACTGTGACCTGGAAGGTGACGATGGAAGAGGCGGAGGATGAGGAAATATTGGAAAATGATGTGATGCCAAAAGAGAGCAAAGCAGAAGGGGCCTGGGAGGGGATTGCGGCAGACATAGCGAGTCCTTCGCAGAGCAGAGACCTGGCATGGAAAGAGGATTCGGACGAATGAAAGAACATGAGCAGTGAGAAGATTGGGGATTTTGATGGGGAAGCGCCAGATGTGGAAAAACATCTGGCGTTTTTATGCCGCGGTCCTTTTTATATTCCGTTTTAAGAAAAAAAGGCTTTTCTTTATGGCAGGTTTCCTGTAAAATGGAATTATCTTTCAGTATGAACAGGCTGAAAAGGAGGGAGGAGGAAATGGATGTATTATGTGATGCCGGTTTACAGTGTGATTTATTTTGTGATACTGATGTTATTTTCCTGGAATGTGGAGGATAAGAGACAGCTGCTGATTGTGTGGATCGTGTTTATGGGAGGCCTGCTGGCCTGGAGAGCATCCTCTCCTTTGGCAGCCTGTCCTGGGATATTGTTTGGGATGCTGAGATTGCTTTGAGGAGAAGGGATGATTCATGTTTTACTTGGTATCGATCTTGGTTTTGATTTTCTGCGCTTTTCTGTTCCTGTTTTTAAAAAAGATAGAAAATAAAGGGATTCTACTGATTGCCGGGATTTTTCTTGTTGCCTATTTGCTGTCAAATTTCGGGCCTTTCTTCCCCTTTTCCTGGTTCCCAGGGGCATTGCTTCTGGCATTGCCGCGGGGAAGTGAGACGATCCGCTACGAGGAGGATATGCCGGAAGCAGGGAAAGAGATGCTAAGGGACTGCTTTGGGGCGGACTCTGTGCTCTCGGAAGGTGTCAAAAAGGAGCTGCAGTATTTTGATGAATGTGACCAGGTTAATGTCACAGTGCATTACAGGGAATGGACGCTTTCGTATAAAAATGCGGAGGGCAGGGACTGCACATTTGTGTTTGATAACCGGAGATGGGAGTTCAGTGAGGGAAGTATAGAAAGTGACATGAAACAATATTTTTCGGTTCTCACAGAGGAATTTTACAGAAAGAATTTCTGGGATAAAGGAGTTGCCGGGATATCGGGGATCCGGGAAAATGACAGTACCCTTTATTTTCAGGAATACCCCTCCTATGTCTCCCCGGATATGCCGAAATCCCGGGCAATGTTTGATCAGATGCAGCAGTATTCCCTGGCAGAAAGTATCGATTTTACCCGGCTGCAATATCAGGAAGTTTTTGAAAAATTCCCCTATATGCTGCACATGGTTCTCTATGTGGACTATGAAAGCGGCAAGGAACCGGAAAGAGAGAAGCAGCGTCAGGAAACGGAAAGAAAGGTCCGGCAGATGACAGAGGAACTGATTTCTTATACCGGCCATACCCTGAACGGCGTTGTAAATGTCACCATGATGGATGAAAACGGATACGCGGATGCTTTCACGATTGCTGTTGTGAAGGGGGAATATTTTGGGGACACAGAGGACGGAAGGGAGTATGATATTGCTCTTTATGAGAATTTTTTCGGGAGCCTGGAGTAGGGAGGTATTTTGGAGAGGAGTGAAACAGGAGAAAAATCATGAGTAAATATAATGCTTTATGGGAGTATATACAGAATAACGGCCGGCAATCCTTCCAGCTAACCTTTGAGGAGATCCGGAATATTGCAGGGCTGCCCATCGACCATTCATTTTTAAAATACAAAAAAGAACTTACAGAATACGGATATGAGGTGGGGAAAATATCCATGAAGAAGCAGACGGTTCTTTTCAACAGGATTGGGTGAGAAATTCTGGTTGAAAAAAGTAAAGCCAGTACAGGAGAAGGGACCGGTAAATTCAGGAGGAGATCATGGCAGAACTGAATTCTATGGCAAATATCGGCAGGGAAATGGAAAAAAAGCTGACAAGCGTGGGAATCGATTCGGCGGAAAAGCTGATTCAGACAGGGGCAAAGCAGGCCTTTCTAAAACTAAAGGAGACCTATCCCCAGGTGTGCCTGGTGCATCTGTATGCTTTGGAAGGAGCCATTGAAAACGTGGAATTTAACGCTCTTTCGGAGAATAGAAAGAAGGAATTAAAGGAATTCAGCGATTTTTTAAAAGGATGATTGGCAAAATGAATTTGAAAAAAGCGTTTCTTATCTCTAAATGCAATGTCTATGAAGGGAAATTGAGATTGCATGGTCGTGTCTTAACGGATTTAAAATCAGGTGACACTCTGCTTTCTTCAGACCACAGGAATGCGGTAAAAAGACAGGAATTCGTCATTGAAAAAATAAGTGCTTATCGGCATGAATTTGACGAAATCAGTGAAAGCATGACCTGCGAACTAATAATTTCGGGGGAGGGATTAGAAGAAAAAGAGGATAGTATATTGTATATAGAAAAAGGAGATGAAAGATTTCCAAACTCTGTGGAAGGAGGGGACAGCATGCCATTGGAATTGATGGAAGCATATGACCATGTAAAGGAAGTAGGTGAACTGTTTTCGGAGTATACAAGTTTGCTGATCGCGGGGGAACCTTCCTTTAAAAAATATCTGGATATACAGAATTATGAGGAGGAACTGGCACATTTAGAAAGCAAATACGGCGCTCCATGGGGCCGGTTGTACCTGGCATACTGGGACGGAAAGCTGGCCGGTTGTGTTGGGCTTAGGAAACTGGACGGCCTAAATTGTGAGATGAAGCGGCTATATGTGAGGCCGAATTTTCGGGGGAAACATATTGGGAAAGAATTGGTAGAAAGGATAATAAAGGATGCCAGGGAAATCGGTTATTCCCATATATTGCTGGATACACTGCCGTTTCTGAAAGAAGCCATCCACTTATATGAGACATACGGATTTTATAAAACGGAAAGCTATAATAACAGTCCGGTGGAGACTTCAGTCTATATGAGGTTGGATTTGTAGAAGAGAATCCCGGAAGTACGCGTACCGGAAGGGATGAATTTGAGGGCATTGTTTGCGAAAAGATGTAGTGATTATTATTTAGGAAAATGTAACAGAATCACGCAGGAGAAAGAGGAAAAATCACGATGAAAAGAGGAAGAAATCTACCCCAGATCAAGCTGTCTGATACCCAGAAGGACAAGCTGAAGGATGAAATCAAAGCCTTTTATCTGGACGTGCGGGGAGAAGAAATAGGGATGATCGAGCAGCTTCAATTGCTGGAATTATTCGAGGAGAAAATGGCGCCGATTATCTATAACAGGGCTCTTGACGACACAAAGAAATGGTTTGGCCAGATGATGGAGAATCTGGATTCCGACTATTATACTTTATACAAAAACTAGTACAGCCTTGCCTAAATTCCGGTGAATCAATCACCTGCTATCAGCGCCCTCTGCACGCCTGCGAAGCTAGACGTAGGCGCCACTACGCCGTCGCTTCGCAGACGCACAGATGACACCGATATCAAGCAATTGATTCACCGGAATTTCCGCAATGCTGTACTAGTACAACGAAAA
Source organism: Lachnospiraceae bacterium (assembly GCA_910575255.1). Lineage (GTDB taxonomy): Bacteria > Bacillota > Clostridia > Lachnospirales > Lachnospiraceae > Brotaphodocola. The sequence goes on along the minus strand of CAJTEM010000022.1, from coordinate 28,130 downwards.
TTAAGTTTTGGATAGTTTGACGCAGAATATTTTCCTGAGAGTGCTGCTTCACAAACGCAGGCGTAGCGGTGGCTACGTCGAGGCTTGGGGAGTAGTGCTATCAGGGAAATAAACAAGTCAAACTGCCAATTACTTAATATTCGTTGTACTAGTGTTTTGACGAGGTTTAAGCCATGGTTGTTTTGATTACGGGTGCCTCCCACACGGGCAAGACCGCGCTGGCACAAAGGATGTTGGAAAAATATCAGATGCCCTACCTGTCCATAGACCATTTGAAAATGGGTCTGATTCGCAGCAAGAATACCACGCTTACACCAATGAGTGACGAACAGAAACTGACGGATTATCTGTGGCCGGTGGTGGCGGAGATCATAAAGACAGTGATTGAAAACCGGCAGAATCTGATTGTGGAGGGCTGTTATATTCCCTTTGGCTGGGAAAAGGATTTTGGAAAAGAATATTTGAGAGAAATCCGATATTACTGTCTGGTGATGAGTGAACCATATATCAAAAGCCATTTTTCTGATATCAAAAGCTTTGCCAATGTGATAGAAGCACGTGTGGATAATGAATGGCTTACCCTGGAAGCAGTGCTTGAGGAAAACGGCCGGATGCTGGAGCAATGCCGCAGACATAAGGTAGTTCCGGTATGGATTGATGAGAATTATTCGGTGGATTTGGAATTGTAATTTCCCGATATAACCGGGAATTAAAGGAGGCAGGACATATGGAGATTGGTGACTATCAGGCCTATATTTCAGCGGAAACTATGATGGGGCCAAACAGCGCAAGGATATTGGCAGAGTTATTGGCTCAATATCCTTTACCGCTTGCTTCGGATGACAGGATTCTCGACTTGGGATGCGGAACAGGGCTGACGAGCCTGATCATTGCGAGAGAGACCGGAGCAAAAGTTTTTGCCAATGATTTGTGGATCAGTACAGAAGAGAACGGGAAACGGTTTGCCGAATGGGGGGTCGGAGGGCAGATAACGCCTGTCTGTGAAGACGCGAACAATCTTCATTTTGAAGAAAAGCAATTTCGTGTTCTGATTAGTATCGATTCCTACCATTATTTTGGGGGAAGAAAGGGATTTTTTCAGGAAAAGATTTTGCCGTTTATGGAAGATGACGGGGTGGTTTTGATTGGAATTCCTGGCCTGAAGGAGGAATATGCAGGCCGTGCCAGGGAACTTCTTTTCGACTGGCTTGGAGAGGACAGCGATATGTTTAAGAGTCCGAAGCATTGGAAAGAACTCATCGGCGGCAGCGAAAGAATCGAGAGGGTGGAAATCTGGGAAATGGATTGTTTTTGCAAAGCATGGGAGGATTGGCTGGCAACAGATAATCCATATGCCTTGGGCGACAAGAAATACTTTGAAAGAATTATCAAGCCATATACTTGTTTTGTTGGCATTTCTATTAAGATGAAAAAGGCATAGGAGCAGGAACATGGGAAGTTATTTGAATCCGGGAAATAAGGGCTTTTGCGAAAGCCTGAATTCCGCCATATATGTGGATAAGTCAATGCTGATTAAAAGGACAAACCAGGTCCTGAATACCCGCCAGAAGTTCATGTGTGTCAGCCGTCCCCGGCGTTTTGGAAAATCCATGGCAGCGGATATGCTGGCAGCCTATTATGACCGGGATGTGGATTCCTCGGAATTGTTTGATAAGCTGGCAATCAGCAGGGAGGAATCCTGCAAAAAGCACTTGAATCAGTATGATGTGATTAAGATCAATATGCAGGAATTTTTGAGTGCGGCAGGCAGTGTGGGGGAAATGCTGTCGATGCTGCAATCAAGAATCATCCTGGATTTAAAACGGAAATATCCGGACTATGCAGATAGTAATCATTTGATATTTGTAATGCAGGATATATTTGCATATACGAAACATCTTTTTGTTATTCTGATAGATGAGTGGGATTGCCTTTTCCGGGAATACCGTCAGAACATAGAGGCACAGAAGCAATATCTGGATTTTCTCCGTGCCTGGCTGAAGGATAAGGAGTATGTGGCATTGGCGTATATGACGGGGATATTGCCGATTAAGAAGTATGGCTCACATTCGGCGCTGAATATGTTCACCGAGTATTCCATGACAGATCCCGGCAATCTGGCGGAATATTTCGGTTTTACGGAAAGGGAGGTAAAAGCCCTGTGTACCGAATATCATATGAATTTTGAGGAGGCGAAGGCCTGGTATGACGGATATCAGCTGGTCAGCCACACAGAGAAAGGGAATCTCTGCCATTCCATGTATAGCCCCAAGTCTGTGGTGGAGTCCATGCTGCGTCACAGATTCGGAACCTATTGGAACCAGACAGAGACCTACGAGGCGCTGAAAATCTATATACAGATGGACATGGACGGTCTGAAGGATGCCGTTGTCCGGATGCTGGCAGGGGAAGGGATACCGGTGAATACCGGAACCTTCAGCAATGACATGACAACATTTGCCATAAGGGATGACGTTCTGACGCTTCTGGTGCATCTGGGGTATCTGACTTATGACAGCATAGATGAGACCGTCAGAATCCCCAATAAGGAGGTATCTCAGGAGTACGTAAATGCAATCCGCACAATGGACTGGCATGAGGTGATAGCTTCGGTTGAGGCATCCAGAAAGCTTCTGGAAGCATTGTGGGCCATGGACGGGAAGACGGTGGCAGAAGGGATAGACCGGGCTCACCGGGAGATTTCCATTCTTCAATATAATGATGAAAATGCCCTAAGCTGTACGATTCACCTGGCCTTTTACTTTGCCAGGGAGTATTACACCATTATCCGGGAGTTTCCCAGCGGGAAGGGATTTGCCGATATCTGCTTTCTTCCCCGAAAATTGTATGCGGAGAAGCCGGCAGTGGTGGTTGAACTGAAATGGGACAAGGACGTATACGGAGCGATAGAGCAGATCAAGAATCGGCAGTATGTGGAGGCGCTGAAAGATTATCAGGGAAATATTCTTCTGGCAGGTATCAGTTATGAAAAAAAGACGAAGGAGCATACCTGTGTGATTGAGAAGATGCAGAAATAGAAGGAATGTCAGGTGTTGGCGATTGTCCTTTGAGGAGAAAAGAAGTACAAGAAACAAAAGGCTGAAGAAAACCAATAGGGAGGAAATAGAATGGGATATTTGATTTATTTGGCAGGCCTTATCATTTGCCTGAGTTACGGCATCCGCCTGGATAGGATATGCAATTTTATAGACGCAATCAGCTTTGGATTTGTGGTGATTCCCTGTATTTTGGTACTGATATGCATGGGCTGTTGGAAAGAATTTATAAGGGCGTTTATGTATATTTTTGATCAGAAAACACATGAGAAAAGGGATGTGAATGAAAGCGCCAGGGCAGTTAAATTAGCATGTATATCCAGTCTCATATTTGGAGGGCTTGGGGTTGCTATAAGCCTGATCAATGCCTTACGTGGCCTAAATATCGAGCCATCCTCTTATATCGGTGCAGACTTGTCAGTGGCCCTCATCTCGATATTTTATGCACTAATCATAAATGCTGTTTTGGTGCCCTTATATTTTAAACTGAAAGGGAGCATCCGAAACAAAAGCAGGTATTAGGGACAGATAGCATAAAAGGGAGTTTGGCATATAATCATATGAAAGAATGGACTTTTTTATCGAAGAAATTAGTACCCAACGAAATAATTTGCTCAAGGAAGGAAAAGATTCGGAATCTGTAGAGGCCAGGGTTCACGATGAGGACGTATGGCTGACACAAAAAAGTATGGCGCGGCTTTTTGATTGTTCAGCAGACAATATAAGCCTGCATTTAAAAAATATTTTTGCCAGCGGAGAGTTGAGTGCGGAAGCAGTTACCGAGGAATCCTCGGCAACTGCTTCTGATGGAAAAAAACAGGATGAAATTTTATAATCTTGATGCGATTATCTTTGTGAGCTATCGGATTAATTTCATTCGCGAAACCCAATTCAGGCAATGGGCAACAAAGGTGTTAAAGACTTTTATAGTTCAGGGGTATGTGCTGGACAAGAAACGTCTTGAAAATGGGCTGATATTTTCGGAAAGTATGAGACAAAAAGCAGAAGATTAAGAGAAAGAAATAAAAAGCAAGAAAATTGAAGAGGAAAACGGAGGCAGGAAAATGGCAGAAAAGAGAATATTGGAGACAGAGCGGCTTTACCTGCGGGAGATGACTTCATCGGATTTTCCCTCTCTCTGCAAGATTTTGCAGGATGAAAAGGCCATGTATGCCTATGAGGGAGCCTTAGATGATGAGGAAGCACAGGAATGGCTTGACAGACAGATATCCCGCTATCAAAAGTGGGGATTTGGGTTGTGGGCAGTGATATTAAAGGAGACCGGGGAGATGATCGGGCAGTGCGGGCTGTCCATGCAGCCCTGGAAGGAAGGAGAACTGCTGGAGATCGGTTATCTTTTCCAGCGTGCCTTCTGGCATCAGGGCTTTGCCATTGAGGCGGCCAGGGCTTGTAAAGACTATGCGTTTGAAGTGCTGGATGCAAAGGAGGTCTGCTCCATTATCCGCGACACCAATACAGCTTCCAAGAAGGTTGCAATCAGAAATGGCATGGAAAAAAAGGACACCTGGGTCAAGCATTATCGGGGCGTGGATATGCCCCACGAGAGGTATGTGGCGGTTCGGGAGTGATGGGAAAACGATAAGAAATTGATGGAAAATTGGTGGGAAAACCATCGGATTCGTGATAAAATGACAGAAGCGATGGGAGAAATGTACTGGGAACAGACAGGAGGCCAGGATGAATATCGGGGAGCAGTTAGATGCGATAAAGGACAGGGCAAGAACGGATCCTAAGCTTTGTGAGGCATTTTGGGAAACGAGGAAGCAGGCCAACCCTCTGGCCGCCTTTTGCGGAAAATGCCGGGAATTGGGATATGAGATCTATGAAATGGATCTGATTGATGCCGGGGAGGAATTTTATGCGGCCATTAAGCGCAGTACCAATGGCGGCGGGGAGAATTCTCCGGTGTTAAAGGGTGAGGATGATTTCTATGAGATGTTTTTTGCAGAACTGGAACTGGGGAAAAGGGAACGCTGACGGGAGAAGCGGGGAAGGTACAGAGAAAATCCGGAAGAAATAGAAAAAGACAGAAAAAAGCAGAACAGAAAAAGACAGAACAGGAAAAAGCAGAACAGAAAAAGCAGAACAGAAAAAGCAGAACAGGAAAAAGCAGAACAGAAAAAAGCAGAACAGGAAAAAGCAGAACAGGAAAAAGCAGAACAGGAAAAAGCAGAGAAAGAGGAGCGGACAGAGATGAAGCAGTGGACACAGGCAGCAATCGTGGGAATGGGAGCCCTGGGGATGATGTACGGGGAGCGGATTGCCGAAAATCTGGGAGCAGAGGCCGTCTGCTTTGTGGCAGATGAGGAGAGAACCAGGCGCTATCGGCAGATGGATTTTGCAGTAAACGGGCATGTCAGGAATTTTACCATCCGCAGTGCCAGGGAAATGAAGCCGGCAGATCTGGTGATCGTGGCAGTAAAGGGCACAGGGCTGTCGGCAGCCCTGGATGTGATGGCGCCCTGTGTGGATTCGGAAACCACGATTATCTCCGTGCTGAACGGAATCAGCAGTGAGGAGATCATCGGGGAGCGCTATGGCAGTGAGAAGGTGATCTGCTGCATCGCCCAGGGAATGGACGCAGTGAAATTTGGCGGCACACTCAGTTACTCCCGGTTTGGTGAGTTGCGGATTGGAATTCTGGCACTCGGCCAGGCCGAAAAGAAGCCGGGTATCACCCGGCAAATGCGTCTGAAGGCTTTGGAGGATTTTCTTGGGCGGGCAGGGATTCCCTATGTGACGGAGCCGGATATCCGGTATCGCCTGTGGGGAAAATTCATGTTGAATGTGGGAGTCAACCAGACCTGCATGGCCTATGAGACCAACTACGGCGGCGCTTTGGCCGCAGGAAAGGCCTATGACACCATGATAGGGGCAATGAGGGAGGTAATACGCCTTGCGAATGCGGAAGGGGTGGCGCTTACAGAAAAGGACATGGAGGAGTACATCGAACTTTTGAAAACCTTGTCACCGGAGGGGATGCCTTCCATGCGGCAGGACGGTCTGGCGCACCGGCTGTCAGAGGTGGAACTGTTTTCGGGAACAGTGAGAAGGCTGGCGGCCAGGCATGGCCTTGAGGTGCCGGTCAATGACTGGCTGTATGAGCGGATTTGCGGGATGGAGAGGGAGTATTAGAGTGTCAGCGATTTGGGTGAGGATAAGGAAACGGCGAGGAAATTTGTAAGGGAAAGGATAAAGAAAAGGGTAAAGGGCAAATGAAAAAGGGTATGGTTTTACCGGTTTTTATCAGTCTTGTGGCATTGTCTGTATGGGGATGTAAAAGCAAAGAGCCGGAAATAACGGAAGGTACTGCAACGGTTGGGATAGCAATCGATCCGGAAGGAAAGGAACAGAAGGAGAGCCAGGACAAGGGAGAAGGGCGGGAAAAAGGACAGAAGGAGAAACAGGAAAAAACAGAGAATCAGAACGGAGAAGGGAAAGAGGACGAAGCAGGGCAGCAAAAAGCAGAACAGGAAATGGAGAAAGCCGGGACAGCAGAGGAGGGAAGCAGATTTTCCTTTGCCGACCTAAGCAAAGTGGAATTTATATTCTGCAGCGGAGCAGGAGGCTGGCAGACCTCCCTGACAATAAAGGAGGACGGGAGTTTTTCCGGGCTTTTCTTTGACGGAAATCTGGGAGATATCGGGGAGGGCTATCCGAATGGAAGCGTGCTTTGGAGTGAATTTGACGGAAGCTTCACCCAGCCGGTACAGACAGATGCCTATACCTATTCCATGCAGATTGCAGAACTGGAGTATCAGGAACCCATAGGGAAAGAAGAGATACGGGAGGAAATACGGTATTGCTATGCGGATGCTTATGGCCTGAGCGACACAAGGACAGTCCGGATTCATTTGCCCGGCACTCCCTTAGAGGAGATTCCGGAGGAGGCCAGGAGGTGGGTGGGCTATTATGATCTCTCTCAGCTTACCGGTGAAACGCTTCCTTTTTATGTGCTGGAAAATGAGGAGCATCAATATAGCTTTCGTGGGTATGACATGGTGGAGGAACTGAAAAAGACCATTGCTTATACCGAGAGCCAGGCTGCAGAGCAGGAAGAATTGATTCAAAAGGAGGCCCTCTCCCAGGCGGAACTTACAGAAAAGACAGGGTATCTGTATGATCTGTGGGATCAGGCATTGAACAGCACCTGGGATGTCTTAAAAAAGACGCTGGATCCTGAGACCATGGAAGCGCTCACTGTGGAGGAACGCAGATGGATTGAACAGAAGGAGGCGGCAGTAGCAGAGGCTGGCGCGGAATTTGAGGGCGGAAGCATGCAGCCGATGATTATGAATGATAAGGCGGCGGAACTGACGAAGGCCAGGTTGTATGAGCTGCTAAAGCTTCTAAAAATTCGGTATAACGAATAAGAGAAGGGGCATTTTGTGGGGAGGAATGCTCTGGCCTTCCTCTATTATCAGAGGGCAAAGGAAAGCCTGTACGCAAAGTCCCGCTGAGGGAGGCGGAGAAATGCTCAGAGCATATTCAGACGGATCCGCTCAAAACGGGCGGCCTGCAGCAGGATCTCTTTGATCAGCGCTTCACAGGCAATACTGGTGATCCGGCCCGGATTGGTCAGGATGCCCGTTTCTGTGACAAAGCTTTTGATGGATTCCGGGTTCCGGGAGGAGGTGAGGATATTGGGAGTTCCGCATTCCCTGAGCCTCCGGACAATGTAATCTGACAGAGAGAAGGATTCTCCGGACAGGATAACAGGAGCAGGCAGATTGCGGGCCGAGGAGATTCGCAGGATGTTGGGGCAGCTGGAGCGATTGGAGAGAGTTTCGGATTTGAGTGAGCTGTTATAGGAGAAATTTGTCTGCGTATTGGTTTTTGCTGTGGGAAAGGAAGAGGCCGGGAAGGGTGCGGGAGCATATCTTTCAATCCTGGTTTCTTCTTTTTTCTTGCCGGGAATCTGGCGACGGCAGCACAACTCTTGGAAAAAATCCCCAAAAGGATTTCATAAAGTTTGAGTTAATGATATTGCGGGTGAACCGTAACAGAGAAGGGTCTGACCGTTGCGTTTTTTAATTTCCTGTTGATTTATAAAACATTATTTAGTATAGTAAGGAGGGAATGGGAAAGCTGCCAATATTCTGAAAAAGTCAGTTTTGTAACCAATCGAAAGAGAAGACGGAAAAACAGGGATAGAGAGAATAGTGCAAGACAGGGAGGGACAGGGCGGAGAGGTTTTGCACAAAGAAGAATAAAGGCAGAAAAGAATGAGAAGAGCAAGGAGAGGAGAAGGGTATGATTCAAGTGGCGGTCGATGCAATGGGCGGTGATCATGCACCTGGTGAGATTGTAAAGGGAGTGGTGGATGCCGTATCCCACCGGGCGGATATTCAGGTTTTGCTGGTAGGCAAGGAGGATGTGGTGGCAAAGGAGCTTTCCCGGCACACCTATCCCAAGAAGCAGGTGCGGCTGATTCCGGCGTCTGAGGTGATTGAGACGGAGGAACCGCCGGTCAATGCCGTGCGCCGGAAGAAGGATTCTTCGATTGTAGTGGGGATGAATCTGGTAAAGGCCGGGGAGGCGGATGCTTTTGTGTCCGCGGGCAGTTCGGGGGCCATCCTGGTGGGAGGCCAGGTGATTGTAGGACGGCTGAAGGGCGTGGAACGGCCGCCTTTCGGGGCGCTGATCCCTACGGAGAAGGGAGTGTCTTTGCTTTTGGACAGCGGGGCCAATGTGGATGCCCGCCCGTCGCATCTGGTGCAATTTGCCAGGATGGGTTCGATCTATATGGAGCATGTGATCGGGATTGCGAAGCCGCGGGTAGGGATTGTCAATATCGGCGCTGAGGAAGAAAAAGGGAATGCCCTGGTGAAGGAGACCTTTCCTCTGCTGAAGGAATGCCGGGACATCAATTTTACCGGAAGCATTGAAGCACGGGAGATCCCCCATGGCGGGGCGGATGTGATCGTGTGTGAGGCATTTACGGGCAATGTGATCCTGAAGTTGTATGAAGGTACCGGGGCGACGCTGATTTCCATGGTCAAGAAGGGAATGATGAGCAGCCTGCGCAGCAAGCTGGGAGCGCTTTTGGTGAAGCCTGCGCTGAAGGAGACGCTGAAGGCTTTTGATTCTTCCCAATATGGAGGAGCGCCCCTTTTGGGGCTGAAAGGTCTGGTGGTGAAGACTCACGGGAGTGCCGGAGCGCGGGAAGTGAGCAATTCGATCATTCAATGCGTAACCTTTAAGGAGCAGAAAATCAATGAGAAGATTCGCGAAAGTCTGGACAGTAAGGCTTCGGATGAGGCAACAGTTCATGAAAACTGAACTGCCACATATTAAAATTTAAGGAAAGGAGAGAGTGTGATGGAGTTTGAGAAGCTGCAGGGCATTATTGCCGAGGTGCTGAATGTGGAAGCCGGGGAGATTACTATGGATACCACATTTGTAGAGGATCTGGGCGCGGATTCGCTGGATATCTTCCAGATCGTCATGGGGATCGAAGAGGAATTTGATATTGAGATTCCTACGGATGCGGCAGAACAGATCGTTACGGTAGGCGATGCGGTAGAGCAGATTAAGAATGCCTTGAACTAAAAAGGGTGCATACAAATAGAAAAGGGGGGAGGGTGCGTCGCAGAAGGGACTGGGAAGCGCCCTCTCCCTGTAAGACGGAAAGGGACTGTGTATGAATCGTGATTGGAAGGAATTGGAAGACAAGATTGGTTATCGCTTTCAGAAGAAGAAGCTGTTGCGCCAGGCTATGATCCATAGCTCATTTGCCAATGAACATCAGATTGACAAGCTGGATTGTAATGAACGGTTGGAGTTTTTAGGGGATGCGGTGCTGGAGGTGACGTCCAGTGATTTTCTGTATCGGCAGTATCCGGAAAAGCCGGAAGGCGAGCTGACAAAGATTCGCGCCAGCCTGGTCTGTGAGCCGACTCTGGCTTACTGTGCATCAGAGATTGGACTTGGGAAGTATCTTCTTCTGGGAAAAGGGGAAGAGGCTACCGGAGGCCGGAACCGGGATTCGGTGGTTTCTGATGCGATGGAGGCTTTGATCGGGGCAATTTATCTGGATGGTGGTTTTGCTAATGCAAAAGAGTTCGTTCACCGGTATGTGTTGAACGATTTGGAGCACAAGCAGCTCTTTTATGATAGCAAGACTATCCTGCAGGAGATCGTGCAGGCCAGGGAGGGGGAACAGCTTCTGGAGTATGAGCTTTTGAAGGAGGAAGGGCCTGACCATCGCAAGGTATTTGAGGTGAGTGCGATTCTGAATGGACAGGAGATTGGCAGGGGGAGCGGACGAACCAAGAAAGCGGCAGAACAGCTGGCTGCTTACCGGGGAATACTGAAACTGAAGGGTGGCAGTTCAGATAACACTTGAACTGTTACATTGAAGGAGCATATATGTACTTAAAGAGCATAGAAATACAGGGATTCAAGTCCTTTGCCAATAAGATTACTTTTGAGTTTCACAATGGCATCACCGGGATCGTCGGTCCGAACGGAAGCGGCAAAAGCAATGTGGCGGATGCCGTCCGCTGGGTGCTGGGGGAACAGCGGATTAAGCAGCTGCGCGGTGCCAGCATGCAGGATGTGATTTTTGCCGGTACCGAGCTGCGCAAGCCTCAGGGCTTTGCTTATGTGGCGATTACCCTGGACAATGCAGATCATCAACTGCTGATTGATTATGACGAGGTGACAGTGTCCCGCCGGCTGTACCGTTCCGGGGAAAGCGAATATCGGATTAATGGCAATGCCTGCCGTCTGAAGGACATTAATGAACTGTTCTATGATACCGGAATCGGAAAGGAAGGCTATTCGATTATCGGGCAGGGCCAGATTGACAAGATTTTAAGTGGAAAGCCGGAGGAGCGGCGGGAGTTGTTTGATGAGGCGGCCGGTATTGTTAAGTTCAAGCGGCGCAAGATGATTGCTCAGAAGAAGCTGGAGGACGAGAAACAGAATCTTGTTCGGGTCAGTGACATCCTTGCGGAGCTGGAAAAGCAGGTAGGGCCGCTTGCCAGGCAGTCGGAGGCGGCCAGGAAATATTTGAGCCTGAAGGAGCAGCTGAAGACTTATGACGTGAATCTCTTTCTTATGGAATCCGAGGGAATCCGCACACAGCTTGCTGAGGTGGAAAAGCGTGAGACGATCGTGACGCAGGACATGCAGGAGGCAACTCATGAGACCGGGGAGCAAAAGGCATCCTATGACCGTCTGGAGCAGGAACTGGGTGTGCTGGAGGCAGAGATCCAGGAAAAGAGAGAGGGTCTGAGCCAGGCGGAGAGAGAAAAGGGGAGCCTGGAGGGACAGATCAATGTGCTTCATGAGCAGATTAATACGGAGCGGATGAATGCCGACCATATCCATGCCAGAATCGAGGCGATTAAAAAAGAGCGGGAAGAGAAGCAACACCAGATGGCCGGTTATGAGCATGACAGTGCGGGGATTCGCGAGCAGGCATTCACCTGTAGTCAGGATCTGCAGGCTGCAGAGGAACGGCTGCGAAGAGACGATGAGCAAATCATGCTGTTAGATCAGCGGATCGAGACGGGGAAGGGCAATATTATCAACGGGCTCAATGAAAAGGCTTCACTGGCAGCCAGGGAGCAGCGCTATGAGGCGATGCTCGAGCAGGTGCAGGTGAGACATTCCGAGGTGTGTCAGAGGCTGCTGCGCCATAAGAGTGACGAATCTGTGCAGGATGAGCTGCTGCAGGCAGAGAGACAGAAACTTTTGCTGTCCGGAGAGCGGATGGAGGATCTGTTGGCCAGGCAGACGGAATGCGAGGCGGAGATGGAACGCTGTGAGCAGGAGGTCCGGCGGCTGACGCGGGGCTTGAATGAACGGCAGCAGGAGTATCAGACAGCAACTACCCGCCTGGAGTCTCTGCGGAATCTGGCGGAACGCTATGAGGGCTATGGAAACAGCATCCGTCGTGTGATGGAAGTCCGGGATCGGGTTCACGGGATTCGCGGAGTGGTGGCGGATCTGATTACCACAGACCGACAATATGAGACCGCGATCGAGACAGCGCTGGGCGGAAGCATTCAGAATGTGGTGACAGATTCCGAACAGACAGCCAAGCAGCTGATTGAATATCTCAAGAAGAATAAATATGGCCGCGTAACCTTCCTGCCCCTGACCAGTATCGGCCAGCGCAGCGGATTCTCACAGCCGGAGGCGCTTAAGGAGCCGGGGGTGATTGGTCTGGCCAGTGATCTGGTTCATGTACAGCCAGAATATCAGGTGTTGGCAATCTATCTGCTTGGCCGGGTGGTAGTGGCCGATACCATTGATCATGCGATTGCGGTGGCCAGGAAATATAAGTATTCTTTGCGGATTGTGACTTTGGAGGGGGAGCTTTTAAGCGCAGGCGGCTCCATGACCGGCGGCGCTTTTCGCAATTCCAGTAATCTTCTGGGACGGAAGCGGGAGATTGAGGAGCTGGAGGCGGTCTGTAAAAAGGCCCTGGCACAGGCAGAGCGGATGCAGGATGAACTGACCATGAATGAAGGTGTGCTGGCCGAAAAACGGGAGGAACTGGAGCAGATTCGGGGGGAGCACCATCAGGAATCTCTGAATCAGAATACGCTTCAGCTCAATGTGAGTCAGATGGAAGAAAAACGGGAGGAAATCCAGGATTCTGCGAGAGATCTTGTGTTGGAGAATCAGCAGCTGGAAGAGCAGATCCGGGAGATTGAACAGAATCGTCAGAGGATTGCCCGGGATTCCCGTCAGCTGTTGCTTCAGAATGAGCAGGCAAACCAGGATGTGGAACAGCTCTCCGCGCAGATGGAGGAGGCCAGACAGAGACGTGAGAAGCTGGCTCATGATCTGGAGGAGATTCGTCTGCGGGCAGCAGGACTCAAGCAGCAGGTGGATTTTGCGACAGAGAATATCCACCGGGTAAAGGCAGAGATGCAGCGCCAGGAAGAAGAGCTTGAGAGTCTGGGAACAGGGACCGGGGATTCCGAGCGGGCGATTGCGGACAAGCGCAGGCAGATCAGCGAGATGGAAAAGGCGATTGAGACGGCCATGAACCACAGGGAGGAGCTGGCCGGGGAGCTGGAGGCTCTGGGAGAACAGAAAGAGACGAAGGTCAGACAGCAAAAGGACATTTTCCAGAGGCGGGAAGAACTGACGGAACGTATCAGCCGCCTGGATAAGGATCTGTTCCGTCTGCAGAGCCAGAAGGAGAAGCTGGAAGAGAGGCTGGAGAGCCATGTAAACTATATGTGGAGCGAATATGAGCTGACCTTTACCACTGCAGAGCCATTAAAGGATCCGGAGTTGACCGTGATTTCCGAGGTGCGCTCCCGGATTGACGAACTCAAAAGCAGCATCCGGGCATTGGGAAATGTCAATGTCAATGCCATAGAGGATTACAGGGAGCTTTCACAAAGGTATGAGTTTATGAAAACACAGCACGATGATCTGGTAGAGGCGGAGCATACGCTTTTGCAGATCATTGAAGAACTTGATACGGGAATGCGTCGGCAGTTTGAGGAAAAATTCAAGGAGATCCGCGGTGAGTTTGACCGGGTATTTAAGGAACTGTTCGGCGGGGGACACGGCACTCTGGAACTGATGGAGGGGGAGGATATCCTGGAGGCAGGAATCCAGATCATAGCTCAGCCGCCAGGGAAAAAGCTGCAAAATATGATGCAGCTTTCCGGAGGAGAAAAGGCGCTGACTGCCATTTCTTTGCTGTTTGCGATTCAGAATCTCAAGCCGTCGCCGTTCTGTCTCCTCGATGAGATTGAGGCAGCGCTGGATGATTCCAATGTGGACCGATTTGCCGGGTATCTGCATAAGCTGATAAAAAACACTCAGTTTATCGTGATTACACACCGGCGGGGAACCATGGTGGCCTCGGACCGTCTGTATGGAATTACGATGCAGGAGAAGGGGGTCTCTACCCTGGTATCCGTGAATCTGATAGAGGATCAGCTGGATGCCTGAGGTTTTTTGACCTGTGCAATCGGGAAAACAGGCAAGGGATTGGTGCAGTTATTTGTAAAACGCTGTACTTGAGGGAAGGAGAATATTGGATATGGAAGAAAAGAAAAAGGGTTTTTTCAGCCGTCTGGTGGACGGCCTTGCAAAGACCAGGGATAATATCGTGTCCGGGATGGACTCGATTTTCAGCGGCTTTTCCGCCATTGATGAGGATTTTTATGAGGAGCTGGAGGAAACGCTGATCATGGGGGATCTGGGAATGAAGACCACCATGTCGATCATGGAGGATCTGCGCCAGCGCGTTAAGGAGCAGCATATCAAGGAACCGGCCCAGTGCCGTCAGTTGCTTATTGATTCCATTAAGGAGCAGATGAATCTGGGGGAAAACGCCTATGAGTTTGAGAACCGCACCTCAGTGGTTCTGGTCATCGGAGTCAACGGAGTGGGGAAGACCACCTCTGTGGGGAAGCTGGCCGGACAGCTGAAAGACAGCAAGAAGCGGGTGATACTGGCGGCGGCGGATACCTTCCGGGCGGCGGCGATCGAGCAGCTGACGGAATGGGCCAACAGGGCCGGCGTGGAGATCATTGCCCAGCAGGAGGGTTCCGACCCGGCGGCAGTGATCTACGATGCAGTGGCAGCTGCCAAGTCCCGCAAGGCGGATGTTCTGATCTGTGATACGGCAGGGCGGCTGCACAATAAAAAGAACCTGATGGAAGAGCTGAAGAAGATCAACCGGATCATTGACAAGGAATATCCTGGGGTTTACCGGGAGACGCTGGTGGTGCTTGACGGAACGACCGGACAGAATGCTCTTTCCCAGGCCAGGCAGTTCATGGAGGTGGCGGATATTACCGGAATTATCCTGACCAAGCTGGATGGGACGGCGAAGGGCGGGATTGCGGTGGCGATCCAGTCTGAACTGGGAATTCCGGTCAAGTATGTGGGGGTCGGGGAGAAAATTGATGATTTGCAGAAATTTGATTCCGGAGATTTTGTGAATGCGCTGTTCCAGGTGCGTGAGGGATAGGCCAGATGAATAGAAAAGAGGAGACCAAGATGGAAGAACTGACATTGGAGAAATTTGAAGAAGCATCGGAGGAGGTGCAAAAGGTTACCCAGGAGACGAAGCTGGTATACAGTGAATACTTTTCGGCACAGACGGGAAATCGGATCTATTTCAAGCCGGAAAATATGCAGTATACCGGAGCCTATAAGGTCCGGGGAGCCTTTTACAAGATCCATACGCTGACAGCAGAGGAAAGGGAAAAAGGGCTGATCACGGCATCTGCAGGGAATCATGCCCAGGGAGTGGCTTATGCGGCCAAGCTGGCGGGGATCCGGGCAGTGATCGTGATGCCGACGACCACACCGCTGATTAAAGTGAACCGCACCAGGAACTACGGAGCTGAAGTGGTTTTGTATGGGGATGATTTTGATGAGGCATGTGAACACGCTTATCAGCTGGCGGACGAACATGGCTACACCTTCGTGCACCCGTTCGACGATCTGGATGTGGCTGCCGGGCAGGGCAGTATCGCCATGGAGATTATCAAAGAGCTTCCGACTGTGGACTATATTCTGGTGCCGGTAGGCGGCGGCGGGTTATGCACCGGCGTCTCGACCCTGGCCAAGCTGCTGAATCCGAAGATTAAGGTGATTGCCGTAGAACCGTCCGGAGCCAACTGTCTGCAGGCTTCCTTAAAAGCCGGAAAGGTGATGACCCTGCCGGTGGTGAATACGATTGCTGACGGTACGGCGGTGCATCGTCCGGGAGAGAAGCTGTTTGCCTATCTGCAGGAGAATGTGGATGATGTGATTACGATTGAAGATTCGGAGCTGATCGTGGCTTTTCTGGATATGGTAGAGAACCATAAGATGATCGTGGAAAATTCGGGGCTTTTGACAGTAGCTGCCCTCAAACACATGGATGTGAAGAAAAAGAAGATTGTATCGATCTTAAGCGGCGGGAATATGGACGTGATCACCATGTCCTCCGTGGTTCAGCATGGGCTGATTCAGAGAGACCGTATCTTTACCGTATCCGTGCTGCTGCCGGATAAGCCAGGTGAACTGGCCAAGGTTTCAGCGTTGCTGGCAGAAGAAAAGGGTAATGTAATCAAGCTGGAGCATAATCAGTTTATCAGCATTAATCGAAATGCGGCAGTAGAGCTGAGGATCACGCTGGAGGCAGAGGGAACGGTTCATAAGAATCAGATTGTACAGAGACTGAACGATGAAGGATATCGGCCGAAGCTGGTAAAATCAAAAGGAATGTAAAAACAGGGAATATGAAAGATTTCCGGGAGGAGTATATGAAAGAATACAGAGAAGAAGGACAGGAAAAGAAAGAACTCAAACCGGAGGAACCGAAGAATACCGGCTGGGCAAAGGCGCCATTGGCAGAGAATATTCATTATTTTATGAAGTGGACTCTCATATCTGTGATCATTGGTGCAGCAGTGGGCATGATTGGCGCCGTGTTTGGACATGGGGTGATATTGGCTACAAAGCTGTGGCAGCAATTCCACTGGACCGTATTTTTTATGCCGGTAGCGGGACTGCTGATTGTGTGGCTGTATCAGGTGGGACATGAGGAGAAGAACCGGGGGACGGATCTGGTGCTGGAATCAGTATCAGCCCATCAGGAGATTCCCGTGATTACGGCTCCCTTGATTTTTGTGTGTTCCATTTTAAGCCATGTGGTCAGTGCCTCTGCCGGACGGGAGGGAGCAGCCCTGCAGCTGGGCGGTGCTCTGGGCAATCTGACAGGAAAGGTGATGAAACTGGATGAACGGGATCGGAAAATTGCCATTATGTGCGGCATGAGTGCCTGCTTTTCTGCATTGTTCGGGACACCGCTGGCGGCCGGAGTATTTTCCATGGAGGTAGTCAGCATCGGGATTATGTATTATGCGGCTTTGGTACCGTGCCTGTTCTCTTCCTTTATCGGGGCATCCATAGCCGGAAGGATGGGACTCTCAGCCGAGCATTATGACATCGGCCTGGTGCCCTCGTTTCATTTCCAGGGGGCGGCCCTGACGATCCTTTTAGGAATTTTGTGTGCAGTGGTGGGAATTCTGCTGTGTCAGAGCATGCATAAGGGAGGAACCCTGTATCAGAGATATTTCCCCAATCCTTATCTGCGGATTCTGGCAGGAAGCGCGATCTATATCGTGCTGACTCTGATCTTTTCGAGCCGTCTTTACAACGGCGGCGGCCTGCATCTGATTGAGCGGTGTTTTGAGGGCGAGTCGGTGCCTTATTATGCCTTTTTGCTCAAGATCCTGTTTACAGCGGTGGCGCTGGGAGCCGGCTTTAAGGGAGGGGAGATTGTACCGGCGCTCTGTGTAGGGGCAACCTTCGGATACACGATGGCGGCGCTTTTAGGGATGCCGTCCGGGCTGTGCGCGGCGGTGGGGATGGTCTGTCTGTTTGTCAGTGTGACGAACTGTCCGGTATCCACGATGTTCATGGCCTTTGAACTGTTCGGTTTTGAGGCAATGCCCTATTTTTCCCTGGGAGTTGCCATCAGCTTTACCTTGTCCGGGTATTATGGATTGTACCACAGCCAGAAGTTTGTCTATTCCAAGATCCGGACGGAATATATTGACCGAAAATCCAATGAGTAGGAAGCGCTATAAGAGGGCAAAGGGACAGAGATAACATACAGGATCAGGGGGAAGTTTTATGAGGACATTGATTGAAAACGCAATCGTTCTGACTATGGATGACAAAGGACATGTATGGCAGGATGGCTATGTTCTGTTTGATGAGGAGAAGATTCTGGAGGCGGGGGAGGGAAGCTGCGGCAAAGCTTGTGACATCCGGATTGACGGAAGACAGGGAATTTTAATGCCAGGGATGGTGAATGTCCACAGCCACATTCCCATGATTCCGTTTCGTTCGATGGGGGACGATTGTCCGGATCGCCTGAGGCGTTTTTTGTTTCCGCTCGAGCTGGAGGCGATGACGCCAAAGCTCGTCTATGCGGCGGCCCGTTATGCGGTCTGTGAGCTTTTGCTGTCCGGGGTAACCTCTGTGCTGGATATGTATTATTTTGAGGATCAGGTGGCGCGTGCCTGCGAGGAAACCGGGATCCGTGCCTGGGCAGGCGAGACGGTGATCGGCCAGGAGACCTGTGACAGTAAAGAGGCATACGGCGGTCTTGAGCTGTGTGAGGATTTGATCTGCAGATGGCGCGGACATGAGAGAATCCATCCCCTGGTAGCTCCCCATGCGACGAATACCAGTTCGCCCGAGATGCTAAAGGCAGCATATGACCTGGCTGAGAAATATCAGGTTCCCTACACGCTGCATGTCAGTGAAATGGACTATGAAATGAGTTATTTTAAAGAGAAGTATGGCAAGACTCCGATCGCGTTTCTTAAAGGTCTGGGGGTGCTGGGAGAAAGAACGGTCGCGGTTCACTGCATTCATGCCACAGAGGAGGATATCCGTCTGCTGGCAGAGACGGGCACGAAGGTGGCGCATTGTGCGGGTTCCAACACTAAGGCAGGGAAAGGGATCTGTCCGGCACTGGATATGAAAAGGGCGGGAGTGTGTGTGGGAGTTGGCACGGACGGCCCGTCCTCCGGGAACACCTTGGATCTGTTTACCCAGTTTAAGATGATTGCATCCTTTCAGAAAACCAGGTATCATGACCGCAGTGCATTTCCAGCCAGGGAGATTGTGGCGCTGGGAACCACCGGCGGGGCGCAGGTTCTGGGAGCAGAAAAGGAGATCGGCTCGATCGAGGCCGGAAAGAGGGCGGATTTGGTGCTGCTGGAGACAGAATCGGTCAACATGTTTCCGCTTTTCAATCCGTATTCTGCCGTTGTCTACTCTGCGAATGCGTCGAATGTGGATAGCGTATGGGTACAGGGGCGTCTGCTGGTGCAGGGGCATCGTCTGACAGAGATGGATCTGCAGGAGGAACGTGAGCGTCTGTGGTCGGAAATGTCAGAGTTTAAAAGCCTTGCCGGAAAGTATCAGGATGTGATCTGAAGTACCTCTGATTCAGAAAACACCGTTGACATTTTCTGACAGGAATGATATCTTATTTCTATAAAAGTTTATTAAAATGTATCAAAAGAAAGGTGGGAATCCCCTTGCTGGAGAAAAAAACCAACATTTACTGGCTGTTTATCCTGCCAGGCTGTCTGTTTCTGACATTCTTTATGCTGATTCCGCTGTTTTCCCTGCTGTTTAAATCCTTTGTGGACGAGGGCGGCGCTTTTTCTCTGTCGAATTATTTTGCCCTCATGGAGAGCACCTATTTTAAGCAGGTGTTCTGGCGAAGCATCCGTCTCAGCCTGATCAGCACGGCGGTCTGTGCATTGCTCGGATTTCCTACCGCCTATTATATTTCCAAATACTCGAAAAATAAGGGAGTGCTGATGGCGCTGGCGGTATTTCCCATGTTCACCAGTCCGGTGATCCGTTCCTTCAGTTGGATGGTTCTTCTGGGGAAGAAGGGAATTGTCAATGAGCTTCTGGTGAGTCTTGGGATTGCGGCAAAGCCGATCAGTCTTTTGTATAATGAGTTTTCGATGGTGGTGGGATTTATTCAGCTTTTTCTGCCGCTGATGATTTTGTCTCTGATCGGAGTGATGGACAACATATCTGAGGATCTGAATCTGGCAGCAGGAAGTCTGGGAGCATCGCGGATGGGAACCTTCCGTCATGTGGTTCTGCCTTTAAGCATTCCCGGTCTGGTGACAGGCAGTGTGCTGGTGTTTACCGGATGTCTGACGGCATATACGACACCGCAGCTATTGGGAGGAACCGATACCCGTGTACTGGCGACCATGATCTATCAGCAGGCAATGTCTTTGGGAGACTGGACACAGGCGTCAGTGGTGGCAGTGATTATGATTGTGGTGACGATTGCTGTTTCTACAGTGATTAACAAGGTCAGCCGGAAGCTGAATCCGACGATCTGAGGAGGAAAAAGATATGGCCCTTTTGGAGTTGCAGAGTATCACGGCAGGATATGACAAGAATGTGATTTTGAAGGATCTGGATTTTCAGGTGGAGAAGGGAGAGCTGGTTTCACTTCTGGGTTCCAGCGGCTGCGGAAAGACGACTACCTTGCGGCTGATTGCGGGATTTTCCAGTCCTATGTCCGGTAAATTTATGTTTGGCGGGAAGGATTATACCCAGGTTCCTCTGAATAAGAGAAATTTTGGCTTTGTGTTCCAAAGCTATGCATTATTTCCTCATATGACGGTATTTGACAATGTGGCTTTTGGTTTGAAGATGCGTAAATTGCCGGCGGATCAGATCCGGAAGGAGGTCATGGAGATGCTAAAGACCGTGGATCTGGGAGGCTTTGAGAATCGTTTTCCTAAGGAGATGTCCGGCGGGCAGAGGCAGAGAGTGGCTTTGGCCAGGGCTTTGGTGATCAAGCCGGATCTTTTGCTTTTGGACGAGCCCCTGAGCAATCTGGATGCCAAGCTGCGGGTGAAGATGCGGGTGGAGATCCGACGTCTGCAGCAGAAGTTTGGTTTTACGGCAATCTATGTAACCCATGATCAGGAGGAGTGTTTTGCGATCTCTGACAAGGTGGCGATCATGAACCACGGGGTCATCGAACAGATGGACAGCCCCTCCGCCATCTATAATCATCCGAAGACAGAGTTTATTGCCCGGTTTGTGGGTTTTGAGAATTTTATGGATCTGAAGCCAGGAGGAAGTGACGGACTCTATGTGCTGCCGGACGGGAATCCGATCCATGCAGAAAAGGGCAGGAGTGAGGCCAGTATCCGGGCCTGTATCCGGCCAGAGGACATCCTGGTTGTGCCAGAGGGCACAGAGGCTGTGAATCCCCTGGAGGGCGAAATCATGGTAAGTACATTTCTTGGAAAGCGCAACCAATATAACGTACGAACGGCAATTGGTGAGTTTGAAGTGAGCACGGACCAGGAAAGTGTTTACAAAATCGGTGACCGGGTGACCTTGTCTCTGGTTCCGAATAAAATCATTTTGCTTTAGAGAAAAGGAGAAAAGAGATTATGAAAAAGAAACTGTTAAGTGTTGTACTGGCAGGAGCCATGATTGCTTCCCTGTCTGCCTGCGGAGGATCCGGGGATTCCCAGAGCGCGGATACCACAGCGGCTCCGACAGCGGCGGAAAGCAAAGCAGAGGAGAGCCCTGCAGCGGGAGAGGCGGAAAAGACTGAGACCGCCGGTGCAGAGCTTCCTTCCTTTGAAGGACAGAAGCTTCGTGTGTCCACATTTTCCTTCAATGCGGAGCTGCTTCAGAAGAACATCTACGATCCTTTCATGGAGGCCACCGGCTGTGAGCTGATTGTGGAAGGAGGAAGAAATGCGGAGCGCGTGACTAAGATTAAGGAGACTCCGGAGAATTATGACGTGGTGGTAATCGGAGATGCGTTTATTGCGGATCTGATTGAAGAGGGACTGATCGATACGGTGGATTCTTCCAAGCTGACCAATCTGGACGGACTGTATGACAAGGCCAAGGCTCCTTTTGGAGAGGACTATGGTCCGGCTTATGGCTTTAACCGTCTGGGCATTGTGTATGACAAATCCACCTGTCCGATTGAGATCACATCCTGGGCGGATCTGTGGAATCCGGAGCTGGAGGGTTCGATTGCCATTCCGGATATTACCACGACCTCTGGCCCGCTGATGTATTATTCCGTGGCAAAGATGGCCGGGCTGACACCGGGAAGCGATGATGATGCCATCATGGCAAAGTTTGAGGAATTAAAGCCCAATATTATGAAGACCTATACCAGTGCCAATGACACGATTACCATGCTGAACCAGGGGGAGATTTCTGTTGCAGTGCTTCTGGATTATTCCTATACGGCAGCACAGTCCGCTTCTGAGGATTATGTGTGGGTGGATCCGTCCGAGGGTGTGTTCAGCGGATTTAATGCCGTGAATGTGATTAAGGGAACCCAGAACAAGGAACTGGCAGAGACATTTATCAACTTCTACATTTCCAAGGAAGTACAGCTGGCAGAGGCTCTGGACGGAGTGGACGCTCCGGTAAGAACCGATGTTGAGCTGACTCCGGAGCAGGCTGCCAACTTTACCTATGGCAAGGAAATGATTGACGGACTGCAGATTCCGGACTGGGAAGTAATCAATGCGAATAAGGCAGACTGGACTGCAAAATGGAATGAGCTGTTTTCCGTACAGTAAAAGGAAAGCAGCAGACTGCCGGATATAAAGGAGTTATCCATGAGAAAGAGCAAATCTTTGTTTTTTGTGACTTTGCTGGTATATGTGTTTCTGATTGGTCCGCTGCTGGTAATCATGGCAGCATCCTTCAGTGATACGACTTACCTGAAGTTCCCGGGAGAGGGATTTACCCTGCGCTGGTATCATCAGATCCTGCAGGTGAAAAGCTTTGGGAGCGCGGCGAAGAACAGTATCATTATTGCTTTTGCGGGCACTTTTCTGGCTTTGCTTCTGGGATTGCCGGCTGCCTATGCCCTGAACCGTTACCGGTTTCGGGGCAAGGAGCTGATTAAGAGCCTGTTTCTGTCGCCGGTTCTGATTCCGGTGATTGTGCTGGGGTTTGTCATGCTTCGGTATGTGGTGAACCGATTTAAGCTTCCGGCAATGCCGAGCCTGCTGATCGGCCATACAATCCTGTCAATTCCTTATGTGATGCGGGTTGTGACCTCCAGTCTGGCTAACTTCGACTTTTCCATGGAAGAGGCTGCGAGAATTCTGGGAGCGGGGAATATCTATACCTTTTTTCATATCCTGCTGCCGAATATCAAGTCCGGGATTGTATCTGCCTGCATCATGGCAGTGATCAACTCCTTTAATAACGTGTCTCTTTCTGCATTCCTGACCAGGGCAGGGGTATCCATGCTGCCGATTGAGATGATGGCTTATGTGGAATATCATTTTGATCCGACGATTGCAGCCCTAGCTACCCTATTGATGGTGATTACCCTGGGAGTGATGCTGGTGATTGAGAAGACGCTGGGGCTGAAGAGTGTGGTGTAGGAGGGCAAACAGGCTCAGAGATATTTTTTCAGGGCATCGGGGATTTTTCGGGCAGGGAGAGTGGCGCCCGGATGTTCTACCACAGCGGCTGAGAGAAGATTGGCACAAGAGACAGCCTCTTGAAGCGAACAGCCTTTGGTCAGCAGTGCGAGTATGGCTCCGATGTGGGCATCCCCGGCGCCGATCGTATCGATAACATGCCTGGAAGGGACAGAGGGAATCCGAAGGATGGTTCCCTCTTTTTCTTTGCAGTAGGCGCCTCGTTCTCCCAGGGTAATGATGACGGCATTCCGGGTGCGGGAATGAAGGTTTTCTGCTGCTTCCTCATAAGAAGAGCAGCAGCTCAGCTGCAGAGCCTCCTGTTCATTGAGATGAAGAAGGGGGCGGAGCTTTAACAGACGTGCCGTCTTTTCTGAGGGGATCCTTGCTCCCCGGGGACCCGGGGCATAACAGACACTCAGGCAGGGGTGCTCTTCCAGGTATTCAATCAGCTCAGTTCCGGTAGGTTCCTCGACCTCCAGTCCGCAGAGGTAAACCAGCTGGTAGTTTTCGGCAGGATAGGCGTCCATCCAGGATTTCTGAAAGGAATATTCGGCTCCGTGGATGGAGAGAAAGGTACGTTCTCCGGTGGCTTCCACCAGGCAATAGCAGCAGCCATTGTCCTGGTCAGGTACGCGGATGGAAAGGGGGATCTGTTGCCTGGAAAGCTGGTCAGCCACATAGTCGCCGTAAATCCCGGTTCCGATGGGGGTGATGAGATCATGGGGCGCGTGAAAAAGTCTCATGGTATGGGAAACATTGTAGGCACAACCCCCTAAGGCCATGGTCTGAGAAGCTGGGCGCAGATTTTCCGCGGTTTTGGGAAGATGGTCAATATGGAGGATGATGTCCACGCAGGTGGAACCGATGATGAGAGCTGGTTTCATGGGAAAGACTCCTTTGTATTGTGAATTTTCAAACGCGTTCATTACATTGGTACTTGGGAACGTGTTTTCTGAAGAAGTGTCTTGAAGTATTATACAATGTTTTTTCAGGGGGTTCAATAGGGAGGGGCGTTGCTTTTGGCGAGGGGGGAGATCCGAGAGGTACGCCAGGGAAAAAGGGGAGAGAAGTCTCTCGAAATGGTCTGTCGCTTTTTCCGGTTTCGAGATTAAGAATTCCTAAAATTCCCGAGTTTTGCTAAGAGCGAAACGAAAATCCACAAACTCGCTTCGCTCAAACAGTGTGGATTTTCGCTTCTACGCAAAACTCGGGAATTTAAGGACTTCTAAATCTCTGCAAAGTCAAAAGTGACAGACCATTTCGAGAGACTTCTCTCCCCTTTTTCCCTGGCTGAATATTCTCAATGCTGAAATGGAACGAAAATTCATTGAAGCGATCGCCCTCCGTTTTTCCGGTGCCGGGTATGTCAGGCCTCTTCAGTAGTTCTTCTCCCGTGTTCTTTTTGACGAACAGCTCCTCCTGGAAATTATCTGGAACTGCTGTCCAGGCAGGGTATCTGTCACATAGGAAAACTACGCTCGCAAAAGTTCACTGTAGTATCAGCACTCCCTTAACTGACATTAAGTGCGAACAGTAATGATTACTGTTGCTTTTTCCAGAGCGTACCTTTCGGAACCTTACCCCACCCTGTGAAAAGGAACACAGGGCTTGCGTTTACCGTGAGAAAAAACGGTGAATCGCTTGCAGAAAGGAATACAATGTGGTATGCTGAGAGGCGGAAATGACAGCAGACGAATCAGCGGACATAGAAGAGGGACAGCGAGAGGAAAGGCTGAGCGGGCGGCGAGTCGCCGTCTGGAACGGAAAGTGAAAAGGAAAGTCCACAGCCTGCTCCGAGGTACATTGGCACCCTTCGGGTGCTTCCGCCGCCTGCGACGGCGTTCGGTACCCCTGCGCAGTCTGCGGTATCCCTGGATAAGTGCTGTCATTTCTTTTTAATATTAAAATTTGCGATTATCCCGCAAACCCCTTGATTTACAAGCATATTCGCAGGTTTCCCCACTGAATTTACTACCAATTTACTACGATTGCGGACAGAGCTTTGATATGCCCCGGAACCTTGCGAGTACAGTACCCCAGAGAATAGTGCAGCCCCGTGTTGCACGGCACATCAGTAATGGACGAATAAAATTGAAACAATCAAATAGAACCACCGCAGAGCGGCGTTCGCTTTTCCCATTCAGGGAGACAGGGACGCCGCTTTTTTTGCGCCCAAAACCAGAAAGGAGGCGACCCACCATGTATTTTACTTCCGGCAGCGACCGAGCCTTTGAACGCCTCATGAAAGATACGCCGGGATTCGACCACTTTGACAGCGGGCAGGCCGGGGCGCCGGAGGATTGCGGCACCTGCCGTTTCTACCGCCCACACTGGAAACATCAATTCTGCGTCTATGCAGAGTGTCCCTACCAGCGGGGCAAGCTGACCGCCTATGGAGCGATCAAATTCACAGTGAAAGGAGTTGATGAAGCTATGGCAGTTTTCCGCGTGGAAAAAAATAAAGGTTACACGGTAATGAGCAACCACCACCTGCGAAACCGGGACTTGTCGCTGAAAGCCAAGGGCCTGCTGTCGCAAATGCTGTCCTTACCGGAGGACTGGGACTACACGCTAAAGGGCCTTTCCCTTATCAACCGCGAAAGTGTGGACGCGATCCGAACGGCGGTGTGGGAGCTGGAACGGGCAGGCTATATCACCCGGCAGCAGGGCCGCGACGAAAAAGGCAAGATGGCTGACATGGTTTATACCATCTACGAGCAACCCCCGGCAGACCGCCGCCCGGTATTGGAAAATCCAACATCGGCTGGCCCGGTGTTGGAAAATCCGACATCGGATAACCCGGTATCGGAAAATCCAACGCAATTAAATAAAGAGATACAAAGAACTGACTTACCAAAGACAGAAAAAATAAATACGGATTCACAAAGTACCCATTCCATTCCTATCCTTTCTCCCTCCCCTTTGCGGGGTGACGCTGCTGTGGCAGCGCCGGAACGGAAAGGAACGGAAGCGTCCAGACAGAGCGCCTTTGAAATCTATCGGGAGATCATCAGGGACAATATCGAGTACACCCACCTGTCAGGCGACCCACGGATTGACAAAGACCGGCTGGACGAGATCGTGGAGCTGATTTTGGAAACCGTGTGCAGCGCCCGTAAGACAATCCGTATCGCCGGGGACGACTACCCCGCCGAGCTGGTAAAGGCCAAGCTGCTGAAACTGGACAGCGGCCATATCCAGTACGTCTTTGACTGTCTGCGGGAGAACACCACCAAAATCCGCAACATCAAGAAATACCTGCTGGCGGTGCTGTTTAACGCGCCGTCCACGATTGACAGCTATTACACGGCCCTTGTCGCCCACGATATGGCAAGCGGCAACATCTGAAAGGAGAATGACCTATGAAACAGGGTGCATTGATATTTGACGAACAGACCGACCGTTACGACATTCGTTTTGACCTGGCTGATTATTACGGCGGGCTGCACTGCGGGGAATGCTTTGACGTACTGGTAGGCGGCAGGTGGAAGCCTACCCGCATTGAAATGGCGGAAAGCTGGTATCTTGTCGGAATCAGGGCTGACAATCTTTCCGGCCTGCGGGTGCGGATTTAACAGGGACAACCGGAAAACGGCTGTCCTTTTTCTATCCCTGCCTGCCCCGTTTCACTTCCGCAAAGGAGGGATAACGATTGCAGGAAGAAGTAAACCAGAAATCGGTTGCCCTGTCCATCAAGGCAACGAAGCTCACCGCCGAAGTGCTGCAAGCGGCCATCAAAAAATATTTGGAGGCCCGCAGGAAAGGTAAAAACACGCTCCATCACGGTGAACAGAGCTTAAAACAGCTCAAAAAGCATGGGGCCGCGCTGTCAAACATTGAAATCACCGATGAAAATATTGGGGCATTCAAGCCCTGTGCCAAACGGTACGGTGTCGATTTTACCCTGCGGAAAGACAGTACCACCATTCCCCCGCATTGGATTGTGATATTCAAAACCAAGGACGCGGACAATCTGGAACAGGCGTTTAAGGAGTTCACGGCCAAGACGCTGCAAAAGGAACAGAAACCATCAATCCGGCAAAACCTGTCCGCCATGAAAGAAAAGGCGGCAGCGAAGAACGCCGAGCGCGGGAAACTCAAAAACAAGGAAAGGGGGCTTGCCCTGTGAAACCAGACTTAAAAAGGATATTACTCTTAAACCTACCCTATCTGTTCTTTGTTTACCTGTTTGGGAAACTGGGGCAGGCGTACCGCCTTGCGGCGGGCGTGGGCTTCTCTGAAAAGGTGCTGCACTGTCTGGACGGTTTTACAGCGGCCTTTGCCAGCGCCGTTCCAAGCCTCCACCCCTTTGACCTATGTATCGGCATTGTGGGGGCCGCCCTTATGCGGCTGGCGGTGTATATGAAAGGCAAAAACGCTAAAAAGTACCGCAAGGGCATGGAGTACGGCAGCGCCCGATGGGGGACGGCGGCGGACATCAAGCCGTACATTGATCCGGTGTTTGACAACAATATCATTCTGACGCAGAGCGAACGGCTCACCATGAGCAGCCGCCCGAAACAGCCCAAGTACGCACGGAATAAAAATGTGCTGGTGATTGGTGGCAGCGGCAGCGGAAAAACCCGCTTCTACGTCAAGCCTAACCTCATGCAGTGTACTTCCAAAACCTATCCAGTCTCATTTTTGGTAACTGATCCAAACAGATAAGTATAATAAGCTCAAACTTCGCACATAGATTTTAGCTATGCACCTTGAAAATTCAATATCTGGCAATGATTCAATTATCAAAGAACAGTCTTTTATACCGCTATGCCGCAACTAATTGCGATTGTAGAAGAGATGGCAAAGTGCTGATGAATGCTTCAACCAGTTCATCTATCTTTTCATCAACGAGATCGCAGTGTTCCTCTAAGAGTTTCCGGAACATTTGGAGTAGCATTTGAAATGCCTCTATCCATGTAATGTCAGACATTTCATCAGTAAAGTACAGAAATAATTCCCCAAGAGACCGGTTGTCGTTGGATTCCCTGTTTTCGATGGACAGCATCATATATCTGGTAAAGACCACCGCTGTGTGGGCGCTCATTGCATCAAAGGAAAGGGAATGGCATTCTTTACTGAGCCT
>CAJTEM010000021.1 GCA_910575255.1 Lachnospiraceae bacterium | reverse complement strand
ACGTTGGCTTATTATTACAGGTGTCATTCCGGATTTGGCAAGTTTTTCAAGCTCGACCTTATCTTCCGGCTGTAATGTGAATTTCATTAGTTACACCTCCGTATCATGGTAGGTATACATGATATCACATTACGTGCAAAATGTATAGTTAATTAGAATGTATTATACTAGTTAAATGGCAATTCAGGATCTATCATACATTCATCTTTCGTTGTCTTTGGTACTTCAAATATCTTGGACAGATTTTTTTTATCCTTCTTCATATATGCATCTATAACACTTCTTGCCTTGTTATCAATATTGACATGTGATGATAAAACTTCTATTTGCATATAAAGATCTTTAGTTGCTGACTTCATCAAATCACATGCTCTAAGCGTATTGCATAATGGTATAACCGATTTATCTGGTGCAATAAGATATATCTCATAACAAGCTTGAGAATTAAGACATTCCTGTTCACTATAAATTGCACAGGGAAAAATGTAGATATCACTTTCTGCATCTTCCAAATTTGCCCAGTATATATTTCCAATAACATCTATTTTCTTTTCTTCATAAAATCGTGAGTAAAAACTCGCTGTATGATAATTCCCATTACAGTCCATGCTATCATCATCTGGACTCTGCAGCGGATGCATCGACGGTCCGAAATCAGAATATAAGTCTGTCGGTATATTTAATCTTTGACAAGGCTGCCTATTCCAATATAGTCTTCCGCTTTTAGCATCATCAGAAATATTCTTCAAAAATTTCAAGACATATTCTTCTGTTGGTGTAACCTCGTCAATATTAGCCGACACCAAAAAGTCAATGCTGACATCCAGCATCTTTGCAGCCGTTGACACAAACTCCATCGTCGGTTCAGACGTATTATCTGGTTTTTCAAGTCTCGACATATATCCCAACCGTACACCCGCCTCTTTTTCTATCATTCCAATCTTTACATCAGAATTTACTTTTAGTAATGTGCGAATATTGTTAAAACAGATATATTTATCAAAATTTCTAAATTCAGCTAATGCATCTGAAAAAGCAGATATATAATGCGCTGTTATATTTCGTGATTCTCGCAATTTCTTTAATTCATCAATGGCTATTTGTGGATTCTCAATTCCGTAAGATTCCATTGCTTTTCGTACTTCTTCTGGATTATCTGTATTTTTCCCTTCCAAATCCATCATCTGAATTACCTGCTCATACTCTGCACACTGCGCATTAACATCCTCCAAATGAGATTCTAATCTTTCCTTTGCCTCTAACAGCTCTTCTTTTTTACAACAGCCTATCGATGCCTTTTGGAGTAATAATTCAAATTCTTCATTTCTCATGGAATTTTTCTCCTTATTTTCATTTATGGACAAATTATAATTTATTTTGCACTATTTGTCAATATATGCAAATCAAATTTATTTTTGTTTTTTATGCAACAAAATCCAAAAATGCCTGACGAAGCAAAAAATTGTATCTTTTTGCTTCGTCAGGCATTGATTGCTATGAATTTTCATGCACCTATTCGCTCAGTACGAATCTCTTTATTATGTAATGAAATCTGTATTATTCTTTTGCAACAAGGACATTTAATCTGTATAACGCCTTCCGTATCTGGCATCACATCAAATAATCTTCCATTCTTGCAGCACGGACATGAAACCTTAAGAATCTTGTCTTTCATACATTATCCCTCCTCATTTCTATTGATAATCATATGAAGGACAAAATTTCGCTCTCTCTGGTATTGCGGTTTTGTATAGACCTTTCATAATAAAAGTAAAGTCATCCACTTCAATTTTCATAACCACATTATCGCCTCTATAATAATATTGAAGGCCAGCTAAGGGAAAGTCAAACTGACCAAACTTTGGTATTAGTTTATCTGTTTAACATAATATAGTCTTTGGTAGCGAACCTGTATTTATTGTATCGAACGCTTGTTCTTTTGTCAATGATTTGTTTCTTTCCTAATTTCTATTGGCTCTTAACCTCCCAATAGCCTGATTTATCGCTTCCGATCCTTTCTATTAAATCTTTCTTTCGCAAAGAATCCAATGTCCGCTGGATCGTCCTCAATGATTTTGATGTAGCATCCGCCAGTTCCTGTCTTGTGTAACAAGGATTCTTCCCAAGCAGACTATATACTGCCTGCTCATTCTTGTTCAGGCAAATACTTACAGTGCCATTTTCAATGCCATTTACAGTGCCATCTGTCTTATTTTCAGTCTTCCGTGCAAGGATATTTTTTGTCTTTCTATAAAAAATAAATGTAAATCCATTGTCCGCAAATTCATACGAATACTTTATCCCTGCATCCTTACACAAGCTGTTGATACGCTTAAATCCACTTCCGAACTGCTCAATTGACTTATTCAAGTACAAAATTTTAGAAATTGCGGCATTTCGTATAGAAGACTGGAGATTTTTGTTGATATAATCTTCCGGACTGTATGTACTCGCAAAAGAACCCGGACTATATATGGTAACTTTCCCCGGATGTATGCAAATTTCATGGTATGTACTGCTGTTATACACTGCATGAGCATAGCTGTTTGCTAAAATCTCCCTTACAGCCGCAACTGGAATTTCCGGAATTTCCTCCCTCTCCATACCAACAATCTCGCTTCTCCAGTTTATGTTTTTCAAAATATATTTTTCCGCTATTCCAAGAAGATTCAAAATGTTGTCTTCATACATCTGCATATCCAAAAATGTAAGTTTTTCATCCGTCGCAAAAACGGCTGCTTTTAAAGTCACCGGATGCGAATTTCCAAACAAGACATTTCCGGCATTCGTTAAATGATCTCCCTCTACAAATCCGAACCTTTTCAACACGGTCTGTACTGTATATCTTCCATCAACCATGCGTCCTGCAGCAATCGCTCTTTCGCAAAAATCCTTTACGGTAGCTTTATCGACCTGCTTTGTAAGGCATTGCGATTTTGTTTTCTCCCATTTTTCCTTATATTCATTCGCAACAAAAAACTGCCTTAGTTCCGCAGGTGTTACTTCTCGGTCCTCGTCCGCTGTCCTCAGATAATATCTTCCCGCAGCAAAATATGGATAATCCTCCCCATGAAACTCTACCTTAATTACATGACGACCATCCATAATTTCTTCCTGTATCACAGGATATATCTGTGGTCTTATGAATTCATATACAAATCTGGACACATCCCGAAGAGATGATTCCGACACATCCTGCCCAATCACATCACCATTTGGTTTTACGCCAAAATATAATGTTCCAACGCCATGCTTATTCAAAATAGAAGAAATCGAAATCATAGCTTCTTTCAATTCGCCGGTAGTTTTTTTGAATTCCAATGTCTCTGATTCTTTTCCCAAATTCATCGTCTATCACACCTCCCCAAACAGTATAACACATTTTAGGATAAAAGCGATCAAAAACGGCACTGTATTGGCACTGTAACGGCACTGCAAAATTTATTATATTACCCAGTGCCATAATCATCCTTCTCTTATTTCTGAATATTCTGGCACAGTATAACTTTTCCCTATGATTTTTCCCCATATGGTGTTTTCGATTCTGCTACCATCGACAACGGTTGTTGTCTGTCAAAATCATAAGTAACCACCTTCTTTTCCTGCCCTGTAAAGGATGCCTGACCGCCAATACCAAAGTATTTTTCAAAGAAGGTCTTTAACTTATCAATGACGCCCTGTTTCTTCTTAGCTCTCCCACCACCGCCAAATCTGGAAATCGGCGGCATGAGCTTGTCAATGTCTGTTCCGGATGTTTTTATCTCTCCATCCCGAAACGCATTTTCCATAAATTTGCGAGTATCTTCCGGCTTCAGTTTTTCCTCCGCTATGATTTCATCAAGATCATGCGCCCTCTGTTCCACCACATAACTGTGCCATTCATTCATAACATCATCCACGTCATTGATTCCCGCAATAAAATTTTCAATGAGCTGTTTCTTACTGCGCAGTTCCGGACTGGCGTCAATCGCTTTATGAATCGTAATCAGCACCTCCTTATCCTCACAGTGGGTATCATGGTATTTTTTCACAAGCATGAGAATATAGTCAATGTTAATTTCTATCTGCCGGATCAATTCAATCTCAAATACGACATCATCTGTGATATCTGTACCTTCCTGCCGTTTCTGTTTCCATTCATCCCGCAAGTCCTGATAACGACCGAGATAATCCTGCAGATCCCGCTCTGAGATTAATTCATTCCCCTTAAAATCATCAAAAGACAGCAGCAGATTCCGCATACGGAGAATTGCTCCAAACAGGGCAATGAAGTCTTTCTGGCTTTGCTCTCCAACAATCTGCGGCTCTGATAAAGGAAACTTATGATTCAATTCCTCCATCAAGTCCACATAACCCGGCATTTGTTTTCCGTCCACAGACTCATACCCGTAATAGTAATCCTTGAAACTCTGCAGAAGGACAATTCCCCCAGCATTCTTATCCCCGAACAGGGAAATCGCGCTGTCTACACGCTTTTGCAGGTTGCGGAAACATACGATATTACCAAATGTCTTGATGGAATTAAGAATACGGTTGGTACGGGAAAATGCCTGTATCAACCCGTGCATCTTCAGATTCTTGTCCACCCACAGGGTATTCATGGTAGTGGCATCAAAACCTGTCAGGAACATATTGACAACAATCAGAATATCCAGTTCTTTATTCTTCATCCGAAGCGATACATCCTTATAATAATTCTGAAATTTATCGCTGGAAGTATCGTAGTTTGTATGAAACATTTCATTATAATCTTTAATGGCTTTTTCCAGAAATTCTCTGGACGGCTGGTCAAGCGCAGAGGTATCCTCTGAATTTTCTTCATCCAGAATACCGTCCGCTTCTTCTTCATTTGCTCCATAACTGAAGATTGTCGCAACACGCAGTTTCTTCGTTGGATCGGCTGTCATTTGTTTCTTAAATTCCTGATAATATAGCTTTGCCATCGGTACGTTTGACACCGCAAAGATAGAGTTGAAACCGCTAATGCGCTGCTTTCGCTTGATTTCCTCCACCTTATCATCACGCTTAGCCGTTGCCACTTCTTCGATATTAGTCAGCGTATTATAGATATATGTTTTATCTCCACGATAAGTCTTCTGGTCAAAATGCTCCAGTATATACTGCGTCACAATGCGGATGCGCTTAGGAGCCATCATAACCTTTTCCCGGTTAATATCCCATACCATCTCGTCTGTGATTTCTTCCTCCGTGTCCATCGTCTTGATATAATCTACCCGGAACGGAAGGACATTTTTATCATTGATTGCATCCACAATGGTATAACTGTGAAGCTGATCGCCAAAGGTCTGTCCTGTCGTGAAGAATTCCGGATTCTTCGCTCTACCGGAATTTACAGAAAAAATAGGAGTTCCTGTAAATCCGAACAAGTGATATTTCTTGAAATTCTTTACAATGGCTGTGTGCATATCTCCAAACTGGCTGCGATGGCACTCGTCAAAAATTATAACAATATGTTTTGTGTACACTTCATGCCCCGGATTCTTCTTAATAAAAGTTGCCAGCTTCTGAATGGTTGTAATAATGATATGCGCATCCGGATCTTCCAACTGGCGTTTCAGTATGGCAGTAGAGGTATTGCTGTTGGCCGCTCCCTTTTCAAAGCGGTCATATTCTTTCATGGTCTGGTAGTCCAGATCCTTACGGTCAACTACGAACAACACTTTATCAATATAGGGCAATTTAGAAGCAAGCCTTGCGGTCTTAAATGAAGTCAACGTCTTGCCGGAGCCTGTCGTGTGCCAGATATATCCACCGCCCTCCACGCTTCCATATTTTTTATAATTATTCGCAATCTCAATACGGTTCAGAATGCGCTCCGTTGCCGTAATCTGATATGGGCGCATAACCATCAACATATCCTCTGAGGTAAAAATACAGTATTTAGTGAGGATATTCAGAATCGTATGCCTTGCAAAAAAGGTCTTCGTAAAATCAATCAGATCGGGAATTACACGATTGTTGGCATCCGCCCAGAAGCAGGTGAATTCAAAACTATTGCTTGTCTTCGTCTTGCTTGCTCCTCTTTTCTCATGCTCTTTTTCCGCATTCCTTCTGGTACTGTTAGAATAGTATTTTGTGTTCGTTCCATTGGAAATGACAAAGATCTGAATGTACTCATATAGTCCGCATCCTGCCCAAAAAGACTCTCTCTGATAGCGGTCAATCTGGTTAAATGCCTCACGAATAGCAACTCCTCTTCGTTTCAACTCAATATGCACAAGAGGCAAGCCGTTGACCAGAACCGTAACATCATAACGATTATCATGTTTTGCGCCATCTTGTTTGCTGACCACATACTGGTTGATAACCTGCAATCTGTTATTATGAATATTTGTTTTATCAATCAGTGTAATATTCTTGGTTTCCCCACTATCACGCTTTAATACCTTAACATTATCCTCTTGTATGGTGCGCGCCTTTTCCACGATGTGATCATTGGGGTTAGCGACAGTATTTTTGAAAAAATCCTCCCACTCTGTATCAGAGAACTGATATTTATTCAGTTCTTCTAATTTTTTACGGAGATTGGCAACCAAATCTTTCTCTGTGTGAACAGGCAGATACTCATATCCCTGTTCGCACAACAGACGAATAAATTCTTGTTCCAGTGCAGCTTCACTCTGATAGCTGTCAGAGCGCTTCTTAACTGGCTCATATTCTGTGACTACCGTATTTTCCGATGTCTCCGCTACAATATTAAAGTACGGCATAATTTCGCCCCCTTACTTTTGTATTTCTTTAAAAGATAATAACTTATCCCTATAGTATTCGTATTGCTTCTGCCGTGCTTCGATTTCTGCCGGAAGTCCTGCGGACAAGTCATTGCAGAGGGTATGGAACTTACTCAGTATATCCACCATTTCTTGTTGCTTTTCTATACTCGGAAATGCAAGCTGATATTCTGCAATGGTTTTTCCTGTTAATGACGCTCTGGTTGTAAAAGCACAATGACTTGTGACATACTGTCTGAAATCATCTGTAGCGAAGCAAAACGCACAATATTCCGGCAATAAATAATTCGTTTTTGGTGTTGCCTTAATAGTAAATCCATTAAAAACACAGTCTCCTATGTCATCCAGCATTACCGATGACCAGCCCACATCTTCCGCCGTTTCCGATGTTCTGGTAAAAAATACATCTCCACGATGAACTTTCAGTTTTTCAATCTCAGCAGGCGTGCATTCTACCAAAGCAGTAATATCGTCTTCCCTAAGAAATCTATTATTATAAACATCTATATATCTAATGAAGGGAGTTCCCGTTCCAAAGAAATCTTTTCCCTTGCTCAATCCATTACGGAAATCAAACAAGCTTCCCATCGGCAGAGTAACATACCCGAATACATATTGAATGAGTTTAATTGCGCTCAGGTCTGTCTGTCTGTCTGTCTGTCTGTCTGTCTGTCACGAGTGTGCTTCCCGTTTCAGCAAATGTCAAGAGCAAATCTCGATAATATTCATATTGTTTTTGACGTGCTTCAATCTCGGCTGGCAAACCAATATTAAGGTCGGTACAGATAGTGTCAAAATGCTCGATAACCTGTACCAGTCTCTTCTGCACATCCAGCGGTGGAATCGAAATAAGAACACGTCCAATATCATCCTTGTTTATTTTTGTAGGTGTAGCATCCCACAAAATCCACTTGCTTAATTCTTTTCTTCCCCAACCACTTTCAAGATAATATTTCAAATACTTGCTATCAAGAACTTCTGCATTTGGTCTCAGTAATGCAAGAGAAACATAATAAGCTAAATCATCATCCCTATCTACTACAGTACATTTTCCAATGACACCCGCAGTAATTCTTGTCATAAAAACATCACCAATGCGTGGTTTTATTTTATATTTTGCATATGCTTCGGGAGAAATATATTTCTGAGTCCCATATAAATTATCAATATTCTCAACACTAACAAATGGTATTCCACTATTTGTATATTTAGGCGTCTGATGTGTACCATCATAAATTGCACACACAGCCTTCAGTTTTATTTTTTCACTTTTACATTCTTGCTTGAGTAATGAATCTCTATAAAAACTATACTGCTTCTTACGAGCTGTAAGCTCGGCTGTAAGCTCGGCTGTAAGTAACGTGAAAGAGTCCAGCACGCGGACTATTTCACGTTGTACCTCCAGAGGAGGTACAGGGAACTTAAACTTAACAAATTTTTTCATGTCAACCGATGCAAAATTCCCTTGATTTAAACATACTTTACAGTATTCATCCAGCTTAAAACAATAATAGTAGACAAACATAATGTCCATGCAAGTGCTATATTCTTCTTTAAGCATCAGATATGTAAATCTCTGATTTGCTAATGATGGAACTTTTATCAAAGCATGTTCACCAATAGTTGCTGATGTTGCAACTATTATAGAATTTGCCGGAAATAAAGTTCCCTTAACTGCACTTTCAGAAACATACTGTGTTGCTTTTGAAAGAATACGACCATTTTCTCTAATATCTTCCATACGAAACCACGGAATCGTACCGTTCTCCCAATACTCACTATGAGATTTAGATGGCGTATATCCATTTTTGGTATTAAATAATTCTGCAATACTTTTATATTCCACACCATCTGGGCAGAATTCTGCAATTAATTCATTTATTTTATTCATTCTTGCCCTCCTGCCTTCCTTTAAAAATTTCATCACTAGTTTTTGCTAATTCTGCAAAAAACTTTTCCATATCAAGAGGCGGAAGATGAGATGTGACCTCATTCCAGTCAATAATTTCATAATTAAAATGAAATTTTTCTTTATTTCTCTTGTAATATGATTCTGCCACATTGCACAGTATCATACATATTCTCCTAACATTCATTCTGTATTCCCGAATATGTTCACTTCCGAAGTCAGTTATTGAACTGCTATCAGAATAAATATCAAAAGGTTTCGCTTTTTCGACCACTAATGAGAAATGATCTATAGGAAGATTGGTTCTTAAATTATCATTTTTCATATTAGGATTACCTTCATGCAACAAGGAACATCTTAGGCTATAAATTACTTCTCCCGATAAATATGGCATATTATCTTTGTCTTTTGGATTCTTTTCATATTTACCTATTTCTTCATCATACCATAAAATATATCTTTTTCGACTACTCCGTTCCTCTGGATAAGCAGCCTTTCCACAAATATCTGGTAATGCCAAGGCCGAACTCAATGCTACAAAATACAATTCATTTTCCAATGCCTTTCTTATGTCCTGAACAAGACGAAAAACCATTTTACACCTCAATTTCTGCGATAATCTTATCAATCTCATCCCGAAGCATCTGCTCACGTGCCACGATTGCCTTTATCTCCGCGTTCAGCTTCACAATATCAATTTTCTCTCTGGTATCCTCAGCCTCAACATATGTAGACACAGATAAATTATAATCATTGCCGGACATTTCCTCATAACTTGCCAGATGTGCAAAATACTCTACTTCCTCACGCTTTGCAAACACATCTACAATACGGTCTATATTCGCAGGCGTCAGCTTATTATTATTCGTAACCTTAACGCACTCCCTTGTTGCATCAATGAACAGCGTCTTGTTATCTGCCTTATTTTTCTTCATTACCATGATACAAGTAGCAATAGAAGTTCCAAAAAACAGATTACTCGGCAACTGAATCACACAATCCACATAGTTGTTATCAATCAGATATTTTCGGATTTTCTGCTCTGCACCGCCGCGATACATAATACCCGGAAAACATACAATGGCAGCCGTTCCGTTAGACGCAAGCCATGAGAGACTGTGCATGATAAATGCCATATCCGCTTTACTCTTTGGTGCCAGAACTCCGGCAGGAGCAAAACGGGGATCATTAATCAGCAACGGATTTTCATCTCCTGCCCACTTGATAGAATAGGGCGGATTTGAAACAATCAGTTCAAATGGCTCGTCATCCCAATGCTGCGGACTGATGAGCGTATCCTCACAAGCAATATTGAATTTATCAAATCCCACATCATGTAAAAACATATTGATTCGACACAGGTTATAAGTTGTGATGTTAATTTCCTGCCCATAGAAACCGTTACGAATCGCATCCTTACCAAGAATTTTCTCAGCTTTCAAAAGCAAAGAACCAGAACCACAGGCCGGATCGTATACTTTATTAATCTCTGTTTTCCCCACAGTTCCAAGTCTTGTAAGTAATTCTGACACGTCTGCCGGAGTGAAAAATTCTCCACCGGACTTTCCGGCATTGGACGCATACATTGTCATGAGGTATTCATACGCATCCCCAAAAGCATCAATGGAGTGGTCTTTTACATCTCCGAGGTTCATTTCGCCCACGCCATTTAACAATTTGACCAGTTTCTCATTACGCTTAGCAAC
Source organism: Lachnospiraceae bacterium (assembly GCA_910575255.1). Lineage (GTDB taxonomy): Bacteria > Bacillota > Clostridia > Lachnospirales > Lachnospiraceae > Brotaphodocola. The sequence continues at coordinate 85,954 of CAJTEM010000021.1, read as the reverse complement.
CGTAGAACCCAATTTGTTGCTGTTCACATCATAATCATCGAACAGTCCGGCAAAATCGCTCTCTGCATCACTGCCTTTCGCAGATTCTTCAATATGGCGGAACACTCGCTCCAACGTTTCATTTAAATTTTCGTCACTCGCAGCATTGGCACGAACATTGCAGAATAATTCGCTCGGCAAAATAAAAAAGCCTTTTTCCTCTACCAGTCCATCACGAGCTTCTTCCGCATCTTCGTCTGGCATTTTTGCAAAGTCAAAATCAGAGTTTCCTGCATCCGCTTCTCCACTGTTTATGTAATTACACAAATTTTCAGAAATATATCGATAGAACATCGTTCCAAGAACATAATTCTTAAAGTCCCATCCGTCAACTGCTCCCCTCAGTTCATCTGCGATTGCCCAGATGGCACGATGCAGTTCGTCACGCTCCTGTTCCTTTTTGGTATCAACCATTCTCTTTCCCTCCGTTATCCTCCAGTATAAATTCCAGAATATCGTCCACTCCACAATTCAGAACACGGCAGATGCTTTCCACGCTTTCAAGGGAAATATATCCTCCTCGTTTCAACCGTGTGATAATATTTGCGGAAAACCCCGCTTCCTGCTGAAGCTGTGAGTTCGTCATGTTTTTCTCTATCAATAAATGGAATAATTTTTTATAGCTGACCGCCATGTCGCACCTCCATTTTTCTGCCAGAAAATATAAGAAAAGTATATCACGCAAAAGTGAATTTTTCAATTCAAGAATACAGTTTTGAAATACAATTTTTCTCTCAAATAAGCCACTATTCGTAACAAAACGGCATTGCACTTCCAATCAGTTAAAGGGAATGCAATGCCGTTCTTTTTTCCAGTTTTGCGAAAACATATCCTTTCGCCAAAATATATATCTTCCGTTTCCCACAGCATATCCCCCCGGGTAAATCAATTCCCTCATACCCATTCTGCGGAAACAGAAACACACATCCATTTTTGCCTCAAACTGGCAGAACCCTTTGATTTACTGGGCTTTTCTCGTCAGCAGAGCGACCGTCTCCACATGGCGGACAGCCGGAAACATATCATACACCCATACCCCGCAGGCCTGATACCCCAGCTTCCCAAACACCTTCAGATCCCTTGCCAGTGTCTCCGGCCCACAGGACACATACACCACCCGTTTTGCCCGAACCGCTTTCACTGCCCGGATAAATTCCTCTGTACTCCCGGCACGCGGCGGATCCATCAGAACCACATCCGCCTCTGCTCCGTCCTTTGCCATCTGCGACATGAACCGGGTAGCGTCATTGCAATAAAAGCGGATATTGGAAATCCGGTTGCCTTTCGCATTCTGAATGGCGTCCCGGACGGCATCCCGATTCAGCTCCACTCCGATTACCTGCTTCGCCTTCCTGGCAGCGATAATCCCGATTGTCCCGATCCCGCAATACGCATCCAGTACCACTTCCTTCCCGGTAAGGCCTGCCAGCTCCACTGCTTTATCATACAGTTTTTCTGCCTGCACCGGGTTCACCTGATAAAAGGAACGGGAAGAGATTCGAAACCGGCATCCGCAGAGAATATCCTCAATGGCGCCCTTGCCATATAAAATATGTTCCTTCTCCCCCAGCACCATGCTGGTGCCCCGTCCATTGATATTCTGCACAATGGTTGTAATCTCCGGATGGGCTTTCCGAAGGGCTTGTACGAAATGATTCTTCGACGGAAAAACCGGAGAAGCTGTTATCAATACCACCATAATCTCATTGGTTGCAAATCCTCTTCGTATCAGCACATGGCGCAGCAGCCCGTAACCGCTGTCCTCATCGTAGGTCCGAATTTTAAAAGATTTCAGCATATTCCGGATTGTCCCGATAATCTCATCGGATTTTTCATCCTCAATCATACATCGCTCCACCGGGATTAGGTTGTGGGTATTCTCCTGATAAACTCCGGATACTACCTCTCCCTTTTTCCAGCCGAATACTGCATGTACCTTGTTGCGGTAATGAAAAGGATTCTCCATCCCTGCAATGGGGTAGACCTTACAAAAGGAACCCAAAAGCTTCTGCATCTGCTGCTGCTTCAGCTTCAGCTGTCTCTCGTAAGGCATATCCAGATACTGACATCCTCCGCACAGCTTTGAGACCGGACACAGGCTGCTGTTTCTTTCTGCCTGTTCCGGCTCTTTCTTTCTGTTATTTCCGGTCCTTTTGATTGCTGTTCTTTCTTTTGCACTGTTTTTATCTGTCATTTTCCCTCTATCCTCCGGTATGCGTCACTGCTTCTCCGTCCGCATACTCCAATCATCGATATTCTTTAAAAAATCTGACTGCCAAAGCCACGGCAGTGCAGAAGCCTTCCTTTGTCCTTTCAGACAACAGAAGGCCTCTGCCTGCGTCACACTGTCCTCTTATTTTGCAATTGGCTGTGTCACCTTTTTCAGCCACTCTGCCTCTTCCTTTTCCAGATACGGCGATATCTTTTCATAGACCTGATTATGGTACTCATTCAGATAAGCAATATCCCTTGCCTCCATCAGCGTAACATCCACCGGTTCCAGATCTATCGGCACATAAGTCAGATACTCAAAGCTAAAGAATCTCCCATACTCCGTAACCTGTGCCTCCTTGCAGAACATCAGATTCTCTGTACGGATTCCGTGGCTTCCCTCTATGTATATTCCCGGCTCATCCGAGCACACCATTCCCGGCATAAATGCTGCCCCATCCTGGCGCTCCGGTACTGTCTTAAAGCGAATCCCCACTGGTCTCTCGTGTACATTCAGCAGATATCCCACGCCATGTCCCGTCCCGTGATTATAGTTGAGCCCCCGCTGCCACATCAGCTCCCGTGCCACATAATCCAGGCTCAGTCCGCTGCAGCCTTCCAGAAATCTCACATGCCCCAGACGAAGCATACTCATCAGTACCAGTGTATAGTGTTCCTTCTCTTTGTCGGTCACTGGTCCTAAGGCCATGGTCCGGGTAATATCCGTCGTCCCCTCCAGATACTGCCCACCGGAATCCACCAGATACAGTCCCTGCGGCTTAAGCACTGCACATCTGCCTTCTTCCGCATGGTAATGGCACATAGCCGCATTCGAGCCATAAGCGGATATGGTGGCAAAACTTTCATCCAGCGCTCCCTGCTTCCTGCGCAGGGTTTTCAAATATTCTGCCGCACTGCATTCCGTCATGGGAATCTTGCCGATATTCTGCTTCATCCAATAAATGAATTTCGTCATGGCCACGCCATCCCGGATATGAGCCCTCTTCAGATTATCAATCTCTGTCTGCGTCTTCTGCGCCTTTTTCATAACCGTAGGATTCATCTGGTCTATGATACGGTTGCTGTCATCGAGGTAATTAACGATCGCATAATTGACCTTTCCTTTTTCCAAAAGCACCCGCTCATGGTACAGCTCCTGCACATAGGTATAAATCTCCTGATAGGGACAAATTGTCACCCCAAGCCCTTCCAGATAGGCGCTGACCTCGCCGGAGAGCACCTTGGAATTCACAAACAAAAGGAACTCCCTATCTGTCACTGCCGCGTAGGAAAGGACTACCGGATTATGGGGAATATCGTTTCCCCGGATATTCAGCAGCCACACAATATCATCCAAAGTGGTCAGAATATGAACGGTTGCCTGCACTGCCTTCATTTCCTGACGCAGTTCGGCAATCTTCTCTGCCGCCGGCCGTCCCGCATACCTCTCTTCCAGCACCCAGACCGGCTCAGCAGACAACCCCGGACGTTCCTCCCAGATCTCACCAATCAAAGCCTCTGTATAAGCAAAAGACACATTCCTGCTCTCCAGGCGCTTTTTCAGATCCTCACCCATCCGGGCACTGACCACCCGTCCGTCAAACCCCAGGATCCCCTGCTGCGGAAGATGCTTCTCTAAATACTCCTCAATCGTCGGCACTCCCGGCTCGCCTATCTTCATCAGCTCCACGCCGCTTCCCTCAAGCTCTGAGGCCGCCTGTACAAAGTAGCGTCCGTCTGTCCAAAGTCCGGCCCAGTCCCTTCCGATCAGGGCTGTCCCGGCAGAACCGGTGAAGCCGGTAATATATTCCCGACAGGAAAAATGGCTCCCCACATACTCTGACTCATGATAATCCGAGGTCGGCACCAGATAGGCGTCGATTCTCCCTTCCCGCATCAGCTTACGCAGCCGTTTGATCCTTTTTGCAATTTCATTCATGATCTTTACCCCTTTTCTCTCATGGCATCCTCAATGGCTGCCGCAATCCCCTCGCTGTACGTTGGATGCGCACGCATCGCACGGGAGAGCTGCTCGGCTGTCAGTCCGTTGGCAATCGCTGTCGCCATCTCCCCGATCATATCAGTCGCACGCGGGCAGACAATCTGAGCGCCCACAATCGTATTGGAATAAGCCTCAAAAATCAACCGGATAAATCCCTTTTCCCTATGGGTAATGATGGACTTGCCGTTGTCATTCATATCATACATGCCGCAGCGCACCTTCATCCCTAAGGTGTTGGCCGTCTGCTCGGTAATCCCCACCGTGGCAATCTCCGGCACCGTATAGATACAGTTCGGCACAATCGGAAGCGATACATACATCCCGTTCGGCACTGCCTCCAGACGGATGCTGTGAGTCCTCCCGGCAATCTTCTCCACCACATAGGTTCCCTGTGCCATAGCTACATGAGCCAGCTGAGTCTTGGAAACCACATCCCCAATGGCATAAATATGCATTTCGCTGGTCATAAAGTCTGCATCCACAGACAGCCTGCCGTTGCGGATCTCCAGAGAAACGTCCTCCCCGATCAGCCGGTTCATATATGGTTTCCGTCCCACAGCTACCACCACCTGGCTGGCCCGTATCCGGCTTACCTCACCGGTCCGGTGATTCTGAATCCGGCAGTTCAGCCCGTCCTCCTCCGTAATTTCCTCAATCGTGGAATTACAGTGAATGGTAATGCCCTTGTCCCGCAGCTGATCCTCTAAAGCAAGAGCAACCTCTGTATCCATTGGCCCCAGGAGATGCGGCCCCATCTCCACGATCGTCACCTTGGAACAGAGCGCCTGAAAAATGGTGGCAAACTCCACCCCGATCACACCTCCGCCGATAATAACCACCCGGTCAAAATTCCAGTTCTGGCTGGCAAGCAGACGATCACTGTTACTGACCCCGGGAAGATCAATCCCCGGAATATCCGGAATCACCGGACTGGCCCCGGTAGCGATAATGATATAATCTGCATGCAGATATTCTTTCCCCTCCTCACCTGTCACCTCTACGGTCTTCTCTCTGCGTATGGTAGCCGTACCTTTAATAAAATCAATATGATTTTCGGCAAAAAGTTTCTCGATCCCCTGACGGTAGAGACGGACAGAACGCTTCTTATATTCCTGCATCTTCTTAAAATCAAAAGAGATAAAGTCCGTCGATACCCCAAATTCATCACAATGCTGCATCATGGAGAAAATATTGGACGCATGCAAAAGCGCCTTTGTCGGAATACATCCCCGGTTGACACAGACTCCCCCCAGCCTTTCCTGGTCCACAACGGCTACCTTCATTCCCAGGCCTGCCGCCTTCAGCGCGGCTGTATAGCCTCCCGGACCTGCTCCAATCACTACAAGTTCATAATTACGTGCCATGTTACTTCCATCCTTCCCCTTATTTTTCACAGAGCATACCCCGAAATTCCCGGTATCAGACCCATCCCGGACATCTTCCGTACACCTCCGTAATCTATAGTCAAACCTCTTCCCGCGGACCCAGTACTCCGCTGGCAAGACGTCAACCCTGCATGAGAACCCCCTCCAGCAATCCCAGATGAACACAGGCCTTCCAGACCCCATCCTCACCGATCGGCGCAGTCACATAATCAGCCGCCTGCTTTAACTCTTCCCTGGCATTGCCCATGGCAACACCGGTTCCGGCCATCCGGATAATCTCATAATCATTCATACTGTCCCCAAAGGCAATCGTCTGAGACAGCGGCACCTTCCAATATTCACAGAGCCGCCTTAATCCTTCTGCCTTGGACGCACTTTTCTCAATCACGTCTGCCCCTTCGCCGCTGGAAAACATCGGAAGCTTAACCTCACAAAATGCTTCTTCCACCAGCTTCGCTCCCGGTTCCCTGCCAATATAAGCCATTGTACGTACCGGCATCTCCAAAAGCCTCCAGGGATCCCGAAAACAGCGATCCGACTGCCCCCAGCGAATCATGTCATGCCGGGTTACCCATTCCGGATTCATATAGTAATCCTCTGTACCCACACTGACCCCCATAGCAAAATTCTTTCCCTCTGTAAAGGACAAAAGACGCTTTACCAGGCCCGAATCCATCCGATGTTCATAGATCTGATCATCTCCCACGGTAATCTTGGTCCCGTTGAGATGAATCACTGCATCCGGGTCCACAAGCTTTGTAAGCCCTGCACTGTATCTGGCATCCATATCTCTGCCGGTGGCAATCACAACATAGTATCGCTCCTTCAGACTCTTTAACGCTTCCCTTGCACTGTCCGGAATCTTCCAGTCTGCATGATCCAAAAGTGTCATGTCCATATCAAAGCTGACAATCCCTTTCCTGACATCGCTTCCCATATTCCTGTCCCTCCTGCCAACGATTTCCGCAGTCTTCTGTCCCCATCCAGTCACGAAGAAAGAGCGACCGACATCCTCTCTATGGCACTTTGCACAATCTGTATTCCAACCAACCGAATGATTGCACACTTTTTCCCATAAACCTGCTCTCTTACCTGACAAAAATCCTAATAATATGATAACAAATAAAAAACCTGCTGTAAACCTCTTTTCAAAACGAAAAATATCTGCTATAATAACAAAGTCGGTTGAGAAAAGATCATCATATCTTGTCGGGGTATGGCGTAGCTTGGTAGCGCGCTCGGCTGGGGGCCGAGAGGTCGCAGGTTCAAATCCTGTTGCCCCGATTGCAAAAAGCCTGGTATTCACCAGGCTTTTTTCTTGTTGTTATTTCCTGTTATCCCATCTCATTGATGTGCCATTCCCGAGACTGCTATCTGATAAACCTCCCGCAGCCGCGGATAGGCATACTCAAAAAATCCCTGATACGCACTGCAAAAATAATTCTTTCCGCTCTCTTTTTCTGTTACTGGTTCCCGGTTCCGTCTGCAGCCACCCCTGCACAGGAAAAACCATTTACAGTCTTTGCACTCCTTGGGAAGGTTTTCCGACCAGCGGATAAATCCCAGTTCCTCCCTCTTTTCTTCCATCTTTTCCAGGCTGTCTGTGTTGATGTTGCCAAGAAGCCACTCATCCAGAGCGTAAAAATCGCAAGGATAAGTACTTCCGTCTGCTTCGATCACCCACTGTTTGCCACAGACTCCGCGCATATTGCAGCTTTCCGGGATCTGGCCGTGCAGGAGCATCAGAAGATTCTCAAAATAGCGGTTATACACAAAATTACCGCTCCTGCGTTCCAGATACCAGGCATCGAACATGCCTTTTAAAAAGGTCTCATACTTTTCCGGTGTCAGGGAATATTCCTGAGCGCCAGGCGCCTCCCCGATCGGATCCAGACATTCAATGTATTGCTGATAAACCAGGTTGTTCTTTTTAAAGAAATTGCTGATCTTTTGGCTGTTTCTGGCGGCGGCGGCTGTCACTACCGTCAGGATATTATAGTCCACGTGATATCGTTCCAGCAAACGGATGGCATGCATCACCCGGCTGAAGGTTCCCTTGCCTGCAGCATCCGGGCGGTAACGGTCGTGAATCTCCTTCGTACCATCCAGCGAAATGCCGACCAGAAAATGATGTTCTCCCAGGAATGCTGCCCACTCCTCATCGATCTCATAACCATTGGTCTGAATGGCATAGTGAACACGAACCTGCTTCGGATTGGGATGTGCCTTCACATAAGCAGTCAGTGCCCGGAAAAAATCCAGGCCGATCAGGGTCGGCTCTCCTCCCTGAAATGCCAGGGTACATTCCCTGTCTGCATATGCCAGCCCCAGATCCACAATTCTTTTCATGGTTTTTTCCGACATCATACCATAAGAGCGCACCTTGCGGTTCTCCTGTTCATCTGCATAAAAGCAGTATCGGCACCGCATATTGCAACTGCCGGATGCGGGTTTTATCAGAAAGCTGATGGGTGGCATGGCTTCTCTCCTCTCTAGCGCGTGTTTGAAAATTGCTTTCCGTCAGATGTGCGTCACAATTTGTGAGGATTTGGCTCGTATGAGGGAGGCGTAGTGGGCTGCGTTGACCGAATGAGAGTCAAATATACCGCAAAGTGAGGCGTGCAGATGGCGGGAATGAATTTTCAGACACGCTCTGGTACGGCCTTACTTGTTACGCGACTCCTCCTGAAGACGGTCAAACTCCGCCATACACTCATCCACCGTGGCGCCATTTAGCAACTCCCGCACAATCAGACAGGTATTTCCCCACTGCTCCATCTTCATACTTGCATTGGTGGCCAGCACATAGACATTCTCCTCAATCCTGTCGTTGAGCGGCTTCAGCGCCGGTATGCACTTCACCTCCACATTCTTCGATGCGCAAATTATCCTATTCACCTCTGCATAAGTTCTAAGCAGCTCATCTGAAGTGATGATCTCCAGAACCCTTTTGGTATCCTCCAGATTCTCCGCATCGGCACTGATGGCATACCCGGTTATCGGAATCACCGGCATCTGTCCCCGGCTGCTGGGGAATCCGATCACCTGCAATTCAAAATCCGGGTTTCCGTAGGCAGTCTCCGTGTTGGCCGCTCCCCAGTATGCCATCACAATCGGCGTTTTCTGAGCCAAAAAATCCGGACCCTCTCCTTCAATCGCTTCATAGGTATAGGCAGTCTTTGCATCAATATATCCTTTGTCAATCATTTCCTGAAGAAATTCAAAACCGGGACGCATATAATCGCTGTATTTGCGTTCTCCCTTGTTCAGTGCCTCAATCTCTGCTTCGGTATTCCCTCCGTTATACAAATCCGCGTATGCCTGTGCAAAAACAAACGTCTCCAGCCACCAGCGGTTGGCGCCGACCGGGGTTTCAATTCCATTCTCCTTAAACACCCGGCAGCATTCCAGAAACTCTTCCGGTGTATTCGGAAGGGCCAGACCATACCGGTCAAACATGTCCTTATTGACGAACAGTCCATAGGCCACGATCTCCTGAGGGATTGCCACCAGCTTCCCGTCAATGGTATTGGCTTTCCTTACTACCTCACGCAGATTGCTTACACAGCTGAGATCCGACAGATCCAACAGCTTTCCCTCCTCTCCCAGGATCTGGATCGTATCCGGATTCAGCAGATAGAGATCATCCATATTATTGCGCACCCGGTCAAGAGTCACCTCATCATAAGTCTTCTCCTGATAATCTCCTGCCGTGTAGGTTCTGTAATGCACGGTCACCCCCAGCTGCTCCTCTGCCATACTGACCGTTACATCAAATGCGGTTCTTGCCGTATTATCCATATCTGGCTTTGATTTCTCCATCGGGCTGAACAGATTGACCACCTGCTGCTTTTCCTCTTCATTGACAATCAGATTATGGAATGGCTCCCGGCTGGCCTTACAAGACGACAGCAACAATGCTGCCGCTCCTGCCAGGCATATGGCTGCTAGATATTCGATTCTTCTCTTTCCATCTGTTTTCATAGCCTAATTCCTTTTCTTTATCCACTGATTCATAGCCTTTCTCAATAATTCCATATCAATCGGCTTTGCTATATGGACATTCATCCCGGCATCCAGTGCGTCCCTCACATCCTCGGCAAACGCATTGGCTGTCATGGCAATAATCGGGATCTCTGTGGCATCTCTCCGCTTTAATGCCCGGATTGCCTTCGCTGCATCATACCCATTCATCACCGGCATCTGGACATCCATAAGAATCGCATCGAACTCTCCCTCTGCTGCCTTCTCAAAACGATCCACGGCCAGCCGGCCGTTCTCCAGAATCTCACAGGTAGCTCCTTCCACGGACAGAAGCTCGGACAAAATCTCCGCATTGATTTCATTATCCTCGGCAACCAGAAGATGCAGACCCTCCAGATTCTGGCTGCCCCCATCTCCCGGCATCAGCTCTTTCGGTTCCTGACGGACCCTCATCTCAAGGAGCTTCTCGCGGAAAGCGGAGACAAAAAACGGCTTGGCGAGAATTTCGGCATTCTCCACCTCAGACACCTTGTTCTCCACATCCTCCCCGTCATAAGCTGTCAAAAACAGGATCGGCATATGCCCAAATTCCAGAGCCCGGATGTCCTTTGCTGTCTCATAGCCATTTCTGTCCGGCATTTTCCAGTCCAGCAGTATCATCTGATACTCCTCGCCTGCCTCATGAGCCGCTCTTATCATTCTTAAGGCGGCTTCTCCGCCGCAGGCCGTATCCACAAAAACTCCGGTATCCTTCATCAAGGTCTGAATATTCTTACATATCTCCACGTCATCATCCACTGCCAGAATCCGGACAAGCCCTGTCTTCTCCCAGAACTCCCCGTCAGACTGACTATCCGGTATCCGCAGCTCCAGATCCACCCGGAAAAGACTTCCTTTATCCACCTCACTGAATACTTCTATACTCCCCCCCATAAGATCCACAATATTCTTTGTGATAGCCATGCCAAGTCCCGTCCCCTGCACCTTGTTGGTCGTACTGTTCTCAGCCCGGGTAAATGCATCAAAGATCGTCTCCAGATATTCCGGTGTCATGCCGTATCCGTCATCCTCCACTTCGATCCGGATATGCTCAAACTGGCTGGAACGCTGCTCCAGGCCGATAATGCGAAACCAGATATTGCCTCCCGCAGGTGTGTATTTCACGGCATTGGAAAGAAGATTGATCAGGATCTGATTCATCCTGGTCTCATCTCCCACCAGATATTCATGCTTGATATCAGTTACCGACACATCAAAGCTCTGATTTTTGGCATTTGCCATGGGGCGGATAATCGCATCCACAGAGGATACCAGGCTGTTCAGGGTGAACTCTCCTATGGTCAGCACGACCTTGCCGCTCTCGATCTTGGAAACATCCAGCACATCATTAATCAGGCTCAGCAAATGCTGGCCGGATGCCGTGATCTTTTTGGTATATTCCCTCACCTTTGCGGGCTGATCCGCGTCCTTGGCAAGCAGGGTCGTAAAGCCAAGAATGGCATTCATCGGCGTACGGATATCATGGGACATATTGGAAAGGAACATGGTTTTGGATTTGCTTGCAATCTGGGCCGCCTGCAAAGCCTCTGCCAGCTGCTGATTGTGGATCTCCCGTTCCGTATCCCATTCTTTCCGGATCCGGTTCTGCTGCCTCTGATTGAAATAATATAACATACAGCACAGGAAAAATGCTGTCAGCATCACCGCAACCACGATCAGTATATTCTGATTTACTGTCTGTCCCTCCTGCTGGATAGCCTCAATCGGCACATATCCGATCAGATAGATCGCGCTGTCATTGACCGCCCACATATAAATCAGGGACTCCTTGTTCTGGATATCGTGATAAAACATAATATTCTTTCCAGAACTCACATTCTTTGCCACTTCCTGCTGCAGATCCTCTTCCAGAATATTGTTGGCACGGTAGAAATCCTGCAGATCCACATGTCCTGCCTTCCGCTCTCCCATCCCCTTGGGCTTGAGCATCAGACGCTCGCTCTTGGCATCCATGACATAAAGCATGGCATCGCCGTTATAAAACTTTTCAGGAAGCGCTTCATCAAATGAATCATAGATATACTCAATATAGAGTGTGGCAATCTCTTTCCCCTCTTTTACCACCGGGCATTTCATCGTATAAGCCCACGTTCCCAAATCGTTCAGATAAGACCGGGAAATCGGCAGGCCCTCCACGGTCTTCCCTGATGAAAAGTCCAGCTCCGCCTCAGAGAACGGATCCGAAACATTGGAAGCACCTGTTGTCTCTCCTGCAAAAATCAGGGAGATTCTTGCCATGGTACGATTCCGGTTATAAGAACGGATGAAACTTTCCGGATCCTCCATCATGGTGAGTTCCTGGGCAATCATTTTCTGAAACTCGGCTTCCTTACTTAGAATCGCCTCGATCGTCCCCTTTACCAGCCCCAGACTTTCACTTAAATTGTGGATCGCAGATGTGGACATCTCCACAGTTATTTTCCGGGCAACTGAAAATACCACTGCTCCTAACATGAAAAAAACCAGTACAATGGAGAGGATCAAAGAGATTCCCTTCTTATTTTGCTTATCCTGTTGATTCTTTTCCCTTCTCATTTTATCCTGTTACCCCTTACCAACATTCCAAATATTCCAAAACTCCCGTTTGACTTATTTTACAATATACCACTAATATACGCTAAAGTCAAAAAGATTGTCATTGCGGCTTGCATCGTCCGCAAGGGATATATCCCTTTTCTTTCAAGGTCTCTATCTCGCCGGCAAAATATTCTTTATTCTTTTCATGAATCTTCTGAACGCTGGCACAGTCAGGCCTATGAAATCGTCTGGTATTCGTATTGAGCACATAATGATATTCCGGCTCCGCCCGTCCCGATTCCGGCATCGTCCAGGCCTCATCCTTCCTGCTCTCGCCGGTTGCATAGTCGATGAGAATCCCTGGCTGTACATTATAACAATATATATGAAAGCAGATCCCCTCTCCCTCATCCTCGACCGAAAAGGCCTCGATCCGAACACCGGATGCCAGCAGATTATTCCCTTCATAGCAGGGAGTGACGCGGTAAATGACATGATTACCGGTTTTCTTTACATACTCTGCCACCTGATTCTCCCAGGGCAGCATTCCCTCTATGTTCAGATAACGGGTGCCTGTGATAAGATTCCTCTCGTTATCATTCTCCCCGGCCAGCTGATAACCGATCAGATGGCATCGATTGTAAAGATACCGGTCAGTGATAATATCATACTTCACCGTATGCCAGCCGGAAGGGCGGATATCTCCGATATTTCCTCTCTCCCCTTTCGGCATAATCTCCTGACAGATGTTGGCAAAGGCCACGCCACAGCGTCCCAGATCATCCAGCTCGCTGTAATTTTCAAAAGCCCTGGCAGTAATTTCCTCCGGCGTAAACAAAGGCTGGTTGTGATTCACAATCATTGCTGCTTCCCCGCTGTATTTTGGATACGGCTCCTGCCAGTCGGCTGCAATGTCCGCCTCTCTGTTGTCTGAGACGTTTTTTTCCTTTTCTGTCTGGAATTCCACCGGCATTCTGACAGACAAAACCTCCCCTGCCTGTTTCCCGATGCAGGAAGTAACAGACAACATGGAGCCGAGCAGAACTCCCCAAAGTATTTTTTTATCCATCATGGAATCTCCTCCTTAACCCTTAGCTTCACAGGACGCAATTTCCTGTAAGAGAACAAAACACAAAACCGCTCTTCCTCCCGGAAAAACGGTTTTGCTTTATCGGAAATCTCCGATGTTCCTCAGCCCTGCAATATCTCTCTCAAGGTCTCAAACAGTCGGTCAATATCAATCGGCTTTGCCAAATGTCCGCTCATTCCCGCGTCCATTGCCTTCTGCCGATCCTCCTCAAAAGCATTGGCTGTCATGGCCACAATGGGAATCGAGCACTTGACCGGATCCTCCATGGCACGGATTATGCGGGTTGCCTCATAGCCATCCATCATCGGCATCTGAATATCCATAAGAATCAAGTCGTAAGCATCCGCCGGCATTTCCTTCATCTTTTCCACTGCTATCGTACCGTCATCGGCCGTGTCAACGACAAAACCCTCCTCTTCAAGGATTGTCTTTGCAATCTCCTGATTCAATTCATTATCCTCCACAAGAAGGAGCTTCCTGCCCGCAAGCTGCTGCTCTGACAGTTTCCTTTCTTCCTCCTGTTTTTTGTAAGGTTCGCCCAGAGCTTTGCATAGTTCGGAAAGGAAAACCGGCTTGGAACAAAATGACGTAACTCCTGCCTCTCTTGCCTCTTCTTCTATATCAGCCCAGTCATAGGCTGATGTCATAAGGATCTGTCCTTTGTCTCCCGCCACCTTACGGATTCTGCGGGCAGTCTCGATTCCGTTCATATCCGGCATCATCCAGTCAAGAATATATATCTGGAACGGATCTTTCTGCTCCAGGGCAAATTCTGTCCGGTAAACAGCCTCTTTTCCGGAGGTGGTCCAGTCTGTCCTCATTCCGATCGAGGAAGCCATTTTGCTGATACTCATGCAGATATTAATATCATCATCCACGATCAGGGCATGAAGATCCTTCAGCTCCTCCAGAGTATCTGTCCTCACCGGTTCTCCGGCAACCCGAAAACGGAACGATACCGTAAACTCGCTCCCCTTCCCTTCCTCGCTGTCTACCGTAATGGTTCCCTTCATCATATCTACAATATTCTTCGTTATGGCAAGGCCAAGCCCTGTGCCTTGTATCCCGCTTACCGTGGCCGTCTGTTCTCTCTCAAACGGCTCAAAAATATGCTTCAGGAATGTCTTGCTCATGCCGATACCGGTATCCCTGATCTGGAATTTATAGGAAACATAACCGTCCTGTGCATCCCCTGACTGAATAATCCGCACACTGATCGCCCCTCCGGGCCTGGTATATTTCATGGCATTGCTCAGAATATTCAGAAGCACCTGATTCAGGCGAAGCTTATCGCAGATAATCCTTTCATTGGTTACATCGAGAGTGTCAATGGAAAAGTCCAGCTGCTTTGCCTTCACATCCGACTGTACAATAGTTCTCAGATCATGAAGAATCTCCGGGAGGCAGGCCTCCCTTTCTTCTATCTTCACTTTGCCGCTCTCAATACGGCTCATATCCAGCACATCATTAATCAGGCTCAGCAGATGATTGCTGGAGGTCATGATCTTGCCAAGATAATTCTGCACCAGATCCCTGTTGTCGATGTGGGTATTGGCCAAGGTGGTAAATCCGATGATGGCATTCATCGGGGTACGGATATCATGAGACATATTATTAAGGAATGTTGTCTTAGCATTGTTGGCATGCTGAGCTTCCGCCAGCGCCAGCGCCAGAATGTCCTTCTGCTCCCGTTCCTTGCGGACCATCTCATCAATATTGCGGAAACCCGCAAGAATAAAACCGCCCACAGTGCCTCTGCGCTTCATTTCCACAAAAGTAAACTGAAAATTATGCATTTCCCCGTCCACCAATGCACGGTAGCTCCCCGTATATTCCGGATATTTCTGCAGCTTTTCCTCAATTACCGGAAGGGAAAGCGCTTCTGCCAGATATTGCTCATCCTCTGCGTACACATGCTCCCCGACATACTTTGCCACCATCTCTCCGTAAGGGATCTCCTCTTGCAGGTCACGCAGAAACCGCGCAGTCTCCTCCCCTTTCGTTTTGATACTCCGGGAGGTCTTGCTCTCCTTGTCAATGGCAAAAACATTAATGTAATCACGGCTTAAAGCATCTACAACAGCCAGCTGTGCTTCCAGGTTCCGGTTCATCCGTTCCGACGCAGCGAGCGTCTTTTTATTCCATCTTGACCACAGATAGAGAGCCAGGATCGTACCGCTCCCCAAGGCCAGCACCAGGACAATCGCCAGCATGACCTCCGGATGGACTCTCACATACCAGAGAAAGCTCATATTCTCCGGCGTGTATGACGTATACTGGGTAATCAGCCGGTTGATCGTATCCTCAGGCATCTGATGAATGCATTTGTTCAATATGGTTACCAGCTCATGGTCGCAGCTGTCCCTCACATACATTCTGAACTCAAAATCAATATCACTGACCACACTGTAATGCAGCGAGTCTGTTGGATCATTATTAACGAAAAGCTGCGCTGCATAGGTATACACATAGGCCGCGTCCGCCTTCCTGTCCAGTACTGCCTGCAGCACCTCTTCTCTGGTAGCAAAGCGAAGAATGTCTGCATCCTCCAAAAGTCCCTGTTCCGTAAGGACATTCCCCTGGACATCTGCCACAGCTACGGTAGAGATCTCGCCGCTAAAGTCTTTTCTGGTCACTTTGGCAATTCCTGTGGCCATGTAAGTATCCGTAGTAAAGCCGCGATAGAGATCCTCTTCCGTTGTCATATCTGATTCCCGCCGGTCAATAACCACATCCACCTGGTTCGTACCGGCAAGCATATCATAATCCATTCCGTCCTGCGGCTGGACAATCTCATACGGCAGTCCGGCAAGCGCCATAACCCGGTCAAAATAATCCGGCAAAATCCCCTTCATTTCTCCGTCTTCCACATAGGAATACGGCTTGCGGTTGCCCATGGCTGTTGCCGTAATCGTCTTCCTTCCGGAAATAACATCCTGAATATAGGCTCTTTCCCGCTCCGTAAAGCTAAGGGCAGACGAATAGACCGGTCCGTAATATTTGTAAAACAGTACATTAGACCAGTCTCCCTCATTCCTCTCCATCTGTTCAATGGCATAGTTGATCTCGTCTAAGAGCCGGACGTCCTCCTTCCTGACAATGGCATAAAAGTTATCGGACACAATGGTATCCAACTCTTTCTCATTCTCTGTCTTTCTTAAATTACTGGACAGAATCGCATCAATGCTTCCTGACTGCAGGGCCTCTGCCAGCTCATCGGAGCTGACATACTCCCGGAGCTGAAAAGAAAATCCCTTCTCCTCTGCAAAGGTTGACAGGCTCTGCTTTAAGTTGCTCTCCTTTAACTCCCCTACCACGATCCCGTCATAAGACCGGTAATCGCCGGTACGAAATCTTGTATCCTCCGCCTGAACAGAGAGTACCGTATCACTTCTTCCGATCGGAAGCGAGAATGCGAACTTCTCCTCCCGGGAAGGAAGCATCCTGGCTGAGGTCACCACATCGATCTCCCCTGCTTCCAGCATGGCAAGCATCTCATTCCAGGTCTTATCATATCCTTTATAGTTGAAATTCAAATGAGAATACTCGGAAGCAAGATTGAGAAACTCAATTCCATATCCGGAGAGATTCCCTTCCTCATCCTTCATATGATATCCGTCGAAATAGAAAATCCCTGCATTTACAGTCTGATGGTCAGGCGGCTGTGCCGCATCGGAAATCCCCGCACCCGATAACAGCAGAAAAAAAACTGCCGACAAAATGATTGCCCCTCTGCCAAGCTTCTTATTGAAAAACACCATTCTCCCCCCTTGTTGTCTCTACCCTCTTTGTCCTGTCCGCAGCCAGGGCTGCTCCCCAAAAACAGGAAAATACCAAAGCGACGGTATCAAACAGAATCTCAAAACAGCGGCAATCACTCCTCGTACCACTGCTCCATCTTTTCATTTGCCCACACAACCCGGTTGCGTCCAACCTTTTTGGCATCATACAGCATGGTATCCGCAATCTTCAGATAAATCTCATAGGAATTCACCCTCTGAGGAATCAGGGTGATCCCTCCGATGCTGATCGACACCCATTCCGCCACAGAAGGAGCATGCGGGATATGGAGATCCTCAACAGACTTGCGGACCTTTTTGAGGTATTCAAATGCCTTGTCAGCATTATCCCCCAAAAAGAATGCCACAAACTCTTCCCCCCCGTAACGTGCCATGAAATCCGTGCTGCGCAAAAAATGAGAAGCCACCGTCCGTGCCACGCTGACGATCACTTTGTCGCCGGCCGGGTGGCCAAAGGTATCATTGTATGCTTTGAAATGATCAATATCAAACATACAAATCGAAAACGGCACCTGCAGGCGCGCCGCCTCGTTCCACTTGATGATGCTGTAGCAGTCATGCTGCCGGCGGTTGGCAATCCCTGTCAGCTGGTCGGTCATGGACTGATGCTCCACCTGTCTGCGGTAGCGGTATAATTTGATGTGGGTATTGACTCTTGCCTTAACCAGCAGCGGATGGAAGGGCTTCGATATATAATCCACTGCCCCCAGCGTGAGACCAAGCTGTTCATGCTCGATATCGGAAAGGCTGGTAATCAATATCACCGGAATGCTCTGGGTAATGATCTCTTCCTGCAGCTTCTTCAGCAATGTGAAGCCATCCATCCCAGGCATGACCACATCCAGCAGAACCATGGAATATTCACCGGTGCTTGCATAAGAAAGTCCTGTCTCTGCTTTCTGAGCAAGCGTTATGTCATAATTGTCTTCCAAAATAGCCTTTAACTGTTTGGCCTGTGTAAGACTGTCATCAATGATCAATATTTTCTCTATGTCTGCGCTTTTCATCGTGCCTCCATTTTCATCCTGCCATTTTACTGTTTGTCCTTACTAATAGCTTATGAAATAAGCTAAGAATCTGACCACAGTCAATTCATTATAACATGACTGGCAAAGTTAGACAAGCAGCAGATTTTATCCCTTTTTCTTCTCTGCATTGACCACATAGATGCCCAGGCAGACCAGAATCAGAGCCACCAGAGTATTCCAGTTCAGAGCCTGCCCGCTCTCTCCCAGAAAAATTGCCGACAGGATTACCCCGAACATAGGGTTCATAAATCCAAAGACTGTCACACGGCTCACCGGATTGTATTTCAGCAGCACCCCCCACAGAGTATAGGCAACTGCCGATAAAATCCCCATGTACATAAGAAGCATATAGGCAGAAGGACCTGTCGCCTTTGACAGGGTACCGCCGCAGGCCGCACCGATGATAAGCAGGGCTGTTCCTCCTGCCATAAACTGATATCCTGACAGAGTCACCACATCAAAGCTCTTCGCATATTTCTTGATCAGGGAGCCGGAAACGGCATAAAAAATCTGGGCTGTCAGCACAAATCCTTCCCCGAGTAAGGAAACCGAGTATATTTTTTCCGGGCCGGCGCCGGCCAGATTCACGATGGCAATTCCCAAAAATCCTAAAATGCAGCCAGTCATCTTTTGGATATCCAGCTTCTCATACCGAAATACCAGGCTCGCAAACAACATGGAGAAAAAGACATTGGTTCCGGTAATGATCGCACTGTGAACACCGCTGGCATGGGACAGGCCCACATAATAGAACAGATACTGCAGGACTGTCTGTGACATAGCCAGGCTTCCGATCGCTTTGCCGGAACCCTTCGGCGGCAGTATCCATTGTCTGTGGATCACGCTGTGATACGCGATCACCAAAAAACCTGCCAGAAGAAAGCGGATTCCCGCAAACATCAGAATCGAAGCTGTGTCGGATGACTCTATCCGAAACAGCTGGTATCCGATCTTGATTGCCGGCGCTGCACTGCCCCACAGAAAACAGCACAGGCCTGCTGCCAGAAGAAGCATCTTCCTGTCCGTCAGATCAATCTTATTCTTTTTCATTTTCATCCTCCAAAAAACGGCAAATCCACTCCGGATTGGACCGATAATATAAATGCGGGAACCCGGCAAGCATCTCGTCGGTTACATACATGCAGTCCCAGCTTCTGGTATCCGAAGGTTTGACCGCTTTCCAGTCCTTCCCGGGCCGCGTACTGTCCCAATAATGAAATTCATGTCCCCGAAGCGTCGGGTTCCCTTTCTTATCCCATAAGGTAAGATAGCCAAACCGTGAGAGCTTTCCTGTCCGGAATCCCTCTGCCGGAATCAGGCCGGTCATAGGATAGCTGACGCCGTCCATCCCCTCCAGCCTGTCGTGCAGATAGAGAAAGCCTCCGCACTCTGCCAGAATCTTTATTCCCTGCCTCCTGGCCTTTCGGATTTCCTCCAGCATATCCCTGTTCTCCGAAAGCTCCTTCGCATACTGCTCCGGATACCCGCCTCCCAGCAGGATAGCCGAAATCCCCGGCCCCGGCAGGCAGCGGCCGTGAAGCGGACTGAACGGAATCAGCTCCCATCCGTTCTCTTTCAGCAGATCCAGGTTCTCCTGATAATAAAAACAAAATGCCTCATCCCTTGCCACGGCAATGCGCCGAATCCTTTTGACGCATGATTTTTGCGCCGGATGACCTCTTTTCCCTGCCTCCGTCTCTGGTGCACTTTCCGCCAGCTCCAGCAGTCCGTCAAGATCCAGACACGGTTCGATACGGTCCGCCAGCGCCTCTGCCTTTTCCCGCAGTCTTACCTGCTCGCCCGGCAGAGTCAGCCCCAGGTGACGGCTCTCCCACTGTGCCTCATCACATAAAGGAACCGCACCATACAGACGGATTCCCAGCTCTTCCAGACAGGGACGCAGCCGTTCTGCCATCACAGGGGAAATCCGGTTTAAAATCACCCCGCATATGTGGCTGTCCGCTTTATATTCCAAAAAGCCCTTCACCATCGCAGCCAAAGACAGACTGCTCCTTTTTGCGTCTATCACCAGAACCACCGGAGTATCTGTAATCCGGGCAATCTCATAAGCGCTGGCCGTTACGGTCGTTCCCGCAACCCCGTCATAATACCCCATCGCACCCTCCACGACCGCGATATCCGCTTTTGCCGCTTTTTGGACAAACAATTCCCTCACCTGTCCCGGAGGGAGAAAAAAGCTGTCCAGATTATACCCGGGGACTCCCAGTACATACTGATGGAACATCGGATCAATATAATCCGGTCCGCATTTGAATGACACACAGCTTCGCTTTTTCCTTTGCAGAAGTTTTAATACGCCGCAGGTAATCACCGTCTTGCCGCTGCCGCTGCAGGGTGCGGCAAACAGAATTCTCGGAATTCTTTTCATATTCCTGTTCTCTCCTCCAGAGAAATCCCACCCGTCCCAACCAGTCCGCTGACAGCAGCGCCAAAAGCAGCTTCTTCCTCGTTCTCCACAACCTCCAGCGGCATTTGAAACCGGTCGGCCAATATGGTCTGAAGCTTTTTATTCCTCCGGACTCCATTGCCGGATGCTGCAATTGCACTCCCTGTCCTGCCGGACGCCTGCCGGGCGATGTCATACAGCTCGTACAATTCCTCTGCCATCCCCTCGAGCACGCCCCGGATCAGGTTGGCCGGCCGGAAGTTTGTCCTGTCAATTCCTGTAATTCTTCCCCGCTTTTGCGGATCGGTTCTTGTTCCTGCAAATGCGGGAATGACCCTGAGTCCTGTTTTTGTCTCTGTCTGCTCTCTCAGAAATGCTTCCATCACCTCGTACTGAGGCCTGTCCAAAGCTCCCGCCGCCACCGCATATTCGCGGAAAAACTGCTCGAGCAGTCCATAGGCAGCCCCGCCGCAGACAGCCGCCCCCACCACAAGATTATATTTTCCTGTCAGCGGCCGGATCTCTACCCCCGGCGCTTCCCTGTCATTCTCCGAAAGCAGGGAAACCTGCGAGCCGGTTCCCACATTGATCAAAAGCGTCTCCCTGGCCTTTTTGACAGATCCTATGTAGCTGGCCTGATTGTCTCCTAAGGAAACACTCACCGGGATCCCCCTGTATGTGCCGATAACCGATATCTGATCCGTAACCTCCGGAAACAAAAGCGGATCCATGCCCAGCTGCGCTGCCGTATCGGACAGAAAGCCGTAACGTCTCCTGTCATAAAACCCCAGGCTGGCAGCCTGGCTGATATGCAGCAGGGGAAGCTTTCTTTGTGTAAGAATCATACCCAGATAATCCGCAATCGTGCAAAAGGACCTGGCTCCTTTCGGGACCAGGCCTTTTCGTGTCTGATACCAATGGGTAACCATGCCATACCCGGATGCTCCCTGAACATGAATGTCCTCTCGCAGAATCGCACAGAGGCTTCTTCCCTCAAAGCAGGGGATGTCTCCCCGCCCGTCCTGCCAGGTATACAGAGGGCTTGCTGCCCTCCCCTCCCCGTCTACATACAAAATCCCGTGCATCTGTCCTGTGAGTCCGATCACGCCGGTATCCGGATACCGGTGCAAAAGCAAGTCCAACAGCTGCCTGGCCTTCCCGCAAATCCGATCCCCGTCCTGAATCCGTTCCCATTCGTTTGCCGTCTCAGTCCAACAGTCGTTCGCTATTGTCTCCCGCTGTATCATCTGCATATTCTCACAGTCTATTGCCACCGCACTGATCGTGGTCGTCCCGATATCGATACCGATCGCCTTCATCCTTCCCATCCCCTTCCGCCAGACGGCAGCATCCGCCCGGCCTCTCTGCCAGACGGCTTTCCTCCTGACTCGTAATATTCTATCATACCCCGGTAAATTTATCCACTCCCTAAACACAAAACATTCGTATCTCCTCTCCGTTACCTTTCACTGGCAATGTCAGTTAGTTAAGCGTTTCTGAAAGGTACGCCTTGGAACATCCCGTTCCCCGGCTTGCGGGGAACCCTTTTTCCAGAGCGTATCTTTCGGAACACCCCCCGTGAAAAGTAACTTTCAATCCCAATATTGGCCCCAATATTGTAAAATGGGAATAGACGTAAGCCTCTCTGTTATGGTATAATCTCCCTATAGTCATCCACGTGAATAAGTGGATGAACACTCTGGATAAATATGGAGGAGAAAAGAAATGAACAGCATCCGCAAAAAAATCACCATATGCCTGATGGCAACCGTCCTGACCGCTTTGATAGCGGTGGGCGCATCCAGCATTATCCTGAATTACCGGAGCACGATCGCCACGGTAGACCAGATGATGAGCCAGACTGCCGTCTTAGCAGCAGAGCGTATTGAACAGGAGCTGACCGCTTATCAGAATGTAGCCATGGATACCGGCTGTATCGCTCAGCTGTCTGACGCGTCCGTCTCCGTGGCAGAAAAGCAGGCTATTATTGATGAACGCGTCAAGATGCACGGCTTTCAGCGTGGCAACCTGATCGGGACAGACGGCTACAGTATCTTTGACGGGAAGGATTACTCAGACCGGGAGTATGTAAGGCAGGCCATGCAAGGCAATGTCTATGTATCCGAACCGCTCATCAGCAAGGTTACCGGGGAACTCTCCATTATGGTGGCCGCCCCCCTGTATTCCGGCGGAAAAAAGGGTTCCCAGATTGTCGGTGTGGTATACTTTGTGCCGCCCGAGACCTTTTTGAACAATATTGTTTCTTCTATCAAGATCAGTCAGAGCAGCCGTGCCTACATGATCAACAAATCCGGAGATACCATCGCAGACATCACTCTGGATACGATCACTACCCAGAACATCGAGGCAGAAGCCCAGGGCAATTCCTCTTTAAAGGAGCTGGCCTCTATTCACAGTGCCATGCGGCAGGGGAAAAATGGCTTCGGAAGCTATCATGCTTCCGACGGCATTCGTTTTACTGCCTACGCCCCGGTAGGCGGCACCGACGGCTGGAGCGTTGCCGTCACCGCTCTGAAATCAGAATACCTGGCCAATACCTACTTTGGCATTGTGATCAATATCCTTGTTATTGTGGCCTCCATTCTGGCTTCGATTGTGGTGGCGCTGAAGCTGTCCACCAATATCAGTGCGCCCATGCAGGCCTGTGTCAAACGGATGAAGCTATTAGTGGAGGGCGACCTGACGTCCCCGGTTCCTCAGGCCAAGGGACAGGATGAAACTGCGGTACTGACCCGCGCTACGGCAGACATGGTGACTGGCTTAGACATCATCATCAATGATATCAAGTACCTGCTCAACGAGATGGCCAACAAGAATTTTGACATCCAGTCCTCTCACCGGGATTCCTATGTGGGAGAATTTCAGAGCATCCTGTTGTCCATGCGCAATCTGAAGGTCGAGCTGAGTAACACCATGCGGCAGATCGATACCTCTGCCGGCCAGGTCTCCTCTGCAAGTAATCAGGTATCTACCGGCGCCCAGTCCTTAAGCCAGGGTTCCATTGAACAGGCCAGTTCCGTGGAAGAGCTGGCTGCGACCATCACGGGTATCTCTGACAGCGCCAGGCAGACTTCCGCTGCTGCCAAAGAGGCTGGCAATTATGTGGGGCAGGCCGGCGCTCAGCTGGGCACCAGTGTGGAATATGTCAAAGAGCTGAACACTGCCATGGAAAAGATCTCCAACTCCTCTGAAGAGATCTCCAAGATTATCGCCACCATTGAAAGCATTGCATTTCAGACCAATATCCTGGCACTGAATGCCGCTGTAGAGGCTGCCCGGGCAGGTTCCTCCGGCAAGGGCTTTGCCGTAGTTGCCGACGAAGTCCGCAACCTTGCATCCAAGTCCGACGAAGCTGCCAAAGCCACGAAAGAACTGATTGAAGGCTCCATCACCGCTGTATCCGAAGGGAGCCAGGCAGTGACCAATGTCACGGACGCCTTAGAGCGCACCAGTGTCCTTGCTGGTCATGTAACCACGCAGATGAATATTGTCGTACATGCGGTGGAAGATCAGACCACTGCCCTGGAGCAGGTCACAGAAGGTATCGATCAGATCTCTTCCGTGGTTCAGACCAACAGTGCAACCGCCGAGGAAAGCGCTGCCGCCAGTGAAGAGCTTTCCGCTGAAGCGACGAGCTTAAAGCAGCTGGTAAGCAGCTTCACCCTTGCCCGAGACTGATTCTTACAGAACAACAAACGCCACAGGCTGACCGGGGGTTCCCGGTTTCCTGTGGCATAATTTTGCTCCCTCTTGTCCACTGAGGATATGCATCACCCAGTACCGCAGCTGCTATCACAGCATCCGCTCTTCCATCCATTCCAACACATCATCGATCACTTCATCCTTACAATACTCAAAAAGGATTTCATGATACAGACCCCCATATATCTTCATCTGTTTGTCTGGAGAAGAAACCCTGGCAAACAGCTTATAGGTATCCTTCACATTGACCAATACATCCTTTTCTCCGTGGAGCATGAGAACTGGATAACGAAATGACTGCACATTTTCCGCCAGCCAGGCCATTCCCTCCCGAAGCGCATAGCAAAGCCCGATGGTAAAGGCTGATGCATTATAAGGATCTCTGATATAGCCCTCCCCTACTTCCTTCACGGAGCAGACCTTTGCCCCCATACTGTTAGGCAATTTAATGTGCGGATCCTGGCCATCCGGCACTCTTTTCATCAGCTGATTGCTGTCGTGAGTAAGACCGCCGCTGATTACAATTCCTCTCAAACGTTCGCTGGGATAGGATGCTCCGTACAGAGCAGCAGTAAGCCCGCCCATACTGTGGCCAATCAGGAATACCGGAATACCCGGATTCTCTGTAATCGCTCTGCTTATTACCAGATGAGCATCCTCCAAAAGTTCATGGAAATCACTAAAATAAGTTCTCTCCCCCTCCGAGCGCCCATGTCCCCGATGGTCATAGCGGCAGGTCCCTATCCCTGCCTGATGCAGCGTTTCTGCAAAAGAATCATAGCGGCCCTGGTGTTCACAAAGACCATGGACAATCACTGCAACTGCCCGGGCCTGCCTGGGAATCTCCTCGTTGTAATACAGCTTTGTGCCGTCGAATGAAGTTATCATCTCTCCCATAGTAAAACTCCTCCTTTCCTACTTGAGAATACCACAGAAAAAGAGAATCGCCAAGAAGAATTTCCTCAGCAAACAGGGCATTCTACAGAGCCCCCAGGATTTTGGGCAGGAACAATACCAGCTCTGGCACAAAGGAAAGCACAAGCACTACCATTCCTACCGGCGGGGTCAGGAGTCCGATCATCACATTCACGGTCATAATCACGCCAAAATGCACCAGGTTCATCCCATAAGAATTCATCAAAGGCACCAGGATCGGTGTCAGGATGATAATCGATGCCGTCCCGTCCATGAACATTCCCACTGCCAGAAACAGAAGATTTACCAGCAGGATCGCTGCGATTTTATTCGGGACGATCATAGAGATGATTGTGGCGGCACGGACCGGAATCTGTTCCGCAGTCAGGATCCAGCCAAACACGCAGCTGGCAGAGGGATTCCTCCGATCAGGATCACCGGAGCAAGAAGCCCCAAAAAGGAATGGCGAAAGCAGTGAGCGATCTCCTTTGCAGAGGCTCTCTTATGCGGCTGATAACCACGCTTCCTGGCCTGATACCATACCACCACTGCCATTGCAAAAGCCATGCACAGCCCTGGCACTACCCCTGCCATGAACAGAGCACCGATAGACACTCCCGCGATCACCCCATACATGACAAAGGGTACACTGGGCGGAATCACCGGCCCGATGCAGCTGGAAGCACCCGTAATTGCCAGGGAAAAATCATCCTCGTAGCCGGCATACCTTATGGGTCTGCAACCATTGCGTGGATGTAAGGGAAAAACAGGAAACGAGAGTTTATTTCTTTTATGATTTTGTATTTGAATATATTCAAAGTCAGATCGATATGGACGAAAGCACTATGATTTTCAGTGTATTTGCCGAGATTCTGTCTAACAGGGAGTGGGATTCCTTTTCCCGTATTTTAGGCACGCTTCTGAAAAACAACATGAATATTTCCTCCAGTGCAAAGGATCTGTACCTTCACCGGAATACCCTGATCAACTGGCTCAACCGCTACCGGCAGCTTTTCGGCGTGGATCCGGTCAATGACAGCACGGGCTTTAATTTCACACAGCAGCTTCACTACTTTTATACCCATTCTCTGATGCCTGGTTCCTTCTGAACCGGTGCTGCTTCCTGCCCGACAAACAGGGCAGAAAGCCGCTGCCGCTTCCTGCCCTGGATTCCTTTGTAGTATCAATTCAGATAATTTCTCATGCTTTTCAAAGCATTCTTTTCCAGCCGTGACACCTGTGCCTGGCTGATATGGATCTCCTCTGCCACTTCGGTCTGGGTTTTTCCCTCGAAAAACCGCAGATCAATGATATGACGTTCCCGTTTGGGAAGCCGGTCCATGGCCTCTCTCAGGGAGATTTCCTCTACCCAGTTTTCTTCCAGGTTTTTCTTGTCACTGATCTGATCCATGACATAGAGAGGATCGCCGCCGTCCGTGTAGATCGGTTCATAGAGACTGACCGGGCTCTGGATGGCATCCAATGCATAGGTGATTTCTTCCTTGCTGATTCCGATCTCATCGGCAATTTCCATCAGGGTAGGCTCCTTGGCATTTTTCCGCATCAGGCCTTCCTTGGCATAGATGGCCTTATAGGCAGTATCCCGAAGAGAACGGCTGACCCGGATAGAATTATTATCCCGCAGATAACGCCGTACCTCGCCCATAATCATGGGCACCGCATAAGTAGAAAAACGGACATTCTGAGTAATGTCAAAATTATCAATGGCTTTAATGAGGCCGATGCAGCCTATCTGGAACAGGTCATCTACATTTTCATTGCTGCCGGAGAAACGCTGTATGACACTGAGGACCAGACGCAAATTCCCTTTGATATACTGTTCTCTGGCCTCCATATCGCCATCCAGGATCCGCCGGAAAAGCCTGTCCTTTTCCTCGTTTGTCAAAAGCGGGAGCTTTGCCGTATTGACTCCGCAAATCTCAACCTTATAACCAGCCATAGTATATACCTCCGCAAATGAGATCTTTCATGAAAATGATTTACGAAAAACGAGAGGTTTATACTTCCAAATTCTGTTACTGTCTGTTGAGATCGCCTGTTGGAAAAATCGGAAATCCAACCTGCTCTGAAACGGACGTACTAAAAAGGGCGGGCCCCTTACGGGATTCCCGCCTCTTCTTCATGCAAACAGCTTTTTCTCTCTGGCCTTTGCCATCTTATTTGCCCTGCCCATAATAGGCATTGGCCCCATGCTTCCGGAAATAATGCTTGTCCTGCAGCTCCTGCGGCGCCGGGACAACCTGCGGATTCAGATTCTCGCACCGGGCCGCCATCCTGGCAACCTCCTCCAAGACCACTGCGTTGTGGACAGCCTCCTTCGCGTCCTTTCCCCAGGCAAAAGGCCCGTGATTCTTGCAAAGCACACAGGGAACAGCCTCCACATCCAGGGTCTGAAAGCATTCCACAATCAGCTTTCCGGTATTGACCTCATAGTCCTCCAGCTCCTCCCTGGTCAGATTCCGCACACAGGGAACCGGGCCATAGATATAATCCGCATGGGTAGTTCCATAACAGGGGATCTCTCTGCCGGCCTGAGCCCAGCTGGTGGCCCAGGAAGAATGGGTATGTACCACACCTCCGATGGCAGGAAACGCCTTGTACAGCTCACAGTGAGTGGCCGTGTCCGAGGAGGGATTTAAGCTTCCCTCCACACGGTTCCCCTCCAGATCCATCACCACCATGTCCTCCGGCCTCAGGCTCTCATAGGGCACGCCGCTGGGTTTAATCACAAAATATCCGCTTTTCCGGTCTATGGCACTTACATTTCCCCAAGTAAAGGTAACCAGCCCGTATTTGGGAAGATCCATGTTCGCCTCATAAACAATCTGCTTTAAATTCTCCAACATTTCATTCACCCCCTACAGCAGCTTCCCTGCCAGCCTCTCCACATCCAGTCCGGCCTTAAAGCCTTCCATATAGCTCTCAAATCCCTGCAAATCCTCATCAAGAGGCTCCATTCTCTTTCCGGCGCTTCCCGCAAAGACCTTCCCTGCCAGATAATCTGCCAGAGACTGTCCCTTTTCTTTCCCGATCCGGTAGGCCGCCAGAAGGGCAATCCCCCAGGCACCGCCTTCCCCAGCCGTCTCCATAACCGTCACCGGCGTTCCCATAGCCGCAGCCATGATTCTCTGTCCCACCACCGGAGTCTTAAAGAAACCGCCGTGGCCGTAGATCTGCTCCACCTTCACCTGCTCCTCCCTGGTGAGAATGTCCATGCCCAGCTTTAAAGCACCCACTGCCCCATAGAGATGAGAACGCATGAAATTCGCCAGAGTAAAGCGGCTCTTTGGCGTATGTACCGTCATCGGCCGCCCCTCGGCAACCTGAACAATGTTCTCCCCGGACAAAAATCCATAGGAAAGCACGCCACCGCAGTCGCCTTCACCCTCCAGCCCCTTGTTGTAGAGCACAGAATACAGATGGCTGATGTCTGTTTTCAGGGCAAAGCTTTCCAGAACCTCTGCAAACAATCCCACCCAGGCATTCAGATCCGAGGTACAGTTGTTGGCATGGACCATGCCCACCAGACTGCCGTCCGGCGTTGTCACCAGGTCAATCTCCGGATGAACCTTTTTCGGCAGCTTATCCAACACCACCATCACAAAGGCTGAAGTCCCGGCAGACACATTTCCCGTGCCCACCGCCACACTATTGGTGGCTGCCATGCCCGTTCCCGCGTCTCCCTCCGGCGGACACAGGGGAATTCCTGCCTGAAGCTCTCCGCTCTCATCGATCATTCTGGCGCCTTCCTCCGTCAGGACGCCGGCCTCCTCACCTGCCAGACAGATCTTTGGCAGAATCGCCTCCAGCTTCCAGCCACAGGCCTTCACTTCTGCCAGGCTGCAAAACCGCTCCGTCATCACCGGATCATAGGTCTTTCTTTCGGTATCAATGGGAAACATTCCCGAAGCATCCCCGATACCAAGAACCTTTTCCCCGGACACCTTCCAGTGAATATATCCTGCCAGGGTTGTCAGAAAAGCAATGTTTTTTACATGCTCCTCCTTGTTCAGAATCGCCTGGTAGAGATGGGAAATACTCCACCGCTGAGGAATATTATACCGGAACAGTTCTGTCAGCGCCTCCGCGGCCGGTCCTGTAGTCCCGTTGCGCCAGGTCCTGAAAGGCACCAGCAGCTCCCCTTCCTTATCAAACGCCATGTAGCCATGCATCATGGCAGAAAAACCGATCGCTCCCAGTCTGCGAATTCCCGTCCCATACCGGGAACGGACGTCCTGCAGCAGACTGCGGTAGCAGTCCCTCAAGCCGTCCCAGATATCCTCCAGAGAATAAGTCCAGAACCCGTTCTCCAGCCGGTTCTCCCATTCATGACTCCCCGAAGCAATCGGAGTATGCTTTTCATCAATCAAAACTGCTTTGATTCTCGTGGAACCAAACTCAATCCCCAGGACTGCCTTCCCGCTTTCAATACAATTCTTTGCCGAACCCATTATTGTCCTCCCTTCACTCTCCGAAGTTCACGGTCAATCCGCCTCCACAAACTCCTTCACCTGACGGTAAATCCCTTCCCCGTCCAGGCCATATTTGTGGATCAACTCCGCTGCTGGGCCGGACTCGCCAAACACGTCCTGAATCCCCAGCTTTCTCACCTTTCCGACTCCCTGGCCGCAAAGCACGTCGCACACAGCACTTCCCAGCCCGCCGATCACCGAATGCTCCTCCACGGTCACGACCTTACCGGTCTCTCTCGCCGCCTTTATCACCAGCTCCTCATCCAGAGGTTTGATGGTATGGATATTGATCACCTGAGCCTCGATTCCTTCTGCAGCCAGCCTTTCTGCCGCTTCCAGGGCGTGGCTGACACAAAGCCCGGTGGCGATCACGGTCACATCCGAACCCTCCCGAAGCTTCACGCCCTTGCCGACTTCAAAGCAATAATCCGGATAATCATTAATCACCGGAACCGCCAGACGCCCGAACCGCAGATACACCGGCCCTTCATGGAAATACGCAGCCTTCACCGCAGCCCGCGCCTCCACGTCGTCCGAAGGATTGATCACAACCATCCCCGGTATGGCACGCATCAAAGCCAGATCCTCATTGCACTGATGGGTGGCGCCGTCCTCTCCCACGGAGATTCCTGCATGGGTGGCGCCGATTTTCACATTCAGATGAGGATAGCCGATGGAATTCCTCACCTGCTCAAAGGCCCGCCCCGCCGCAAACATGGCAAAGGTGCTGGCAAAGGGCACCTTTCCGGTGGTGGACAGACCCGCGGCGATTCCCATCATATTGCCCTCCGCAATCCCACAGTCAATATGCCTTTCGGGAAATGCCTTTTTAAACTTATCCGTCTTGGTGGCATTGGCCAGATCCGCGTCCAGCACCACCACATTTTCGAATTTCTCTCCCAGCTCCACCAAAGCGTTGCCATAGCTTTCCCTGGTGGCAATCTTCTTTACCTCTGACATAACGCCTCACCTGCCTTCTCCAGCTCTTCCATAGCCACTGCATATTCCTCGTCATTGGGCGCCTTGCCGTGCCAGCTTACATTGTTCTCCATATAGGAAACTCCTTTGCCCTTGACTGTCTTCATCACGATAGCCGTGGGCATGCCCTTCGTATTTCTCGCCTCGTCAAAGGCCGCCTTCAGCTGGTCAAAATCATTTCCGTCCGCCACCCGGATGACATGAAAATTAAATGCCTCAAACTTCCGGTCAATGGGATAAGGAGAACACACATCCTCAATCCTGCCGTCAATCTGCAACCCGTTGTTGTCCACAATCACCACCAGATTATCCAGTTTCCGATGGCCGGCAAACATCGCCGCCTCCCACACCTGGCCTTCCTCCAGTTCCCCGTCTCCCAAAAGGGTATAGACCCGGTAAGAGCGGTTATCCATCTTGGCGGACAACGCCATTCCCACAGCCGCCGAGATTCCCTGCCCCAGGGAGCCGCTGGACATATCCACTCCCGGAATATGCTTCATGTCCGGATGGCCCTGAAGATAAGAACCCGTATGGCGCAGCGTCTTCAAATCCTCCACCGGAAAAAATCCTCTCTGAGCCAGCACGGAATAAAAGCCAGGAGCGTTGTGCCCCTTAGACAGCACAAAACGATCCCGCTCCTCCATCACCGGCTCTTTCGGATCGATATTCATCTCTTCAAAATAAAGATAGGTAAATACATCTGCCGCTGACAAAGAACCGCCCGGGTGTCCCGCCTTGGCCGAATGAACCCCCTCGATGATTCCCTTTCTCACTTCATTGGCAATCTGCTGCAATCTGAGCTTATCCAAAACAAACGCCTCCTTCAATTACTGCGGTCAACTGATCAAATGCCGCACTCCCGCAGCCATCTGACCAATGCCTCGCCGCAAGTCTGATCTCCCGTCAACTTGTCACCCAGACGATTACTTCCCAAACACCGCCTCATAATCCTTCTGGAACTTGGCAATCCCGATATCCGTCAGCGGATGTTTCGTCATCTGCTCAATCACGCTGTAAGGAACCGTGGCAATATCCGCCCCTGCCAGAGCACAGTCTGTCACATGAATCGGATTGCGCACGCTGGCCGCAATAATCTGGGTATCAATGTCCGATACCTGGAAAATCTCTGCGATCTCCCGAATCAGATCCACGCCCCGGACGCTGATATCATCCAGCCGGCCCAGGAAGGGAGAGACATAGGTCGCGCCGGCCCGGGCCGCCAGAAGCGCCTGATTGGCCGAGAACACCAGAGTCACATTGGTCTTAATTCCCTCTGCGGCCAGAACCTTTACCGCCTTCAGCCCCTCCACGGTCATGGGAATCTTCACCACCATATTCTTATGAATAGCCGCGATCTCCCGGCCCTCAGCAATCATACCCTCTGCGTCCGTGGTGGTAGCCTTCACCTCGCCGCTGACAGGGCCGTCAACAATCTCTGTAATCTCCCGGATCACCTCCTGAAAATCACGCCCCTCCTTTGCAATCAGAGAAGGATTCGTGGTCACACCGCAAATCACTCCCATATCATTGGCTTTCCTGATGTCCTCAACCTTTGCCGTATCCACAAAAAATCTCATTTTATTTTGTCTCCTTCCTTTTCAGTGGTCAGAAAGTCCATCCTTATTTTCTGTAAGCAACAGAATTCCAGCGCAGCTCATTTTTCAGCTGACGGATGGTGGTATCCTTATCAATATACACCGCCTCAATCCCCATGGCCTCAGCCCAGTCGCCCATCTGCTCTGCAGTCAGGTCATAGGAAAATGCCGTATGGTGCGCTCCGCCTGCCAGAATCCAGGCCTCCGCCCCCACCTTCAGATTCGGCTCCGGAGTCCAGAAGGAAGTGGCTACCGGCAGCTTCGGCATGGGCTTCTCCGTCTTCTTACAATTCACATTATTGATAATCAGGCGGAAACGGTCTCCCAAGTCAATCAGGGAAGTGGCAACTCCCGGACCTTCCTTGGCTGTAAATACCAGCCGGGCCGGGTCCTCACGGTCGCCCATAGACAGCGGCTGCACCCGAATACTGACAGGACCGTCCGCAATCGTCGGACATACCTCCAGCATGTGGGCTTCCAGGATTCCCTCTTTTCCTGCCACCAGGTTATAAGTATAATCCTCCATAAAGGAAGTTCCCTTGGCATTTTTCATTCCGCCTGTCATGATCTTCATCAGACGGACCATGGCTGCGGTCTTCCAGTCGCCCTCAGCGCCAAAGCCATAGCCTTTTTCCATCAATCTCTGAATCGCCAGTCCCGGAAGCTGCTTCAGGCCGCCCAGATCACCGAAATGCGTCACAAGAGCCTGGCAGTGATTCTCCTCCAGGAAACGCTCCAGACCGATCTCAATCCCGGCCTGCACCGCCACATGACGGCGGAACTCTGCGGCATCGCGCCCCTCCGCCAGAATCTGATACCTGTCATAATACTCATCTGTCAGGGCATTCACATCACTCTCGGACACAGCGCCAACCGCCTCCACGGCCTCATTGACCGGATAAGCATCCACTTCCCAGCCAAACTGAATCTGGGCCTCCACCTTGTCGCCCTCTGTGACTGCCACATTTCTCATATTATCCGCAATCCGCATCACACGGACATGGCTGCTCTCCACCACGCCCACTGCAGTGCGCATCCAGGAACCAATCTTTTCCTGTACCTCCTCGTCTGACCAGTGGCCCACCACCACCTTGCGCTCCTTATTCAGACGGCTGAAAATATGGCCGTACTCCCGGTCCCCGTGAGCCGACTGATTCTCATTCATAAAATCCATATCAATGGAATCATAGGGAATCTCCCGGTTAAACTGGGTATGCAAATGCAGCAGCGGCTTTCTGTACTCCTGCAGCCCCAGAATCCAGGACTTGGCCGGAGAAAACGTATGCATCCAGGTGATCACGCCGGCACAGTTTTCATCCCCATTCGCCTCCTGAAAGGTCTTGCGAATCAGCTCACTGGTAATCAAGGTAGGCTTCCAGACCACCTCAAAGGGAAGCCTTCCGGACTTATTCAGCTCCTCCACAATCCTCTGCGCATGCTCCGCCACATGGGCCAGGCACTCATCCCCGTACAAGTCCTGAGAACCAGTACAAAACCAAAATTCATACTTCTTCATTTTCAACATTTTCTCTTCTATTCTCCTCTCATTATTGTAACCGTTCAGTAACAGTTCCGGCAGCCTCTTCCTGCCCGTCCTCGCCAGACAAACTTCTGTCCAATTTCCCGTCGTCCGAACGGTTACCTCATATTTCTTACTGTCAGCCTGCCGGAAAGGATTCGCCTGAAAGCAATCTTTCCAGAAAAGGCTTTCCCGAAAGCAATTCGCCACAAAGGCGATATTCCCGGCAGATCTCCCCACTCATTTCTTCCTGGCCAGAATCACGCTCTGTACAATCAAAAATACACAGAGCATAGCCGCCACCGTAATCCCGGTCCACCAGGCCTGATCCAGCCCGATGGAGGACACAATATTCTGAATGGTGCTCAAAGACAGCACGCCCACAAAGGTTCCGAAAATATTGCCCACGCCGCCGGTCAGAAGCGTTCCTCCGATAATCGAAGAAGCGATGGCATTCATCTCCATGCCCGTCGCATGAGACGCGGAACCGGAACCCACATGCAAAAAGTACACATACCCGCCGATACCAGCCAGAAGCCCGCACAGCAGATGGGCCACAAACCGGGTCTGCTTCACATTGATTCCCAGCATCAGAGCGCTCTGCCGGTTACCGCCCACCGCATAAAAGCTACGGCCCAGCTTGGTCCAGCGAAGCACGCAGAACAGAACCACCACGATAAGCAATGCCACGATCACGCCAATCTCCACATAGGCATTGACATAATTCCCCAGCTTATTCACTGTGCCAAGCCCCGGCACATTCACCCGGGTTCCTTTCAGAGCCACAAACGCCTCATTCTCTACATTAAACGGCGCCGTATGGACAATGGTCGTCATACCACGGGCAAAGAACATCCCCGCCAGAGACACAATAAACGGCTGAATATCCAGATAAGCCACCAGATACCCCTGAACCACCCCGAACAAAAGCCCGATACCAAGAGCCAGAAGCAGAGACATAAACACATTTCCGCCCTGATAATCCAGAAACACGGCACAGCTCATGCTGACCAAAGCCACCACGCCGCCCACAGAAATATCGATTCCCCCGGTAATCATGACAATGCTCATTCCGCAGGAAGTAATGATCAGAGCCGCATTGGCATTGAGAATATTAAAAAAGGTCTGAGGCTTCAAAAAGCCCTTTTTCAGAAAAATCATCGCTCCCAGATACATGACAAGAAACACTGCCACCGTAATCAAAAGCAGCAGGTTTGTATCTGTCAGCTTCGCCTTCTTCGTCAGATCAGCGCCATTAGCCGAAGCAGCGCCGTCTTTATTCTTTAATAACGACATATCACCCTACCCCTTTCTGCTTTTTGATCACACTCATCAGCTTATCCTTCACCGCCGGCGCACTGAGCACTACCAGCAGGATGACCACCACTGCCTTGTAGGCCGGAAGAGCGTCCGAAGAAACATTAAACTTATAAAGCGTTGTCGTAAGAAACTGAATCACATAAGCCCCGACGATCGAAGCCATAATGTTGAATTTACCGCCGCTTAACACATTTCCGCCAAGAGCCACTGCCAGAATGGCGTCCATCTCAATATCCTTGGCGATGACCGAGTAGTTGATGGTAGACAGACGGCTGGTCTTGATCAGGCCCACCACAGCCACGCACAGGCCAAGAATCACAAAGCTTAAGAACTTGATGAATTCCGGATTCAGGCCGTTGAGCCGGGAAGAGCTGGAGTTGATTCCCACCGCCTGGGTGTACAGCCCCAGGGTCGTAAACCGCAGCACCAGAAGCGTGATAAGAATACACACCACAGCCAGGAAAAACGGCGTGGGAATGGGAATCCCCGGTATAAATCCTCCAAAATAGGTAAATGTCTTATCTGTCACAATCGGCAGCTCATTATTGTTAATCCAGGCAGCAATAGATCGGCCCGCCGTATACAGAATCAGGGTAGCAACCATGGGCTGAATCTTAAAGATCGCCACCAGCACTCCGTTAAAGGCTCCAAACAACATGGAAACCACACAGGCCGCCAGAAATCCCACCAGGATCGGCGCCTGCAAGGTCCCGTCCCCGCCGATCCCGACCAGAACCCGCAGAATCACCGAACCGGCGATAGCCACGGCAGCTCCCACACTGATGTCCTGCCCTCCGCAGGCCGCAGTCACCAGAGTCATGCCGATAGCCAGGATGGCCACCTCAGAACCGTAGTCCAGAATTGTCATCAGATATCCTGTCAGCACCGGATCTCCCGCGCTGTTATGTCCCAGAGTAATCTTAAAAAAGGACGGGTCCACTGCCAGATTAAACAACGCCAGCAAAATCAGCGCTGCTATGGGAATAAAAATCTGTCTGGACGAAAAAAACATCTTTTTCTTTGTCATGACGCTTCACCTCCGGCAATCGTTTCCATTACTTTGCTCTGTGTCAGATCCTCTCCGGAAAGCTCGCCCACCACCTTACGATCCCGCAGAACCACCAGACGGGAACAAGTCCGGAGCATCTCATCCGTCTCAGAGGAAATAAAAGTCACGCTCATGCCCTCTGAGGCAAGCTTTAACACCAGCTTCTGAATCTCAATCTTGGTTCCGATATCAATTCCCCGGGTCGGTTCATCCAGAATCAGATAATCCGGATGTGTCAGAAGCCACCGGCCCAGAATCACCTTCTGCTGGTTTCCGCCGGACAGAGACTTGATCGGCGTATCCGCAGAAGCGGTCTTGATCTCCAGAAGCTTGATATACTCATCAGCAAACCGGTTGGCCTCTGCCCGGGAAAACGGCTTAAAGGGTCCTCTCAGAACCTGTGCCGCCAGAATCAGGTTATCCCGCACGGAAAGATCCCCCACAATCCCGTCGATCTTCCGATCCTCAGGCAGATAGGCAATCCCGTTTTTCATGGCGTCCAGAGGCTTTGTCAGCTTCACGACCTTATTCTTTATCTTCACCACGCCGCCGATCACCTTGTCGGCACAGAATATGGCACGGACACATTCACTCCGCCCGGAGCCAAGCAGGCCGGTAAAACCATTGACCTCTCCCTTTTTAATGTGGAAATCAAAAGGCTTGATCCCGGCGTCGCTCTGCAGCTTCTCGGCCTCAAATACATACTCGTCCTCACCCTTGTAAACCTGGGTGTCGTCCTTGATTTCCTCCATGTCATCCAGTTCCTTGCCCAGCATTTTGGCAACCAGCTTCACCCTGGGAAGATCCTCGATCACATATTCGCCTACCAGCTGGCCGTCACGCAGAACCGTGATCTTGTCACAGACCTCATACACCTGATCCAGGAAATGGGTAACAAAGATAATCCCCACGCCCCGCGACCGCAGATCGCGCATCAGCCCGAACAGCTTTTCCACCTCAGACTCATCCAGAGAAGAGGTCGGCTCATCCAATATCAGCACCTTACAATCCATGTCCACAGCCCGGGCGATGGCCACCATCTGCTGAATGGCAATCGAACAGTCCGAAAGCTGATGGGACGCCTTTGCCGGAATCCCCAGATTATTAAGAATCCGGTCCGCATCCTCATTCATCTTCTTCCAGTTGGTCAGTTTGGCGCTGCCCCGGCCGATATACATATTCTCCGCCACCGTCAGGTTCGGGCAGAGGGTAATCTCCTGATATACGGTGCTGATTCCCAGATTCTGCGCATCCTGAGGGGACCGGATCACTGCCGGCTTATCCAGTCCGTCCAGAAAGATCTCTCCCTCATCCTTCTCATAGACACCAGTCAAAACCTTGATTAATGTAGACTTTCCTGCCCCGTTCTCTCCCATCAGCGCATGAATCTCACTTTTACACAAGGTAAAATCCACACCCTGCAGAGCACGGACCCCGGGGAAGCTTTTATGAATATTCTTCATCTCTAATACTGCATTTTCTTTCACCCGTCATGTCACCCCTTTTCTCATTTTCTTTCCTTGCGCGCAGGCATTGGCTCACTCAGCGAACAAGCCCACACCGTGTTGCGCTCTGCGTTCCGCTGCGGCCGTTGCAAAACGAGTGCCACTGGCACTCAGTAACCTGCCCGGAGGACTTTCCTATGATACAAAACGTCCGGCAAAACGCACCCTGACGCGTTCTGCCGGACCCTTCCATCATCAGATTCCGTATTTCTCTACATCATCTGCTGTGATGGTAGTTGCGTCAAAGCCCTTCTCATCCATGATGATGGTTTTTTCGGTAATTGCTTCCCCTTTCTGCACCTTCTTGATCACATCGTCAATGTAGGAAGCCTGGAACGGGTTGCACTGTCCGTCATAGTTCCAGTTCTGATCAAGCAGCTCCTGCAGAGCCCACTTGTTGCAGTCAAAACCCATAACGATGACATCCTTGCCCACGCCGTGGGAAATGTTCGCCTTGTCAAGAGCTGCGACAGCGCCCTTGGCCATATCGTCATTCTCTGCATAGATTACGTTGAAATCGGTTCCGGAGTCAATTACGGACTGAACGATCTGCTGTGCCTTCTCAGAGTTCCACTCTGCAGTCTGCTGAGTTACCAGCGTCCAGGCACTGTCCTCCGCCACCTTGGCATCCAGTGCGCCGGTACGTCCCTGCTGAGCAGCAGAACCCATAACGCCCTGAATATGAATCACCTTGTACTCATCTAAGCCCTGGCCTGCCAGCCAGTTCACTGCGGTCTCGCCTTCCTTATCCATATCAGAAACGATGGAAGCCAGGTACAGATCCTCGCTGGCGTCAATGGTACGGTCAAACAAAATCACGCCGATTCCCGCATCCTGCGCATCCTGCAGCACGCTGTCCCAGCCAGAAGTATCTGCCGCTGACAGAAGCAGGTAATCCACCTCATCCTGGATAAACTTCTGAGCTGCCGTAATCTGCTCATCATTCTTCAGGCTGTAAGCAAAAGAAGCGTCATAACCATTTTCCTCCGTAAACATCGCCTTTAAATCCGCGTCATTCGCGGTCCGGTATCCGGATTCATTGGGGTCATTGTTGATGATACCCACCTTGATCAGCTCCCCGTCTGCCGCTGCTGCCGGAGCCGCCGCCTCTGTGGCTGCCTCTTCCTTAGCCTCCTCCTTTTCTGCTTCCGAAGCCGCCGGAGCTGCCGGAGCCGCTGTCGTGGCTGACGCTGAGGAGCCGCCGCCGCATCCTGCCAGGCTTGCCGCTGTCATTACTGCTGTCATCATGAGTGCCAGTGTTCTCTTTTTCATCTTTTTACCTCCGCTTTTTTCTTGTCTGCAGCCGTCGCCTGTTCTTAATCCCAGTCCCGCTGCTTTCGCTGCTTTGTCCGGCGCCTCGGCCATCTGCCAGGACTGTGGCATTCCAGGCTTCCTGCTGCAAGGTTACTCGTTGCCAGGACATATCCTCCCTGTGACTACAGCATAGCAGAAGACACCCCTGGAATTCAATTTCAAAGCCCTGCTTCCACGGTGGTTCAGTACTAATTTACAATACAAATTTCTCTATATCTCCTCCAGCAACAATACAACTTTATAATTATGGGCGTTTATTTCCGAAAACGGTGAAAAATTTAAGATTTTTCCCTCGCAAAGCTGCCGGACAACCCTTGTCCGGACTTGTGCATATTTTCTGTTTCCGGTGGGAAAAGGATGATTTTTTAAGACGATTCCGAGATATTTTACGATTTTCTTTGGGAAATCTGGCAATAAATCTCCTGATTTTCTTTGATGTTTTGTGTTTTTTTACTGTCTTCTGGGATATACGTTCTGAATAGATAAAGCCATGTCCTTCCGATACAATTCCACACCTTTGAATAGAAAAATAACCAAAAATATGATATGATACCAAGGTCCCAAGGTCAAAATCCCGACGCCTGCCTGCAGGAAGATTTCTGACTTTAAACTCCGCCAAAATGCTGAAAAAGGAGCACCCTCATGTTCACAAAATACCAATGGCTGGCCGCACGGCTGGAAGCGCTGATTCAGAAAAATATCCGGACAGGCGTCAACAAGCTGCCCACCGAACAGGAACTGAGCGAAAAATACCAGCTCAGCCGTCAGACCGTCCGCATGGCCTTAAAAACCCTGGAAGAAAAGGGCCTGATCGAAAAGAAACAGGGAAGCGGCTCCTACATCACCGGACGCTCTCCCAAATCCCAGGAAAATATGATTGCCGTGCTCCTTTTCAACGACCAGGACTACATCTACCCCGGCGTAATCCGCGACATTCAGAACACTCTCACTGACAGCGGATTTTTCTCCATGGTCTACTCCACTGACAACCAGGTCAGCAAAGAGAGGGAGCTTTTAGAGACCCTGCTTCAAAAACCGCCCAGGGGACTGATAGTCGAGGGCTGCAAAAGCGCACTTCCCAACCCAAACTTAGACCTTTACCGCCGGCTGATAAGCAAAAACTGTGAAATCGTATTTTTATACAACCGCTATCCCGAATTGTCCGACTGCCTTTTTGTCAAAGACGACAACTTCTCCGGGAGCTCCCTGTTAGTCCAGCACTTAGCCGCCCAGGGACACACAAAGATCGGCGGCATCTTCAAATCCGACGACATGCAGGGACCGGAACGCTACCAGGGCTTTCTGGAAACCCTGCGCGACTTAAAGCTTCCCCTCTTTGACAGCCAGGTATGCTGGTACGATTCCCGTGACTTAAAAAAACTGACTCACACCGGCGACACCGCCCTTCTGAAAGAAATAGTACAGGAATTATCCTCCTGCACTGCCATTGTCTGTTATAATGATGTCCTTGCCTACCACCTGGTCCAGGTCCTTCTGCAGTCCGGCTACCAGCTTCCCAGAGACATCGCTGTAACTGCCTTTGACAACACCTACTTAAGCAACTCCGACATCCTCACCATCACCACCCTGTCCCACCTGCCCCATGAGATGGGAACCCGCGCCGCCAGCACCATGCTGAAAAAGCTCAAGGGACTCCCCGTCCACTCCCAGGAAGTCCGGTGGAATCTGAATCAGAAGGAAAGCACTCTCCAGTCTGGGAATCCATAGCAGGCTCCCTACCGCTTCTCTGCCCGATACTCCCTGGGATTGCACCCCTGCAGCTTGCGGAACACAAAGCTGAAATAATGAGAGTCCTTATACCCTACCTCCCTGGCAATCTCACCAGAGGTCTTGCCAGTCTGTCTCAGCAGCTTCTTCGCCTTATCAATCCGCTTCTCCGTCACGTACTCAATAAAGGTCTTCTGCATATTCTGGCTGAATATGGTGCTGAGGTAATTGGGGCTCATGCCGGTCTGCTCCGCCACCAGGCTTAAAGACATCGTCTCCTGGTCAAAATTCGCATCAATATAATCCAGCGCCCTTTTAAACTGCTTCTTCCCCTGATAGCTGTTGATCTGATCCCGGATTCTCATGGCAATCTGCAGCATTCCCACAAAATACTCATGAATATCCTCCTCATTGTCCGGAGTCCCGGCCGTCATCTCCTCGATCTCCTCCTGATACCGGGTCTTCTCCGCCTGAATGGACTCCAGAAATGTGACCACCGCAACCCGGATATTAAAGAACACATACCCCCGAAACATCCGCGATTTTAAACCGTGGCCAATATTTCCCAGATAGGATTCCACAAAACCAGGAATCTCCTCCTCTTCTCCCTTGGCAAGGAAATCCCGAATCAGCTCCGGGTCCATCTGCATAAAATCCACATTACTGACCCCCTTCTCTTCCTGATCCGACAGATAGCTTGCAAGGGTCTTTTCTGTCAGCACATGGGTGCCTGGCAGGATAAAACGATAGGCAAAATAATGGTTGGCCGTCAGATAGCACTGAGGAAGCAGGCTGAGACGCTCCACCGACTCTCCCACTGCCACATACCAGCCCATATAAGAATTCTCCGGAGTGCAGAGCCTGCGGATATGATCCAGGCCGCCCTTTGTCAGCTCCTCCATGGAAGCCGCCTCTCCCTTCACCAGCACCCCATAGCTGTTGACATTCAGGCGGAACAGAATAAACTGCGGGTGCCTGAGAAAATAGTGAAAAATCTCATCCTGCTTCCGCATAAAACGCTCCCGGCTCTCCCTGCTGGGCTGGTTCTCCCTCTCATACAAAGAAAAAATCATCAGATTATAGCAGGGCGCCGTAATCTGTAAAGACAGCCTGGCCGCCTCCTCATAAATCTCCTTCACAGACAGCTTCCCGTCCAATACCTTCTCAAAAAACCTCCGCAGAGGAAACTGCTCAAACTCCTGCATCTCATCCTGAAATTGAGCCTGATAATCCCTCTGCTCCACATCCTGGCCGATCTTCTCCTTCAGCTCCAGCAGCACATTCCGCAGAGTTGCCCTGGTGATCGGCTTGAGCAGATACTGATCCACCCCCACCACAATCGCCTGGCGGGCATATTCAAAATCATCATACCCGCTGATAATAATGATTCTCGTCCTGGGGAATTCCTCCTTTACCATCTCACTTAGAGAAAGCCCGTCCATAAAAGGCATTTTGATGTCCGTAATCAGCACATCCGGCTTCAGCTTCCGGATTAAAGGAAGAGCCATCTCCCCGTCGGCAGCCTCTCCCACAAACTGAAAACCATATTGCTCCCAGGGAATCTTGTCCCGAAGCCCCTCCCGTATCACGCTCTCGTCTTCCACTAAAAATACTCTCAGCATTCTGTCCCTTCTTTCCGCCGGTTCGCCCGCAATAATGTACTGGCTGCCTTGCCTCTCCTGTCCTGTCTTATGTCTTCTCTTTCTGCTAATCCTTCAGCCGCTCTCCTACATTTTCCGCCGTAAATACCTCCT
Source organism: Lachnospiraceae bacterium (assembly GCA_910575255.1). Classification (GTDB taxonomy): domain Bacteria; phylum Bacillota; class Clostridia; order Lachnospirales; family Lachnospiraceae; genus Brotaphodocola. The sequence continues at coordinate 43,539 of CAJTEM010000021.1, read as the reverse complement.
CCGGCACAAAATTCAGCTTAGGCACAATCTCGTGGTTCTCCAGCTTCCGGATCATCTCTTCCACATATTTTCCCTGGTCGGCATTACACTCCACATCCGCCGTAATAAGCCCCTCCTCCACCAGCTTCAGGGCATTCTTCACCGCGTCAAAAGAAATCACAATAATATCCCCATTCTCCCCGGCCCTTTTCCCGGCCTTCCGGATCGCCTCCAGCGCTCCAAAGGTCATATCGTCATTCTGGGAGATCAGCACATCAATGGTGTCATATTTGCGCAGCAGACGCTCCATCTCCTCCTGCCCTTTGGCTGTGGTAAATTCTGCATCCACCTGCTCTAAAATATTCCAGTTTTTATGGTTCTCAGCCACAGAAGAAAAGCCTCTGGTACGCCCGATCGTGGAACTCGCCCCCTCCGTTCCCTTCAAAACCACAATGTGGATACTCTCATCCTGCCGCCGGTTCCTTTTCAGACAATCTTCCAGCGCCTCCCCGGCCATTCTCCCCTCATTGACAAAATCCGGTCCCACCCAGGCCGTATAGAGCGAATCATCCGAAACCCTCACCCTCCGGTCAATCAGAATCACCGGGATTCCCGCTTCCTTCGCCTCCTGCAGCACCGTATCCCACCCTCTTTCCGTGATGGGAGAAAACGCAATATAATCTACACGCTGAGAGATAAAGCTCCGCAACGCCTTAATCTGATTCTCCTGCTTTTGCCGGGCATTTTTAAAAATCAGGAAGTACCCGTTCTCCTTGGTAAACGCCCTCTGAATCGAAGCCGTGTTGGCTGTCCTCCACACAGACTCACTGCCGATCTGGGACACCCCGACCACAATCAGGTTCTCGTCCGGACTCATCTCCCCGCCAGTCTCCTCCTGCCCTCCGGCTTTCGTCTCTTTGACTCCTGTTTTTCCCTCTGCTGCCTCTTTAGCCTCTGTCCCTCCGGCCTCCGCCCCTTTATCCGCCACATCTTCGAAAAATCCATTCCCGCAGCCGACAAGCACCAGGACGGCCAGAACCGCCAAGACAGCGAAAAATCCCCAAACCGTTGTTCCCCTGGCAATTCTCCCCAGGCACCCGTCCTTTTGTCCCACCAGTCACAGCCTCCTCTCCGTTTTCCTTACCCTTTTCTGACACTCCGGTCCGCGCTTTCCCGGCTGTCCTTCTTCATCGCCGGAATCGTCAGCTCCACGGTGGTGCCCTGCCCCTTTTCCGACCAGATATGCATCCCATACTCAGGCCCGAAATGAACATGAATCCGCTCATTGACATTGGCAAGCCCAAACCCCTTATCTGTCTCGCTGCAAGGGCGCTCAATATCCCGCCTCAGCTGCTCCAGATCCGCCGGTTCCATACCCACGCCGTTGTCCCGGACCGTGAGCCGCAGATCATCTCCATCCTTACGGCCCCTGATATGAATCATCCCCTTTGCCCTCTTGTACTTGATTCCATGATACAGGGCATTCTCCACCAGAGGCTGCAGAGTCAGCTTCAGAATCTGATACTCATACAAAGACGGGTCAATGCAGATCTCATACTCCAGAATATCCCGGTAGCGCACCGCCTGGATTCCCAGATAGCTGCTGATATGCTCCTTCTCCTCTCTCAGGGAAATCAGCTCCCGCCCCTTGCTGAGCACCAGGCGGAAGAAATCCGACAAAGCCACCACCATTTCCACTGCTTCCTCCTCCTGATTCCCCTCAATCAGCCAGACAATGGTATCCAGCGTATTATAAAGAAAGTGCGGATTGATCTGCTCCTGTAAAAGGCGCAGATCCAGCCACCGCATCCGCTGCTCGTCCTCCTTGGTCTTGCACAGCAGGGCCTGCATTTTCTCCGCCATATCATTAAAGCTGTGAGCCAGGCTCTCAATCTCATCCCCGGAATCCACTTTTGCCCTGGTACCGAAATCCCCGGCCCCGATCTTCTGCGTCGCCTCCCGAAGCGCCTGTACCGGGCGCAGAATTCCTCTCGTAACCACAAGAGCCGTGGCGATGGTTGAGGCTACCAGAAGCACCACCAAAAGACCGCAGATCACAATAAAATTCCGAATCTGAGACTGCAGCTTATCCGTGACCTCCTCAATGCTTTTCGTCTGATAATAAATATAATACTGGATATTCTCCTGAATCAGTTCCGTAAGGATATAGATATTATTGTCCAGCTCCTCAATATTCCTGTCATACCTCCCGCCAATCCGGATATTCTCCAGGATGTCATCCACACGCTTTTCCAGCGTATCAATATTCCGGATCAGGCTCTCTAACCACCCCAGGCTCTCCGGTTCCGTCGTGATATCCACCAGCCTGGCAAAATCAGCCCGAAGCTCCCCGATCAGCACATAAGGGTCCTTTAGCGTCTCATCCTCTGAGATATTCTCATAATCCACATAGCCGACCACCAGCTTGTATAAGCTTTCGTCCATCTCCTCCTTAAAATTCAGGTTATAATTATTGGCGATGGTCATATTGTTCACCAGCTCGTCGTAGGTATCACTATAATTGGTCATGGAGATCAGCAGCACCACCGCCAGCACCAGAAAAGGCAGCATGGCCGCCGCCGACAACATGAGAATCTTCTTTCCGATGGAAAACTGCACGGTATCCCTGTCTGCATTCTTTGTCTTAAAAATGTTCATTTTTTTCTCGCTTGTTTTGACAACTCCAGCTTTATCTCCCCAGCTTCTTAATCCTGCAGGTATGCTTTTTGCTCTTCACGTCATAATAAAACCAACCAGAATCATTTCTCCGTCTTATTCCATTTGAGTGCTTTTTGGGAATAAAAACCACGTCTGCATCCCCTATGCCTGAAGCCAGAACAGCCGCAAACCCAGCATTCCCGGTATTTAGATAATTCCCCATATTCCACCCGACACCCTTCCGGATTCCAAAACAACCCTTTTTCTTAGTTTACCATGTATACGGAACTCTTTTCAAGATAAAAGATAAAATCCAAAGGATTCCCTTGAATAAATAGTTATTGTTCAGGGGGATCTCGTAAGGTCCGCCTGGCCGGTTTCCCGGGATACGGGGAACCGGCCAGGCTACATTTCAACTGCCCTTCCTTTGCGCGTAGTACGCATCCTGCCCGGAGGGCTTTTTGTTCCATAGGACGTACTTTCCTAACGGAAGAATAAAAAATACAGGCTGCCCACCCAGGCCAGCCTGCATTCCTCTCTCTCATTTCTTTCTATACAACCTTCCCATAAACCTCCGCAGTTTCCCCGTGCCCAAGATCGCTGCCCCTATCTTCCCTCCATCATATATTCCAGAAGGAACTTCACATCATCCGGATCTGAGGCAACTAACTCCATATCATTGATGAGAGCCTTATCTGCAAACAGCTTGCTCACGGCAAGATACTTGGTCAGCTCTGATTTCAGATTCAGACGGTCTCCCTGTTTGGAGATCAATTCCACGGTTCCCTTGCACTGCTTGATCAGCTCAAGAAATTTCTCCGGACTTTCTACATTATAAATTTTCATCTTTCTTCCTCCATTCGGGTGATGGCACACGTCGATTCATTCTGCCCGCCATGATTACTGTTCACAAATTCCCTGTGAACGAAACCGCATATGCCCATCTTTAAATCGCCTGCCACTCACCACAGTCTCCGTCATCGCCCTTATTGTAGCTGCCTGACAGACGTGTAAGCTTCCCCAGACTCACTCCTTCACCGCCCCAGCCGCAACACCGGCCAGGATATACTTCTGGAAGAACACATAGATCACAATGGTCGGCAGCATGATCACAATAATTCCCGCCGCCAGCTTCTGCCAGGATCCCTGCTGCGCATTGGCAAAATTCATCAGAAACGTAGTCAGGGTGCGCAGCTTGTTCTTCGGCATATACAGATAAGGAATGTACATGTCATTGATAATGGTAATCGCCTTAATGATGATTACCGTGGCCGTGGCCGGAGCTAAAAGCGGCAGGATAATCCGCCCGAACAGACCGAAATAGCTGCACCCGTCCAAAAGGGCGCTCTCATCCAGCGACCTGGGGATGGTAGAGATAAACTGCCGGTAAATATAAAGCTGCATCAAATCCGACGCCACATAGATCACAATCGGTGCCCCTAAAGTATTGTAAAGCCCCAGCCCATTGATAATCTTAAACCGGGCAATCTCTGTCACAAAGCTGGGAATCAGCATTCCCAGAAAAAACAAGGCCAGAATCACCTTTTTCATGCGGAACTCAAACCGTTCCAGAATAAACGCTGTGATAGTTCCAAAAATTACATTAAAGAAAATGCTCACCACCAGGATAATCCCTGTGTTTTTAAACCCGACCAGCAGGTATTTGTCCCCCAGCACCTTCTGGAAATTCTCCATGGTAATCCGCTCCATGGGGGGAAGCAGCAGCGGAGAAGTATTGACCATATCCGCCTTTGTCTTAAATGCCGCAAACAATGTCAGCACAATCGGAGCCAGCACCACCAGCACCATACCGATACAGACAAGCTGCTTGAGCGCCTGCGTTACCGTACTCCTTTTCATGCCCTATCCCTCCTTAGAACAAGCCCGTGGATGATTTTGTTCTGCACCAGATAAATGATGACAATCATCGCCATAATCGCCACTGCCATGGTAGAGGCCAGGCCAAAATTACTGTACTTAAACGCTGTGTCAATGGTATACAAAGTAAAGGTGGAGGACGCATACCCGGGACCCCCGCTGGTCATGACATAAGGGATATCAAACACCTGCAGCGCCCCCCGGATATTGTCAAACAGCACAAAATCCACCATCAGCATAATCGAAGGAATCTGGATATACCGAAATAACTGCCAGGTATCCGCACCATCCACCTGAGCCGCCTCCTGCACATCCTGAGGCAGCGACTGAAGCGCTGCCATAAAAAGGATGACATGATAACCGGAAAACCGCCACAGAGATACCGCTGTCAGCACGAAGTTCACCAGCTTGGGGTCTGACAGCCAGTTCTGAATCAAGGCTTCCAGATGAAACATTCCCAGAATGGCATCAAAAGCTCCGTTGATCGGTGAAAAAAAGTAGGAAAACGCATAGGATATGGCCACACCATTAATAATATAGGGCATAAACACCATGGTCTTATAAAACTTCGCCGCCCTCAGCTTAGAGGTCAGCAGCACGGCAAATAACAGCTCAATGGGAATGAACAGCAAATGCCCGAAAAAGTACACCGCATTATTTTTCAGAGACAGCCACAGATTCTCGTTTTTCATCATGCTGATATAATTCTCCAGCCAGATCCAGTTCCAGCTCTCCGAATACCCGTCCCAGTCCGTCAGGCTCATGCGGAACAGATCAAAGGCCGGCACCATGATAAACCCTACGAGCAGAATCATCGGCACTGCCAACGACACTGCGATAAAAATCCGTTTCTGCCTTTCCAGCGATTTCATAAGCTCACCCTCTTTACGCCCATTACTGGATTCCCAGCTTTTGTCTGGCCGCCGCCCACTTCTCGTTCAGGGCTGTCATCTCGCTGTCCAGATCAAAGCCGTCGGTAAACATCTGAGCGCCCAGCTTCTTATAATCAAAGGCAATCTCATTCTGAATCGCCTGGAAATCATCTCCGCCGCCATCATACATGACCATTTCCATATCCGGCTGCTGTGCGTCAGCCTCAGCCAGAATCGGGTCTTTCTCCTTGGGAACCGTCCTCATGGAAGAAGCGCTGGATACATAGTTAATATATCCCGGATACCAGTCCTCACTGTAGAACCACTCCACAAATGCCTTGGCCAGCTCCGGATTCTTGCTGTGGGTGGTTACGCCCATAAAGGAATCGCCCTGAACAATCACGCGGAACGGGTCAGAAGCGCTGTCACGTACCGGCAGATAGAAGGTTCCCAGCTGAGAATAATCATCCGTACCATTCTGGATATTCTGCAGTCCCCAGTCGCCCAGTGCCAGAATCGCTGCCTTCTTCTGAGCAAACAGAGCCGTCACCTGGTCATTTCCCATACCCAGAGGATCTTTTCCGAACACATCCATGGTAAAGAGCTCATTCACCTTATCATAAGCGCTGCGGATGTCCGTTCCCTCGGCAAAAGGAGCATCCTGCTTTGCCATATCATTCCAGTTCTGCCCGTTGCCGCCCTGCAGCGCCGGCATGAATTCCATGTAAGGATAATCCGGCCACTCGTCCTTGGCGCCCAGCGCCACTGCCATAAAGTCCGGCGTATCCTTGCCAAAATAGTCCTGAAGAGTCTGTGCCGCTGTCTTAAACTCCTCCCAGGTGGTGGGAACCTCCACCCCGGCCTCCTCAAACATATCCTTCCAGTAATACACATACTCATAACCAGCCGTCATGGGCACGCCCAGCACCTTGCCGTCAATGGCATAGCCGGCTGCCAGCTCATTATTCTTGGCAGCCTCCAGATCCGACAGGTCTAACAGGTAATCCTTGAAACGGGACAGGGTAAAAGGCTTATTAAACATCACATCCGGAAGCTGGTTGGCAGAAGTACGCATCTTCATGGCGTTCCAGTACTCGGTGTCATCCTTGATCTTCTCCACCTCAATCTCCGCGTTTGGATATTTCTCCTGGAATTTGCCCGCCATATCATTGGAATCAATGTAATCCATCAGATTGTTATCCCAGATCGTGAATACCAGGCTGCCCTCCAGATCCTCGTTGGCAGCGGTATTTCCCGCCTCCTGGCTGCCAGCGCCACCCGCGGCCGGAGCCTCTGTTCCTGCCAAAGCCGCGCCTCCCGCGGCCTCATTTCCCGCATTCCCTGAACCGGAATCCGACGATGAACACCCTGCCAGGCTGCTGGCGGCCATGGCTGCACACAATCCCAGTGCCAAAACTTTCTTTCTCATGAAGTAAAACCTCCCTTGTTTTTATTGTGACAAGGATACCATTTTCTTTGATTTATCTCCATGAGTTTCCGTTGGATTTCTTGATCTATCGTCAGGTTTTCCTCTCATGGGCATAATTCCCGCAAACAATAAGCCAAGTACCATGCCTGCGACGCGAAGCTAATCCGGGTACGGGCATTTGACAAATACCGCGAGTGTCACATACCCCGCTGCTTGTAGCTCCCCGGACTGACCTTGCATGTCCTCTTAAACATCCGGGTAAAATGCTCCACGCTGTTATAGCCTACGCTCCTGCTGATCTCATACACCTTCAGGTTCGTCTGTTCCATCAGCTCCCTGGCCTTGCGGATCCGCACCTCTGTCAGAAAGTTGCTGAAGGTCATCCCCTCCTCTTTGGTGAATTTGGTGCTGAAATATTTTTCATTCAGGCCCACATAATCCGCCACGCTTCCCAGAGTCAGCTCCGGATTAGAGTAATTATCCAGAATAAACCGCCTGGCCTTCAAAATCAAATCCTCCTGGCTCCGATCCTGCTTGTGCTTCTGGTAATCCAGAATCCAGCGAAAATAATTGTTCAGCCACAACTCCAGCTCCCGCACCTCGCAGAAGCGCCCCAGCTTTTCATAATAATCAATCTCCTCTGAGAACATTCTGCGGATATCGTCCTGATTCTCCTCCAGCTTCCAGGCCAGCGCCTCGATCAGGCAGAGGCTGATGCAGATCGCCTGCGAAATCCCTGCCTCATACAGAGCGGCAAACAGGCGTGGCTTCTCCTCATCCACCATCATCTCATCGCTGAAAAAAAGTCCCTGAAGCAGCCGATCATAACAATCCCTGATTTTCTCTGCCTGTCTGCAGGTAATCCTGCCCTTTTCCCAGATACATCCAATCTGTCCCTGCCTTTTCAGATATCTCAGGCGAAGCTGCTCTCCCGATTCCTCCAGCCGCTCCCAGAATTCCTCTGGCCGGTCCTCCTTTTCGCTGACGCCCACTGCCACCGGCAGATTCATGTAATTCTTCCACACATTCATCAGCTGACGGCAGGTAGAGACCACATTTTCCCGGTAAATCCTTGCGTCCCCCACCTGGTACAGCATCACATACCGGGACGGCGAAATGCTTCCTAAGACACAGCGGGAAGCCACCCGGGGAATCTGCCTGGCAAAGCTTAAGAACGGCCTCACCAATTCTCCCTCCGGATCATGGGAAAACCGCGCCATGTGCCGGAGCACATCCTCTATCTCAAACTGAATCACCACATATTCCCCTGGAAACAAAGACCGTTCCAGAGCCCTTCTTCCCATGGCCATATCCGCAAGAAGCTGCCCCAGACGGAATCCGTTCTCCTCCCGATTCTTTCTTTCCTCCCGTTTGTACCCCTCCTTCCGGCTTTTTCCCTCCTGATCCTTTTCCTCTTCCTGATCCTCGAGATCCCCTTCCCCTATTTTCAACAGAACCTTCTCCAGAACCCCAGCGCTCAAATCCGTCTTCAGCAGATAATCCTCAGCCCCCATGCGGAACGCCTCCCGCACAAGCTTAAAATCATCATACCCGCTGAGCACCAGAATCTTTGGCGTCAATCCCAGCCTGTGAATCTGCTCAATCAGCCCAAGGCCATCCATTACCGGCATTTTCATATCCGTGATGACCAGATCCACTGTTCCCTCCTCCAGATACCGCAGCGCCTGCTTTCCATGGATCGCATCCCCCGCCACCTGATAACCGAAAGCCTCCCAGTTAATCAGCGAGCGCAAAGTAATCCGCACAATCGTATCATCATCCACAATCAGTACCCGCTTCATGGTTTTCCCCTTTTCTTTTCCCGGCAAAATCCTGTGATGTGCTAATCTGTGCCCCGGCCTTTTATGTTCCAGCCTCCTGCTCCATTTCTTTTTGCATCCTGTCTTTCTCTGCCTTTTTCCCGGGCGCCGTCCCTCCCTGTCCTGACGGAATCCGCAGAATCGTCCGCGTATACCTTCCCGGCTCACTCTCGATCACCATCCGGGAACTCTCCCCGAAATTCAGAATCAGCCGGCTGTTCACATTGGACACGCCGATACTCTTCCTTCCCTGCGCAGTCTGAGCCTGTTCTGTTACCGTCTCCTCATCCGTCAATATCCTCCGAATCTCCTCCTCTGTCATTCCCTGACCGTCATCCTCAACCTCAATCACCAGAAAGCTCTCCTGCCGCCGCGCCCGCAGCCAGATATGACCGATCTCATCCTCCAGCTCCGCAAAGCCATGGACAATCGAATTCTCCACAATCGGCTGGAGAATCAGCCTAGGAACCCGGAGATCCCGGCAGCCCTCTTCGATCTCATAAAAAATCTCAAAACCGTCCGAGTGGCGGATCTTCATCAGATAGATAAACCCGTCCAGCACCTCCAGCTCCTCCCCAAAGCTATAAAAACCCGCATTGCTTCGAAAAGAGCAGGACAGAATCTTCATCAGCGCCTCTGCCATCCTCCCAATGGACTCATAATGAGAAACCTGAGCGATAAAACGAATAGAACTTAAAGAATTCACCAGAAAATGCGGATTGATCTGGGACTGGAGCGCCCGGATCTCCGCCTTCAGCTTTTTCTTCTGATGTTCCTCATTCTCCCGTATCAGTGTCCTCAGCTGCCGGACCATGTGATTAAAGGAATGGACCATGGTCTGCAGTTCCTCCTGCCCCTCCGGCGTCACATGCACCTCCAGGCCGCCCTCCTCCACCTGTTTCATTCCCACCACCACCTCGTGAACCGGCCCGATAATATTTTTCAGAAAATAGCTGGAAAACCGGTAGAAAAGAAAAAACAGAATCACCGTCACCGCCAGCACCGCTGCCGCCGCCAGGCTGAAATTCCGGCTCAGCACCCGCGCCGGCACAATGCTCACAAACCGGCAGCCGGTCACCGGCTCCACAGTGACAATATAGGCATACCGCTTTCCGTCCACCCTCTGCCAGGACTGTCCCTGCTCCAGCCATCCAAAGTCCTCGGTCTGCGGCAGAAGCTTCTGTCCATTATCGCTGTCTAACAGCACCCTCCCCTGACTGTCCAGCAAAAGGGTGGTACCCAAAAACGGGGCCTGGTTATATTTTTTCATCAGCTTCTCCACCTCTGAGCTGACAAATAATGACACCATCTCAATCGCACCGTCCCGGTCCACCTCCCTGCCAGGCGCCAGCGCCGCCACGATGGTAAAGGTGTGGGCCTTTCTTCCCGATGCCACAATCCCAATATCGTAATAACCGATCTTCACCATATTCGGATCTGCCATAGCCTGCTGATACCACTCCGAAGACCGGATCTCCCCGTCTCCCAGGATCATGTCATCCTTGAGGCAGGTGGAGGTCCCGTCCTTCATATAAAATACGGCCGATATAATATCCTGCACAGGCACCATAGCATAATTAAATGCTTCTGTCAGCACTCCCGTATAATGATACCGCTCAGAAAAATTATGGGTATCTGTCTTCACCGCTGTTCGGACAATCTCATTATTATTCACATACACGAAATGGGAAAGCCGCAGAGACACGTCCTTTACCTCTTTCCCCAACGTAGAGGCCAGATTGTCCTGGGCCTGCCGGATCCGATCCACGGAAGACTCCGAAAGCGTCGCCCGGATGATTCCTACGGAAACCAGAATAACCGTCAGAATCGGAACTACAATCAGCGCAAAAAAGCTCTGGTAATACGCCTGCTTCAGACCTGTCCTTTTATCCGCCTTCATCTGTCTTCTCCTGCCCTTTCCTGCTGATTCTCTCTGCTGCTTACTCTTTCCGCCTGTTTTGTCCTCCATTTTTCCTCAATCAAGTATACCACGATATCAAAAGCTGTCAATCTATCTAAAAAGACCCCTTTGGGAATTCGCTTCCCAAAAAGGCCTTTTAAACAATCCTGTATTTAACCGTACAACAGATTCGGCACAAACATCGTCAGCGCCGGGAAGTACGTAACAATCAGCAAGGCAACCAACAACGCAATGATGAAGGGTATACACTCCCGCACAAACTCTCCCAGTTCACATCCGGTGATGGAGCAGCAGGTAAACATCATGGAACCAAAGGGCGGAGTCAGTCCGCCGATCATGATATTCACGATACATACCAGACCAAAATGCACCAGATCCACGCCCAGCCCCTTTACCACCGGCACCAGAAGGGGAGCCAGGATGATCAGGGCCGCGCCGCCCTCCAAAAACATTCCCAGGATCAGCAGGAGGACATTGATAATCATCAGCATCACATACTTATTCTGGGTGATTCCCAGAAGCAGCTCGGTCAGCATCTGCGGAATCCGCTCCCAGCTCATGTAATACCCGAACACATTGGCAGCCACGATGATCAGCATCACGCTGCTTGTGCCCTCGATGGTCTCTCGAATTACCTTCGGGAAATGCTCCGGCTTTAGCTCCTTGTAGATAAACGCACCCACAACCGTACAGTAGAGCACTGCCACTGCACCTGCCTCCGAGGGGGTGAAAAGACCGATTCTCAGTCCCAGGATAATGCCAAAGGGGAACAGCAGCGCCCAGATGGAATCAATTGCCTGATGCAAAAGTTCTCCCCCGGAAGCCCGTTTTTCCCGGCTGGGGGCATAATTCCTCTTCTTGGAGATAAAATGCACCGCAATCATCAGACAGATCGCCATAAAGATTCCCGGCACGTAGCCTGCCATAAACACCTTACCCACAGACACACCCGCAATCAATGCATATACGATCAGGTTAATGCCCGGCGGGATAACCGGCGTAACCGCCGAGGAAGCGGCTGTGATCGCTGCCGAGAAGCCCTTGCTGTAGCCTCTCTTTTCCATCTCCGGAACCAGCATTTTACACTGCATGGCCGCATCCGCGTTAGCCGAACCCGACACACCGCCCATCAGCATACTGAGCAGCACGTTCACCTGCGCCAGCCCGCCCTTCATGTGGCCGGTCAGCACATCCGCAAAACTCATGAGCTTGTTGCTGATGCCTGCATAGTTCATGATAGAGCCCGCCATGACGAAAAACGGGATCGCCAGCATGGGAAATGACTGGGTGCTGGTAATAAATTTCTGCAAAATCAAATCTGTAGGGGATCCTGTGTTCAGCACTCCGAAATACAGCAGGGTAGCCGCAAACAGAGCAAAAGCAATGGGGATTCCCGAAAAATACAAGATAAATACCACGATAACCGGTAAAAATGCCATCTATGCTTCCCCCTTTCCTTTCTCTGTCTTGCCTGCCATCCCCCGGATGCAGGTAATCAAATGCATCAAAGAATAAAGTGTCATCAGCCCAAAGCCCACAATCAGCGAGGAACTTACCCAGGCCGAGGAAACTCCCAGCACTGCGGTTGGCTTGATGTAAGACAGACCTACAAAGACGATGCTCAGATAAAGCAGGTAAGCATTGGTAAACAGAAGCACCAGCTGAACCAGCAGCCGCACCACATTCCGGGCCCCTGCCGGAAGTTTCTCTACCAGGATATCCACCCCTAAATGGGTTCCTCTCTTATATGCGGAAGCAGCCCCCAGAAACACACTCCACACAAAGCAGCTGGTAACGACCTCCTCGCTCCAGTAAAGCCCTGTATTCATAAAATAACGAAGGAATACATTCACAAGAACCAGCACTGTGGTGACCACGATAAATGCACCTGCCAGCACCTCCTCAAAATGTTCCCAGATAAATTTAACTGTTTTGTTCATATCCACATCCCTCTCTTCATCAAGAAGTACACGCCGCCTAATCTTGATCGGTTCTCATCCTGCCAGCAGCATCACCGGCTCTCTCACTCCCCGAACAGAGGAGGGGAGGAGCTGTCTCCTCCCCTCTCTTGCCGTAAACCCTTTAAACAGCTGCCTTGATACCCTTTGACAGCCGCCACGGTTCCCATGCAGTCTGATTCACCTGCCTGTTACTGCGGCATTTCCGCAATAATCTCTTTGAATCTCTCGTAACGTCCCGGTGTCACATTCTTCATGTTGGCATAGATCGGCTCCACGGTCTTGGCAAAAGCCTCGCTGTCCACCTCATTGAAGGTGATACCCATCTCTTTTTCCAGCTTCTCCCTGGTGGCAGCCTCGCCCTCAGAGATATTCTTCACCATCTGTACCGCGCCGTTGTTGAACTCCTCCTGGATGATCTCCTGGTACTCAGCCGGGATCTTGTTCCATACATCCACGCTTATGTAAGCGCCGCAAACGCCCAGAAGATGCTTGGTCAGCGCCATGTTCTTGGCAACCTCAGCGCTTCCGTTGGTGGCATAAGCGTCAATGGTTCCTTCCAGTCCGTCCACCACACCCTGCTGTACGGCAGAGATGGTCTCGGAGAAGGCCAGAGGTGTGGCAGTTGCACCCATATGATTTAAGGTGTCCACATACAGCTGGCTTCCGGGGGTACGGATCTTAAGGCCCTTCATGTCCTCCGGGGTGTTGATCACCTTGTTGGTCATCATGCTGCGGAATCCGAAGATGAAATCCATATTCAGGATCTTGATGCCCTTATCCTCTGCTGCCTTGAACATCTCCTTCACTTCATCGCTCTCCAGAAGATACTCATATTCCTCAAAGGACTTCACCAGCATCGGTCCTGCCAGGATATTGAAATCCGGAACATAGTCCCCCAGGTAAGAGGGATCCTCCACGGAGATGAATTCCGCACCGCGGACCACCTGCTCCACGCCGTCTTTGTAGGTAGCCAGCTGTCCCTGGGGGAAATGCTGGATCTCAATAGCGCCGTTGGTTCTCTCCTTAATATTGTTGCAGATGCTGTCCATGGTCTTGGTCAGCTGCTCCTCCGGAGCAAATACATGGCTCAGCTTCAGCACCAGATGATAATCATCCGCCGGAGCCGCGTCACCAGATCCCGCTGCATCTGCTGCCTTTTCTCCGCCTGCCGGTGCTGCCGGCGCCTCACTCTTGTTTCCGCCTCCGCAGCCAGCCAGAGACAGGCACATTGCTGCCGCAAGTACTACGCTTAATGCTTTTTTCATATTGTAACCTCCTTTTATTTCAAAGGGATGAATCCCTTTGTTTTCTTGTTTTGATTTCCTTTATTTATTCCCGCGGTTTTCTCTTCCGGGATGTCCTGCATTTCTGTTTTGCATCTCCCGAATTTCATATCGCCGCGCTTTCTGCTTTCTGTGGCAGCACCGCTTTGCAAAGCCTCTCAGCCCTGCAGTTCTTTCCGGATCCGTGTCACCCGCTCCGGGAAGTTGCCGATCACAGAATCCACGCCCCTGAGAATCATGGTGCGGATATCTTCCTCCTCATTGACTGTCCAGGTATTGATCTCAATCCCATGGCTCTTGACCTCAGCCACCACGTCCTCCGTCATATTGAAATATACCGGATGGAGGCACTCCGCGCCCGTCTCCTTCGTATACTTCCCTGCATGGTAAAGCCAGGTTTCCGTCAGCAGCCCGCATTTGATATCCGGGCAGAGCTTCTTCATCCTGAGAACACTGAAATGGTTAAAAGAAGAAATAATGATCCGGTCCTTCAGGCCATACTCCTGAATCAGGGCCCATACCTTTTCCTCAATCCCTTCATACTCAAAGACTCCTGTCTTCAACTCAATGTTCGTGATCAGGGAGGAATCCTTCACCAATTCAAAATACTCCCGGAGCGTGGGTATCCTCTGGGGTTCGCACTCCCCGGCAAACCGGAAGGACACATCAAACTTCCTTAACTCCTCCAGGGTATAATCCCGGACAAGCCCCTTTCCGTTCACACAGGTACGGTCGATCCGCTCATCATGAATAATGACGACCTCCCCATCCTTTGTCAGATGAACATCATTCTCGATGCCATCGCACCCTTCCGTCTCCATCGCCTTCCGAAATGCCAGCAGCGTATTCTCCGGATACTTGCCGCTGTAGCCTCTGTGGGCAAAATTCTTTACCATATTTTTCTCCATTCCGCCGCCATTCCCGACAGCCAGGCCTGTGACAGTGACTTGCTTCCCTGTCACATGAGTTAACAGCTACCATCTGCTACATTTCTTCTCTGAGACAAAAAAAGAAACCTCAGACCTTGGCACACTATTGCTTTGAACCATTCTGTCTGACGCCTCTCTCATTCTCTGCATCAAAGAACTTATATTTAACATGGCTTTATCTTAGCACATTTCAAACAATTAATCAAGTATTTTCACAAATTTTTTCAACCTTTTCACTACTATTCCGCATATTCCTACCGTTTTTTAGATTGTTAAAAATTTTACAATTATTTTTAGTCTTTTTTTATAAATATTCTTATTTTGTCACAAAATTTCAGAAATAAAAACACATTAAAACCGGTCAGAACAATTATTCACTTATGTTCTGACCGGTCTTTTCATTTATCTATCTTTTCCATTCCCAAATTTGTTATTTTTATATCAAATCCTGACAAAATCACTTCTTTTTATCATTAATTCTCCGAATTTCTTCCGGATCGAACTTATAGCGGTGATCGCTGGTAAGGAGCCCATTGGTCTCCTGCTCCACGTCCGTCAGCTGGGTGTAGCAGAATCCGTTCAATATCTCCGAATCATAAATAGCGCTCACAATACGGCTGTATTCCTCCAGAAAATCATTTTCCGAGGCAGAAGTATAGCCCCACTGCTTATCCTCCTGCCGGATGGCCTCTTCCATTGTGGTTTCCGGCTTTTGTCCTCTCTGCAGCGTGATGCCTCCGCATTCTGTCAGAACCAGCGGCTGCCCCTGATATTCGCTTCCCTTCGCAAACAGAAGCTTTTCCATAATCAGATGCAGGCTGTCTACCCTCTTCAATCCTTCCTTAAAGACCTCGTGCTGTTCATAGTCATCCTTTTCTCCGTGCTTATAACTGTGAAACGCACAGATATCGGTCTCTGTCATCTCCCATCCGTCGTTGGAAATCACCAGCCTGGTAACATCCAGCCCTTTCGCCAGATAATAGAGTGCACGGGAGAAATCCTGCTGCTGGCGATTACTGTAAATTCTCGGCACACCCCAGCTTTCATTGAGCATTCCCCATACTATGATGCTCGGATGATTATAATCACGGTGAATGACATCCAGCCATTCCTTGACAAATGCCTCCGCCGCCTGTGGTGTGAAGGACCAGAAGCTGGCCATCGACTCCCATACCAGGTATCCCATTTTATCCGCCCAGTAGAGAAATCTCGGATCCTCTACCTTCTCATGCTTCCGACATCCGTTAAACCCCATCTCCTTGGATTTACGGATATCCTCCTGATAATCTCTGTCGTCTGGCGCCGTCACAAGCCCTTCCTTCCAGTAGCCCTGATCCAGAAGCAGCTTCTGATAATAGGGTTGATTGTTCAGATACAGCTTTCCGTTCTCCACATGGATCTTTCGCATCCCAAAATAAGATTGCACAAAGTCAGCCGGTGTTCCGGTATCTCCGTCATCCACCTGCACCAGCACATCATACAGGATAGGATTCTCCGGGCTCCAGTAGTTCCCTGTAAAATGAAAGGAACCCTCCATCGCCTTTTTTCGAAAAACATCCACTGTCAAGCTGTTTCTTGCCGTGTTGCACAGCATATTGCCATGAAAGACCTCGGTCTCTCCCAGTCGGATTTTCATATGTACCCGACAGGGTAAAACAGAACTTCCGGAAAGCTGATAATCGATCTTCACAGTCCCTTCATCGATGTCCGGTGTAAAATGAATCCAGCAGAGACTGGCCTTCGTCACCGGCTCCAGCCATACCGTCTGCCAGATCCCGGTACTGGGCGTATACCAGATAAATTTCGACTCCTCCTCCCAGAACTGCTTACCTCTGGGAATGCTTTCATCCCTCAGCGGATCCTCCACCTCTACCCGGATAACCTCTTCCTCCCAGTTCAGATACCTGGTAATGTCAAATCGGAAGGGAGTCTGGCCGCCTGTGTGATGTCCTACACACCGACTGTTGATAAACACGCTGCATCGGTAATCCACTGCACCAAAATGAAGCAGCACCTCACGTTCTTTCCATTCCTTCGGAATCCTGAACTTCCGTTCATATGTCACGTGATCTTCTTTGATTCTTTTTCCGATTCCGCTCAGCTCACTCTGACACACGAAGGGAACCTCAATCTCTGTCCTCTCATTGCCGTACGCAAACGACCAACGACCATTGAGGTTCATCCATTCCTTCCGGACAAACTCCGGACGTGGATATTCTTCTCTCATACTCTGATCCTCCTATAAGCATCCGCATATACCGCCGGACTATTTGATTCCTGATTGTGTAAAGCCTCTGACGATGTACTTATTGGCAAACATGAAGATCAGCATGACCGGAAGTACCGACACCACTGTCGATGCCATCATAAGCCCCGGGTTCGTATAATTCTCACCTAATACCAGCGCAGCGATTCCCAGGGTGATCGTTCTGTTTTCATTCCTGCTGATAACCAGCGACGGCCACAGATAACTGTTATACAACCCCAAAAAGGTTATGAATGCCTGGGTGACGATCACCGGTTTGACTGACGGCACTACAATATGCCACAGCACCTGAAACACATTGGCTCCTTCCACAAACCCCGCCTCCTCCAGTTCCTTAGGAAAGGCCAGAAGGAAGTTGTAGATCAGATAAATGCACATAACGCCCGATCCGGAGGGCAGAATCAACGGCCAGAAGGTATTCAGGCCGCCAACCTGTTTAAAGATATAAAACAACGGAAAAAATGTCACAATCTCCGGAATCGCCATCGCCCAGATCAATGCCACCAGGATAAATCTCTTTCCCGGGACCGGCAGTCTGGCCAGAGCATAAGCTGCCAGCACACTGGTAACAATCCGAAGCGCCGTACCGGCACAAGTAACAACTGCCGTATTCCCCAGCCACCGAAGCACCGGCGAGGTAGAGGTATTC
The DNA here is from genome assembly GCA_910575255.1 of Lachnospiraceae bacterium. Lineage (GTDB taxonomy): Bacteria > Bacillota > Clostridia > Lachnospirales > Lachnospiraceae > Brotaphodocola. Next base: position 25,894 of record CAJTEM010000021.1, on the reverse strand, counting down.
ATAAACAGCTCCCGGTAATTCTCCATCGTCCAGTTTCTCGGCAGCAATGTTGTAGAGGTAACTGACTCCGCAATCCCCTTAAAGCTGGTGAACACCATGAACATCAGCGGCAGAAGGAATACATAGGCAACAATACAGGCAATGATGACTAAAAATACTTTACTGATTTGCTTTGTTCTCATAGTCCCCTCCTCCTATCTGAGTTCTTCTTTTTCTTTGGTAAGATAATACTGTCCCACCGAACACAGCACGATAACGATTCCCATCAGGATGGTCATCGCACTGCCCACGCCCAGATCATTGCGATCCATGATCGTGGACGTAATCATCATGATCATCGGCTTTGTCGTCTCACCCGGTCCGCCCTGAGTCATCAGCCTTGTCTGTCCATACACATTAAAGGAAGCAATAATGGTAGTCATCAGCACAAAGTAAAATACGTTTTTAATGCCGGGAAATATAATATATCTCAGCTGCGTCCGGAAATTCGCTCCGTCAATGGCAGACGCCTCGTAAAGCTGGGTATCAATCTCATTAAGTGCATTCACAAACAGCATCATGTTATAACCAATGGTCCACCAGATTGTCGCCACAGTCAGCGATACCCATACAAAGGGCTGCTGCTCCATCCACGGGATTGCCTTATCGATAATCCCCAGATTGATCATCAGGTTGTTCAGATAACCGCCGTTTCCTTTCATCAGCCATACGAATACGGCAGCCACGGCAGTTACAGAAACCGCATAGGAAGCAAAATAGATGGTCCGAAAGACCCCTTTGACCCGATCCGGCAGCCGGTCAAGCAGCAGAGCCAGCGCCAGACTCCCCAATACCAGAAACGGTGTTGTCAGAATCACAAAAATCACCGTATTTTTCATGCCAAGCCAGAAGGACTTGTTGTACATGGAGGAAGAAAATAATACCTTAATATAATTATCAAGACCTACAAATCCCTGGTTCCCCTTCACCAGGCTGTATTTGCTTACGCTCATCACAATCCCATAGACAAAGGGTATCAGCCAGAACATCATAAAAAACAGGATAAAAGGCAGTACAAACAAAACGGCTGTCGTTGTCTTTTTCTTCATCTTCTACCTACCCTTTCCGGCTGCTTTGCAGCCTGCTTGGGCTGCCCGGGATGACTGTCCCGGGCATGCCCCGAACCCCCCGGGTTCTATGGCTGCGTGTTCTACTGCTCGGATAACTCTGTTGCGATCTCGGTCGCGTTCTTCAGTTCCTCCATCAGCTCATCTCTGCTCAGTTCCGGCGTCTGCAGTACCAGAGACCATACATTGGTGTTGACATATTTCACCTGCTCACGGATATTATAGATCGCCGGTAAAATCATCGCATCATCAAAGATTCCGTAATTGACATTTGCCACCGGGTACTTCTCCGGATCTTCTTTTACCTTTTCCATGGTAGCCAGATGGATCGGAGCCTGTCCGGAATCCGCCCAGTTCAGCATGACATCCGGCTGATAGGCATATTGCATAAAAGCAGCAATCCCGTCCAATTTGGCCTCATCCGTCACCTCAGCAGATACGGCAAAGGTATGTCCGCCTGCCGGTACACAAGGGATATCGCCATAGATCTGCGGCAAAGTTCCGATACCCAGATTGTCGCCCAGGATCTCCTTGGCCGTCACGTATTTCCATGGGCCGGTCAGACTCATGGCAACCTTGACATTGGCATTATCCGTGGACTCGTTGACAAAGGTATTGTAATGGTCCTGGTCTCCGAGGCCGGCAGCGCTCAGATGATCCACATAGATCAGATCATGGACCTTCATAAAGGCGTCGCAAACTTCATCGGTATCCATCTTAATATGCTCTCCCTCAACCCAGTTGCAGCCAGACTGCCCTAATGCCGTCATCCATGCCCACTGATGATCACCGGTCAAAGGAAGACCGATCGGATATACCTGGGTATTCTCGGAATCCAGCTTGTCCCGCAGGGCAATCAGGTCCGCGTAATTCTTGGGAGGCGTCTCTACCAGCTCTTTATTATAGAAGAAGGTTTCCGCATACAAATCCAGCGGGAAAGCAAAAATACCGTCGTCATACTTGGCATAGGTCTGGGTAATCGGGTGAAAATCGTCCTCAAAGGAAACGCCTGCCTTCTCGTACAGATCCGAAACCTCCCGCAGAAGCCCCAGCGCATGATACGTGGAAATCCAGTCCGCATGGATAATCAGCATATCAAAATTATCCGCCTTGAACTTGGTATAATGATCCGAATCCTGCAGCTGTTCAATAAAGTACTGATCCTGCGACTCATTGAAGCCATCGACTATCTTGCTCATGAAAGGACCGTCGCCGCCTGTAAATCCATTAATAAAGGTGATCTTTGTCTTCCCCTCCGCGCCTGCGGACGCCGCGCTGCTTCCTGCCTCTGTCTGCGTTCCTCCCGCCGCCGTGCTGCCCGCACTCTGAGAGCCGCCGCCGCCACATGCCGTCAATGACAGTGCCATCACACCTGCCAGTAACAATGCTACGCTTTTTTTCATTTTTCTCTCCTTTTCCTTGCTTTTGCCCCCTACCATTCACTACGCTTTTTCTGTAATAATTTTTCCTAAAAGGCAAGTGCAAAATAGAATTGTTTAAATATTTCTTTGTTTCTGTAGTTTTAGATTACCATATTTTAGGCAGTTCGTCAATAATTATTCTCGTATTTTATTTAAAATTATTTATTTTTTCTATTTATTTCTGTAACCGGCCGATTTTTGTTTATTTTAGTTTCATTGTTTATGTAATAAATAATCTCTTTTTTACTCTGTAAAAACTAAAATAATGTAAAAAACAAAAACCACTTGATTTTCCGTCTGATTAGGGATACACTCTCTTTGACTTTCAGAAACGGCAACATCAGACATTCAGGAAAGAAGGAAAAAGATCATGCAAAAGATTAATATTTCTGCTATTGTAGGAAGCAAGGTTCCTGTTGAAGAACAAATCCCGATGATAAGGGATGCCGGATTTGACGGTTTTTTTGCTGTTCACACCGGTTGCGAGCCTTTAAAGGCCTGGGCAAAGCTGGTGCGGGAGCAGCAGCTGGATTTTGAGTCCGTACACGGCCCGTTTCATTTGGTCAACCGGATGTGGGAGCCAGGAATGGACGGGGACGATTATCTGGACCTTCTAAAGGAATCCGTGCACGCCTGCCATCAAATTTCGGTCAACCGTTTCATTCTGCATGTTACTGTCGGAAACCGAGCTCCGGACATCTCCGAGGAGGGGCTTAAGCGTTTTTTGGCACTCTGTGACTATGCAAAAGAACAGGAGGTCCACATCTGCTTTGAGAATATCGAACCTCTGCCGCATCTGAAGGCAGTGATGGACTTCATTCCGGATCCCTATCACGGTTTCTGCTGGGATATCGGCCATAACCTTTGCTATACCCCTCATATCGATATGATGGAGCGTTACGGTGACCGCCTGATGTGTCTCCATATCCATGACAATCACGGCGTCACTCAGCCTGGTAATATTGATTACCGGGATGATATCCATCTGCTTCCTTTTGACGGCGTGCTGGACTGGGAATGGTTTGCCTCGCAGCTCAAAAAATACCACTATAACGGTCCGGTGACTCTTGAGGTTTCCGATCAGGGCCTGCCCGAATACCGGGCCATGTCCACAAGAGAGTATCTCGCTGCCGCCTATGAGCGCGGGCGGCGGATTCGGGAGATGCTTTTGTAGAGCTTTGAATCAGCGCCATTTAAATAAGGTATCTCAAAAGGTACGCCTTGGAAAAGGGGAAGAGAAGCTGCCGGAAAAGGTCTGCTGATTTTTCCGGCAGCTTCTCTTCCCCTTTTCCAAGGCTGAATGTCTCAATCTCAAATTTTATTGCTGACTTTTGTTTTTTGATGTTGGGTACATTTTATTATTGATTAAGTGAAAAAGCGTAGCAGCCAAGGTATTCTTTCACCCCCTGGCTGCTACTCTTCCGGATCCAATATCAGTAAGTTAAGGAAACGTACTTTATGGAACAACTAAACTAAATGACATTGTTACCGGTTCCTGTTATAATTGATCAGGCATCCTGCTTTTACGATCTTTTTCTCGTCCTCGGTCATATCTGCAATATAGAGGGTGATTTCTTTGACTGTCTCACCGATCACATAGGCGGGGATGTGTTTCATGTCGCCGTCCAGTGCTTTCCGGATTCCGGGCACATAAATGTAGCTTCCTACCTCAAATGCTTCCGGCTCTCCCTCCATCTGGAAGGGAATCATTCCCCAGTTCATTACGTTGGAGCGGTAGCGCTTGGTCGCGTATTCGGTGCAGATGTTGGCAAGTCCGCCGATCACTCTCTGGCAGCTGGCTGCCTGTTCTCTGGCGGAGCCGTCGCCGGGCCTTCTGGCATAGACCATGCTTCCGATCTCGGTCTCTGCTGCCTTCACGCTCTCATTGCCTGCAATGGTATGGATCTTATCAAAAATGTCTTTTAGCTCCGGCTCTGCCTCCAACGGACAGGTGCCGGCCACACGGGCCTTTTCGATCTTATCCACCGCTTTACTTCTTCCCACATACTCCGGGTCTCTCCGTGACAGTGTGAACTCGGCCAGCCCCAGGGGATTAGAGCGGTAGGAGGAGGTCTCCCCGGACGGAATCAGCTCATCTGTAGTTGTCACCGGATCCAGAATCTTGGAGCATACCTTCAGAAGAATATTATCGGTAAGCGGACTCATCTCCGGCCAGTCCTTGATGTTGGGGCCGTAGACCAGCCCAGCCTTCTCGTCTCCCTTTTGGTATCCCTGATAAATCCGGGCTTTGTATACACTGTCGTCAAAGGCATACTCCGGCACCTGATAATTATCCGCAATATCCGTGGCTGGTGTCAGAATGCCTCCGTTGGCTGCCGTTGCTGCAATAGAACGGGCATCCATCAATGCGACTGCCGACATCTGGCCAACACCCGGCTTGGATCCCTCCCGGTTCGGGAAGTTACGGGTCGTATGGCGGATCGAGAATCCATTGTTGGCCGGGGTGTCACCGGCGCCAAAGCATGGTCCGCAGAAAGCAGTCTTCAGCACAGCGCCCGCTGCCATCAGATCGGCAATCGCATCCTTCCTCACCAGGTCGATGTATACCGGCTGTGAAGAGGGATACACCGACAAAGAGAAGGTATCCGCGCCGCAGCTCTTGCCTTTCAGGATGTGAGCCGCCTCCATCACATTCGTGTAGTTGCCTCCTGCGCAGCCGGCGATGATTCCCTGCGTTACCATCAGCCTGCCGTTCACAATCTTATCGGTCATTGAGAAGTTGATCTCGGGATTGCCGGTAACCTTGGTTGCCTCCACTTCCACGCTTCTGAGAATGTCTCCTAAATTGGCATTCAGTTCCTCAATCTCATAGGTATTGCTGGGATGGAACGGCAGCGCAATCATCGGCTTCACCGTACTCATATCCACATATACCACTCCGTCATAATAAGCTACTTCCGCCGGATTCAGCTCTCTGTACTCTTCTCCTCTTCCGTGCAGGGAAAGGAATGCCTTTGTATCCTCATCCGTCTTCCAGATCGAAGACAGGCAGGTAGTCTCTGTGGTCATCACGTCAATGCCGTTGCGGAAATCCGTGGTCATGGAAGCAATCCCCGGACCTACAAATTCCATCACCTTATTCTTCACATAACCGCTCTTGTACACGGCTCCGATGATAGCCAGGGCAATATCCTGCGGTCCTACTCCCGGCGCCGGCTTTCCGTCCAGATAGATGGCTACCACTCCCGGATAATTCACATCATAGGTGTCACGCAGAAGCTGCTTAACCAGTTCTCCGCCGCCTTCCCCGATTGCCATGGTTCCCAGAGCGCCATAGCGGGTATGGCTGTCCGAACCCAGAATCATCTTACCGCAGCCGGCCATCATCTCCCGCATATACTGGTGAATAACAGCAATATGAGGCGGTACGAAGATCCCGCCGTACTTTTTACAGGCAGACAGACCGAACACATGATCATCCTCATTGATGGTACCTCCCACCGCACACAGAGAGTTATGACAGTTAGTCAGCACATAGGGCAGCGGGAAGCTCTCCATCCCGGATGCCTTTGCCGTCTGAATAATCCCCACAAAGGTAATGTCATGACTCGTCATCGCATCGAAACGGACCCGCAGCTTCTTCATGTTCCCGGAGGTATTATGCGCTTCCAGAATCGAATAGGCAATCGTCCCCTTCCTCGCCGCCTCCTTGTCTGCTTCCTTACCCGTCAGGGATACTACCTTTGCCGTTTCACCTTCCGGCACCAGCTCGGTTCCGTTTACCAGAAATGCACCGCTCTCATACAGTTTTACCATATTGATTTTCCTCCTCAATGAATAGTTTGCGACACCTGATTCTTCGTTCTTGCCGCCTTGTATCTGCGTTTTGCTGTCTTTATTATGCACAAATCCCAACCGATAGTCAAATACAATATCCATTATGGAGGCCATAGGTAAAATCAATGGTTTTATTTCTGCCCTTACGCATTTCTGCTATAATTGCCGCTCTCCTCCTGCGGCTCTTCCGTCACCTTTGTCGTCATCGCACTGTACACCGCTTTTCCCTGAGAAATCCCCGATGGCTGTGTCAGATCCAGCCCCTCTGTTATCATCGCGTCTCCTCCGAGAACCGCCATACGGGCTTCAACCAGGCGAATCTCCTCGCGCTTTGCCTTCGTCTTCTCAGAAAGCTCCTGTCTGGAAGTTCCCTGATCGGCTTTGCTCTCCTGTTCCTCTCCGGAAATCACCTCTTCCACCCTGCCGTTATCCCATCTGCGCAGACGCTTCATCCGCCGTTCGGTACCTGCCTGCTTTTTGGCCGCCCGATCCATCCGCTCCCTGCGCTCCCGATCCTGTCTGGAAGGCTTAGACAAAACGATCTGCCTTGTCTCGGCTTCCGCTGCCTGAAGCTGAGCCATCCGGATCATATCAAATTCTGTATTCTCCTCCTTTGCTGACCCTGCAGACATAGCCATCTTGGACATCCGGATATTCTCTGCGTCTTCCCGTGTCTTTGCCGCTCTCAGCTGTTCCTCATAGGCAGCGCGTTCGCGTTCCAGAGCAATGACCTTCCGGTAAAGCTCCGGTGCATGCTCCCGCAGAAATTCCTTCTCCTCTCCGGTGAGCCTGGCTCCCGCCCTCAGCTTATTCTTGATCTTCTGCAGCTTTCTCTGAATCTGCGACTTGCTCAGTCCCCCCTTGTTGCGTGTAACTGTCTCCACGAACAATTTGCTCGTCTGGTTCATCCCGCCAAAGGAGACCTGCTTTCCCTGCTGCTTTAACAGCGACAGCGCCTCCTGACGGGTTGATTTCCTTTCCTGCTTTGGCCCTCCGATTCTCTCCAGTCCCACAATGCCACCTCCCAGCCTCAGACATGATGCAACTATTTCTTTTTGTTTTGCGGTTCCTGTTCATTCTCTTTGTCTATTTGATCTTTAACTGATATTTCGACTGAAAGCAGTGAGATATTAAGAAAAGAATACAGAAAATTCAAAGTCCTTCCCGCCACGCCAGCAAAGCCTCCATCTGTTGCCCGGCATCCAGCCGTCCCAGATCATAGGTTCTCTGCAGCTTTTCGGGATTGTGTTCCATCCGCCCGATCGTCAATTCACGGCTGGGAGCAATTACAAATACTTCTTTCGCCTGCTCCAGGCGCCGGATATAGCGAATGGTCTTATTATAATTCGTATGACGGTTCTCCAGCGCCCGAAGCAGCCGCGGATAACGCCAGTACCGCAGACGCACCAGGTTGTTGATCTCCGCCTGTTTTACGTAGCCCTCCTGTCTCGTCAGCACGATCACATTGTGACGAAATCCCATCTTCCGAAACGCCCGTACCGGAATGCTGTCCGTGCAGCTGCCATCCAGATATTTTCTTTTGTTGATCCTCACGATCTTCGACACACAGGGCAGAGAAGCGGAAGCCCGCATAAAATCCACCTGATTTTTCATATCCTTCAGCCGCAGATACTCTGCCCTCCCGGTCTCGATATTACTGCAGGTTGCATAGAATTCCGTCCTGGAACGGGCAAATGCCTCATAATCAAAGGGATCCAGACGATCCGGCAGATCGTGGTAGCAGAATTTTTCTCCTACCACATCTCCAGTCAGCAGAAAATTCCAAAAGCTCATAAACCGCCAGTCTGTACAGTATTGTTTATAATAGCGGATACTCCGCCCCTTTTGTCCGGCCACATACGAACAGCCATGGATCACTCCTGCCGAAACACCGATCACACCGTCAAATGTAATCCCCCTTTCCATAAAGACATCCAACACACCGGCTGTGTAGATTCCCCGCATTCCGCCGCCCTCCAGCACCAGTCCGGTTCTTTCGACCTGCTCCATTTGCTTTCTTCCTCCTGTCATTGCAAAAAACTTTTGAAGCCATGAAAATGCCGCCCCTTACACCGTCTTCAAAAACGCTCCGGTGATAAAAACGCACGGCCGCTGAACACAGCTACCGAACGGGGCCTCATGATAAAGGACCCGTCAATCCGCACCTCTTCCTCCTCCTCATAAAAGTAACGCCCTTTCCAGTCACCATAAGTATTGACACTCAGATACCAGGCGCCTCTCTTATGCAGTTCAGGAAGTGTGATCTCCACATTCTCCCAATAGGTATTAATGGCAATGTATACCAGGTCGTCCCTGCCAAGCTTCCGGTCATAACCGGCAAAACTGACCGAAATCGTCCTTGCATTCTCGCTGAGAACTGCCTCATTCGCCCAGATATCGTGAGCGCTCATTGCTTTCATCCCGCAGATCGCATCCGGCAGCTTTTTGCGGATCACCGGATGCCTGTGCCGGTAATGAATCATGAATTTAAAGAATTCGAACAACTCCCGGTTTTTATCTAACAGGCTCCAGTCCAGCCAGGAAATCTCGTTATCCTGACAATAGCTGTTATTGTTGCCGAACTGGGTATTGCCAAATTCATCCCCGGCCAGAAACATCGGCGCCCCACGGCTGCACATCAGAACCGCACAGGCATTGCGAATCATCCGGAAACGAAGGCTTAACACCTCCGGGTTATCGGTATCTCCCTCAAAGCCGCAGTTCCAGCTGCGGTTGTCATTCATTCCGTCCGTGTTATTCCAGCCATTTTTCTCATTATGCTTTTCATTATAGGAATAGAGATCATACAAGGTAAATCCGTCATGGCAGCTAAAAAAATTCACACAGGAATTATACCCTGCATAACGGCTGTTATCCTCTGCTGTATGGCCGCCGTAAAGATCCCCCGAACCGCAGATGCTCCAGGCAGCATTCCAGGCTTCCCAGCAGTCTCCCTTCATATAGCTGCGCAATGCATCCCGATAGCGGCCGTTCCACTCGGCCCAACGCTTCTCGGCAGGAAAGCAGCCCACCTGGTACATCCCTCCGGCATCCCACGCCTCGGCAATCAGCTTGACATTTCCCAAGATCGGATCATGAGCCAGGCTTTCCAGAAGCGGCGGCTTATTCATGGGAGAGCCGTCCTCATTCCTCCCCAGAATACTGGCCAGATCAAACCGGAAGCCGTCTACCCGGTAATTGATGGTCCAATAGCGCAGGCATTCCAGAATCATCTGCCGTACAATCGGATGATTACAATTCAAAGTATTGCCGCATCCGCTGAAATTATAATAATCCCCCTCCGGAGTCAGCATATAGTACACCTTGTTATCAATCCCCTTAAAGCAAAAGGTGGGGCCCATCTCGTTCCCCTCTGCTGTATGGTTGAAAACCACATCCAATATTACCTCGATCTTGTTGTCGTGAAGCTCGCGGATCAGCTCCTTGAGCTCTGTCCCTTCCCGGTTAAACTCTGCCGTCGACGCATATTTGCTGTTCGGTGCAAAAAATCCCACCGTATTATATCCCCAGTAATCCAATAGCAGCTTTCCCCCCACCTCCCGGGAATTCATCGTCTCATCAAACTCAAAAATCGGCATCAGCTCTACCGCATTGATCCCCAGCTCCTTCAGATAGGGAATCTTCTCCCGGATCCCTGCAAAGGTTCCCGGAAACTTCACCCCGGAGCTGGGATGATAGGTAAAGCCGCGCACATGCATCTCATAGATCACCAGATCACAAAGCTGCCTTGAGGATTGCGGCATATCTCCCCAGTCGAACACATCCTTTACCACCCGGGCATGGTAGTGCTTCACCATCTTCTCCCCCCAGACCTCCTGTCCGGTCACTGCCCGGGCATAGGGATCCAGCAAAATGGCATCCCGGTCAAACAGCATCCCCTTATCCGGACGGTATTCTCCGTCAATCCGATAAGCATACTCAAAATCTTCAATCTTTAATCCAAATACAATCATGGAATACACATCCCCGACCTTGTATTCGTCGGGAAACGGAAGGATCGCGTAGGGCTCCTCCTCTCCTTTGTGGAAAAGCAACAATTCACAGGAACGTCCGCTCTGGGTGTGAACCGTGAAATTCACGCCCACCTCGGAAGCTACAGCGCCGTTGCTGTCAAACAGACCCGGCCTTACCTGATATCCGGCAATCTCTCCCATCGGAACAATCGAAACAGGATAATCCAATGTCAGCTTCTGGCTGTGCAGGTTCATACATTACCTCCTTTGTGATAAATGATTAGTCAAGAACAATCCGAACTGCCAAAACAACTCCCTCAAACAAAGCATATCCAAAGCTGAATCCTGTATTCCTCTCTGCCCCTGTCTCAAGGACAGTGTATTGCAAGTTTAACATATCCGCGGAGGTTATTCAAGCTCATTTCTCCTGACATTTGTTGAATCTCTGCAAAGTCAATATCCGCAGACCCTGCCCAATTGCTTCTCTCCCCACTTTCTTGGCTGTGTTTCTCATTTTCCTGATCTGCTGACATCTTCCATATAAGTGATACAAAATATTTCTTTTCACGGAGCAAGCACTTTTGTTACAAAGCAAATTAAAATTCTGTAAATTTTTGGCTTTTGTACTTGATTATTCTTTCGGTAATCGCTATAATATTTTCGGTTGTTTCTATATAAATTATTTTAAGGGAGGATTTGGAAATGTTTCAGATGAAATCACGCTTCATTCCGGCAGTTCTTACCGCCATGGCATTTGCTGCCCTGACTGCCTGCGGAGGAGGCGACAATAAGCCTGCGGAGACCACAACGGCCGCAGAGACTACCGCGGTTACAGAGACCGCTGCTGAGACTCAGAAGGAAGAAACTACAGAAGCTGCCGCCGAGGCAACAGAGGCGAAGGCAGAGGCCGGCGGCAAGGATGACTATCTGGCTCAGGTCGATACTATGAATAAGGCAGCGGAGGAATTCATCTCTGCCAGCATGGAGTTCATGCAGCTTGCCCAGGATGATCCGGAAAATACAGACGGTATGACCGAATGCATCGAAAAGACCCGCGCTACCAAGCAGGCCTTTGTAGACTTCGCCGCCATTGACAATCCGCCGGAAGGATTAGCAGAGCAGCACGAAAGACTGGCAACAGCAGCTGCCGACTATGCGGATACCCTGGATGTCTACTGCGATGTGCTTCTTGCCAGCATTAACGGGGAGGATCACGAGGCTGCGGATACGATTCAGGATGACTGGACCAAGGTCGCCACTGAGCTGAGCGAGGCTATGGGTGAAGTTCAGGAGGCTGCCGCCAATTAATTGCCGGCCCGGAAGTTCCCCTTCGGATATCATGAAAACCTGCAGGAAATGACTGTTAAAAGGTTTCCCGCAGGTTTTTTGTATCATACGGATACCATTTGATTGGTAAGCCACCCGGTCAGCATCGAAAATGCCATTATATAGACCAGATACAGGAGGAAATGTTTTAGTCCCAGTACGATTTTGAGTGCTCCCAGGTTGGTAATCTTGGTAGCCGGGCCAGTCACCATGAATGCTGCCGCTGAACCCATGCTCATCCCGTCTGCCAGCCACTGAATCAGCAGGGGGATGGTTCCGCCGCCGCACACATAGAGCGGCACGGATATTCCGCCCGAGATTCTTCAGAAAGCGCAGAACCAGGTTCGGATCCGTATCCCGGGTTGTCGCATCCCCCTGCTTTACCAGTCCAAAATATTGTATCAGCAGATCCACCGGCATTCCTGCCCCCCGCAGACATTTGATAAACCCAATCATCTGGCAGTCCTCCTGCCGATAATCTCTGACGCCGTTGGCTTTTCTGGCCACCCGGGGAAGCAGGCCGATCCGTTCATAATACCGAAGGGTATCCGCTGTTAATCCATATTTTTCACTGACTTCCGAAATTGTCATAATGTATTTTGATGCCTCCTGACACATGGTACGGACCCATGATTTTCGTACATGGCTTTCCCACCGCTTTTCTGACTCCGGATACTCACATCAATCCACAGATACCAGCTCATAGGTCTGGCTTCCCACCCCGATATCCTCCGCGTGATCCAGGGTATGGATGCCATTCCTGGACTCCATCCGCTGAATCAGGGAAGCGCCGTCCGGAGCCGCATATACCAGATCCACACATGCCTGATCCAGCGCCACCGGATCCAGGGAAGCCAGGATCCCGATATCATGCATGTCCGGAGCCGCCGGATTGCCGTCGCAGTCACAGTCTATGGAAAGATGGTTCATCACGCTGATATACAGCATATTCTCCTCTCCCATATAATCAATCACCGCACCGGCTGCCTCTGCCATGGATTCCAAAAAACGATCCTGATTCCCGCCCATAAAGCTGGTACGGCTGGCTCCTGCAGTATGGATCCAGTTCTTCCCTTCCGAAGAACCCACGCCAATCGATATATTCTTAATCGCTCCTCCGAAGCCTCCCATGGCATGCCCTTTAAAATGAGAAAGAACCATCATGGAATCATAATTTTTCAGATTCGCACCTACAAAATCCTCCTTCAGATTCACCCCTTTTGTGACAGGAATACTCATGGAACCATTCTCATCCATAATATCCACCTGGGCAATCGCCGTAAAACCGTGGTCCTCTGCTACCTGCCTGTGCATTGCCGTGCTGGCCCGGGAACCGCCATAAGCCGTGTTGCATTCCACGATCGTACCGTCGACCGACTGCACCAGATCTTTGATCAGATCCGGCGAGAGATAATGCGTGTTCCCTGCTTCTCCGGTGCTCAGTTTTACAGCCACCCGGCCCTGAGGCGTTCTTCCCAGTGCCTCATATACTTTTCGAAGGCCTGCCGGGCTGATATCGGCAGTCATGTAAACCCTGGGTGCATCGGCAACTTTTGCTCCTGTGCCGGAACTCACCTGTGCAGCCTGTGTCACTTCGGCGCTGCTGCCCTCCTCTGTGGCCGCCTCCTCTTTTCCCTCTGAGGATGCCGCCCGCTGTACCGTTCCCGGTCCATTGGCATTCTCCTGTTCTCCCTGGCCGGCCTGAATCACCGGCGAGTCTGTCTGCTGAGTGGTCTCTGCCCGCGTATCGGAAAGAGCACACCCGCTCAGAAGAACCACAGCCGTAAGCATCAATCCGGAAACGATCCCGTATTCCCTTCTCCTCATAACAACCTCTCCTTTTGCTGATTTGTTTTTTGTGTCTGTTCCCAGCCGGCGTCTGCTTTAAGGGGAACCTTCTGTTTTTTATTTTAGCAAATGGAGTTCACTCCAGGTCAAGACAGTATTTGTGAAAAAACTGTGAACTTCTGACGATTTTTACTTTCTTCGCCTTGTCCAAACCTTGTTTTGATGCTATGATGCTATCATAAAAGGCAAATCGTTTGTCTTTTCCAATCGTTTCGGAAAGATGCATGGTAACCGTTCAAAGGTTATCTGAACGATTACCATGCATGACATTTCCGGATCGGATACTAAAATCATACCAGGAGGATGTATTATGAGCTCTCTCATCAAAACCATCGAAACTTCCCAGGCACCGGCCGCCATTGGTCCTTATTCTCAGGCAAAGGTTATCAGCGAAATGCTGTACGCATCCGGACAGATTCCCCTGGATCCTGCCACCGGAGAAGTCGCCGGAACCACGATTACCGAACAGACGGAACAGATCATGAAAAATATAGGAGCTATCTTAGAGGCCGCCGGCAGTGATTTTGCATCCGTTGTCAAGACCACCTGCTTCCTGGCCGATATGAGCGATTTTGCTGCCTTTAACAGCATTTATGAAGCCTGGTTTACCGGCAAGCCTGCCCGTTCCTGTGTTGCTGTCAAACAGCTTCCCAAGGGTGTTCTTGCCGAGGTCGAGGTGATTGCGGTTTGTAAGGAAGCCTGACCGTCCGGAGAACAAAGAGTCCGGCAAGCCGGGGACTCTCGCGCCGGAGCGCGGCTGCGACAGCAGCCATCTTCCTCTGCGCGGAGTGCGCATCCCCGCGGAGCGTTTTCTATCATAGGACGCACTTTCCTATGATAGAACAAAGAGTCCGGCAAGCCGGACTCTCGCGCCGGAGCGCGGCTGCGACAGCAGCCATCTTCCTCTGCGCGGAGTGCGCATCCCCGCGGAGCGTTTTCTATCATAGGACGCACTTTCCTATGATAGAAAAAAATCCGGCTTCGCAGGATTCTCCGCCTGCGGCGGGTCACTTTAGCGACACAAAGCAGGCAGACAAATCTTCCCCAAAGATCTGTCTGCCTGCCCGGTTCCTCCGATGTTAATCTGTCAATCTTCCAGCCTGTTCCTCAATCCGTCATTCCTCTCATCCCATCAGATATTCAAAAGATCACTGAACATCTTCAGCGCTCCGTCCGTCTCATGAGCCAGCACACGCTTAGCCAACACCTTACCAAGCTGCACGCCCTCCTGGTCAAAACTGTTCACATTCCATACAAAGCCCTGGAACATCACCTTGTTCTCAAAGTGCGACAAAAGCGCTCCTAAGCTTCCGGGATTCAGCTGATCACCGATAATAATGCTGGAGGGACGTCCTCCCTCAAAATTCTTGTTCTTATTCTCATCCGCCTTGCCGCAGGCAAAAGCAATAATCTGAGCCGCAACATTCGCACACAGCTTTTGCTGGCTGGTGCTGTCCTGAATCACCACATCCGTACCGATCTGACTGTTCTTAAATCCGATGAACTGCAGAGGCACAATGGAAGTCCCCTGATGGAGCAGCTGATAGAAGGAGTGCTGTCCGTTGGTTCCCGGCTCGCCAAAGATCACCGGCCCTGTCTGATAGCTTACCCTCTCTCCGAAACGGTTCACACACTTGCCGTTCGATTCCATATCCAGCTGCTGCAGGTGTGCCGGAAAACGGCTTAAAGCCTGGGAATACGGAAGCACTGCCGTGCACAGATACCCCAGTACATTCCGCTCGTAAACGCCGATCAGTGCGTCCATCATCGCCGGATTCTTCCTGATATCCTTGTTTTTGGACAGCTTGTCTTCCTCAGCGGCACCCTCCAAAAACCGGGCGAATACCTCCGGTCCAAAGGCCAGAGACAATACCGCGCCGCCTACTGCAGAGCTGGAGGAATACCGTCCGCCAATATAATCATCCATAAAAAAGGCTGCCAAATAATCATCGCTCTTTGCTAAAGGAGAGGTTTCACTGGTAACCGCCACCATATGCTTAGAAGCATCCAGTCCTGCCTTCTTTAAGGCATCCTTGACAAAGGACTCATTCGTCAGAGTCTCCAGAGTAGTCCCGGACTTGGATACCAGAATAAAGAGCGAATGTGCTACGTCAATGGAATTCAAAACAGCAGCCGCATCGTCCGGATCCACATTGCTGATAAACTTTGCCTCCATCTTCAAAGTGTCATTCTTCTTCGCCCAGTTCTCAAGAGCCAGATAGATGGCACGAGGTCCCAGATCGCTTCCGCCGATACCGATCTGTACCACGGTAGTGAATTTCTCACCGGCAGCATTGGCAATCTCACCGGCATGTACCTTTTTTGCAAATTCTGCCACCTTTTTCTGTACTCCGGTATAAAAATCGCGCTTATCCACGCCGTCCGCTGCCACGGCCTCACCCAGCTGTCCACGAGTCAGATGGTGAAGCACCAGACGTTTCTCTCCGGTATTGATCACTTCGCCGTTATACAGAGCTTCGAATTTCTCCGTCAGCTGGGCTTCCCCGGCCAGCTTTTCCAGGATCTTCAGCACATCGTCATCCACCTGCTTGGCAGCATAATTATATGCCATACCTTCCGCCATGGGAATACTGTACTTTTTCACACGCTCAGCACCGCTCTCCCCGGCCATCACCTGAGCCAGATTCACCTGTCCGGCCGTTAAAAGCTCCTGATAGGAAGCAAGCGTATCCATATTGTTCCAGTTGATCATAATCATGTCCTCCTTGGATATTAATATATTTAGGCGTTTTTTAACGCTCAAATTCGTAAATCCTGAAATCCGCGGCACCACGTCGCTGCCAACTGGAAATATTATACTATTAATCTTCTTTTTATTCAAGCAAAACCCTCAACTCGATTCGTTCACAGATTCCCCTCCCAGTATTCCTTCATTCCTGCCAGAGCTGCTTCCTCATCCTCGCCCTCCAGAATGAGCTCTGCCGTTTGTCCGCATTTCAGATCCAATTCCATGAGTTCCATCACATCCGACGCTTCGGCGCATTTTCCGTTCCCTTTTACGAAAATGCGGCTTTTATATTTCTTCACTTCCCTTACCAGCTTTACCGCCTCCCGGGCATGAACTCCCCATTCTGCCCGGATCCTGTATTGCCATTTCTTCAACCTTATCTTCCTCCCCGCCTGTATCATCATCCCGGCTGCCTGAAGGATGCTTACAGCTCCTCCCCATTCGTCTCAATCACCCGCCGATACCAGTAAAAGGACTTTTTGGGCAAGCGCTTCAGGGTACCGCTTCCGTCCTCCTGCTTCCTGAATTTTGCAAGGGATTGTGTAAAAAATACCCTGAACACCGCTATTCATGCGGTTTTCAGGGCATTTTTTACACAATCCCTTGCAAAATTCAGGATATTACCACATTTATTCTATAAGTGCAATAGCTTTTTTCATTTTTCAAATAGCTTTTTTTCATTTTTCAAATCTTCTTCAGTAACTGAATTTTCCTTTTTACATAACTTATAGTAAAGCATGCCTCAACTGTCTGGCATGCTGCCAACCGTCAATATTGGCAACAGAAACAGAAAGGAGTAGTTATATGAATTATTTTGCCCCTGATGCCTGCCCGTCTGCCCGTGCAGGTGCATTTGAGCAGCAATTTCCCATCGGAATGGGATATATTCCATGGCAGGTATGGCGCCAGACCTATCCTTTAAATAAAGCATTTGCCCAGGGAACCATTTTTCCCGAACTTGACTTAAATTTTAATTACAGGAGGTATCAGCAATGATGAATTCCACCTGCAATGCCCTGCTCAACCAGGTATACCAGACTGGATTTGCTGTGGATGACGCTATCCTCTTTCTGGACACTCATCCCTGTGATACAGCAGCCCCGGCCTATTATCAGCAGGTCAGAGCTCTATACAACAATGCCGTTCAAACCTATGAAGCCCAGTGCGGCCCACTGTTTATGACGGATGTCAATGATGCCAGCTATTGGATCTGGTCCAACGATCCATGGCCATGGGAAGGAAGGTGCAACTAAATGTGGAAATATGAAAAACGACTGCAATACCCGGTAAACATCAGCCAGCCAAACCCGAAGATGGCGCAATTTATTATCAGTCAGTACGGTGGACCAGACGGCGAAATGGGCGCATCCATGCGTTACCTTTCTCAGCGTTTCTCCATGCCTTATAAAATGGCAAAGGGAACATTGACCGATATAGGTATATCGGTAGCAATACGGTCCCTCTCTGCCCCCGGTTCAGGCAGACTCGTATTATCTTTAACACCGATCCTCATTGTGGCTCATATAATTCTGGGTGGCTCCTTCCATTTCCATACTGAAAACCGAAATCCGGCTGCCAGAATACAACCTCTCCGGTTAACGGCCATATTACTTATTTTCCCAAAAATGCTTTCCGCTTGCCTGTCAAAAATAAAAAACAGAACATTGCAGCGTTTTTCCTAATTATAAACTGCTGCAATATTCTGTTTTTCATTCATTATTTCAACGTTGCGCCTTTTCTGGCTGTACTGACAGTCTGCGCATACCGGCGGAGCAGTCCCTTCTCTCTGGCACGTTCCACAGGTTTCCATTCCGCTCTGCGTTTTTCTAATTCTTCCTCGCTGACCTCCAGAAGTATCTCTCCTTTGGCCAGGTTCACAGAGATTCTGTCCCCATCCCTTACCAGGGCAATAGGTCCGCCATCTGCTGCTTCTGGACATAAATATCCGATACTAAGACCGCCGCTGGCACCTGAAAATCTTCCGTCCGTAATAACGGCTGTTTTGGGAATTCCCTTAATAATTTCCGTGATCCGATGCAGTTCCTTCATTCCGGGACCGCCTTTGGGCCCTTCATAGCGGACAATCACGGCATCTCCTTCCTGAATCTGCTTTTCCCGAAATGCCCCATAACACTCATCTTCGCTGTTGAATACCTTTGCTGTGCCTGTAAATACACGGACATCTTCCGGCACGGCGGAAGTTTTCACTAATGCCCCGTCAGGCGCCAGGTTTCCATAAAGTACCTGTATGCCGTCTGCTTTAGATATGGGTTCTGCCATACTGCGAATGGTTTCTTTGTCACCATCGGGAGTTTCGTCCAGGATTTCTCCAAGAGTCTTTCCGGTCACGGTCATTACTTCCTGGTGCAGCACCGGTTTCAGTTCTTTCATTACTGCCGGAATTCCTCCTGCGTAATGCAGATCCACTACGGTCTGATTGCCATTCGGAACAATCGCCGTCAGTACCGGTGTTTTGCTTGTAATTTCAGAAAAATCATCCCAATCCAGTTCAATTCCCAATTCGGCTGCCAGCGCCGGAAGGTGTATAAGGGCATTCAGAGAGCCGCCAATGGCACTGAGAAGGGTAATGGTATTTTCCAGGGCTTCCTTTGTCATGATCTGCGCTGGTGTAATCTGCTTCTCCACCAGCTTCATCACTGCCCGTCCCGACTCTCTGGCTGAGAATCGGCGCATACTGGTACTGGAAGGAATAAGGCTTCCGCCTGGAAGCATCATACCTAAGGCTTCACACAATGCGCCCATGGTGTTGGCTGTGCCTAAAAACGGGCAAATTCCCGGCCCGGTATAGTATTTTAAAGTTCCTTCGATTACATCTCGTTCAGTAATCTCCCCCCGCAGAAAGCGCTGGCGAAGCTCCTTCGACTCATTGGGCTTTATTTTGGCAAAACACGGACCTGATGTTACGATAACGGACGGCAAATTAATTCTCGCTGCCGCATTAAGCATTCCGGGTACAATCTTATCACAGGAGCCCATGTAAACTACACCATCAAACACCCCTTCGCCCACAATCATTGCTTCCGCTGAATCTGTTATAATTTCCCGGTGAGGCAGGCAGTAACGCATGCCGGAATGTCCCTGTGCTATTCCGTCACACATGGCAACGGTATTAAATACCACCGGCTCTCCGCCGGACTCCAGGATTCCTTTTTTTACTTCCTCTGCAAGCTGTTTTAGCGGCTCATGCCCCGGACAAATTTCATTCCAGCTGTTAGCGATGGCAATCAGCGGTTTCGTGTCCAACGCATCCAGGGATACGCCTGCCGAGGCAAGATGAGCCTTTGAAATCGCTCTTTGAAAGGGTTCCAGCTTATCAATTGCTCTTATCATCATTTCCTCCATTCTGTGCACGTTTCACAGTGTTGCATACCCTTTCGGGCACCATATTTTTCGCTGTCCAGGATTTTGCTGTTTTATGCCTTTGCCATGCTTTGACGTCCCTTACGTGCCATAAAGAACCATATTGCACCAATTGCCAAAAGCATAACCGGAACAGAGATCAGCAGATTTCCTGTAAATGCAGTATAAATCAGATAACTTACGGTCAGGCTGGGACCTGCAAAAGATGTAATCATATTGCTTCCCAAATCCAGCCCCACCTCTGTGGCAAGTGCTGTAAGGATCGGAGAAGTTGCTGTACCGGCAAGCAAAATCGCTGCTGTGCAGAAAAGGCCGATAATAATATTTTTAAACAGATTTCCCTTGGTCATTGCCACAGGCAGCGCTACCCGGAAAGTTACAACTGCCAGATCAGCAAAGGGCAGCACGCGGTTTCCGGGCAATATGGCGGCCATCAGAATCGTTAATGGGATAACAATCAGAGAAGTAGTAATAACGTCCGGATTACCTACAACAATTGCTGCGTCCAGACCAATCAAAAGATTTCTGCCTTTAAATTTCTCCTGGCAGAATTTCTTTGCCGCGTCGGAAATCGGCATCAGACCTTCCATAAACAGGGAAGTCATCTTAGGAATCAATACCATAACCGTAGCCATATTTACACCAAGAGTAAGAATTTCTGCCACTGAATAACGGGCCAGGGCCCCGATGACGCACCCGAAAATCAACCCCAGCATCATGGGTTCACCGAAAATCCCCAAATATTTCTTGGCATCTTTTACACTGAAATCCAGTTTATTTACACCAGGTATCCGATCCAAAATCCAGTTTAAGGGAGCAGCAATAATCACGCTGGATAAAGCCGACATGGTGGGAAGCGAAACACCCGGAATTCCAAAGAAATCCTCTACCAGAGGCGCTGTCCAGTCGGACAATTTAAAAGAAACCACAGCCATAACGATGGATGCAGAAACACCCAAAAACACATTTTTTGTCACATAATATACCAAAATCCCCACGATGGCCATGTGATGGTAATTCCAAATATCCACATCCAGCGTGTCGGTAATTTTCAGCACAAGCATAATAATATTGGTTGCCAGAATCGCAAAAATTAGCAAAGCAATAATTGGAGATGCCCAGGTCACTGCTGCAATCGAGCCCCAACCCACATCCAGAATATCCAGATGAATCCCAAAATTTTCAACCATTGCCTGTGCTGCCGGACCAATACTGCTTTTCATCATATTAATTACCAGATTAATGCCCGCAAAACCAATCCCAAGCATCAGGCCGGAGCGAAATGCCTTTCCCAGCTTAACGCCAAAGACAAGACCCACAATGGTAATAATAATAGGAAGCATGACCGTTGCCCCGGCATCCAGGATCACATTAAAAATATTATAAAATATTTGCATATTGCCTACCTCCACTCACATTCCCGTATTTTCTCTTATTCCCGTATTTTTTTACTGTTTGTTTACTTATTTCTTCAGTTCCTCCACAATCTGATCTAAAGTCGCCTCTTCTCCGATTCCGGTTAAAAGAGAGATTGCTGTAATCACTGGAATGGTTACGGTTCCGCCGGTAAATTTCCCGGTAGTTACCAGCAAATCGTAATCATCGGCTTTAGATTCTACCTCTAAAAGCTTGCACTGATTAACGGTGACAGCAACACCATTTTCCTCACATTTTTCACGAATTTTCGTTGCGACAACTGTTGAAGTTGCAATTCCGTTTCCACATGCCACTAATACTCTTTTCATAATGATTTTTCCTTTCTTTAACTTTTTTTCTTTTTTCTTATTTTGCATCTGCAGAAATTCAGTGTAACAAATCACTGCCTTTCCTTTATACGTCCAGCAGATATCTTCGTATAACGGCCTCAATCGTTCCCTTATCTTTGGCATTGATAATCTGCTTTACATCTTCCTGATTTTGAATCAGACCGACAATTTTCTGGAGCATTTCCAGGTGTCCATGAGGTTCTGTAAGCACCAGCATAATCACCAGACTTACAGCTACGGCATCCTCCGGCTCGTCCATTGCACGAAAATCAACGGTCGGGTTTAATACTGCTACACACAATGATGCCGTATTTACATGACTCACATCCGCATGGGGGATTGCCACATTAATTCCATGGGTATTCAGGCCCGTCGGAAAACTTTCTTCCCGCTCCAGAATTGCTTTACAATAAGTATCTTTAACGATTCCTCTTTCACAGAGATGCTCACACATTTGTGAAAGCACCTCCATATTTGTTTTCGCATTTTCAATCTTTAATATTAAAGATTGGTCAAATGCAATGCTCATACTGTCACTCTCCTTCCAGTTTTCTTAATGTATTCTCCATTTCTTCAATGGATTTCCGAATCCCCTCTTCATTTTGGCTGAGAATATCTTCCTTGTTAAAAATTCCAGAGGCAATTCCTGCAAAGGACGCACCTGCCTGAAAATACTCCGCAATATTCGCAGTCCCAATTCCCCCCACCACCATCAGCGGCATTTTTCCCAAAGGGGCCGCGATGTCCGACAGATACCTGCTCCCCAATCTGGCTGCCGGAAATACCTTTACAATATCCGCACCATCCTCAAAGCTCTTTTTAATTTCCGTGGGAGAAAATGCGCCTGGTACGCTGATCACATGCTTCTCTCTGCACAGATCCAGAATCTTCTTATCCAGCATGGTGGGAGATAAAAGAAAGGCTGCACCTGCCCGAATAGATTCTTGTGCCTGCTCGCAGGTAAGCACTGTGCCTGCTCCAACCATGACCGAATCCCCAAATTCCTGGCTGATTTTTTCAATCGCTTCCAGGGCTCCTGGCGTATTCATGGTAATTTCAACAGAGCGCAGCTTGCTTCCTGCAAGATTTTTCACAACTGACCGAATCTGCGGATAGGTGTAACCTCTTAGAATAACAGTTACTTTTGGAAAATTCTGAATGCTCATATTGTCCTCACTCCTTTCACCTTAATTAAGAGCAAGAACCATGCCATTATTTGTCTGATTTTGTGCTTCTGCATAAAAGCTGATAGATTTCTTCCGGCCTTCCACATCTGCGAAGCGCAGAAACCATGGATTCATCGGAGATAATCTGATATAACTGCTCAAAATATTTTTTTGATTTTTCATCCAATGCCAGGACAAAAATTAAATCTACGGTGTTGATCCCATCCCATGCCACCGGTGTGTCTAATTTTGTTACCGCAATGGCCGGTTTTTGGACATATTCAGGATTCCCATGCGGAATTGCAATCCCTCCGTTTAAAACCGTGGTCATCATCCCTTCCCTTTTGTACACGCTCAGCAGGAATCCCTCATCGACAAAACCGTCCTTTGCCAAACCTCCAATCATCTTATCCAGAAGTTCATCCTTATACCGGCAGCCTGAAGATAATAAAATGTGCTGAGAATGGATTACCTCTTTAAGATCATTTTCCTCCAATAGCTGCCGGCGCTTTAAAATTCTCCGAAGAATTCCCAGACCATTTCCCGAATATACTTTTTGAAGTGACAAGAAAGGATAGGTTTCCTGTTCCGGATCAATCGTTCCTACAATAGCCAGAATCTCATAATTTTCTTCCGCTTTCTGAATAATCTGGCTGACATCTGCCGCCTCGATATATCCGCGAACCAGAATTTCAACGCCTTCCAGACTGCTTTTCAGGCGCTCTTCAATAAAGTCCTTTAACATCTTTGCCGATCCTTCCCCGGTAATACATAAACAAAGAACTGCCTTCTTACAGGTTTTTTTCCCCGATTCCCTCGGCGAAAGAAAACGCTTGGTATCTAATGCTTCCACAATCTGCTCTAAGCTGTCATCGGTCCAGAGCGTTCTGCGCACTGCCTCGATGACCATCATCGTATCGGTTCTTCCCACAATGCCTACGGAAATTTTTAAACGTTCCCGAATTTTTTCTCCTACCAGCATCAGGGAACCCATATCCGCCAGAATAATAATCCCTTTCCCCTGATTTAACATCAAGGCTGCCTGAATAACCTTTTCTGTCATTTCTGACGGGGAATCCATTAAATTCATCTCCAGTCCCTTGGCATGATCTGTCCCAAGCACTGCATTAGCCACCTCCGCCATGCCGCAGGCGACTGCCCCGTGAGAAACTACAAGCACACTGATGCGCTTCTTTTCACTCTCTTCATGTTCCCGGAAGCGATATAGATACATCGCCAGAAATCCAATCTCTTCTTCTGGCACACTAAGATAATATTTACGGCTGATTTCCTGCCAGATCTTTTCAGCAGCCTCATATTCTCTCTTATATCTCGTCTTTAATCCCTGCACCCTGGTTGCTACCCGGCTTTTACTGTCATTTCTCTGAAGTACCATTTTCATGTGAACGGCCAGCGGATATAAAAGGGAGTCCCGCAGATCGGCAAAATATTGTTTTGCCATCTGATAGATATCCCTGGTCATCTTCATGATCTCCTCGCCCACAATCGTCACCATCTCATCTCCGCTGAAGCGAGAATTTTCTATCTGACGTATTCCCCGGAAGAGCTGCGCTTCTATCTCTGATGTCAGTCTGCTGTTGATCTCTCCTTCACTGACTCCGGCTTTTACCAGACGGTCATAGGTGCGCTCCAAAATCCCATAAAGATCCCAATTCTTCAATTCTTCGCTTGATCTCTGCTCTCCGGGAGCACCTTCCGGATAAAAATACATATCCTCCTGTACCAGACGTAAATTCTGGCTTGTATAACCTGCCGGAAGCACACCCTTCATCCCCCTGGTCAGACATCCGAAATCAACCTCGATAGTTTCTGATTTTTTTCGCTTGCTTTCCAGAAAAGCCTTTGCACAGCACACCTTAATATCTGACTTAACCTGTCCCACATTTCCCACATAATCTACGCTCATCAGATATTGCAGGACTTCCTTTTTCACAATAATATATTTTCCCAGCAAACTGGCTTCCTGCCAGAAAAAGCTGCTGATAAATTCCAGACATTCTTCCTGCGGGCGCTCCCGCAAAGGAGGAATTTCAATAATCATGGGGATTCTTCGCCGAAAGGTTACCAGAAGGGAGCTTTGAGGATTTTCTGTCGTTGCAGCAATAATCATCAGATGACATTCCCGCTGGGTATCTACTTCGCCCAATCTGCGGAATCTGCCTCTGTCCATCAAATAAAACAGAAGCTCCTGGCCTTCCGGGGAAAGGCGGTGAACCTCATCGAGAAACAATATTCCTCCATTGCACAATTCCACGACACCTTTGCGATCCTTATCCGCTCCGGTAAAGCTGCCTTTATTATAACCAAACAGCTGGGCTAAAAGCAGCTGCGGGTTGTCCGCATAATCTGCACAGTTAAAAGCAAAATAAGGCGGATTTTTTCCGAAATTTTCCGTACCGCAGGCAAAGCTGTGCATCAGCTCTGCCAAATAACTTTTGCCAACCCCTGACGGCCCGTAAATCAGACAATGAAGCCCCTTTGGGGGATAAAGGACTGCTGCCTGTGCCTGGGATATCTGGTTCATCAGACTTCCTCTATAGCCGATAAAATTCCGAAACACGCTGGTGTCCGGCTTTTCCCAAGATATCGGCGAAGAAACTTTCTTTTCTGTTTTTCCAACAGTTTCCTGTTCTTTTGCTTTTGCCGATCTATATTCTTCCCGAATCTCCTCTGCCAGCCTGCCAACCACATACTTTCCCACCACAAATCCTTCCGCTTCCAAACGTCTGGTCAGTTCTCGTTCCGACATGGCAGAGTCTTCCTTTATCAATTCCCGGAGCCTTGCCTTTAATACCGGACGCTTCCGTTCCCTGGAATCTGCAATTCCCGCTTCCTGGCGGTTAAGGGTAACTGTTTTTCGGTTTATCCCCAGACGAATGGCGATCTCATCATCTGTCAAAGGATTTTTCTTATCTTCGCCTTCAATCAACTCTAAAATTCGTTTTTTCATAACAGATCCTTCTTAACAATGTATATCCCATGTTTCTCCTGACATTTTTACCTGTTTTTATAACGTGACAGGATTTTATCCTATGATAACATATTTTTTGTTCAGCTACAAGGTAAAGCCTCCCTTCTCTATCCAATCCGCTTCCAAACCGTTGTTTTGCATCCTCCGATAGATATAATAACTCAAACTTCGCACTTGCATAAGTGCCTATGCACCTTGAAAATTCAATAAAAACTGGCAATAAAATAGCATGAAACACTCTGGTTTTGGTATAATTGAATTGCTCAGAAACAACATACCACCGGAGGCTCATGCTATGAATAACAGTATAACACAAGACAGCCAGAATGATAACCAGATTTCTAAAACTATCAAAAAATTTTTCTCC
>CAJTEM010000020.1 GCA_910575255.1 Lachnospiraceae bacterium | reverse complement strand
GATGAACTGGTTGAAGCATTCATCAGCACTTT
The DNA here is from genome assembly GCA_910575255.1 of Lachnospiraceae bacterium. Taxonomy (GTDB): domain Bacteria; phylum Bacillota; class Clostridia; order Lachnospirales; family Lachnospiraceae; genus Brotaphodocola. The sequence continues at coordinate 101,612 of CAJTEM010000020.1, read as the reverse complement.
GCCATCTCTTCTACAATCGCAATTAGTTGCGGCATAGCGGTATAAAAGACTGTTCTTTGATAATTGAATCATTGCCAGATATTGAATTTTCAAGGTGCATAGCTAAAATCTATGTGCGAAGTTTGAGTCAATAAGTAATTTCCATAGTTTTTCTCCCTTTTCGGAATTGTGTACCCATTGAAAATCGGACTATAAATATGCATTTGGATTGTATAATAATACGTTTTGGTGGTTTTAATATTCTATGAATTTTAAATTGCGGGATTATTTGATAAGCCTATCAGCAATCAGTTGGTAGGCTTATTTGACTGTCAGACGATGGGGAATAGTCAGAGACAATTCCGACTATTTACTCTGCATTGTAATATGCGGTAAAATATAGTATGATATAAAATATATTTTTGAGGAGAATAGCCATGAAAAAGAAATTATACCGTATTGTTTGTTTATGCAGTCTTGTTTCAATTGTGTTGTGTGCATGTGGAAAAAACACAAATTCAGAAGTAAATGTCACGCATATTTCCGATGGTCTTGAATCAGAATATGAGTGGAACTCTCCTGAAATAGATAAATTGCGTGAAAAATACCCAGAATACTTTGAGCTTGGAACCTTCAAGGGGCTGGAGGTTTATGTTTGGCAGATGGCAGAGGATGACTATCGTTTTGGGCTGATGCAGGGAACCAACCGTCAGAAAACTTTGGAAGAGTTAATGGCATTAAAAGGTGCTTCACCAGAGGAAATGGCATTGATTCTGTCTGCCTTTGACATAGACGACAGAGATATTTTTGTGATTCCATGGCAGAATCCCATTTCCAGCTATATGGTCACAGATGATATGGTGAAAGACCCGGAATACATAAGCAATTTACGAAATATGCTGGGACTGGACTTGGATGAAGAGCTGATGCTCAAACAGGAAGAAGCTGATGTAATGTATGACAGAATCCCTATGGTAAGAGTGGATGGTAAATTATATTATGATACAGGAAAAGAAAGCACGATCGACTGGCGTTGTGGAAATATGGATGGAGAAATAACGTCTACTGTCGATGGAACTGAAATACCAACAGAAGATAATCAGTCTAATTTTGGAAGTGGATTTAATTATCAGTATGGAGCAGACGATACAATAGAGATTTATATGAATGAAAAGTGGTTTGTCTTTGAATACAGAGAAGAATCTGAATGAGAAAATAAATAATCGATAAGTCAAATAAAATCCAAAAGGCTACCCAATCAAAACGGCAGCCTTTTTCAATTCTCAACCTTAATTTTCTCAATATTCAGTAGGTGGTTTTTCAGGTACAGTTACTTATATCCCATGAAGAATTAAGAAATGTATGAATATTCATCAAATTTCGGGAGATGGACAGTGGGAACACTTTTCCAAAAAGGGGGTAGTTTTTTATAGCTGATAACCATACATATAGTCCTTAATAGGTGTTTCGGTCAGATTAATGGATAACTGTTGTTTATTGTAGCATAATTAGTTTCCAAATACAATATTTAAGTGCGAGAGATCGAAAATTTGACACTTTCACTGGTGCCGTTAAAATTTTCAACGCAAGTGAAATATAGCCATAAACAGTTAATTCCGTAATACTCTTAGCTGCTAATTCATCCTGTGAACACAAAAAAGAAGACAAGAGAGGTTTCAACTCCTTGTCTTCCTCAAGTTCATGGATTAACGTCTTGAGCGAGATAAGCACTGCTTTAATAACTGAAACAGGCACTTCATCTCCGTCTTCACTTCTATATACTCAAAAAGGCGCCAAATATCAGCTAGTATAACCCGTTTTAAATACCTTTCTGTTTCGGCAAGGATACTTTTCCGAGAGTGCAGAGGGAAAAGCGGAGGCGTAGTGGGGCTACGTTGAGCATTTTCCCTCTGTGCTATCGGGAAAGCAGACTGGCGAAACGGAAGGTTATTTAAAACGGGTTATACTAGTAATCCGGCAGTCCATAATTTCAATAACAGCTGGTATTTACCAGCCGCAGCCCCTCCCTTGTTCCAAGGCATACCTTCTGGAGTAACCATTCACGGGACGGTTAAAATGTAGCCTGGTCGGTTCCCCGTAAACAGTAACCGGCGTCTACGCCTCATCAATCGCCTTCCCGATATCATGGCGCATATATTTGTTCCCGAATTCCACCCAGTCCGTAGCCGCATAGGCATTGGCGCGGGCCGCCTTCAGATCCCTGCCCACTGCCGTCACACCCAGCACCCGGCCCCCGTTGGTTACGATCCTTCCCTCTGCGTCAAACTTACTGCCTGCATGGAAGACATAATAGCCGTCCGCCTCCGCAAATCTCTCCAGCCCGGTGATCGGATATCCTTTCTCATAATGCTCCGGATAGCCGTCAGAGGCCAGCACCACGCAGACTGCCGCATTATCCTCAAACTCCAGCTCAATCTGATCCAAAGTACCGTCAATGCACGCCTCAAACACATCCACAATATCATTCCTTATCCGCGGCAGCACCACCTGGGTCTCGGGATCTCCGAACCGGGCGTTATATTCCAGAACCCGCGGTCCCTTCTCCGTCAGCATCAGGCCAAAGAAAATCACACCCTTGAATTCGCGTCCCTCTGTGCGCATGGCATCCACAGTGGGCTGATAAATATGCTTCCGGCAGAATTCATCTACCTCTTTTGTGTAAAACGGGCTGGGAGAAAATGTCCCCATTCCGCCGGTGTTGAGGCCCTCGTCGCCGTCTTTGGCACGCTTGTGATCCTGTGCCGAAGTCATGATCCGGATATTTCTGCCATCCACAAAGGAAAGCACGGAGACCTCCCGGCCAGTCATAAACTCCTCAATGACGATCCGGTTCCCGGCCGAGCCGAACTGCTTGTCCAGCATCAGGGACTGAACTCCTTCTTTTGCCTCCTTCAAGGTTTTGCAGATCAGCACGCCTTTTCCCAGAGCCAGACCGTCTGCCTTCAGTACAATCGGCATGGGCGCTGTCTCCAGATAGGCAAGAGCTTCCTCAGGGGAATCAAAGGTCTCATAAGCAGCAGTGGGTATCCCGTATTTTTTCATCAAATCTTTGGAAAATGCCTTGGATCCTTCCAGAACTGCCGCATTTTTTCTGGGTCCAAAGGCCCGCAGGCCCGCTGCCTCAAAGGCATCCACCGCCCCGGCAGCCAGAGGATCGTCCGGAGCCACCACTGTCAGGTCAATCTCCTTTTCTCTGGCAAACTCCACCAGACGGTCAAACTCCATAACACCGATATTTACGCACTCCGCCACCTGGGCGATCCCCGCATTCCCTGGTGCACAGTAGATCTTCTCAACTTTCGCGCTTTGAGCCACCTTCCACGCAATGGCATGCTCTCTGCCGCCGCCGCCGACAATCAGTATCTTCATTCCCTGCTTCCTCCTTCTGTCTTGTGCCAGTACTGCCTTGAGGAAAATCCGGTGAATCCGGCGCTTGCTATTTCCGCAATGCAGTGCCAGTTCCTTGTCTGCCTGACGCTTTATGAATTGGCAATCCTGTCAATCGCCTCCGGCAGGATCACCCACTCCGCCTCTTCCATCACCCGCCGCTGCAAACTCTCCGGCGTATCACCGTCCTTTACCTCCACAGCCTTCTGCAGAAGAATCGGACCCGTATCCATCCCGCCGTCCACATAGTGAACCGTGGCCCCGGTGATCTTCACCCCCCGGGTCAGCGCTGCTTCATGAACCTTCAGCCCATAATACCCCACGCCGCAGAAGGAGGGAATCAATGACGGATGAATGTTGATGATCCTGTGCTCGTATTTATCAATCATCTGCTGCGGAATCTTCACCAGAAATCCTGCCAGGACAATCAGATCCGGAGCATACTCATCCACCTTTGCCAGCAATGCTTCATTGAACTCTTCCCGCTTTGCGTACTCCTTCGGTGACACACATACAGCCGGAATTCCATGCTTCCTTGCCCTCTCCAGTGCATAGGCGCCCGGATTGTTGCTGATCACTGCCGCAATCTCTGCATTGGTAATACTCCCATCAGCCAGACGGTCCAGAATCGCCTGCAGATTGGTGCCTCCGCCGGACACCATCACTCCCACTCTCAACATAAGGTCACTCCCTTTTCTCCCACCTCAACAGAACCGACCACATAGGGCGTGTCCCCTGCCATCCGGATCGCTTCCATGGCCTTCTTTTCATCCGCCGGATCCACCGCAATAATCATGCCAAGCCCCATGTTGAAAGTATTGTACATCATCTCCTCTGCAATATCCCCCTTTTCAGCGAGCAGCTTAAAAATCGCCGGTATGGGATAGCTGTCCTTCTTAATGACAGCCCGGGTATCCTCCTTTAACATCCGGGGAATATTCTCATAAAATCCGCCGCCGGTAATATGGCTGCACGCCTTTACCGTCACACCGGCGTTCTTTACACTCTTCAACGCCTTCACGTAAATTCTCGTAGGCGCTAAAAGAGCCTCGCCCAGACTCTTCCCCAGCTCATCGCAGCAGACCGATAACCCTTCCCGGGTCAGTTCCTTTTCAAATACCTTGCGGACCAGAGAGAACCCATTGCTGTGTACGCCGGAAGAAGCCATCCCGATCAGCACATCCCCGGCCTTTAAATCCTCACCCGTGATCATATCCTTCTTATCGCAGACTCCTACCGCAAACCCGGCCAGATCATAATCCTCCTCCGGCATCAGTCCCGGATGCTCCGCCGTCTCGCCGCCGACCAGCGCTGCCTCAGACTGCAGGCAGCCCTCTGCAACACCCTTTACAATATCCGCAATCTTCTCCGGGTAGTTCTTGCCGCAGGCAATATAATCCAGAAAGAACAGCGGCTCTCCGCCGGCACAGGCGATATCATTGACACACATGGCCACCGCATCAATCCCGATCGTGTCATGCTTATCCATAATGATCGCCAGCTTTACTTTCGTTCCGCAACCGTCCGTACCGGATAAAAGCACCGGCTCTTCCATCTCCTTAATCTTTGACAGGGAAAATGCCCCGGAAAATCCGCCCAGACCGCCCAGCACTTCCTCCCGCATGGTCTTTTTCACATGCTCCTTCATCAGCTCCACGGACTTGTAGCCCGCCTCGATATCCACTCCGGCTTTCTTGTAATCCATACCTGTCCTCCTGTTCTGCAGCGTCCCGACGCCCCTGCCGAAACTGCTTCTGCCGGGACTTCCCTGTCTGTTTTTTGTTTTCTTCTGCCCTGTCTTGCCGAAAAGCCCATCTTCCTCACTTCTGCGCAAGATATTCCTTATATCCGATACTCTCCAGCTTCTTTGCCTTCTTCACCACATCGTTCTTCATCTCTTCACTGTAAGCCTTCAGCTTCCCCAGCAGCTCCTCATCCGAAGCCGCCAGGATCTTCGCAGCCAGGATTCCTGCATTGGCTCCGCCATTGATCGCCACCGTAGCCACCGGAATCCCCGAAGGCATCTGCACGATGGAATACAGAGAATCCACGCCCCCCAGGTCTGATGTCTTCATGGGAATCCCGATCACCGGCATGGGAAAAATCGCCGCGCACATCCCCGGCAGATGAGCCGCTTTCCCGGCTCCGGCAATAATCACTTTCATCCCCTTCCCCTCCGCAGCCTTTGCCCACGCAAAGAAAATATCCGGCTCCCGGTGCGCGGAGATGATCGTCATCTCATATTCTATCCCAAACTTATCCAGCATCTCTGCCGCTTTTGCCATCACCGGCATATCTGAATCACTGCCCATTACGATTCCTACTTTCACCATTGCCTGCTCTCCTTTATCTGATTCGTTCTCCATGGAAATAAACGGCAAATCGATCCCCTACCGTCATTTATCAGTATCTTACTCGATTTTTCTTATGCCGTCAATATTTTTATCTTTTTGAAATGGAATCGCTATGACTGGCAGCAGTCAAAAACAGGACAAAATCAAAGGCACTCAATACCGCTCAAGGTATCAGGTGCCTGTTTTCTTTAAGACTCTCTTTTCATCGGGAAAGTATCTCCCTTCCCTTCCGATAATATCCCTCCATCTCCTCTTTCGGAACCATGCTGCCCCCTGTTGCCCATACCAGCTGGGTGCTCTTTGCCATCACATCCGCCGGCGCTTCCTGTTTTACATACTCCCGAAAAGCCGGCAGCTTTTCTAAAAGCACCGGACCATACATCCCTGCGAGGGCACTTGGTTCCAGATGAACGCCCTCACTGTCCGCCAGCTGTGCCAGCATCCCATACATCCTTTCATCGCTCAGAGAATAGCATCCGCTCATAAACGGGCGCATCAATTGGCCTACAAAGCCGGAAGCCCGGCCCACCGCCAGTCCGTCCGCAACCGTAAGATTGTCAATCCCGAAATCCTGCACACTGACCCGATGGTTCTCTCCTGTGGCCATCCCCAGCATCATACAGCAGGAATGCGTCGGCTCGGCAAAGAAGCAATGTGCCGCATCGCCAAACACCAGCTTAATCCCGAAAGCCACCCCGCCGGGGCCTCCCCCGACTCCGCAGGGAAGATAGACAAACAGGGGATGTTCTCTGTCCACCCGGATGTTTAATTCCTCAAACTGCTTTTTCAGCCGCAACGCCGCCACCGCATACCCCAGAAACAGTGTCTTCGAATTCTCGTCATCCACAAAATGGCAGTACGGATCCTTCCCGGCCAGCTTCCGGCCTTCCCTGACCGCGACACTATAGTCCGACTCATACTCCATGACCGTGACGCCTTTGCTGCGCAGCATATCCTTCTTCCACTGTCTGGCGTCTGCAGACATATGTACCGTTACCCGGAAGCCCAGCCTTGCGCTCATGATCCCGATAGACAGGCCAAGATTACCGGTAGAACCCACTCCCACACAGTAGCGGGAAAACAGTTCCCGGAATGTCTGGCTGTCAAACATCCGGTAATTGTCTCCTTCATGCAGCAGTCCGTGCCGGATGGCAATCTCCTCCGCTGTCTTTAAGATCTCATAGATACCGCCGCGTGCCTTGATGGAACCGGAGATCGGCAGATGGCTGTCCATTTTAAGCCAAAGCCTTCCTGGCAGACTTCTCTGCTCCTGTGCTTCCAGCACAGCCTTCATCCGTGGGATCTCCCGAACAGGCGATTCGATGATCCCTCCGGCCGGAGCTGTCTCCGGAAACACCGCCGCAAAATACGGCGCGAAACGTTCCAGACGTCTGCCGGCATCCAGAACATCTGCCATCGTCAGCTCGCAGTCCTCGATCGCTTCCCTGCAGCTCTTCTTATCTTCATTTCTCCATCCTGTCTCACGCAGTGCGCGGATATCCGCTACAACCGGACATGCCTTTTCCCACTCCTCCCATGTCCTTCCCAACACAGTACTCTCTGTCAGCATTTTATCATTTCCTTTTCCTGAATTCTATTTTTTGACGTAACCGTCCATCCGTTATGGATTTACAACCCTCCTGCCGTCTGAACGGTTACTTAAAGCGCATCCCTCTGCGATTCGCCCGGAGTGTGTCCGGCACGCTCTAGAACATCCCCGGCAAAATACCCGAAAACAGATGCAGAACCAGCACAACCGCAAAACCGGCAAGGCTGGCAAGCGTCGTCGGATACGTCGTTGCCGCAAACGCCTCCTTAACCGTCAGGCTGCTGTATCTTGCCGGCATCCAGAAAGCCGCATCCGTGGGGAGGGTAAGTCCCACCGTTCCCACACAGATAGCCAGTCCCACGATAACCGGAGACATCCCCATGGCAACGGCAGTCGGCCCCACAATAGACACTGTCGTCAGCATCGCAACAGTAGCCGAGCCAACCGCTGCACGGATAATCATCGCCAGGACAAAGGCCAGCAGGATAACCGGAATGTTCATTTTTGACAACAATTCCACCAGCGCGTCTCCCAGACCGCTCTTCTGCAGGATCGTACCAAAGCAGTTCCCGCAGCCGATTACCATCAGAATATTCCCCATCGAATCCGAGGTCTTGTCAATATAATTCCAAAGAGTCGGACTGACCGCAGGCACCAGATACCCCCGCAGCACAAATCCGGACACAATCATGGCAATAAACAGAGCCACGTTATTATTCCCCAAAAAACCGAAGATCAGATTCAGCATATGATCCGCCGGCAGCAGCACACCGCAGACAGAATTGATGACAATCAGCACAATCGGAAGCGCAATCAGAAGCAGCGTCAGACCTGCACTGGGCTTCCCCGGATCCGCCTTTAACAGCTCTTTGTCGTCAAGAATCCCCGCAATCTCTGCCCCTTTTTCTTCCGGTCCGGTCCCTGCAGCTCTGCTGTTTAAAATATTGGCATATTGCCAGCCACATAACAGGCTTGCCGGAAGCGCAACTGCGATTCCGTAGATTATAAACCAGCCCACATTTGCCCCGATCTGCCCGGCTACTGCCAGAGGGCCCGGTGTCGGCGCCACCACACAGTGCGTCAGCAAAAGGCCGGTAAACAGAGCTGCCACATAAGCAGAGGTTTTCTTTTTGGTAAACTTCTGCAGGCTGGTCACCAATGGATTCAGGGTGATATAGGCAGAGCCGAAATATACCGGAATCGAGACAATGAATCCGGCCAGGTTCAGAGCCAGCATATCGTTCTTCTTACCAAACGTGCGCAGCAGTCCTTTAGCCAGCTCCTCCATGCCGCCGGAGTCCCCCAACATCATACCGAAAATCCCTCCGAACAGAATCAGCAGTCCGATGCTGGTCATGATACTGCCAAAGCCGCTCGTCAGATAACCCAGCGTATCCGTAAGCGGAAGTCCGCAAAGCAGGGCCATGACAATGGCACACAGAAACAGGGACACACCGGGGCTGACTTTGAATATAATCAGGGACACCAGCAGGATTATCATCGTTATCATAAATGCGATCAGTACGTTCATATTCTTCCTCTCTTCCCAAGCAGGCAGATTCCCCCCTGTCCACGGTCGTCCTTGGCAGACAGAGGAACCCATGGTTCATAAAAAGCGTGCATCCTCACATCAATATCCATCCGTTCAGCCCTCACGGCGCTCCCAATGGCAAAGCATTCTGCCTGGCGTAAGACCGGTGAATTGCCCGTCATGCCAGACAAGCTCTCCATTCACAAACACATAATCGATCCCTTCCGTAATGCTGTTGGGATTGCTGTAGGTGGCCGTGTCCTTCAGGCGCTCATAATCAAAAATCAACAGATCTGCATCATATCCGTCCCGGATCCGTCCTTTATTTTTCACCGACAGGCATTCGGCTGTCAGCCCCGTCATCTTGTGAATCACCTGTTCCAGCGTCAGAATCCCTTTTTCCTTAACAAAAAAGGTAATTGCATGGGGAAATGTACCGCTGGCTCGGGGATGTCCCTTTTCCTTCCAGCTTCTTGTCAGTCCGTCGCTGCCCACGATGCAATAGGGATCCCGGATAATCTCACATACGTCCTCCTCGCACATGCTGCTGAACACCCCGCCGGTCTCACAGTTATTCTCCATACATAGATCAAAGAATGCCTCCCACTCGTCCTTGCCGATCTCCCTGGCATATTCCGTGATAAATTTCCCCTCTGCCTGCGGGGTTTTGGATGCGGAATAAACATAGACACCGCCAAATCCCCCGGCATTCAGATAATAATTATCATAGGGGGTTGAAGCATCCTCCATCTCGGCTCTCAGCTTTTTGCGGAACTCCGGATCCTTTAGCTTCTCCGTCATGGAACGGAACCCGTTCTCAAAATACCATGGCGGCATGCACGCATTCAGTGTCGTCATATTGCAGGTATACGGATACTGGTCATGAATCACCTGGATTCCCTCCTGCCTGGCCTCATGAATCAGCCGCAGTGTCTCCTTCTGTTTACCCCAGTTTGGCTTGCCCAGCATCTTATGATGAGAAATGTCCACACGAACTCCCGCCTGCCGTCCCACGTTGATCGTCTCCTTCACGGCCTCGGCAATCCCGTTCGACTCATTGCGCATATGGCTGGCATAAATCCCGCCATAAGGCGCAATCACCTTTGCCAGTTCAATAATCTCATGCTCCTCTGCATAGCAGCTCGGTGTATAGATCAGCCCTGTCGAGAAACCGGCTGCCCCTTTCTCCATCGCATCCCGCAGAATCGCCTTCATCCTTTCCAGCTCTTCCCCGGCAGCCGGGCGGTTCGCCATCCCCATAACCGCAATCCTTAAGCTGCTGTGTCCGATATACATCTTGACATTCGCCGTCAGCTTCTGCTTCCCTGCATACTCCAAAAACCGGCCATAGCTCTCCCAGTTCTTCATATCCTCCGGAAACCATGTGGTTCCCATGGACAGCATATTCTGAATATCTGCCAGATGCTCCGGCGCAACCGGCGCCATCGACAGGCCGCACTGCCCCACAATCTCTGTGGTAACCCCCTGCGTTGTCTTAAACAGATGGGCATCCTCTGTGCCAAGAATCATATCCCCATGAGAATGTGCGTCGATAAATCCCGGACAGACATAACGCCCTGCCGCGTCAATCACCTCTTTTGCCTCCTCATCTCCCCGGGCCATCACCAGCTTGTCCCCCCGGATTCCCACATTCCCCTCAAAAGCCGGCGCCCCGCTTCCGTCAATCACCCTTGCATTTCTGATCAATACATCCAACATCCCCAAAACTCCTTTCTCTCACAGACAACAGCTTCACCGCCCTGCAGTGCGGTAATTGGTTTCTATTCCGGAATTTATTGTTAATTATAGATTAACATTATTTCGTCATATTGTCAATGTCGAATTAATAATACTTAACGTTTTTCGGGTATTTTTTCTATATCCCCTCATTATCAAACCAGAATCCTGTTTTACAGATACTCATTATTGCCCATATTGTTAATTTATAATAAACAAATTATCTGTTGCAAAGCAAACCTGGCTGATTCTTTTCAACTCAATATCAGCATACCCATTATTCTTCATGGGGGCAGGATTCGTTACCGTTCACAGGCAATGTCAGTAAGTTAAGAAATCGCGAAACACAGTCAGGGAAACGGGGAGAGCAGCCATCGAAAAGGGTCTGCGGATTTTGACTTTGCAGAGATTTAGAAGTCCTTAAATTCCTGAGTTTTGCGTTGAAACGAAAATTCACATTGTCTGAGCGCAGCGAGTTTGTAAATTTTCGTTTCGTTTTTAGCAAAATTCAGAAATTTTAGGAATTCTTGATCTCGAAACCGGAAAAATCCGCAGACCCTTTTCAATGGCTGCTCTCCCCGTTTCCCTGGCGTACCTTTTGGAACAGCTTAACTAACTGACATTGGTTCACAAGGTACTTGTATTTAAGGCCGACAGAAACAGCTCGGGAAAAAGGGTTCCCCGGATTGCATTTGCAGGATGCGCAGAAACTCTTAGTTTGCAGGAATCCGCGTTAGGAGCCGAAATACAGTTGTCTGAGCGAAGAAACCCGCAATTCGGGGAACCCTTTTTCCCGAGCGTCCCTTTCGGAACCCCTTTTCCGGAGCGTCCCCCTCGAATCCCCCCCGAAAAAATAATCCGCCCCCCCAAATTCATTTCCATAATTCCCAAATTATGGTATACTTCTAGATAAACAAAGAGTCCCGACTCTTACCCGCCAAAAAGGCTAATCAACCACCCGAAAGGAGCGCCTATCTTGGACGATTTGAATATTGGAAAAAAAATACAGGAACTACGCTTAAAGCAGAAAACCTCCATCCGCAAACTCTCTTCTGCCGCCGGCATCACCGCTTCCATGCTCAGCCAGATCGAGAATGGTCAGGTGAATCCATCCATCAACACCCTGCGGGCACTTGCCGGGGCACTTGATGCCCCGCTCTATTATTTTTTTAAAGAGGAAAGCGAGGATCAGCCCATTATTACTCCCGGAACCCGCAAGACCATCGGCAGAAAGAATGAACCCGATGTCATCTACGAGCTGCTGACCCCCGATACCAGAGGCACCATTGAATTCTGCATGATGGTGATCCCGGCCGGTTCCAGCTCCAATCTGCATGCCCAGGGACATGTGGGTGAAGAAGTTGCCTTTCTCTATTCCGGAGAATGTGTGGATCTGGAGATCGAATCCCGTTGTTTCACACTCCGCCAGGGCGACAGTGTGCGCATCCCGCCTCAATCCCAGCATGTCTGGCACAACCACACCAGTGCGCCCGTACAGGTGATTTTCGCCATTACTCCGCCTTCGTTTTAAGAACATCAGACAGAAAAATACCCCCAAAAGCCTGAAAAGCTTTTGAGGGTATTTTTCTGTTAATAATTCTTTTGCCTATTCCTTCTTTGTGGCCTTATGCGCTTTGGAATGGCTCTTTTCCTTCTTTACCAGATGGAACTGAAACGCCGAATACTCCGGCACCTCCCGGCTGACGGGCAGCCCGGCGTTCATCAGAGCCGAGCCGGAGCGAAGCTCCTTGCTGCCATTGACCGAATACAGGGCCTGCGGATCCAGTCCTTTGGCACGGACATATTCCTGCGGCCCGTTGCAGGTCAGATTCGTGACCACCACACTTAAGAGCGCCTCGCTCTTATCCTTGGTCACATGCTCCCAGGCTGTCATATTGCCCATTCGGAAAGGATTGGTCAGGCGGTAAAAATCTCCTTTAAAGGTGATATGGTAGTACTTTCTGAACCGGTCGCTCTGCTCTTTGCAGATCTTCTGCTCCTTTTTGGAAAGATGAGTGGCATCCAGCTCATAGCCAAACGTTCCGCACATCGCCACCACTGCCTTTGTCTCCAGAGGCACGAACCGGCCGCTGTCAGAGATATGAGCGCCCATGGTACAGGTCGGATAGACAAAGGAGGTTCCATAGTGAAGCTTTAAGCGGTCAATCGGATTGTTGTTGTCACTGACCCAATACTGCGGATAATAATGAAGCATGGCCGGATCATAACGGCCTCCGCCTCCGCTGCAGCCCTCAAACAAGATATCCGGATGTGTCAGAATGATCGCATCCATTACCCGATACAGTCCCAGGATATAGCGGTGATAGACCTCGCCCTGCTTTTCGGCCGGCAGATCATTGGACCAGATATCCGCGAGGGAACGATTGATATCCCATTTTACATAGAAAATGTTGGCATCATCCAGAATGGCATTGATTCTTTCGATCAGATAATCCTGAACTTCCCTCCGGCTCATATCCAAAGCCATCTGATTCCGGCTGCGCACGGCATGCCGGCCAGGAATCTGCATGGCCCAGTCAGGATGAGCGCGGTACAGGTCACTGTCCTCAGACACCATCTCCGGCTCAAACCAGATGCCGAATTTCATGCCCAGATCATTGATCTGCTCCACCAGCCTGTGAAGCCCGCATTTGATCTTATCCTCATTGACAAACCAGTCACCCAGACCGCTGTTATCATCGTCCCGCTTGCCGAACCAGCCGTCATCCATAACCAGAAGATCCACTCCCATATTTTTGGCTGCCCTGGCAATCTCCACCAGCTTTACATCATCAAAATCCATGAATGCGGCTTCCCAGCTGTTGATCAGCACCGGCCGCTGCACCTCGGTCACGAATTTGCTGCGGCAGAGATTGGTGCGGTAGAAGTCGTGGTAGAGATGACTAAGTCCCGTAAATCCATGACTGCTGAATGCCATCACCACCTCCGGTCCCTCAAAGGCCTCCTGAGGCTTCAGCTCATAAAAGAACTGCTTTGGATGGATTCCCATCACCAGACGCAGCTGGTCATACTGATCCAACTCTGCCTCAGCCAGGAAATTGCCGCTGTACATCAGGGAAAAGCCATAACATCTGCCGTAATCCTCCGAGGCCTCCCGGTCGCAGAGAACCACAAAGGGATTCTGCTGATGGCTGGAGGAACCACGGACGCTGCTGATCGTATGGATATGATGCGTCATGGGCTGACGTTCTACCTGACGTTCCTGACCATAGCGTCCCGGCAGGCTCAGCAGATCCATATCCGCCCCATTTAAAAAGTCCAGACATACGGACATGATTTTTTTCAGATGGATTGGCCTGTCCCCGCCGTTCACCACCTTTACGGCCCTGGTGATTACATCCGCCTCCTCGAATACCCCATAGAGGAGAATTACCTTTATATTGCTCACCGCATCACAGAGGGTAACCTCCAGCGTATGGGCTGTATCCGCCTCGCACGCAAATACGCAGGGAAGCTGTTCCAGCTGATACTTTCCTTCGCGGATCCTGTAATCCACGGCCTTTCCATGGTAGGAATAGCTTCCGTCACTGTTGACCACTTCGATGCTGGCCGTCCTGAAGTCTCCCTGCTGCTGGGTGGAGAATTCCTGCGGCTGGGCGTCCAGGGAAAAGGTCCGGGCATTCCGGGATTCATAAGGGTTGCCGGAAAATCCCCGGTCATACTGCATAACCTGATAATTCATATCCTCATCCGGAATGGCAGGGCCATAATACAGATGCAGCAGATAGTCCAGATTGCCGATTTTCATCTGATAGGATGTATTTTTCGTCTGAAGGGTAATCGTTCTTGCCTTCTCATTAAAAATAATTGCCATGTGACGCTCCTTTTGTATCCGGAGAGAGCGGGCGTTGCGCCTTCTCCTGACACCATGTATTATGGAAACCGCACAGGAATTCTATTCTCTGACACGCAGTTCCCATGTGAGGATAGTTTAGCATATTTTTCCAAAAAATCACTTATACAAATGTACTCTAATGACAGAAAAAACAGGAAAAATGTAAAGTGCAGGTTGTCATAGAAAGACAAAAATGTTATAATTTTCCTGTTTTTATTATGTTAAAAAGGAACGGTTGCATTATGAAAAAAAAGCTCTGCATATTATTCGTGGCTATAACAGGCATCATCGCTCTGGCCGGCTGCCGCTCCGGCCTCCGACAGGAAGAGAAATCCTCCTCCGAAGAAAACCGACCGGTAGAACTGGTTGTCTGGGGTTCTGAGGAGGATGAATCGCTGTTAAATGAAATCATTGATGATTTTAAAAAACAGCACCAGGGAGAAGCCGATTTTCAGATCACTTTCCAGGCCCAGGGAGAATCCGGCTGCAAGGACGTATTGCTGGCGGACTTAGAAGCAGGCGCAGATGTATTTACCTTTGCCGACGACCAGCTGAATGCCTTAGCGGCTGCCGGCGCCCTTGAGCCTGTGCCTGACGATGATACCGTACGCTCAGAAAACCTGGCGGCTTCGGTTGAGGCCGCCTCAGTGAGAAATATCATTTATGCCTATCCCCTGACCTCTGATAACGGCTATTTTATGTATTATAATAAAAAATACTTTTCGGAAGCAGATGTAAAAACTCTGGACCGTATGCTGCAGATTGCAGAAGAAAATCATAAACTTATTACCATGGACTGGTCCTCTGCCTGGTATGTCTACTCATTTTTCGGCAACTCCGGCCTGGAAGTGGGGCTGAATCCGGATGGCATCACCAATTACTGTACCTGGAACCAGGCAGAAGCGGAAATCCGCGGTATCGATGTGGCGCAGGCCATGGCACAGATTGCCGAAAGCCCCGGATTTGCCAACCGGACCGATACGGAATTTCTGTCCGGGGTACAGGAAGGAACTGTGATTGCCGGAGTCAGCGGCGTATGGAATGCCGTCGCCATTGAGGAAGCGTGGGGAGAGGATTTCGGCGCCGCCAGGCTGCCGACCTACACTTGCCGCGGGAAGCAGTTACAGATGGCATCCTTTTCCGGCTGTAAACTGGTCGGCGCCAATGCCTATTCCCGGCACTACAGCTGGGCAGTCCGGCTGGCCGGCTGGATTGCCAATGAGGAAAACCAAAAGCTCCGTTTTGAGCTGCGCGGCCAGGGGCCGTCCAATATCCGGGCCTCCCAGTCTGCTGCCGTCCAGGATGCACCGGCAATTGCCGCACTGCTGGACCAGTCAGAATTCGCTCAGCTGCAGCGGATCGGCGGAAAGTTCTGGGATCCGGTAGCCGAATTTGCCGGGACTTTGTCCGCCGGGAATCCCGGGCATGAGAATCTTCAGGATCTGCTGGATCAGATGGTAGAAGGGATTACAGCAAGATAATGCAGAAATTCATAAAAGATTTTGGAGGAGCAAAAATGAAAAGCAGGCTTAGTATTCAACAACGTCTGATTTTGCCGATTATTCTGCTGGGAGTCGTGGCGCTGATCTCAAATATCCTGGCTATTTTCAGTATTCATAATGTAAATGCCAATGCCGCCAATATTGTCGATCATTCCATGGTGGGGCAATCCCGGCTGGCAGACATCCGCCGTTCCATTCTAAATACACACAAGATGGCCCTGTCTCATATCGTAGCTACGGATTACAAAACCATGATAGAGGTAGTTGCTCAGATTAAGGCAGAAGAAAAAATGCTGGATGCAGAGCTGGCTGATTTTTCCGGTTACATCACACAAAAAGAACAGGCTTCCTATCAGCAGCTTCTCACTGACTATGATTCCTTCAAGCATTCCCTGGTGGATCTGGTCTGCGCCAGCGCTGACAGCAAGACTCAGGAGGCTTATGCCATTGCCAACGGAGATGTGGCTTCTTTCGGCGCCGCCATAGAAGGAAATATCCTCCAGCTTGACGAGGCTATCCGCACTCAAACCTCCGATGCCCGCCAAAGACTGCTGATCGTATACGGAATTTCCATTGCAGCCGGAGCCTTCTCTATCGTGATCGGGCTTATCCTGGTATTGTTTGCTATCCATATTATTCTCAAATATGTGATCCGCCCGATCAAGAGCATGCTGCTCTCCCTTCAGGAAAGCTCCAAAAGAATCGATGATGTAACCAAAGAGGTATTAAAGCGTACGAAAACCTCCAACCAGAGCGCCCGTTCTTTAGCCTCCCTGGTAAGAGAGCTGTCCTCCGCCATGCAGAACGTGGCCGGCAATGCTTCACAAATCAACAACAGCGCCGCGGATATCCGAAGTGATGTCAGCAATATGGCCGAGGAATGCGGCACCATCACCGCATATTCCTCCGGGATGCGCATCCGGGCCGATGCCATGCAGCAGTCTGCCAAGACTAATGTAGAAGTAATCGAAACTAAAGTGAAAGAGATCTTAATACTTTTGGATGACGCAATCAAAAAGAGCAACAGTGTGGATCAGGTAAGCACCCTCACGAAGGATATTCTGGCAATCGCGTCCACTACCAATCTGATCGCCCTGAATGCTTCCGTAGAAGCGGCGCGGGCCGGTTCTGCGGGAAAAGGCTTTGCTGTAGTAGCTAATGAGATCCGCCAGCTGGCTGATTCCTGCGGCGAGACAGCCAGCCATATCCAGAATGTCAATGAAGTAGTTACCGGAGCTGTACATAATCTCTCGAGCCAGTCCCAGGAGCTGGTGGATTATTTGAAGGAATCGGTATTGACCGAATTCCAGTCCTTTGTGGGATCCGGAAAGCAGTATCAGGATGATTCGGTCTATGTCGGCAGGGCAATGGATGCTTTTTATGAACGCACCGGACGCCTGCGGGAAACGATGGAGGGAATCGCCGGTTCCATAGGAAGCATCAGCAAGGCGATGGAAGAAGGCGCTGCCGGAATCACAGGGGTGGCAGACAGCACCCGGAAGATGGAAAAGGATATGGCAGATATCACGAAAAAAATGGACACAAATCAGGAAATTGTAGAAGAGCTGAAGAAACAGATGGAACTGTTTGTAGATTTGTAGGAGGAGGATCCAAAATGACAAACAAGGAACGAATGGCGGCCGGAAAGCTTTATGATCCCGGGGATCCGGAGATTTTAAAGGAGCAGACCGGATATCTGGCAAAAATGTATGAATTTAACCGGACCTTGCCTTCAGAAATGGAAAAACGGAATCGTCTGATCAAGGAAATGTTCGGCCATGCGGGCGAGGGGTGCTACATCGAACCGCCCTTCTACGCGAACTGGGGCGGCAGGCATGTGTTTCTGGGGGATCATGTCTATGCGAATTTCCATCTGACTCTCACCGATGACGGGAATATCTACATCGGGGACCATGTAATGATCGGCCCGAATGTAACCATGTCCTCCGCCGGGCATCCGGTGGAGCCTCATCTGCGGAAACGGGAGATACAATTCAACGCAGATATCCGCATCGGCAATAACGTATGGATTGGAGCCATGGTCATGATTCTGCCCGGAGTGACGATCGGAGATCACTCCGTCATCGGCGCCGGCAGCGTGGTGACAAGAGATATTCCTGCCGGCGTGGTGGCAGTGGGGAATCCCTGCCGGGTACTGCGCAAAATCAACGAACGGGATCGGAACTATTATTTCCGGGACCTGGAAATCGACCTGGAAATCCCGGAAGATTAGAGCGCTTCATTCAGCTTCTGTGTTCCCTCCGCGACGAACCTGCCCTCCCGAATTACCCAAAGCTCCGTGCCGTCCGGACACACGGCACGGATATCTCCCAGCTCCGAATAGGGTATGGTAATATCCAGATGACATCCAAAATATGCCCTGGACACATCTTCCTTCCTCAGCGCTGAGATCTCATTCTCTCTTGCCACCATCTCCCGGCCGTCCGGATTGTACATCGGAGAGTCTTCGCTCCAGCTGTAGCACGTATCCCCGACGGCAAAATGCGGCCCCATCTTCTCTGCAATCAAAATCGGCAGCTTTTCCCCTATTCCGAACCGTTCTGCCATGGCATATGCTGTTGTGTTGGTCCCGATGGCGAACTCTCCCATGGGAAGCGTATCATGGTTCTTCAGGATTTCCTGACGAATCAGCTTCCTTCCCTCTTCCGGATCCGCAAAATTATCACAGGAATACCTGCTTACCATGCCGTCCTCAAACCAAAGCCGCAGATTCTGAAACTGAATGTTTCCCAGATATACCGTTAACACATGCAGCAGGCCTTCCGTGCCGGCAAGTTTAGGAGAGGTAAATACCTCACCCACCGGAATATTTACATCTGCCACACAATTCTCGAAATTCGTCTCCTTTGTAATATCCTTCAGACGATGAAGCGCAATCCGCAGATTCGTCTCATTTTTTCCTCTTCCGGTCACCCGCACATACTCCGCCTGATCCAGCAGCTCTATCATATTCTGCTGAATTTCCTGATACAGTTCATAATCCAGAGTATTTATCCGGATTGTTTCCTCAAAAATCTCTTCAAAATCCTCCCCGATCTCTGGTACCGGAAAAGCAATGATGGTAAAGCTGGTTTCATCTCCCGGAACATAATGATTGGTCACTGCCACGGACTCATTTGTATATGCCAGGGAAAGCTCTTCCTGCCGGCGGCTCAATGCACAGGCAGCTGCCTTATTCTCCGGCCGGAAAGCCTCCTCCCCGAAGGTCTCCACCACAGCCGGGCCAGCATACCTGGCAGCTTCCCTTTTGTAAGTCTCATAAGCAGTCCGCAGCACTGCCAGCTTCCTCTCCTTGAAAGCCTTATCCATGTAAACAGCAGAATCATAGCGGTGGTCATAATCATACTGACGGTTCGGTGATGTCCCATGATAGCCCACCTTACGGTTCGGCGTCTGCGTTACGGACCAGACAGCCGCCCGGTACACAACCGCCTCCAGTCCCATAGCCGCAAACTGCCGGATCGCCGCCCGAATCATCCGCTCAAAGCCCAGTTCATACCGGATGCCCACGGTCCTCTTCCTGGACAGATCCCGCCCCATCACCTCAAAACCTTTCCGATAGCCTTCTGTATATGTGGCAGCCATCCTCTCAATCGTCTCCTCCGCAAGCCCGTTCAAAAAAGATGCTACCTGCAGCTCCGTATGGGAAATATATTCCCCGAACCGGTAAAGATACCGCAGATCTGTCAGATCACTTTCCATGATAATATCTCTGGCAAAGGACAAAGAAGGATCCAGCTGTTCCCGAATCCGGTAAGGCAATGTCACATCCGTGTAATCACTGTAAAACCAGTACAGCACATCTCTCACAGCCTTTTTTGCGGGAACCCCTTCCTCAAACTGATTATAAAGTTCGATCAGGGTCTCAAAAAGAATGGTAATGTCCTCCAGCCGGCATTCATAAGCAAATACAATGCTCCCCCTGAGCTGGGCATAAAAAGCCGATAAAAGCGGCCCGAAATCCTTGCCCAGAGCCTCGGCAGCATAGTCCGGATTCGCATAGCTGTGTCCGTAATTTTCCGGCAGAATGTCCGCATACAGACTCTGATTCAGCTCCTGCAGCTCTTCCAGAGTAAGTCCCTCCAGCTCATCACGCAGCTGCCGTCTGGCCAGCTTTTCGATCATGCCTGCAAACTGTGCCATCCGGACAAAATATCCGGCAAAGGGATCCGGCACCTTTCCTGTCTCTGTCCCGGCAATGCCGGCAAGCCGCTCTGTTGCCAGATCATATCGTTCCTGTACCCGTGTGTTCTCCTTTATCCACAGTTCCTGATATTTCATGTCTGTTCCTTTCCCTTTCCTGACAAACTGTCCGGCTTTCAAGACTCTTGTGCCGGAACACGGTTCCCGCTTTCTCTGCGCGAAGGCAATGGCAAGACCTCAGCCCCCGACAAGTCCCACCACAGTCACGCAAACCCACAATACTGCCAATGCACCCGCCATCCATATTCCAATCCTGGACAAAAGATAATTCTTCTCCTTTTCCAAAAAGGACAGCCCTCCATAGGCCAGTGCCATAACCGCAAACAAGAAACTGCTCACGCCCCATGCTGCCACATTCAGCCCGCCCTGTCCCTGCAGCCGGACACTTAAGGCCACACTGACAATTCCCAGCATCAGAGCCGATATTGCCAGCGGCAGGCAGACCAGGCTCCTTTTTGCAAAGGGCTTCCTGATATACGAAATCTTATGTCTCTGTCTTCGCATGACGTTTCCTCCTGATCCGTATCTGCTGCACCACATGATAACAAAGGTATCCCAGCACACCCCCCAGGGTATTCAAAAGCAGATCATCCACATCAAAGCTCCCCACCTTGAATATCAGCTGTACTGTCTCAATACAGAGGCTTAAACCAAAGCAGAGCCAGGTCGCATTGTAGCACTTCTTGCTTCTCCGGCTGACAATCGGAAGAAAAAAACCGCATGGCATAAATGCCACCATATTCCCTACCACATTTAACAGAAATGCTTCCATTCCTAACTGATGTCTATATTGATAGAACCGTTTGATCTCCTTAAACAGCTCCAGATTATATGCATATTCCCGCTGCGCCGGATCCCTCCCAAAGGATTCGGCAAAGAACACAAAATAGACCAGCATCGCCAGGTAAGCAAGAAACAACACCCACCCGAATTTCTGGTTTCTGGTCGTGTTTTTTATCATTACTTTTCCTCTCGTTCTATAACTATTTCAGGCAGCCTGTCAGCTTCCTTTTTTGTCAGTCACCCTTTGTCCTCATTGACTGCTACCACCATTTCCGCCACATAAGTCAGCAGAAGGCAGTCCCTCCCGCCAGGAAGAGACTGCCTCCCAAAAAGCCTAAAACATAATCTCAGATCTGCGCTTCAGCAGAATACTCCCGCTGACAATCGATACAATACCCACGGCCACCCCTGCCACCAGAATCACAATTCCTGCAGCGATATTGCATGCTCCCGTATTCCTCATGGTCTTGTAAATTCTCTCCATATCCATACTCCTTACCTCTGCAGCTGCCGGCCGCCGGCCAGCGGCAGACCGCTCTGCCTTTTCCTACTTTGCGCCATATTGCTCATAATATGCATCTAACGATGATTTCAGCGCATCATCGATGATTACCCTCCCCTTATAGGGCCGGTTGTAAAGGTGCTCCGTCACCTCTTCCATCGTAACAATGGCAGAGGCCTTCAAACCGTATTTCTCTTCCATCTCCTGAAAAGCAGATTTTGTTCCTTTTCCCCGTTCCATCCGATCCACGGATACGATCAGTCCCAGCACATCGACAGCTCCCTGCGCCCGGATAATCGGCAGAGTCTCCTCAATCGAGGTTCCCGCTGTGGTAACATCTTCAATAATCAGCACCCTGTCCCCATCCTGAATCGGACTTCCGAGCAGGATCCCCTTGTCCCCATGATCCTTGACCTCCTTGCGGTTCGAGCAATATTTAATCTCCACATCATACCGTTCACTGATGGCCATGGAAGCGGCTACGGCCAGCGGAATCCCTTTGTAGGCCGGCCCGAACAGCACGTCAAAATCCACGCCAAAGGCATTCTGAATCGCCCGGGCATAATAGCCGCCCAAACGGCGCAGCTGCGCTCCCGTGCGGTAGAATCCTGTATTGATAAAAAACGGGGTCTTTCTCCCGCTCTTTGTGATAAAGTCTCCGAATTTCAAGACCTCACAGTCAATCATAAATTCAATAAATTCCTTTTTATAATCTTCCATCTGTCAAATGCCTCCCCTTTCCTCCTATTTTACGCAGCCAATCAGCTCTGTAATGTCTCCGACTCCCTCTTTTTCCATAAAACGTTCGATCCCCTCCGCGACCTCTGTCGCCGCACAGGGACGAAAGAAGTTGGCTGTCCCCACAGAAACTGCCGTAGCGCCGGCCATGAGAAACTCCAGGGCATCCTCTGCCGTGACGATTCCTCCCATGCCGATAATCGGAAGCTTCACTGCCTGAGCCACCTGGTACACCATCCGCACCGCTACCGGCTTAACGGCAGGGCCGGACATTCCGCCGGTCTTGTTAGCCAGAGCAAAGGTCCGCCGGTTAATGTCAATCTTCATGCCGGTCAGGGTATTGATCAGCGAGATCACATCCGCTCCTCCGGCCTCCGCCGCCCGTGCCATCTCACCGATATCCGTGACATTCGGACTGAGCTTCATGATAACCGGCTGCCTTGCCCGATCCTTCACGGCCCGGGTAATCGCCTCCACGGCCTTCGGATCCTGACCGAAAGCAATCCCGCCCTCCTTCACATTCGGACAGGAAATATTGATCTCCAGAAGATCCACCGGCTCCTCACCCAGACGCTCTGTTACCTCCAGATAATCCTCTGTAGTCCTGCCGCAGACATTGACCGCAATCCGTGTATCATATTGCTTCAGAAACGGAATATCCCTTTTTACAAACACATCAATCCCAGGGTTCTGCAAGCCGATGGCATTGAGCATGCCGCCATAGACCTCCGCTACCCGCGGCGTAGGGTTCCCCGCCCACGGGACATTCGCCACGCCCTTGGTCACTACTGCTCCCAGCCGGTTCAGATCCACGAATTCCCCGTATTCCGCACCGCTTCCGAAAGTTCCGGAGGCTGTCATCACCGGATTCTTCAGCTCCACGCCTGCCAGCTTTACTTTTGTGCTTATCACAGCTCCACCTCCCATGCCGCAAATACCGGCCCATCCTTGCAGATCCGCTTGTTTTTGACATGAGAATGACTGTCAACCTCCTTCGA
The DNA here is from genome assembly GCA_910575255.1 of Lachnospiraceae bacterium. Taxonomy (GTDB): domain Bacteria; phylum Bacillota; class Clostridia; order Lachnospirales; family Lachnospiraceae; genus Brotaphodocola. The sequence continues at coordinate 78,451 of CAJTEM010000020.1, read as the reverse complement.
CTGGCAGACACAGGCCAGACAGGCGCCGATCCCGCAGGCCATCCGCTCCTCCAGAGAAAGCCAGCATTCCATCCCCTGCTCTGCGGCGTAGTTCTTTACTGCCCGCAGCATGGGGGTCGGTCCGCAGGCATAGATCACATCCGCGGTCAGAGAATTCGCCCGGATAACGTCCATCACATTCCCACGGGTTCCGGCACTGCCGTTCTCCGTGGCAAGCCATACCTGGCCATAAGCCTCCAGCTCCTCATTCAGAAAGAGCTCATCCCGATACCCCAGAATGATCTGCTTTTCCCCGTCAAGCTCTCTGGCCAGCTCCAGCATCGGCGGAATCCCGATGCCGCCGCCGATCAGAAATGCTCTCTGCCCCGGCTTTTTTTGCTTTGTCGGAAAGCCGTTCCCGAAAGGCCCGGCCAGAGATACCGGATCTTTGGGACGATACTGTGAGAATTCTGCCGTACCGGCCCCTGCCACGCGGTATACAATCCGCACCCGCCCCTGCTCTCTGTTTATCTCACAAATGCTGATGGGGCGGGGAAGCAGGCGGCTTTTATCCCTGGTGTACAGGGAAAGAAACTGTCCGGCATGCGCCGCTGCCGCCACATCGTCTGCCTGAATCCACATGCTGTAAATATCTCCGGCCAGGCGCTTCTGCGAGACTACCTCTGTCTCCCTCCACACCGGCCCGGTCCTCTCGATCCTCTCCATGGTATCCTCCTGTCGGCCCGTTTACAATACGCTGTTAATGTCCGCTGCCATATCCATGACTGCCTGCCTGGATGCCTCTGCAAAATGCTCCGCCCCGAACCTGGCATACTTCTCCTGGCGATATGCCGCAATGATACCCCGGGAGGAATTCACGATCGCCCCCAGTCCCTGATCGTCAAAACAGGGCCTCAGATCCTGCGCCGTCGCTCCCTGAGCGCCATATCCCGGCACCAGAAAATACGTATGCGGCATCTTCTTTCTGAGAACCGCGCTCATCTCCGGATAGGTAGCGCCCACCACGGCGCCCACATTGCTGTATTCTTTATCCATACAATCCGCGCCCCACTCCACAACCTTATCCGCCACATGCTCATACAATGGGCGGCCGTCAATCCGCCGATCCTGGAATTCTCCGCTGGAAGGGTTGGAAGTCTTCACCAAGACAAAAATCCCCTTATCCTCCGCCTTACATACCTCCACAAAGGGCTTCACTCCGTCCGTTCCCAGATAGGGATTGACGGTCAGAAAATCCGTATTGAAAGCTGTGCGGAAGGAGCTCCCCACCTTTATCCTGCCCAGATGCGCAGTGGCATAGGCCGCAGAAGTGGAGCCGATATCTCCGCGCTTGGCATCTCCGATCACCAAAAGCCCCTTATCCTGACAATACCGGACCGTCCTCTCATATACCTTAAGTCCTTCGATCCCGAACTGCTCGTACATGGCAATCTGCGGCTTCACACAAGGAATCAAATCCCAGGTATGATCCACGATCTCCTTATTAAAATTCCAGATCGCATCGGCTGCCCCCTCAAGCGTCTCCCCATATTCCTGAAAGGATGCCTTAAGGATGGGATCCGGTATGTAGCTCAGCATCGGATCCAATCCGACACATAAGGGAGCTTTGGTCTTTCGTATCTTCTCAATCAGCTGTTGAATCATTGGATTCTCCTTCCGTTTTGCGATTTTTTCCATTTTAGCATATCGCTGGTAGCGTTTCAAGTCCAAATCGTCAGATAAGGCATCCCGAAAGGTACTCTGTTACTTTTCACTGGATGGGGTGAGGTTCCAGAGAGTACGCCTTGAAACAAGGGGAGGGCCGCAGCGGGAAATGGTCTGCGGATGTTTCCGGTTTCGAGATCAAGAATTCCTAAAATTTCTGATTTTTGCTAAAAACGAAACGAAAATTCACAAACTCGCCACGCTCAGACAGTGTGAATTTTCGTTTCCACGCAAAACTCAGAAATTTAAGGACTTCTAAATCTCTGCAAAGTCAACATCCGCAGACCATTTCCCGCTGCGGCCCTCCCCTTGTTCCAAGGCTGAATATCCCTCCCCCTAAAATAACTGTAATTATTTCACAGATTAGTTTTCGATGCTGGCAGATACCAGCTCTGGAAAAAGGGTTCCCCGGATTGCGTTTGCAGGATGCCTAGAAACTCTTAGCTTGCAGGAATCTGCGTCAGTGTCAAAAATACAGCTGTCTGAGCGAAGCGAGTTCGGTATTTTTGGCACTGCTTTTAGCAGATTTCTGCAAGCTTAGAGTTTCTGCATCCGAAACCCGCAAGCCGGGGAACCCTTTTTCCAGAGCGTAACTTGCAGAAACGCTTAACTCACTGACATTGTCCGTGAAAAGGAACTCAGATCCAGCCGGACACCAGCGGCACCACCACGACCGTCATCAGACCTGCCACAGCTACCGAAAGGCTGCTCATGGCGCCCTCGATCTCTCCCAGCTCCAGAGCTTTCGCCGTGCCGACTGCATGAGCAGACGTTCCCAGAGCCAGGCCGCGGGAAATAGGACTTTTCAGACGCAGAAGCAAAAACATCCTTTCCCCGATGATATTTCCAAAAATACCGGTAATGATAATGCATACCACAGTAATGGTGACGATCCCGCCGGCCTCCTCGCTGACTCCCATGCCAATGGCTGTGGTGATGGATTTCGGAAGCAGTGTGGCATAGTAGACATGCTCCATACGAAATGCCAGACACAGCACGAAAATACTCAGTGCACTGGCAATCACCCCGGCAGTAATGGCCAGCGCCACGGCAGCCAGATTCTGCAAAAGCAATTTTAACTGCCTATACAGCGGAATTGCCAGACAGACTGTGGCCGGCGTCAAAAGGTAGCTGATATATTTCGCACCCTCATAATAGCCGGGATAATCGACCCGCAGAAGCTTTAAAGCCGCAATCACCAGCGCCACTGCCACCAGAATCGGATTCAGAACAGCCCAGCCCAGCTTCTGCTTCAGCCACAGACCGGCCCAATAGGCCAGAAGGCTGACCACAACACCAAAATACAGCGATTCTTTCACCAGGCTCATGATTTTTTCTTTCCTCCTTTTCTGCCTTTGTACCGTTTTTCCTTTCCGTGCCTCTCTCCTCTCTCGATCATCAGATCCGCCGTCTTCCCCGTGACAGCCATCACTGCCAGCGTTGAGATCACGCAGATGATGATTAACGGCGCCAGAACCGGCCGCAGCTGTTCAAAGCTGTCCATCAGGCCTGCTGCCGCCGGCACGAACATCACCGGCATAATATCCAGAAGAAAATTACCGGTCGCCTCCACCTGTTCCAGCTTTAAAGCTCCTGTGCAAAAAAGAATCAGCATCAGAAACAGCCCGTAGACTCCGGCCGGAACCGGCAGGGGCAGCAGCATATTCAGCCACTCTCCCACCAATGTGATTCCCAGAATCACCGCACATTCTTTTACATATTTCATAGGAATCATTTCCTTTCTTGAAAACACCTCATCTGGTCAAACAGCTACCTATTTTAGCACTTCCTTCGGCAAATAACAATTCATCTCCTTGTATTTTCGTTGTTTTTTTACTATACTTTTGCTATGCTTGGTAATAAATCCCAGAAAGGAGCCCGCTATGAATCCTTTTCCCTCCGTCTGCCGGACTGCCCGGCTCACACCAGAACAGCAGCAGGCAATTCTTCTGCTTACCGATTACTGCCGGGAGCACGATTCCATTTCTCTGACCTACCCGCTTACAGAAGAGGAAGCGGTCTTCAGTCATTATCTGCTCACCGATTCCCGGGGACAATTACTCAGTGCACTGGCACTGCTTTTCCTGGACGATTCCGCCCTGGAATGCATTGCCTTTACCGATCCCCGGCACCGCAGAAAAGGCTGTTTTTCCCGTCTCCTGTCACTAGCGCTAGAGGACTGCAAAGAGCAGGATCTGCTGTTTCCGGTTTCCGAAAGCTGCACAGATACCCTCGCTGTCATAGATGCTCTGGGCGCTGAGCTTTTCCGCCAGGAGCTGCAGATGGAACGCGGTCTTTCTCTGCCCCTTTCCTCTCCCTGTCTTTCGGCAGGCCACGAGGCAGGGGATCTGCTGACCCCGAATGATATTTTCTCTGAAAATGCGCTTTGGCGTCTGGCGATTCCCGGCCCCTGCCACACCTGCCCGATTTCCCTGGATATCGTCGGCTCCTGCCGCACCACCCCTGTCTCCCGGGACATCCTTTGCCTTCATGAGGTCGAAATCCTGCCCCCCATGCGTGGACAGGGCCTGGGAACCATACTGATCTGCCGTCTTCTTTCCTTTCTCCAGGAAGAAAACAGACAGAGACGCGATCCCATGAGAAATATCCTTTTGCATGTCTCCGCAGACAATCAGGCTGCTGTTGCCCTGTACAAAAAGACAGGCTTTCGGATCACCGAAACCCTGTCCTATTATTGGTATTAGTATCCTGGCAGATTCCTGCCCGGTCAGGCGGCCGTTGACTATTTCGCCTTTGCTTTCTGCTCCTCAATGCTTTTGCGGATCACCAGCATATGCCGGTCTGTCTGGGCAATCACCTCCGCACACTTCTGCAGCTCCTTGCCGATCTCATCCGCCGCTGCCCCGATATCCTTCTTATACTTCAGCTGATGATCCAGACTGGCCCAGAAATCCATAGCAATCGTGCGGATCTGCACCTCGACCCGCATATCCTTCTTCCGGTCAGAAAAGAACACCGGAACCTCCACAATCAGGTGATAGCTGCGATAGCCATTCGGCTTGGGATGCTCAATGTAGTCCTTCACGGCAATCACCCGGATATCGTCCTGGCTTACCAGCATCCGCGCCACATTATAAATGTCATCCACAAAGGAACAGATCACGCGGATCCCTGCCACATCGTCCAGATGATTGATCATGGAATCGAGATTGACCGGCAGATTCCGGCGATGAAGCTTTTCCACAATGCTCATCGGCTTTTTGACACGTGATTTGATCATCTCGATGGGATTGCGCTGATTGCGTATGGATAATTCATCATTCAGCACCTCCAGCTTGGTTTTAACCTCCCGAATCGCACAGGAATACATCATAATCGCTTCCTGAAATTCCCTCGCCTGATTCAGAAGATCCTCCGGCACCTGTGCCAGATCCGGAACACTGACCACAGACTGCTGCAGTTCACTGTTAGGATTCATGTTCATATTCATAAGTATCCCCTCACTTTTATCCTGAGCTCTTCCAATAGCCCTCTTTCTGCGGTGCTTTCCCGCAGCATCTCATTGACCGCGGCTTCCCTTTCCTGTCAGAGAATTCGCTTTGCCACCAGCATAATCCGCCCGTTCTTCAAAGTATATTCACAGGTCACCAGGGCCAGCAGTTCATCTTCCTCTGAAATCTCCACCCCGGTATCATAAAAGCTCTGCGCCTTCATCCGTTCCCAGGCCCCGGCAAAGTCACCATCCTTTTGCGGGTACAGCAGATCCTGCCAGATTGTCTGATCCCCGGATGCGCTGAGCTTGATCACTGCCGCCACCTCATAGCTTCCTGCCTCATCCATGGTATCAAACTGGACGTAAGGATGTTCGCTGCAAAACGCCTGTTCTGTATAATTCTGAAGCTGCGCGAACATCGAACCGTTCTTCATATGATGGCCGCTGATCAGCAGGCTTGTCCGCGGATCCGTATAACGGCAGGTCTCCGCCAGGTAAGGGGTTCCGTAACTGCTCTTATTCTTATAAAAATCCCGATGCAGATAATAATCCGCACTGCCCGGAGTCTGCATGACCGGATAGTCGATGTTCGTCCCCTCAATCCGGATCCAGCCGATCATATCCGGGTTCTCTTCCTTCATGGACTGGTAGACGGCAAAACGCTCCTGCGCCTGTTCCTCCCACCATAACTTCCACTTCCGATCCGAAGGCAGTTGTTCTTCCTCTTCCCCGCCCGCCACCTGCTCCGGCTCTGCCATGTCCGGCACAGGCTTCTCCGTGAAACGTTCCGTGAGCGTATCAAAGGTCTTTTGCTGCCGGCTGGTCCGGATATAGTCCTGAACCAGCAAAAAACCGCTGACAACAAATACAACAGTACAAATCCCCATCATGATACGCAGTAAAAGAATCCGGGTCTCCTTTTTCTTTTCCATCTTTTCAACTTCTCTTTCTTTGTTCTTTCTTTCATGATACCGCTTTCTTCCTTCGGATGCAAGTAAAAAATCTGTCAGAAGGGCTTTTACTTTTCCTGCAAATGTGATATCCTTTTCTGGTATGATATTGCAGAGTCCGGATGGCTGCTGACGCAGCCGCGCTCCGGCGTGAATGTGCGACAAGACACATAGTTTTTTATGAGGAGGTATTTTAAAAATGAGCGAGGCAAGTGCAAATTGCACCCATGACTGCAGCTCCTGCGGGGAGAACTGCAGCAGCCGCACTGCAGAGCGCACCAGCTTTTTAGAACCGTTAAATCCGGCCAGCTCCGTTGACAAAGTGATTGGTGTCGTCAGCGGCAAGGGCGGCGTCGGCAAATCCCTGGTAACTTCTCTGCTGGCTGTGAAGATGAATGCCAGAGGCAAACATACGGCTATTTTAGACGCCGACATCACCGGTCCGTCCATTCCCAAATCCTTCGGGCTTGGCACTGACGGGATCAGCGTCACCCCGGACGGACTGATGGTCCCTGCCACTACCGCCACCGGGATTACTATTATGTCTGCCAACCTGCTTCTGGATCACGATACGGATCCGGTCATCTGGAGAGGCCCGGTCATCGCCGGAGCCGTCAAGCAATTCTGGCAGGAAGCTCTGTGGGAGAATGTAGATTATATGTTCGTGGATATGCCGCCAGGAACCGGCGACGTTCCCCTGACCGTGTTCCAGTCCCTGCCGGTCAGCGGGATCATTATCGTCACCTCACCGCAGGAGCTGGTCTCCATGATCGTCTCCAAGGCCGTGAACATGGCCAAAAAGATGGACATCCCGATCCTCGGCCTGGTCGAAAATATGAGCTACCTGGAATGCCCGGACTGCGGGAAGCGTATCTCCGTTTTCGGTGAAAGCCATATCGACGAGATCGCCAGAGAATTCGGCCTTCCGGTCCTGGCCAAGCTTCCCATCACCCCGACCATTGCCGGGCATGTGGATGCCGGAACCATCGAGTATCTGGATGAAACCTGGATGGACGAAGCGGCGGATAAGCTGCTGGCACTGTAGCTGTATAGAAGAATCCTGCTCCGCAGGATTCTTCTTTTCCCAATCTGTTTCCATGGAGCAAGCTGTCATGAATGACTACATAAAAATCTGCCCGGAATGCAATACCCCTGTTCCCTTATCCTCCCGGTTCTGTCCCCAATGCGGAGCCTGTTTTTCCTTGCATCAAGCAGACCCATCCCCTCTGGGCAGTGCTCCTTCTCCGTCAGATCCGGCCTCTGATCCTGTCCGAATCTCTCCCAAAACCTTCCGCGGCTTTCTCCTGTCGGATCTGGAGATCTGTATCGGCAGCCAGTATTCTGTCTATATGGACAAATTTTCCAAGAGACGCCAGGGAAAACATACCTTTAACTGGTGCAGCGCGATATTTTCCACGGAATGGCTGCTTTACCGGAAAATGTGGAAAGCCTGGCTGTATGTTTATCTCCTTCAAAGCCTCTGGGGCCTCCTTTATAATGTGTTTCTCTCTGTCCTGAGCTTTTTTATGGGCTTCCCCCTTGGCTTTCTTTCCCTTGCGGAAAGCCACCTCGGCCTTGCCGTGCTGTTTATTCTGGTCTACTGGCTTATTCCCTCTGTCATTCTGGGATTTCTTGGAGACGGAATCTACTGGCGGCATATCCGCAGCCTGCTGATCCGGCACCAGTGCTTCCGCCGTCCTCCGGTGTACGAAGAATCTCTGGTTCAGACCCTTCAGGAGGAAGGCCAAACCCTTACCGTCTGGGAATTTATCATGATGTATCTGCTCTGCCGTCTTCCCTCCTGGGCCAGCTCTGCACTTATGATAGCCGGCCGAAATATGGTTCTGAAGCTTCTGGGCGCGATCTTCCGGTAAAGGACCTTTCGGCTCCTTTACCGGTATCCTCTCTCCCTCACGAACATCTCCTCCAGCAAAAGCCAGTTTGCCCGGAAATACCGCATTAACTGCCAGTATCCCACCCCGCTGAGGCCAAGCTCCTTCACCAGCCTGAATTTTGCCTGCAGGCTCCTCACATCCTCAAACCATACCTCATGCTGAACTCCATACTGCCAATAACGGAAATAAGGAGACTGCGCCGTCTCGTCAAAGCGGATCTCCACTCCATGGTCAATCGCCAGCTGAATTGCCTCTAAAGTTCCGATCGTTGTTGCCTTCGTGGTGCCACGCACATAGGGAAGCGGCCAGTCATACCCATAATTGGGAATTCCCAGGCTGATTTTTTCTGCCGGTATCTCGGATATGGCATATTCTGCCACCCGGCGCACCATGTTGAGCGGCGCTACGGCCATGGGCGGCCCATAGGTATACCCCCACTCATACGTCATCAGCATCACCCGGTTTGCCGCTGCTCCCAAAAGCCGGTAATCCACTCCTTCATACAAGAGCCCCGGCTGATCCCGGGAGGTCTTCGGCGCCAATGCCACACTGACCGGATAGTCAAACAGGTTCATCACCTGTGTTGCGAATTCCACAAACCTGGCAAAGGCTACCCGATCCTCTGCCTGTATATATTCAAAATCAATATCCAGCCCGCCATACTGCTTTTGCTGCATGACCGAGCCCAATTGCCACAAAAGCTTCTGCTGCATGGCACGACTCTGTACCAAAGCATTCACCAGATTGTTGTTAAAGCGTCCGTCATTTCCCAGCGGAGTCAGAGTCAGCACCGGCCGTACCCCCTGCTGCCGTGCTTCTGCAATCATCCACTCCTCATTGCGAGGGGGAACCAGCTCCCCCTCCATTGTAAAACCATAAGAAAATATATAGATGGCTGTCAGGCCTGGCAATGTCGCTTCCAGCACCTCGTCCTGAATATAAGGATAGGCATACCCGCTCACATAGAGAGGAATTCTGCTTGTGCGTTCTCTGTTTTCCCGCATCTGACAGGAACCGTCACCCGTATACTTTCCGGAATAATCTCCTATAAAAAGTGCCTGGCCAACGGCCAGGCGGTATGGATATTCGATCTGGTTATCATAAATCAACGCGTCCACCGGAATCCCCTGGGAGGCTGCGATTCGGTCTACGTTGTCCCCCTCTTTCACCACATAAATCTGCATCCGTGCTCACTTCCGCATATCCTTTGTCTCATTATATGCAAAATCCGGGCATTCATTCCTGTTTCAAAGCGGCGTTTTCCCTGTCCCGGACAGGCCTTTCCCTCCTTCGGAGCAGCGATTTCCTTGTTCCAGACAGATCATTTTCTCAGGCAGGACACGTTTTGCAGGCTCTGCCTGCTTTCCCCGATTTTTATCATGGTCACCGGGTAACCTTTTTCTGCGATCCTTTGAGAATACGGATAATTCCGGCCGCTTCCATATTCTTGGCAATCGTATAAAAGATCAGGGAATTGATCGGCCACATAATCAGATTCTTCTGTACCCTCAGCCAGAACAGGGTAAAGAAGGCATTGCCATACATCAGTGTGAGCCAATAGGTTCCCAAAAACATATTGCAGATCACGGCTACCAGCAGCTCTGCCACCATCACCCTCCACAGAGTAATCTGCTTTTTGTAATAAAAGCATCCGTAAATCACTCCTGCCAGAAATGCTCCCAGGGTCCAGCCAGGGAAATACGGACCGGTCGGCTTAACCAGATACTTGAGAATATCCAGCACTCCGCCGAAGGCTCCTCCCACCACCGGCCCAAACAGATAATACACCAGCTGATTGGCTATTCCGGAAAAACCGATCTTGATGTAGTCACCGACCGCCAATGTCAGATACCCCAGAACGACGGATACCGCACCAAGCATACCAGTCATTGTGAGTGTTCTCACATACCTGAATTCGTTGTACGAATCGGTAAACAAAGTTGCTAATTTTTTCATAAAAAATTACCTCCTTTGCAGACCTCTCGCGACACAAAGGAGATAACATCCATTATCCTCTTTGCAGCGGGATGCGGACTATGTACCGCAAGGACAGCTTGTCCTTTTCGTCCGGCTGGCAACTCCCCGTCCATCCGGCACTTGACGCACACAGACCTACTCTGCTTTTCTTAATATAGTTTTATAAAGAGAATCCTGATTCACAGGGTTCTTCGCCTGCGGCAGGCCGCCTTAGCAGCACGATTCCTCTCCGCCGCAGTGCGTTCCTCGCAGGACTCAGATAGTATAGCACAGATTTCTGAAATAGAAAAGAAAAATTTTTTCTTTCAGAGAAATTCTCCCGTCAGTGCGCAATCTTCAAATAATTGCCCCGCTACCGCTTTGTACTCTTCCATCCGGCCGGCCTTTTTAAGCCTTTTTAAAAGGCGCTCTCCGCCTTCAAACCGGACTCCCAGATAAGACCACAGCTCCTTCATCTTAAACAGTACGTTCCGGTCACCGGGAATTGCTTCCTGGTATCCTGCCAGCACCGCATCGTGAAAACAACGAAGGCGCTGGCGCTCTGAATCTTCCGTGTTTGTCCGGACTTTGGCTATTCCCATCCTGCTCCTGCCGGATTCCTTCTTGCTGCAGATCTCCTCAGCCAGCGCCGGATTCTGCAGGATTCCCCTCCCCAGCATCACTGCCTTTACCTGAGGAAATGTCTCTGCAAATGTCCGATAACTGTCACCGGAAAAAATATCCCCGTTGTAGCATAGCGGATTTCTGCTGTCTTCTTCTGCTTTTCGGAATACCTCCCAGTTGGGACGGTTTTTGTAAAAGTCTGTCTGAACCCTGGGATGGATGATGAGCTTTTCCAGGGGATAACGGTTGAAAATCTGCAGCAGTTCCTGAAACTCTTCCGGTTTTTCTTTCCCGATCCGGGTCTTAACGGAGAAGCTCAGTCCCATTTTCTGCATACTGCTGCTCACTTCCTCCAGGAAGCGGTCCAGCTCTTCCCTCAAGGCCAGGAATCCGGAACCGCGGTATTTGCTTACCACCGTCCCGGACGGACAGCCCAGGTTTAAGTTCACCTCCGTATACCCGAACTCCCTTATCCTTTCTGCCGCCCAGATAAAATCCTCTGCCCGGTTGGTCAGAAGCTGCGGCACCACGTTAATTCCCTGATTATGATCCGGCAGGATATCCTGCAGCTCCCGGGCCGTCAGCCTTCGGGATCGGGACGGGGCAATAAAAGGGGTGAAATACTGAGTAATGCTGCCGTAAAACTGATGATGGGCATTCCGGAAAACATACCCGGTGATCCCTTCCATCGGTGCAAAATAAATATCCATCCTTTTCTTCGCCCTTTCCGTCTGTGTCACGGAATCTGTCATACTCTGCCACATCCCGTCTTCCTCACACCTTCAGCCGCTCAATATGTATCCCCAAATGTCCCACCGCCTCATGCGGCACCGGCATACCAAGCTCCTCCTCCAAACGCTTACAGATGCGCTTTGCCAGCTCATAGGATTGAGGGAACTGCGTGCTTGCATACTCATCCATGTCCAGGCTGATCGGCTCACTGTCCCGGATCCGCGCCAAAAGATAGCGCAAATGCGCCATAAACCGCTCAAACATAAAAGAGTGCGGATCCAGCTTCCATCCCAAAGACTCCTCCACCATTGCCACCACTGTCCGCAAGACTGTAACCATCTGCAAGGATTCCTCCAGCTTCTCATCCATCCTTCCGGCCCGGATGTGGAGCGCGATATATCCCACCTCATCCTGACACAGCAGACAGCCGGAGGCCTCCTGCACCATATCCCGGCTTTTCAAGGCAATCTGGTACTCCTCAGGGTACAGAATGCGGATATCGCCGTGAAACGGATTTTTCAGCAGAATCCCGTTCTGCATCCGCTCCACGGCTACCGCTATGTGATCTGCCAGGGGAATCAGAATATTAGGATTCAGCTCTCCCAGCTCTGCCCTTGCCAGTTCTACGATTCTTCCGGCAAGCTCCAGAAACTGCGGATCCATGCCGCTTAGCACCTGCCGGCCCGTCCTTTTTTTCTCCTCCCGGTCCACAATGGTGTAGCGTTTGGTGTTCTCGTCCCGCTCAAAACGCTCATTGACCCGTTTTCCAAAGCCAATGCCATTTCCCAAAAGGATCGCCTCTTCGTCTCTCTTCATATCGTAAACCAGAACCCCGTTGTTATTCAATACCTTGATCACACGATACATTCTGCTTCCCCCCGCCGACTACGTAATTCCCTCTTTTATCTTAACATATCTCCCCACATTTGTCCTGTATCAATTCCGTCCGTATTTATATTCCTGTCAGATCTGCAGCGTGATCCAGCGCCTGAAGCTCCCTCTCCTCTGGCACCGTAACGGATGCGCCTTCCGGCAATGCCGTATAGATCACCATACAGGCAGACGATACCGCATTATTCTTTACATACTCCAGGTCAAACTTCAGCAGGCATTCTCCCCTTTTCACATGCGCACCGTCCTTGACCTGCGGCTCAAAGCCCTTGCCTTCCAGCTTCACCGTATCCACACCGATATGCAGCATGAACTCAATGCCATCCGCAGTCTTTAAGCCCATAGCATGCCCGGTGGGGAACACAAACGCCACATCCAGGTCACAGGGCGCCAAAACCTCGCCGGACGTTGGCATTACCATGAACCCATCACCGATCATTTTCTGCGCAAAGGTAACATCCGGTGCATGCTCAATGGATTCCACCTTTCCGGTAAAAGGACTGTAAAGGGAGATCGTTTTCCCGGCAGCTGCCTTATTGTTCTCCTTTGCTGCCGTACTGCCATCTGCCTTGCCTGCCATATCTGCCGTGCTGTTTTTCGCTTCCCGGCCCTCTGCCGTACTTCCCTCTGTGCTTTCCTCCTCATGATACTCCACATCCGGGGCTGAAGGCATATAAGCTACCAGGTCGGCTTTGATATTCGGTACCGTCGGCCCGTAGATTACCTGAACTCCCTGACCCTTTTTGATCACGCCTGCCGCGCCGGTCTTTTTCAAAATGGTTTCATTCACCAATTCCGGCTTACTGACCGTACAGCGCAGACGGGTGATGCAGCAATCCACATCCACTACATTTTTCCGACCGCCAAGTCCATTGAGGATCATCTGGGAACGCTCATCCACTGCGGCCTGGCTGTCTGCGGAGTTCTTCCTTGCATCCACGTCACTACGCCGGTACAGCTTGACCTCCTCACTGTCATCCCGCCCTGGTGTCTTTAAGTCAAATTTCAGGATCAGAAATTTAAACAGGAAGAAATATACCGCAAAATAGATTACCCCCACTACCGGAATCCAGTACCAGCTCGTCTTTCCCGCGCCGGGAAGAATGCCAAACAGAACGAGGTCAATGATACCACCGGAAAACGTCATGCCCACACCCACATTCAGAATATGCATCAGCATATAGGCCGCTCCTGCCAGCACACTGTGCACGGCATACAAAAACGGCGCCACAAAAATAAACGTGAATTCCAGAGGCTCTGTAATACCGGTCAGCATAGCTGTCAGCGCCGCGGATATCAGAAGCCCTCCGGCTGCCTGCTTTTTCTCTGGCTTTGCCACCTGATACATGGCAAGGGCTGCCCCAGGAAGTCCGAAAATCATAAACGGGAATTTACCAGTCATAAACCGGGTTCCCGGATTGACGCTGAAATGAGCGATCTCTCCCACATGAGCAAGCTGGGCAAAGAAAATATTCTGAGCGCCGTAGATCATCTGGCCTCCCACCTCGAGCTGTCCGCCCACTGCCGTCTGCCAGAAGGGCATATAAAACACATGATGAAGCCCGAAAGGAATCAGGGCTCTTTCAATGATTCCATAAATCCAGGTTCCCACATATCCGGAACTGTTCACCAGCGCTCCCAGCCCATAGATTCCGGTCTGGATCACCGGCCACACAAAATACATGAGAATACCCACAAAGATATAGGCTACGCTGCAAATAATCGGCACAAACCTGGTTCCTCCAAAGAAGGACAGCACCTGCGGCAGCTGAATCTTATAATATTTATTGTGCAAGGCCGCAACACCAAGCCCCACGATCACACCGCCGAATACCCCCATCTGCAAAGAGGAAATCCCCAGAACCTTCGTCACCGAGCCGTCCAGCATCCCTACTGTCTGCTCCACGGAGCCAACCATACCCGCCAGGACATTTCCTGCCCCGTCCATCACCTCCGGCACAGTCACCAGCCGGCCGGAAAGCACCAGTAATGCATGGATCGCCGTGTGCATGATGAAAAAGGCAATCACGCTGGCCAGCGCTGCCACCTCCTTCTCCTGCTTTGCCATACCCACAGCCACACCGATGGCAAACAATAGAGGCAGATTCTCAAAAACCACATTGCCGCAGCTGTTTAAGATGTTCAAAAATCCATTCAACAGCGTTCCTGGTCCCAGGATTGCTTCCAGATGATATGCCTGGATCATGGTCGCATTGGTAAAGGAACCTCCGATTCCCAGCAAAAGTCCGGCTACCGGGAGAATTGCGATCGGGAGCATAAAGGAACGTCCGACCCGCTGTAATACACCAAAAATCTTGTCTTTCATTTCTTATATCCACCTTTCCTTAGATTTTGCGGCATGAACTATCCACAGACGGCAAAAAGACATAAACCCCCCTTTCCACAACAAGCTTGCCGCGTTATGGGTAGTTTATGCCTGACAGAACTTCTTTATCAGTAACACACTGCTAAAAGTATAAAAGGAAAACCGGCTTTTGTCAATACTAATTTTTCCGTCATTCGCCAGCCAAATCTCTTTTAGCTTACTGTTCATGAGCAATGTCAGTTAGTTAATTTTACCGAAAGGTACGCCTTGTAGGAGGGGAGAAAAGCCGCTGGAACTGGTCTGCCGCTTTTTCCGGTTTCAAGATTAAGAATTCCTAAAACTTCTGATTTTTGCTAAATACGAAACGAAAATCCGCAAACTCGCTTCGCTCAGACAGAGCGGATTTTCGTTTCAACGCAAAACTCAGAAATTTAAGGACTTCTAAATCTCTGCAAAGTCAAAAGCGGCAGACCAGTTCCAGCGGCTTTTCTCCCCTCCTACAAGGCTAAGCATTACCAGAGACCGATAGCCAAAAGCTTCATAGAATATTTTTTCCGACACCGACAAATATCAGCTCTGGAAAAAGGGTTCCCCGGCTTGCGTTTGCAGGATGCATAGAAACTCTTAGCTCGCAGGAATCTGCGTCAGGAGCAAAAATACAGCTGTCTGAGCGCAGCGAGTTCTGTATTTTTGCTCCTGCTTTTAGCAGATTTCTGTAAGCTTAGAGTTTCTGCATCCGAAACCCGCAAGCCGGGGAACCCTTTTTCCAGAGCGTACCTCTCGGAACCCCACTCCGTGGAGCGTAGCCTTTTCAGTTCCGCACGAATACCAGCAGCAAATACCCTAATGTCAGGCACAGCCCGACGGCAAACAGCATCAGCCCGAAGGAAAAGCTCTCCTCCACCAGCCGGCCGTTTTTTTGAATCCGCTTCTCCAGCCAGAGAAGGCGCTCTGCCAGCTGTTCTTTTCTTTCTGTACACCTTCTCTTCTGCTTAGCAAAAAAACCTCCTGCCTGTGCGGTGCCTGGCCTCGATTGTCTTGACGCCCGGGGAAGCTGGCTGTGCGTGCTTTCCCTGGCCAGACGGATCGCCCCGTCTGTCAGCTGATCCATTGCACGGCAGAGAACGGACGAACATGCCAGAAATACAGTTACGGTACAGGAAACCAGGTAACGATCCACGAACCTGCAGGCCGCGCCGCAGATTCCCGGCAAAGCTGTCTGAATAAGGGGACGGTACAAAAGATTCTCCAGATCCAGCCAGGCCGGCCAGCAGTCCCGATAGTACCGGTTTCCTGACGCTGTTTGGTTGCTTTCCCGATCCTGCCGTACTTCCCCTTTCATCATCCAGCCGCGGACGATTGTCAGGTACAGGATAATGCCGATACCGATCGAGATCAGGCCGCCCTTCAGATTGCCGAAGGAAAAGTAATCCACCCGATGGGCCGGTCCGCTCTGGCCGAAAAACGTCTGTCCCAGATCCGCCAGCCGATCCAGGCTCTGATGGGCCGTCATTCCCAGCAAGGGCAAAAGCGCCGCTGCCGGCACAAGTGCTGCCTTGCTTGCGCTCCTCATATAGCAGGACGACATATTATCAAATTCCTCCTGCCTGTCCGGATGACGCTCCACAAACAATGCGACAAACAGCTTCAGCATATAAGCCACGGTCATACCGCCGCTGACCAGAAAGATCCATTCTGCCGCCCGCCAGAAAGCCGCATGACCTGTCACGTTAAGGATTCCCGTAATCACACGGCCGGACACCTCCGTCCCACTGCCTGCAGAAGCGGCCGGCAGTCCTGCCGCTGCCGCCTGAGTATATTCCACAATGCTCTCATGCAGCAGGGTCTTGCTCACATATCCGCTCCACAGCGGCATCCCGCCGATTCCCAGCGCTCCCATCAGAAAACAAAACAGAAGCAACGGCTTTTTTCTGCCAAAGCCGCGGATATCATTCAGATCCAGCTGATGCAGGTTCATAAAGACTGCCGCAGCGCACAGAAACAGCACCAGCTTAAACAGGGAATGGTTGATCATGTGAAGAAAGGCTCCCCGCACCGCCATAGCGCCGCTCTCGCCAGCTGCCCGCAAAAGGCAGCTTATGCCGATCCCGGTGACAATGAATCCGATCTGGGACACCGAAGAGCATGCCAGGGTACGCTTCAGATTCACAGAGAACAGAGCTAAAAGAGCCCCCCAAAACATGGTAACTGTTCCCAGGCAGGCGATTCCCGTACCCCAAAGCTGGTCTGCGCCAAACATTCTGCAGGAAATCACAATGATCCCGAACACCCCTGCCTTGGTCAGAATTCCTGACAGCAGGGCGCTGGCCGGCGCCGGAGCCACCGGGTGTGCCTTGGGCAGCCAGATGTGCAGCGGAAAGCAGCCCGCCTTGGCTCCGAATCCGAACAGCAAAAGCCCGCCTGCCACATAAAGCCGGCTTCGCGGAACCCTCTTTGCTGCCTTTGCCAGCTCGTCAAACCTCAGCGTTTTGCACAGATCCTCCAGAAGAAAAAGCCCCATCAGCATCACCATGCCGCCGATCACTGCCACAGTCAGGTACGTCTCTGCTGCCCGCAGGCTTTCCGGCCTCTCATCAAAAGCCACCCATACATAAGAAGTAAAGGACATGATCTCAAAAAACACAAAGGTGGTAAAAAAATCCGCAGACAGAAAAACTCCTGCCGTAGCCACAAAGGTGGCCCAGAAGAACCAATCGTACCGCCGCCGCTTTTCATAATGCGCCATATATTCCTGTGAAAAGATCCCGCTGATGCTCCACATCAGCACCGCGACTGCCAGGTATACCAGCCGGAATCCGTCTGTCTGGAAATGCAGCCCATGCCCGCACAGCCCCGGAATGCTTAAACTTCCCCCAAGGTTCATCCCGCTTCACCCCCTATCTCTGCCAAGAGACGCATAAGCGGAGCCGAATGCAGTCCCAGGACAAGAATCACAGCCGCAAAAATCAGAAGAGGCGTCAGCATCATCCAGCCAGGATCCCGAAACTTTGTCCTGCCCTCCTGGCTCCTGCAATTCCCGCCCTCCTCTCCTCCTGTATCCCCAACCGCCACTTTGGGAAAATATGCCCGCACCAGCACGGTCAGCATATAGATCCCGGTCATCAATGCCGAATACAGGATAACTGCCACTCCCACATAGGGCAGCCATACCCCAGCTCCCGCAGCAGCCGGCAGGGCAATTGCACTCTCCGACATCATTCCGTCACTTCTGCTGCCGCAGGCAAATGCTGCCTGTACCAGATTCCATTTGCTGATAAAGCCGCCAAACAGCGGAATCCCCATCAGCGATAAGCTGGCCACCGTCAGACAGGCAAAGGTCACAGGCATTTCCTTTCCCAGACCATCCAGCTCATACACCTGAGTCTTTCCCGTCTGATGCATCACTGCCCCGGCACAGAAAAAGGAGCAGATTTTCATGAAGGCATGTACTGCCAGATGGCTGAGGGCAGCTGCCAGTCCCAAAGGACTCATCATTGCGGCTCCAAACAGAATATAAGAAAGATTGCTGACCGTAGAGTAGGCCAAGCGCCGTTTCCAGTGAATTTCCCGGACTGCCATGGTAGAGCCAAAAACAATGGTTGCCAACGTCGCGGCCATCACGATCTCCTGTGCCCAGCTTCCCCGCAAAAATTCCGTCCCGTAACTGAAATACGTAAAACGCAGAATAGCAAAGGCGCCGGATTTTACCACTGCCACTGCATGCAGAAGCGCCGTCACCGGTGTCGGGGCCACCGTGGCTTTCGGAAGCCAGCCATGCAGCGGAAAAAGCGCCGCCTTGACTCCAAAGCCGAAAAACGCCAGCACATATACCAGAAGGAGCAGATTTCGCTGCGCTCTGCCCGCTTCCAGATTCAGCACCCCTCCTGGTATAAAATCTGTATTTCCGGTTCTGGAAAAGCTCAGCACAAACACCAGCCCGATAAAAGCAAACGCGGCCCCGCCGATGGAATAGTACAGATACCGGCGGCTGGCCCTCTTGGCCTCTTTTGTCATAGGAAAAAGCACCAGCGGGAAGGTCACCAAAGTCAGCATTTCATAACAGAGATACATGGTCACCAGATTCCCGGCCAGGGCGATCCCGGATGTCACCCCATAGGTCATCACATAGTAGGCAAAGAACGTCGGCTTCCTCTCCTCATGCTTCATATATTCAAAAGAATACAGTGTTGCAAACGGCCACAAAAAGGCAATCAGGCCGGCAAATACTCTCCCCATCGGATCCAGCTCAAAGCGCACGGTTAGATTCCCGAACAACCGAAACAGCACCAGGCCGGCTCCCGTCCCAAACCGCAGCAGCCAGAAAATCACCAGACTGTTCACCGCCACCAATCCAGCGGTCAAAAGCATCAGGCGCCGGTCGTCATTTTTTCCTCCGGTACCCAGATGCATGGCCAGCATCCCTGCCCCTCCTGCAATCGGAAGCAAAACCGGCACTGCCAGAAGTATTTCTTTCATAACCATCCCTCCGTTACAGCACTGCCCCGGCCAGTGTCTCAAGCGCAGCAAGCAAGGCGCCCGGAAAACAGCCAAACAGCAGCGCTCCTGCCGTCAGAATGAGAATCGGGCCCATCATCCACCCGGACGGTTCCTGCCTTGCCTCTGGTCCGGCCTTCCCCTGCCCGGCATCCACATCCTCCTTACCGTATGTTCCCGGAAAAAAGCCCTGGATCGTCAGCGGCAGCAGATATCCCGCCGTCAAAAGCGCACTCACCAGCAGAACCACCGGTCCCAGCCAGGCCCAGACTCCCGTTCCCGAAGCCAGCGCTCCTACGGCCAGATACCATTTGCTGACAAAACCGCTGGCCGGTGGGATCCCCACCAAAGCCAGAGCCGCCACGGTATAACAGCCAAGCAGCAGCGGCATTTTCTCTCCCAGCCCCCTCATATCCCTTACCCGCGTCTTCCCGGTCATCACAATAACAGCGCCGGCACAGAGAAACAAGGCGTTCTTGATCAGGGAATGGAACACCACATGGGACAAGGCTCCCACAAATGCCTGACTCTGCAGCATGCTCAGACCAAACAGAACATAGGAAACCTGGCTGACCGTGGAATAGGCCAGACGTTTCTTGAGCACCGGTTCCTTATATGCCAGCATGGAACCCATAAATACCGTGAGCAATGTCAGAAGAATCCACACCTGCTGTACCCAGGTTCCCCGAAGCACCTTTGGCCCCACCGCAAAATAAACGACCCGGATCACTGCCAGCACCCCTGATTTCGTGATAACTCCGGACAGTACTGCACTGGCCGGCGCCGGAGCCACCGGATGGGCCGTGGGCAGCCAGCCATGAAGCGGAAACATTCCTGCCTTGGCGCCAAAGCCCACAAGCATGCAGAAAACAGCAGCCAGAAACAGCCCCTCTTTCACCGGAGTCCCACCGCTCCCCATCCCCTCCTGGAAAGACACCAGTCCCTCCCCGGGAAGGCGTACGATCAAGCCGCCCGGCACAAAGGGCTGGTTCCCGCAGATCTGCATCAGCAAAAAGATTCCGAACAGGGCAAGAAATGCGCCGGCCACCGAATAGAACAGATATTTCAGTCCTGCCGCCACTGCCTCCTTGGTCCGCTCATGAAGAACCAGCGGCAGAGAGGTCAGGGTCATCAGCTCATAAAATACATACAAGGTAATCAGGTTTCCCGAAAAATCCAGCCCCACCAGAACTCCCAGTACAATCAGATAGAATCCGAAAAACCGGCGTTCCTCCTCTTCCTGTTTCATATAGGATACGGAATAAATTCCCACCAGCAGCCAGACTCCCACGGTAAGCGCAGCAAACAGGCGGCTGATCCCATCCACATGAAAGCTGAGAGCCACGGTCTCTGTCAGCTGCCACAAAACCAGACTGCCGCCGGTTGCCAGAGCCAGCCCCGCCAGCGCTGCCTCCACGAGAAGGGTTCCCAACACTGCAGCGATTATCCGCCCCCGGTTCCTGTCAAATCCCGGAACCATAAGGATCGCTGTCCCCACTGCCGTCGGCAACACGACCGGCAGCAGCAAAATGATATTTTCTTCGATTGCATACATGATTGATTCTCCTACTCAAACATCGTCAGACCGTTTCCGATTTGGTTTACAATCGGCTGAGAGCAGAGTCCCAGTACCAGATTCAGCAGAATAAAACTGACAATTGCCAGCCGCAGTTTTCGGGAACTGGCTGGAAACGCCGACGCTTCCCCCTGACCTTTCGCGGCCACGAATACTCTCTGCCGCTTATCGTTTCCTTTGCCAGCAGCATTTTCTGCTTCCGGTATCGTGTAAAGCGTGATCACCAGCCGCAGAAAATATACGGCATTCAATATCGTGCTGATCGCCAGAGCAATCACTGTCGGCAGCATTTTATGAGGACTCTGGAGCGCCGAGGTGGCAAACAGCAGTTTGGAGATAAAGCCGGACAGCATGGGAAAG
Source organism: Lachnospiraceae bacterium (assembly GCA_910575255.1). GTDB lineage: Bacteria > Bacillota > Clostridia > Lachnospirales > Lachnospiraceae > Brotaphodocola. The sequence goes on along the minus strand of CAJTEM010000020.1, from coordinate 57,489 downwards.
CCCACCATGGACAAAGAGCCGACCGCAAACCCGATCCCTGCCAGTGGATTACGATACCCGGAACCCTGCAGGCTCCGGAAATCCTTCCGATCCCCGGACACCTCATAAAGCCCTACCGCACTGATGAACAAAAGCGCCTTTGTCGCTGAATGGGTAAACATGTGGAAGAGCGCCGCCACCATCCCAGCCTGCGTCCCCAGACCGATTCCCATATAGATATATCCGATCTGCGCCACCGACGAATAGGCGATCATTCTTCTGGTATCCCGCTCCAGGATCGCATGAACCGAGCCCATCAGCATTCCTGCCAGTCCAAACACAAACAATACGTTTACAATCTGGCTTGCAATGACATTCTCCCTTCCCAGCACCCGGTAGAAAATCTTGATCAGCAGAAAAATATATCCCTTCGACACCAGCCCGGACAGAACCGCACTTGCTGTCGGGGTGGCGTAGCCATAAGTATCCGGAATCCAGTAATGGAAGGGATACAGCCCGCTTTTGATCGCCAGTCCCACGCTGACCACAGCCATAATCACCAGCATCGGAACCTCATAAAGCCCTGCTGCCTCGATTGCTGCCACGGCTTCCTTTGCCGGACTCATCAAGAGATGTCCGGTGACATCATACAAAAGGCTGAGTCCGATCAGAAAAAGCCCCGAGCCCAACTGGCTCATAATCATATAACGGATTGCTGAGGAAAGGCTGCGTCCGATCTGCCGGATCATAATCAGTCCGCACCCGGCGATGGTATTGATCTCCACAAACACATAGGCAGTAAACAGATCATTGGTATAGATCAGAGCCAGCAGCGAGCTCAGCATCAGATCAATCATAATGTAAAACAGATTCTGCTTGCTTTCCTCCACATCCATGGCCGTGTGGTCCATCCCTCCCACAACAGCCAGAAACATCACCACTCCAAACAGAACTGCCGTCTGTCCCTCCAGCACCCCGGCCCGGATCTCATTGCCCCAGGGAGCCGGAAAATGTCCCATCATATACGTATAGCTCTGCCCGGTCCTGACACAGAAATGCAGCACTGCCGCAGACATGACCGTGGTCATAACAATCGCTGCCAGGCTTACATTCCTCGCCTTTTTTCCGTCCAGCACAGAGGAAAGAATTCCCGAAAACATGGCCAGGATAATGGAGAAAAACGGAAAGTTCTGTACCAGGCTCATGCTCTCTCCTCCTCTTTTGCCCGCATGAGAATCTCATCCAGATCCAGCGAACCGTAACGTTCATACAGCCGGATCGTCAGTGCCAGCATCAGCGCCGTAGTACTCACCGAGACCACGATTCCCGTCAGAACCAGGCCGCTGGGAACCGGATTGATATAGGCGGACACATCCTGAATCCCGTCCGCCACGATCGGCACCATCCGTCCGCGGATATAACCCTTCACAGCCAGAAACAGGTACACGGCCGTATCCATGATATTCATGCCCAGGATCTTTTTGATCAGGTTCCGGTGGAGCATCAGCATTGTGAACCCGATTCCGAACAGAATGATGGACACGGTTTCCTCCATATTGACAAACAGCGGTGTATTCATGCTACATTCCCCCTTTTCGGAACAATGCATAAAAGGCATACATGGTGCAGGCCACCACCAGCCCCACGCAGATATTCAGCGGCAGAATCAGGCCGCTGCTCAGAATCGTCCCCGGCGTTCCTAAGGGAATTCCGCTTTTGAGGTGATTGGCGCCTGTAAAAAAGGAATAGCTTTTCGCCATACAGTAAAACGTCAGCGCACACAGCGTGATTCTCCGGTAAATCTTCTCTGTAAAAAAACGTTCCGTCTTCTGAAAACCAAAGGCATTCAGATAAAGAATCAGTCCCGAACCCAGCACCGCCCCTCCGGAAAAGCCTCCGCCTGGCGAAAGATGCCCGTTCAGCACAATATAGATCCCGAACACCAGGATAAGCGGCACCAGCACACAGGCACATTTCTGGAGAATGATATCCTCCTTTGGTTCAAACCTCCTGTCATCCGCCATTTCCAGACGCTTTCTTGTCTGGATATCCCCGTCTTTGGCATCAATCCGCAGAAGCACCAGCACACAGCAGGAGGCGATAAAAAGCACACAGGACTCACCAAAAGTATCGAATGCCCGATAATCCAGAATCATTCCTGTCACAATGTTAACCGCGCCGGTTTCCTGCAATCCTTTCTCGATATAACGGGCAGACACCTCATTATTGTCGGGATTTCCGGCATTTCCGATAGCCGGCAGACAGGCTATGGTCCATAAAAGCACAAAAATAATACTCAGGCACAGAAGCACCGACATCACCTGGTAAAATCTGCGGAACCAGCGGATACCGCGGCTCTCATAAAACAGATGCGGCGGCCGGTCTTTTCCGTCATCCGCCCCGGCCTGATATGCCTGGGATCCGAGCTGCCTTGTCTCACCATCCGTCCCGGCCTGACGTGCCTGGGATCCGGGCTGCTTTGTCTCCCCATTCCCGTCCCCGGGCACTTGCGGTATCCGGATCTCCATCCCCTCCGCCAGCAGATCCGTCTCACCATCCACCCAGCTTTTGAACCTGCGCCACCAGCTGCTTTCATAATCATCTCTTCGTCTGCTCATTCCCGTCCTCCTTTCGGATTGCCCGTATCTTCTTTAATGTCACAAAGAACAGGATGCTGGTGACCCCCGCCCCTACTGCTGCCTCCGTAATTGCCAGATCCGGAGACTGCAGCAGCACCCAAAGGACACACATAATCAGACTGTATGACATAAAAATCACGATTGAGGTAAGCAAATCCCTGGTAAATGCCACGGAAACGGCACAAACCACCAGGCTCAGCAGCAATATCATCTCAAAAAATCTCATTTCCGTCATTCCTTTCCTTTGGATTCCGGCTCTTCGTTTTCCCTGTGAATCACGATAATCTCGCCCAGCTTTTCATCCGTCATCGCCTCCAATCGGCTGATCATATGACCTGACACCGGCGACGCAATCCAGAAAAATGCCACCACTGTCAGCAGCTTCAGGGAATCCATGGAAAATCCCCGAAGCACCATCAGCCCCAGCAGTACAAACAGAATTCCCAGCGTATCTCCCATAGCCGCCGCATGCATCCGGTTCAGCGCCCGATGAAAACGGTTCACCCCGAACACTGCCAGAATCTCAAAAATCAATCCCAGAACCAAAAGACCTGCCGCCGCCACAAAACGTATCCATTCCCCAGTCACAAGCGCTCCTCCTTTTTCAACGTTTCGGCACGCGCCGCGCTGCCTGCCATGTCATCGCGTTTTTCCTGTCTTCTCAAGTTATCCTCTACTGCGTTTAGGTCTGCCTGCATCTGCTTTTTCTGCAGATATACCCCGGTATACACTTTGCAGAGCACCACCACGCCCAGAAAACTGATCATCGCATAGATCAGGCACACATCCACCAGGTAGCTTTCCTCCAGATACACGGACAAAATGGCAAGGATCAGGATCACCATGGTTCCGATCATATTGACGGCAATGATCCGATCCGCAATCCGCGGCCCCCGCACGGAACGTATCAGACTCACAATGATCAGCACAGCCAGTACAATCACCGCACTGGTCAGCAGCCAGTCACAACCTTTATTCAGCAGTTCCATTGTGCCTCCTTTGCCTCCATCTCTTCCAGAAGATCCACGAACACGGATTCCTCCATCCCCTCTGCCAGCTCCTTGTCCAGGCAATGCACGCAGAAACGGTCATTCTCTACGGATATGGTAATGGTTCCCGGAGTCAGGGTAATAGAATTCGCCAGCAAAAGCTTCGCCATGCCGCTCCTTAGCCTGGTAGTAAAGTACACAAACGCCGGCTCCGGCTGCAGCTCCGGTGAGAGAATGATCCGCAATACGCAGATATTTGCCTTGACAATCTCTTTCACAAGCACCCAGAAATAGCGGACCAGAAGCGGTGTCAGATAAAACAGCAGCAGCTCTTTTTTCAGGCTGTATTCCATAAAACGGCACATAAAAAAAAGCAGCGCCGCTGATATTCCGATGCCGAAGAAGCAAATCTCTGCCGTTATCTTGCCATTCAGAATCAGCCACACTGCAAATATCACAAAAAACATGAGCCTGTCCCCCTTTTTCCCAAACATTATAACTCCGTTTCCTGGGAAATACAAGTTACTATCCTGTTAATTTATGCCTCGCTGAAGTATTTTCAGAAGGTACGCCATGGAAAAGGGGGAGCGCGGCGGCTCTCAGCTCTGGAAAAAAGGTTCCCCGGATCTCGGGTTTCGGATGCAGAAACTCTAAGCTTGCAGGAATCTGCTAAAGGCAGGAGCAAAAATGCAGAACTCGCTGCGCTCAGACAGCTGCATTTTTGCTCCTGACGCAGATTCCTGCGAGCTAAGAGTTTCTAGGCATCCTGCAAACGCAATCCGGGGAACCTTTTTTCCAGAGCTGAGAGCCGCCGCACTCCCCCTTATTCCAAGGCGTACCTCTTGGATCGCCTTCCTCATCCAAAAAGCTTCAGATAATACCCCGGCAGGAAGAATTTTCCCAGAATCCGGAATTCCGGAATGTATTTTCCGATATCTAAAAATACCGGACAAAATACCAGGCTGCCCACAAGGAAAAAAGGAATCAGGCAGCAGATCAGCGCTTCCCGCCGGCAGATCAGACGCACTGCCCAGGAAAATATTACCACTGCGGCGCCGTAGCCAGCCAATGCCGTAAGCTCGCAGATTCCCCGCCAGCCGGTATTCCCGGTCACAAGCGCCGCCAGGCCGGAGATTCCTGCCAGAAAGACCGGAGCTGCCATTGCTGCCAGGCGGCACCCGGTCCGGCTGCCATAGGGGATTGCCAGAAACAGATGCTTTCTTTCATCTGCCAGGCTGATCGCGGCACTGTAAAGGCCAACCACAAACAGATAGACTGCCACGATACCCCGTACCGGAAAGACGGACGCCGCGGGCAGTTCTTCGTCTGTCTGTCCCTGCCAATCAACGGATTCATAGGTAAAATGAAAGGTACTTCCATTCTCTTTCCATCTGTCATAAGCTTCCAGGATCCCGCCGCTATTATCTTTTTCCCCGGTTTCCGCCGTATCCAGCATTTCCGTCATGTATTTCTCAAACAGCTCCCGGTCATAGAGCTCAATCATCGCAGCAAAGACCACTTCCGAGGACAGCTGTGCCGCGATGGTGGAGGGGGCGGAATAAACCCGGATGCACCGTTTGAATTTTTTGCGGTCAAGCTGCTTTTTTAAGTCTGCCGGGATCACATATCCGCACTCTGCCCTCCGGGATGCCACCTCATCCCTCACCTGCTGCTCATTCTCACAGCGATAAAAATGAAACAGTCCCTCCTCCGGCTTCCTGCTTATCAGTGCCTCCAAAAGCTGCTTTTCAAACCCTTCCTTTGCGTTTTCCTCTTCGGAGCCTGCCCGAAAGGCATCCTCCTGTTTCACGCATACCGCAATCCGGATCTCTGCCGCTTCCTCTTTCTGAGACTCCCGGATCAGAAAGGTTCCCAGCGGGAGTAAAAGAAGAATCAGCAGAAACGACCACCGGTGCAGATATCGCTTACAAGACAGAAAAAACCAGATTCCGATTCTGCTCACAATCCTCCATCTCCTTTGCCATTCGCCATTTTTCTCCTCCTTCTGATTACCTTTCCCGCCTCTCAAACAACACGGTCAGCAGGAAACACACAAGCAGCAATGCCAGCAGCCTTCCGACTACAGCCAGGGACCATACCTTTGTCAGTGCCATCTGCACCCCTGCCATCAGAACCGCTGAAGGCATCCCCGGCGCCAGCTGCTGCAGGGTCTTCGGCAGAAAGACCGCCGGCAGGAATCCTCCTGCCAGAAAATGTTGTGCCGTCACGGTCAGAAACAGCAGCATAATTCCGCCCAGAAGGGATCCTGCTGCCTGGTAAATCAGTGCCGCCAGAGCAGCTGCCGCCAGACATACCAGAAGCAGTGTCAGCGCAGAGGCTGCCCATGACAGAACCGCGCCAAAGCCCATATCGCTTCCTCTGGCAGTCGTCTGTATTTCGCACAGCTTTGCCGCCTTCCCTGTCCCCAGCAATTCGGACAGCTCTGAGAAATGCTCCCCCGGCAATATATCCCACAGAAGGCACAATCCCTGTATCAACGCCCCCATCAAAAACGTCATCACAAAGAAAAGGCTTCCCAGGCCCGCGATCCTGCCCCAGGCCCGGCCTGCATTTCCTGCTCCTGCCAGTGTCAGCTTCTGCCGCATGACCGGAGTAAACGGCAAAAGATACCCGGATACCGGGATCGCAAGCAACAGCAAAAGCAAGACATAGGCACTGATTCCGTAGAAAACCGGCACCCCGACATCCCCTGTGGCACTGACCCGCAGGTGACGGAAATAATCCTCCCGCGGCAGACTGTAGGACAGATAGATCTGATTCAAATCCTGCTCCAGCTTCGGAATCGCACTCTCTAGGCCATATTGCAGGCAGAGCTCATTTCCCGCATAGATTCCCGCCTGGGACGCTCCCAGGGTCCCGGCTCCGGCCTCTGTCAGTTCTTTAAAGATCCGGCTTTCTAACCAGGCATCCTTTGGCAGCAGAACCCTTACAGGAGGATTGCTCCCCTCCATGATCCCCTGAATCAGACCCTCCGGCAGATCCATTACCGCATTCAGACGGCCATCCTGCAGTCCCTTAAGACATTCTTCCCGTTCCAGATACTGAAAATCACATAAGCTCTTCACGCTGTCCAGAGAGCTGATCATGGAAACCATCTGTCTGGACAATGCATCCCCGGGTACCGTCACCCCGACTGTTACCCGGCTTACCGCCGCATCCCCATACAAAGCACGCCCTGCCAAAAGGGCAATCGCCCCTGCCAGAAACAGCAGTGCGATTGCCCCCGCAAGCATCTGTGGGAATCTCTGGTATGCTCTTTTCAGTTCCAGCTTCCAGTAAACCAGATACACCGACATATCCCTGTTCCCCGATTTCTTTAATTCATCACCGAACCCAGCTGGCTGGCAATATCCATAATTCCCAGATAGGCTTCCATCATAACCTGTTGCCAGTCTTCCTCAGTGGCCGCCACGATATCCAGCTTCTCACCCTCAGGTTCCGTTACCTCACCGGAAAGCGGCCGCAGGTCATATTCCCCGCTGAATGTGACGTAGACATCCCCGGTTGCGATATTAAGAACTTCCGAGCTCGGTACATCCACCCGGATCTCATCCATATCCACATGCAGGACAGAACCTTTCTCCAACTCACTGACAACCCCCGCTGCTGACAGTCCCAGTACCTTCTCCTCAGCCGATGATCCCTCTGCCCGCAGGGAAAAGTCCCCGCTCTCTGCATCATACGTGCCGCCAAACATCAGTCCTATATGTTCCCCGTCACCATCTCCGTACAAATCCAGGGCAATATCTCCGGTCAGGCTCTTCTGGTCATAGGTTCCCTGCTTCAGCAGCTCCATAGTGAAATTCTCTCCGTCCCCGGCAAGCACCACCTTGGCCTGCGCATTCTGGGTCAGGTAGCTTCCGCCCTGCAGCGCCAGAGAGAAGTCCACAGCTATGACCTCTCCTCTGGCCTTCACAGAAGTATTTCCCTCCACAGAAGCCAGACGCCCTTTCGGATCCACATGTACCAGCATCTCAACATCCCCCAGAGCCTCGTCCAGGGTGTCAATAGCTTCATCCACGGACTGTCTTACCTGCTCATAGCCCTCGTTAAGCTGCTCCTCTGCAGACAGACCGCCCAAAGCCTCTGTGGCATCCGTACCGCCGATAATCTCGGTCAGACGCAGGCTGATCCGCAGATTTTCCAGGAAATTCTCCTTCAGTTCTTCATCCTCCAGAAAGAAGTCTGCCGAGGTCCGCAGAAACGAAATCAGAGAATCCTTACTCACATGCACCTGGTATCCCTTGCAGGATACCTCCTTGCCATCCATCTGGAAGTTCCCCTTCCCGGCCTTTTCCACGGTCAGGGCCGCCTTAAAATTCTCCTGCGCCTGACTGCCTTCCTGATAACGCTTCCACACATCCTTCAGTCCGTAAGGATCCGAAGAGGTCCCATCCTCCAGCTTTGCCTGGATCCAGGCCATATACTCCTCATAAAAGTCCGCCAGCTCCTCCACATCGACATCGGAATCCTCCAGAACCGGCCCCAGTGTCGGAGAATTCTTCAGACGGTCCGCCAGCCCTTCTCCCACATCCAGCGTAAACACCTTACTGCTCAGCTCCGGAACCGCGGCCATGATCATCCGATCCCCATAATAGAGATTCAATTTCGCCAAATCCATATTGTTAAATAAGATTGCCAGATCCAAAGAACCCTTCTGATTCTCATTGTCAAAGCGGACATCCGTGCGGATCCCACCGCCGGCCAGCCGGTTGACAGCCTCCTCGGAGCAGTTCTCCAGTACCAGCTCTGTCGTTACCTGCTGGCTGTCAGCCGCTGTATACTGCCCAAACTCTGACAGCCCGAACAGCTCCTCTAACGGATCCACCTGGTCTTCTGTATAGATGTTCTCAAAGGCCGCAATGACAACCTCCTTCGGATCCTTTTCCATCATCTTCACGGCCGCAAAAGCTCCGATTCCCACCACAGCCGCAGCTGCCGCCGCAATCACGGCAAGCTTTGCGCCGTTCTTCTTTTTCGGCGGTTCCAAAGACGCCTCTCCCACAGAAGCTGTCCCAGGATCTCCTCCCTCCGGCTCTTTCTCCCCCGGACTCTGCCAGTCAGAGCCTGCATCGGCTTTCTCCACTCCGGCTTCTTCCACAATAGTTTTCTTCTCTTCATCACTGGCATCTTCCTTAGACTCAGCCGTTCCTTCCGCCTTCTCCTCTGTCAGACTCTCTTTGCCTTCCTCTGCCTCTTTGGATTCCTCCACCGGCTTTCCGCAAAAAGAGCATACCAAATCCTGCTCCTGTAATTCATTTCCACAATAGCTGCACTTCATAATCTTTCCTCCCGTCTGCCTGTTGCCGCACTCTCTGGCCCATGGTATTTTCTTCCGACTAGCATAAAGCCCATTATACTATACTTTTTCCCATTTTACCATTGCATTTTTTTCCGGCATCCTTACAAGTTCCCTGAAAGGATACTTTTCACGGCCAGTGCCAGTCAAAAAAGCTATCCCAAAGGGTACGCCTGGGAATCAGGGGAGAACCGCAGCCGGAAATGGTCTGCGGATTTTTCCGGTTTCGAGATTAAGAATTCCTAAAATTTCTGATTTTTGCTAAAAGCGAAACGGAAATCCACAAACTCGCTGCGCTCAAACAGTGTGGATTTCCGTTTCAACGCAAAACTCAGAAATCTAAGGACTTCTAAATCTCTGCAAAGTCAAAATCCGCAGACCATTTCCGGCTGCGGTTCTCCCCTGATTCCCAGGCTGAATATCCCCTTTTCCCAGACTACTGACAATCACATGACAGCTTCAAATAAGAGGCCATCGGTAGTGCTCAGCCCTGGAGGAAGGGAGGGGGCCGGGGCAGTCTGTCGGGGATTTTTGACTTTGCAGGGGTTTAGAGGCCCTTAAGTTTCTGGATTTTGCGTTAAAACGAAAATACCCACTGTCTGAGCGCAGCGAGTTTGGGTATTTTCGTTTTGCTTTTAGCAAAATTCAGAAACTTTAGGGCCTCTTAACCCCGAAACCGGAAAAAATCCCCGACAGACTGCCCCCCCCCCCCCCCCGGAACCCCATTCCCCAAGAAAGCACAGAGTAAAGCACCTCTAAAACGCCGCAATCATCTCTTCCTCTCCCAGCCCGGTCTCCACCCGGCGCAGCCTCCCGTCTTTCAGTACATACATCGTTGTGCACAGGGAAAGCTCAGGAAGCTCATGGGAGGTCAGAAGGATCGTCCCCCCATTCTTTTTGTATTCTCCGAGATATCTGCGGATATCCGCCTTGCATTCCAGATCCAGCGCGGCTCCCGGTTCGTCCATGATCAGCACAGAGGCGTGGTTCGACAGGGCACAGGCAATGCTCAGCCTCTTTTTCATCCCGCCGGACAGCGTGGACACCGGCTTTTTCAGCATTTCCCGGATTCCAAGCATGGCGGCTGCGCCGGACTGCAGATCCTCCTCCATCCGCATCCGGCTGCCCCGATACCACAAGGACAGGTTGTCCTTCACTGTCAGCTCCCCGATCAGAGGGTTTTCCTGAGGCACGTAGGCTGCCTCCTCATAAAACACTTTCGCATGCCCCACTGCTTCCCGTCCATGAAAGCAGATGCTTCCCCGGTCTGCCCGGACTGCTCCTGCCAGAATTGACAAAAGTGTTGTTTTTCCGCACCCATTGCTTCCCACAATCCCCACGCATTCTCCCGGCCCTGCGGTCAGCGATATATCATCCAGAACCCTGTGAGATTTGTAAGACTTGCACAGATTGGTTACTTCCAGCATGGAATCTTCCTCCCTATCGGCTCTTTACCTCTGCAATGTCAATCAGTGTCAGCTCCTTTGCCCGGTTCTCCAGGCTGGTTGCCAGCGCTCCTGCCGTATCCAGGCTGGTCAGGACATGGACTCCCGTTTCGATGGCATTTCTGCGGATCACAAACCCATCGCGGCTCCGCTCAGCGCCCTGCCGTGGAATGTCAATCACCAAGTCAATCTCATGACCCAGAATCAGATCCAGGATATTGGGAGACTCCTGCTCCAGCTTGCGCACGGTGAGCGCCTTCACCCCATGGTCATTCAACGCCTTTGCTGTTCCTCTGGTCGCAAAAATCTTATACCCCACATTCTGGAACCGGCGGGCAATCTCCACCACTGCCTCATGTTCGGATTTGCGCACCGTAATCACCATGTTTTTATGTCTCGGCAGCTTGATTCCTGCGCCCTCAAAGGCCTTATAAAGCGCCTCGTTAAAGGTCCTTGCGATTCCCAGGCACTCACCGGTAGACTTCATCTCCGGCCCCAGGCTGATATCCGCGCCGCGGATTTTCTCAAAGGAAAACACCGGCATCTTAATGGCGATATACTCGGACTTTCTCTGCAGGCCCGGCTGATATCCCAGCTCCCTTAAGGTATGGCCGCAGATTACCTGAGTGGCCAGAGGTACGATGGGGATCCCTGTCACCTTGCTGATATAAGGAACCGTCCGCGATGACCGGGGATTCACTTCGATGATATAGACCTCCTCCCCTGCCACGATGAACTGGATGTTAATCATTCCCTTCACATGCAGAGCCCTTGCCAGCTTTTCCGTATAATCCACCAGCTTTGCCTCAATCATTGGGGAGATGCTGGGCGCCGGGTATACGGAAATGCTGTCGCCGGAGTGCACGCCTGTCCGCTCAATGTGTTCCATAATGCCGGGAATCAGAACATCTTTCCCGTCACAGACCGCGTCTACCTCAATCTCTTTGCCCACAATATATTTATCTACCAGGATCGGATGATCCTGAGCAATCTGATTGATAATGCCGATAAACTCATCCACATCATGGTCATTGATGCAAATCTGCATTCCCTGACCGCCCAGCACATAGGAGGGGCGCACCAGTACCGGATAGCCCAGCTCACCGGCGGCCTTTTTCGCTTCCTCTGCAGTGAATACCGTCTGTCCTGCCGGCCTCGGAATCTGGCACTGCTCCAGAATGCGGTCAAATAATTCACGATCCTCAGCAGCATCCACATCCTCGGCTGCTGTCCCCAGAATCGGCACGCCCATTTTCATCAACGATTCCGTCAGCTTGATCGCCGTCTGCCCGCCAAACTGCACCACTGCACCGTCCGGCTTCTCCACATCCACAATAGACTGCACATCCTCTGGTGTCAGGGGCTCAAAATACAGCTTATCCGCAATATCAAAATCCGTGCTTACCGTTTCCGGATTGTTATTGATAATAATGGTCTCATAGCCCTCTCTGGCAAATGCCCAGGTGCTGTGGACGCAGCAGAAATCAAACTCGATTCCCTGTCCGATGCGGATCGGGCCAGAGCCCAGAACCAGCACCTTCTTTTTCTCATGACTGGGTTCCACCTCACTGACTCCGTCAAAACACGAATAATAATAGGGAGTCTCTGCCGCGAATTCCGCCGCACAGGTATCCACCATCTTATAAGCTGCCCTTATATTTGCGCGGCAGCGCATATCCGTCACTTCAGCTGCCGGCACTTTCGTCAGCCGGGATATCGCCTCATCCGGAAACTCCAGACGCTTGGCTTCCCGCAGAAGCTCTTCCGTCAGTGGTCCGGCCTTCAGCGCCTGCTCCATTTCCACCAGCACTGCCAGCTTATCGATAAACCAGGGATCAATCCTTGTGATCTCGTGAATCTCATCATAGGAAAATCCGCGCCGCAGCGCTTCGGCAATCACCCAGATCCGCCGATCGTCCACCTTTTCGAGCTGTTTTCTCAGCCCTTTCTCATCCAGCCCGCCGAAATCATAGGAAAGCAGACTGTCTGTATGCTGCTCCAGCGAACGGATCGCCTTCATCAACGCGCCCTCAAAGCTGGTGCAGATGCTCATCACCTCGCCGGTTGCCTTCATCTGCGTACCCAGTGTCCGTTTGGCACTGAGAAATTTATCGAACGGCAGCCGGGGCATCTTCACCACACAATAATCCAGCATCGGTTCAAAACAGGCACAGGTCTTCTTTGTCACTGCGTTTTTGATCTCATCCAGGGTGTAACCCAGCGCAATCTTCGCCGCAACCTTGGCAATCGGATAGCCGGTTGCCTTTGAGGCCAGCGCCGAGGAACGGCTGACTCTCGGATTCACCTCAATCACACAATATTCAAAGCTGTCCGGATTCAGTGCATACTGCACATTACAGCCGCCGGTAATTCCCAGTTCCGCAATGATATTCAGCGCTGAGGTCCTCAGCATCTGATACTCCTTATCTCCCAGTGTCTGGGAAGGTGCCACCACGATGCTGTCGCCGGTATGGACCCCTACCGGATCGATATTTTCCATATTGCAGACCGTAATGACATTGCCTGCAGTGTCCCGCATCACCTCATACTCGATTTCCTTCCAGCCGGCGATGCAGCGCTCCACCAGAACCTGGCCCACGCGGGAGAGACGCAGCCCGTTTTCCAGGATCTCCCTGCACTGCTCCGGATTCTGCGCGATACCGCCGCCGCTTCCTCCCAGTGTGTAGGCCGGACGCAGCACGACCGGATAACCGATCCCGGCGGCGATCCGCAGCCCGTCCTCTACATTTTCCACAATATCTGACGGTGCCACCGGCTCCCCGATTTTTTCCATGGTTTCCTTAAACAGCTCCCGATCCTCGGCCTTTTTGATGGTCAGAGCCGTGGTTCCGATCAGACGCACCTCATTTCTCTTTAAAAAGCCGGATTCCTCCAGCTCCATTGCCAGATTCAGTCCTGCCTGACCACCCAAAGTCGGCAGGATACTGTCCGGATGTTCCTTACGGATCAGCTGTTCCACCACCTCGACCGTCAGCGGCTCGATATATACCCGATCTGCAATATCCTTATCTGTCATTATGGTGGCCGGATTAGAGTTTAGCAGCACCACCTCGATGCCTTCCTCTTTGAGGGAACGGCACGCCTGCGTACCTGCATAGTCAAACTCTGCCGCCTGACCGATGACAATCGGCCCGGAGCCAAGCACCAGCACCTTCTTAATATCCGGATTCTTTGGCATTATTGATTCCCTCCCATCATTGCAATAAACCGGTCAAACAGATAGCCGGAATCCTGAGGACCCGGACAGGCCTCCGGATGGAACTGTACCGTAAAAATATTCTTGTTCTTGTATTGCAGTCCCTCATTCGTGCCGTCATTGACATTGACAAATGCCGGAACTGCTACCTGCGGATCCAGGCTTCCGGGATCCACGGCATAGCCATGGTTCTGGGAGGATATGTACACCCGCCCGGTCGCCAGATCCTTCACCGGATGATTCCCTCCCCGATGTCCGTATTTCAGCTTATAGGTATCCGCCCCGGCAGCCAGCGCCATAAGCTGATGTCCCAGGCAAATGGCAAAAACCGGAACCTCAGCTTCGTAAAGCTTTCGTATCTCACGGATGATCCCGGTATTCTCCTTGGGATCCCCGGGCCCATTCGACAGCATGATTCCATCTGGTTCTGCTGCCAGAATCTTTTCCGCCGGGGTATCACAAGGATACACAGTTACCTGACACCCCCGCTCCGTCAGAGCACGGGCAATATTCTTCTTGGCTCCCAGATCAAGGAGTGCCACCCGCTTGCCCTCCCCGGCACGCTTTTGTATGCTTTTTGTCCTTTTTGCCGTGCGCACGGATACCGACTCTTTATTGGGATCCGACGGCTCCAGAACATATGGTTCCCCGCAGGATGTCGCTTTTACCACACCGGCCACCCGATATTCCTTCATCCGTGCGATCGGTTCTGCATAATCTTCATAGACATGAGTCGTAATCATGCCGTTCATGGTGCCTTTTTCTCTTAAAATTTTGGTGAGGGCTCTTGTATCAATACCACTGATACCGGGAATGTCATAGGTTTCCAAGAAATACTGAAGGCTGCCCCCGCTTCGGAAATTGCTGGGGATTCGGGATAGTTCACGGACAATAAAACCATCGGGCCAGGGTCTGTCGGATTCCATATCCTCCATGCAGATGCCGTAGTTGCCGATCAGAGGATAGGTCATCACTACCGCCTGCCCCGCGTACGAGGGATCGGTAAGGACTTCCAGATAACCGGTCATGGATGTGTTAAATACGATTTCACTGATAACTTCTCTTTCGGATCCGATACTGCTGCCGCAGAATACGGTTCCATCCTCCAATATGAGAAATGCTTTCATAAGTGGGAATCAGTCCTTTCTTTATCCATTGTCATGAGGATTGCCGAAACAAGCGATCACCTGCCTTGCCGCGGCTGTTCCTGTGTCATATAGTGCGCAGGAGGCAGTATTACCTTCTCCCTAGAAGGGCGCCGGGATACGAAAGCCGGATTTTTGCCCAAATTGATAAAATTATACATGATTTCCTTCTGTATTGCAAGCGGTAATTAGAAATTCTTTTTTTAAGGGGTGAAGTTCCAGAAGGTACGCCTTGGAACAAGGGGAGAACCGCAAGCCCGATGTCATTTTCTCCTCTGCCGGCACATATATATTCTATAACCATTCCCTGTCGAGGTCTTCATGAAAAAAAATATTTCAGCTATGGAAACGGATACTCCTGCCCAGGGGTTTCTGCAGGTAAATGTCGTCAATATCGAAAATAATTTTCCCATAAAAAATGCTACCGTCTCGATTTCATATGCCGGAGAACCAGAAAAAACCATCGAAAGTGTCAGCACCGACAATTCTGGACAGACAGAACAAATTTCGCTTTCTGCACCGCCTCTGGATTACAGCCTGCAGCCACAGGATCAGCAACCCTATTCTGAATATAATCTGCAGATTTCAGCCCCGGGCTTTCAAACAGCCTATATTTCCGGCACAGAAATCCTCCCGACGATTACTGCCATCCAGCCGGTACGTCTTGAGCCGGAAACAGACCCGGAGCCAGTGGAAAATCCGATTGTGATTCCGGATCATACCCTTTATGGCAATTACCCTCCTAAAATTGCTGAGCCGGAGATTCAGCCGGTAGGGGAAAGCGGGGAAATCGTTCTCAGCCGGGTAGTCGTACCTCAGACCATCGTAGTCCATGACGGGGTCCCCACGGATTCCACTGCCAAAAACTATTATGTTCCTTATCGGGATTATATCAAAAATGTCGCTTCCAGTGAGATCTATGCCACCTGGCCGCAGTCTACGATCACGGCCAATGTACTTGCCATCATGAGCTTTACCATGAATCGTGTTTACACGGAACACTATCGGAACCGTGGGTATGATTTTACCATCACCTCTTCCACTGCTTTTGATCATAAATGGATCTATGGCAGGAATATTTATGAAAGCATTTCTGTCATTGTAGACGAAATATTTGATAATTATCTGTCTCGGCCGGATGTCCGTCAGCCGATTCTGACACAATATTGTGACGGCAGGCAGGTTCAGTGTCTGCACCGGGGCTGGATGACCCAATGGGGCTCCTGCGATCTGGGAGAACAGGGATACAGCCCGATCGAAATTATCCGCAATTTTTATGGGGATAATATGTACATCAACACTGCGGAAGAAATCTCCGGAATCCCTGCTTCCTGGCCCGGCTATAACCTGGATTTGGGTTCTTCCGGTCAAAAGGTCCGTCAGGTACAAGAACAGCTGGACGCAATCTCCACCGTCTATTCTGCTATTCCCGGAATTACTCCTGACGGCATTTATGGTCCGGCAACCGCAAGAGCAGTACGAACCTTCCAATCAGTTTTTGGCCTTCCTCAGACCGGAGTAATTGATTTTGCGACCTGGTACAAAATATCTCATATCTATGTGGCTGTGTCTGGTATCGGAGAATTGTATGGATAAGGGAAATGACAGAGAATTTTTAGCATCAAATTACACCTTGTATGACAACAGATATACGGACAACAGATAGATAACTCAAGAATCCATGTTATTTGGTTAAGTTTTAGCAAAAGGTACGTATGAAAACAAGGGGAGAGCCACTACGGATCTCCCCTTGTTTTCACGCTGAATATCCCTTCTCCCAACTAAATAGCAAAGGTATTTGACAACCAGATATTTCCATATTATAATGGAATTTGTATGACAACACACAAAGAGGGGGATCTGTCTCATGCCCAATCCAATGAACCAATTACAGGATCTATTGAATTTACGTCCGCAAAAGAATATGTCTGACATGATATACGAAAAAATCAGTCAACTGATTCAAAGCGGAGAACTTCCTGAAGGATATGTTTTTCCCAACGAGACCGTGCTTTGTGAACAGCTGTCGATTGGCAGAAGTACAATCCGCGAAGCCTACAAAGGACTGGAATTATCCGGTTATGTGACTCGTACCAAACGAGGTACGGTAGTCAACAGCTATTCTGTCATCCTGGAGGCAACTCCTCTAAAGGCTGTTATCCATGGCGCCAGTCAGGAGAATTTTCTGGAATTCCGTCTGATGCTGGAGGGACAGACTGCCGCTCTGGCAGCTGAACGGGCAACGTCCAAGGAATGCGGCCAGCTGCAGCTGATCCAGAACCAGCTGATTGCCGCAAAGCAGGACAACCGTTTCGAGCTGATTTCTTCTCTTGACCGAAGTTTCCATGAGACTGTGGCAGCCTATACCCACAATCCTTTGATGATTACTGCCATGGCTGCCATTGCCGAGTCCTGCGAGATCGAGACTCAGGAAGCTCTCTCGAATATTTCCGCCCTTTCCGGAACATTGGAACAGATGATTTTTATGCATCAGGCCATTCTGGATGCCATACGCAATCAGAGTCCTGAAGAGGCGATGACGAATATGCTGAACCATATTGCCGGAGTCAGTAATTGACTCCGGCTTTTTTCTCACATTCTCCAATATATTCAGTGATTCTGGCCTGCTGTTGTCTCACTGAATCCTTCAATCAGCTTCACTGCCCCGCATACACAGGGATAATAAGCTCCGAATTCTTCTGCCTTTCCGATCTGGAATTTGTAATATTTACCGGTTTTGATCTCCCGAAATACGCCTGGTTCCTCGAATCGTTCTCCGATTGCTTCTTTGGCAATCTCATAAATATCCTGTTTTCCCTCGCTGTCTTCACAATGAAGCAGATAAACCTTATCCCCGTTAATTTCCTTTACTTCTTTTTCCACCACCTGGATCTCCACAAACCAGTGGTCATAATTCGGTATCTCGATTGGATTGAACAGAATAATTGCCAGGAGTATCACAATCGCAACACCCAGCACAAAATACCGGACAGAATCCATCGTCATTTTACGTTCCCAATCCATCTTGTTTTTCCTCCCCTGTCCCTGACTGTAATCCCGCAAACAGCTCTGCCGGCACATAGGCCCTGACCGCGATTCCATCTTCCCGGTACTCCTCCTCCAAAAGCTCGCCATACCTTCGGATCTGCTGAATCTTCCCTGCTTCCTGATAGGAAAATACCCGCTCCAGATAAATATTCTGATTTCTCAGAATCAATTCCAGAGTGTTCAAAAGATCAGAAAGCCCCTGACCGGTCTTTGCCGAGATCCGCACCTGATAATCGGAATGCAAGTCCCGGGGAAACTGTTCCTCTCTCACCTGATCCATCTTATTGAATACCGTTACCACGGTTTTCCCATTGACTCCCAGCTCCCGCAGAGTTTCATAGACCACATGCATCTGCATATCCATCTGCGGATTGGAGCTGTCTGCCACATGCAGAATTATATCACTGTATTTTGCCTCCTCCAGAGTGCTTTTAAACGCCTCTACCAGATGATGCGGAAGTTTACGGATAAAACCTACCGTATCGGTCAGTAGGATCTTCTGACCGCTTTCCAGATCTAAAACCCGGGTAGTCGGGTCCAGAGTGGCAAAAAGCTTATCCTCCGCCAAAATTCCGGCTCCTGTAAGACGATTCAGCAGCGTGGATTTTCCTGCATTCGTATAGCCTACGATAGCAGCTACCGGGGTATGCGCACGCTCTCTCTGCTTCCTCTGTACCTCCCGGTGGCGTCTGACCTCTGCCAGCTCTGACTTAAGCTGTCCGATCCGCTCATGAATCAGGCGTCGATCCATCTCCAGCTTCTTCTCACCCGGCCCCCGGGTTCCGATACCGCCGCCAAGACGAGACAGTGAATTGCGCAGACCTACCAGACGTGCCGCCCGGTATTTCAGCTGCGCAAGCTCTACCTGTATCTTTCCTTCACTGGTACTGGCTCGTGCAGCAAAAATGTCCAGAATCACCATCGTGCGATCCATAACCTTCGTATCCAGCACATCCTCCAGGTTGCGCAACTGTGCCGGAGAAAGCTCGTCATCGCATACCACTCCCGTGGCATTCAGCTCCCAGAGACGTTCCTTTACTTCATCCAGCTTCCCCTTCCCCAGATAAGTGCCAGGATGGATATTCTCCCTGTTCTGAATGATCTTGTCTACGGTCATGGCGCCTGCCGTATCCACCAGCTCCTCCAGTTCCTTCAGGGAGGCGGCGGCATCACTTCCGTCCCCCACATCTGCCGCAATCAGGATCACCCGTTCCTCCACAGATCCTATTTCAATCAATTCTGCCATTTTCACTCCTGTCGATCTTTCACTCCCTTGGATCCTTTTCTCTCGTTGCTCATCCCTCTTTTCTAAGCCGCTTCAGCGGCCTTGGACGTCTCGGGATCCGTACTGCTTTCCTCTGCGCCTGATGTCTCACTGCTGCCAGGGTCCTCTGTGGCATCCATGTTATCCTGCCCGATTTCACCTTCCGCCCCACTGCTGTCAATAGCTTCTGCATCCGCTGATGTGCTGCCCTGCCGGCTTCTCAGAAAAGTCAGCTCATGTTCTACATTTTCATCCGTTCCGTACTGTGCCGCATACGCCTCAAAAAGCTCCAGTGCTTTAGCGAAATCTCCTTTGTTCTCCCATGCCACCGCTTCATTAAACATCAAATCCTGCGGGGAATCCCCGGCGGCCTTGCCTTTCTCAATCCACTCCAGAGCCACATCGTATTCGCCGGCATTCATCTGCTCTACCGCCTTCAGGTTACAGACATAACCGTCGATCACCCCTAAAGCCAGCGCTTCATTATATTCGCCCTTCTTTACCATACAGTAAGCGACACCCTTTTTATATTCCGTATTCTCCGCATCGGTATCACAGAGAATCTGATACGTATTCTGTGCCGCACTGTAATCCTCCAGCCGGAATTCCGCCTCTGCCCGGTACAAAAGCACAGTCGTTTCAAATTCCCCCACTTTGCCTTTTGACCACTGAAGCGCTTCGTCCAGCCGGGAAATAGCTTCCTCATAGCTTTCCTGTTCCAGCTTTTCAATTCCTGCTTTTAAAAATTCCTGCTTTTTCGTCTCCCGACGATGATTCAAAAAGCCATAAACAGCCCAACCCACCAGAAAAAGCACTGCCAGAGAGATCACTCCCAGCACGATCCTTCTCTGACGCCGACGTTTTCTCTTCTTCGCACGTCTCCGCATCCGTGCACGCTCATCTTCCATCATCCTTCTGCCGGATTGCCGATCGCCGCCTCGGTAAGATCCCTCCTGCCGCATATTCTCATACCGGGCGGAGGAACTGCGTCTGCCGCTTCCTGTCCCCCTTCGTTCCGTAGAAGAAGCGCTCCGGTTACGCATGGCAGGATCCTGCCTCTGGCTTTGTCCTGCCGCCATCCGCCGCGGACTGCTCTTTTTGCTCCGTTCCTTATATCTTCCGTAATCGTTCACAATTCTCCATCACTTTCTGCCGGTACTTCCGATTCCGCCCCGGTCCTCGTGTCCCAGACTCTTCACCTCTTCAAACCGGATCTCCGGCTGATGCTCCATGATCCGGAACTGACAGATCCGGTCTCCCTCCCGTATCTGAGTATCCCGCAATGCATAGGCCGGAAAAAACCATTGATCCTGATCTCCGCAATAGCTCTCATCAATCACACCCATATGATTCGTCTGAATGATCCCAAAATTCTTATATGTGCTGCTTCGAGGAACCACATGGGCCTCATAGCCAGCCGGAAGCTCCATGGAAATTCCCAGCGGAATCAACCGGAACTCCCCTGCTTTCAATGTCACATCTTCGGCAGCACGCAAATCGATCCAGTCTGACTTGCCGTCTATATAATTCAATCTCGCCATCCGTTCATTCCAATATCGGATCCGGATCTTTGGCATCGCTTTTGCCTCCTTTGTCTCCAAGAACGCTCCCAAGGTGCACTCTCTTATCCTTTCATGACAGAGCCGTCTTTCCTCTGCCTCTGTCATGAACAAATAGTACCATGTTATCAAAATCTAGTCAAGGAAAAACCCGTTTATCCTATGCTGACGCATCACTGCTCAGCAGAGGGATCCGCCGTAGGCTGAATCATCCCCTCCGCTTCCAGTATCTCCCCCTGCTCATTCAGCTTCAGCTGCAGCTCCTCCTCCACGGCCTGAAGGATCTCCTCCTCCTGCTCCGGATTCATGCTGGGAAGATCCGCCATGGCTCCAATCCCAAACCGCCGCAGAAATTCCTCCGTGGTTGCAAACAGGGCTGGCCTTCCCGGTGCGTCAAGGCGTCCCACCTCTCCTACCAGATCATACTCCACCAGACGGTTGACCGCATGGTCAGAGGACACGCCCCGGATCTTGGATATCTCCAGCTTCGTCACTGGCTGTTTGTAGGCAATAATCGACAGCGTTTCCAGCATTACCTCTGTCAGCACGTGTTTTTTCGGCGCCGATGCCACCCGGATCAGATTCTCATAGAATCTTGCCTTCGTGCTCATCTGAAAAGCATCCTCCAGCTCAAGAATCTGCATTCCCCGGTTCTCCTGCTCATAGCGTCTCTGCAGATTCTCCACCACCCGTCTTGCCACCTTCTCGCTCTGTCCGATGGCAATCGCCAGCTGACCAAGTCCCACGGAATTGCCCATGGTAAACAATACTGCCTCAAGGATTGCCTCCCAGTCACTCTCCGGATAACTGCCTCTTGTCAGATCCGTTTCTTCTGCATCTTTTGCCTCTTTCGCCTCGTCGGCTTTCTTTGCTTCCTCCCACCTTTGCCGCTGCTCTGCCTCCGCCTCCAGACGGGCCTCTGCCTCCATCTCTGCATGACGCGCCTCCACAGCGGCAAGATCAAACTCCTCCTCGTCATCAAACGGGTTTCCCATATCCGTCACCCTTTCTTCTTTTTTGACCTTCTCTCCCTGTTACTGCCCACAGGCCAATATCATAAGGCTATCCTTCCAGCCCGGACAGATCCAGCTCCAGCTCTGTCTCGTCGCCCTCCTCTTCCAATGTCTCGATCTCCATATCATCAAAGATATTCTCCTGTTCCAGATGGATCTTGCCAATCTTCATCAGTTCCAGGACTGCCAGGAATGTGACCACAATCTCCAGCTTATCTCCCTGCCGTTCAAGCAGCTGCCGGAAGCTGAATCTGCGGCGCATTCTGGCATACCGCATCACATCCAGAATCCGTGCCTCCAGACTCACCGGTTCCTTGCGGATCGTACCAAAGGTGCTGCGGATCGGATCCACTTTATCCTGCTGCCGTTTCATCACCGATTCAAAGATACGCTTCAGCTTCGCCAGAGTCAGTCCGTCAAGCAGCTCATCCAGATTCACCGGCGGCTCATATTTCGCCACCTCTTTCGGTATGGAGGGCTGCTTAAAAAGTACCCCTTGCGCATCCTCCTCCATATCCAGAAGCTCCTGAGCCATCAGCTTGTAGCGCTTATATTCCAGCAGCCGCGCCACCAGCTCTGCCCGCGGGTCTTCCTCCTCGCCTTCTTCATTCACCTCCGCCGGAAGCAGCATCCGCGACTTGATATCCAGCAGGGTAGCAGCCATTACCAGAAAATCACTGACTACATTTAAATCCTCGCGCTCCATGTGGCTGACGTAGTCCAGATACTGACGGGTGATCTCCACGATCGGTATATCATAGATATCTACTTTGTTCTTATCGATCAAATGTAAAAGCAGGTCCAGCGGACCCTCAAATTTCTCCAGTTTATATGAAATCGCCATCTTCTGTTGCTCCTGCCGCCCTTTCCTTTCCATCCTGCAGTGCCTTCACAGGAAAAACTCCATCCGGCTTCCCCGCAGCCATCTCCGCCAGGGCAGACCGTATACCGGCACCGCCAGTAAAGCAGTCACCAGGGCGCCGCAGAACACATCCACGACCGAATGCTGCTTCAAAAACATGGTAGACAGGCAAATCCCGCATACTGCCAGGCACACTCCCAGCTTTTGCCATATTTTCCCCTTCCATGCACGGGAACGGCAGGCCACCACTGCCACGGACAGCGAAGAAGATACATGGATTGACGGACACACATTGCCCGGAGTATCCATGGCATGGATCCAGCTGACCAGCCGGCCGCAGATTCCGTCTCCCACGATTCCCGGCCTCAGATCCACTCCGTTCGGCCACAGCCAGTACGAGATGATCGCCACTGTCATACCACCGAACATGATCAGACAGAGATCCTGAAAATCCTCCTTGCTGACAACCGCAGTATACAGCCATGAGGCCGGCAGAAGCACAAACCAGAATAAATACAGCACAATAAATGTTTCATGAAACGGGATCGCCGCATCCAGGGGGCAGGAAATGATATATTTTGGTGTCACCATCCGCTCTGTAAGGAAAAAAGCCGGCAAAAAGAAGGCCAGATACCACAGTGCCTGACAATACCGATGTCCGGCCAGCCATTCACGAATTCTCCTTCTGCGGTATACGCCCTTTATCTCCAGTATATCATACATCCAATTCATCTTAATCTTTCCGTCCTGTTATTCTCTGTTGGTTAATCTCAATACTACCACCTGCGGCTTATTGCAAAAACGGATATTGACCGAATGTGTCCCCAGACCACGCCCGACGATCAGATATCTCCCCTCCTGCTCAAACGTTCCCGCGCAACAAGGCATAAAAAACTGATACTGCGGTGTCATCACCCCGCCAAGCCACGGAATCCGGATCGTTCCGCCGTGAAAATGTCCGGCCAGGGTCAGATCCGCTCCCCAGTTTTTATAAGCCTGAAAAAACAACGGGGAATGCGCCAGAAGAATCTGATACCGCTCCCGGCTGGCACGCCCCAGATGCTTTCTTACATAACTTTTCCGCATGCTCTCCGGTGTGAAGTCCCGGTAATATTTTTCGGCAATATCCAGACCACTGATGCGGATATCCTCCCCCAGCTCTGCCGAAGAATCCGACAGATACTTCACCCCGTATCGCTTTAAAAGCCGCCGGAAATCCCGGTACAGGCCCCCGTAAGTATCCCGCTCTCTCCGTAATCGCTGCTCATGATTGCCGTTGCCGTAATAAACCGGGCAGATTGCAGCCAGTCCGGCCAGCAAGGTCTTTGTGCTCTCCAGACTGGCCCGTCCCGGCTTCACCACCATAGTATCGCCCCCGATCAGGATCCCGTCCGGCCTGACTGCTGCCACTGCATCGAAAAGCCGGACATTCGCCTCCCCGAATTCCTTATCATGCAGATCTGTGAGAAACACCAGTGTTCTGTCCTGTCTCAGCTTCGGAGAATACAGACGGGTCTCCTCCACCACGAAATGCTCCCGCTCATATTGGGAACGCAAAAGCCCGCCTGCCGCCAAAGCCGCCAGCAGAGCGGCCGATTTTATCTCTCTTTTCAAAAATCATTCCTCCATCAGCCAGTCTCTTACTTCCAGCAGAGAGCTGCATACCCGATCTACCCGCCGGCAAAGCTCTTCATCCGCCTGTGTCAGATCCGGCACCATAACTGTCACAAAACCGCCCCGGATACCAGCCTCTATCCCATTTAAGCTGTCCTCAAGCACCAGGCAATGCCCGGGCTCTTCCCCCAGCGCTTTTGCCGCCCTCAAGAAAATCTCCGGATTCGGCTTGGCCTCCTGCACCATATCCCCGGTAATCATCTGCTGAAAATATTCGCTCAGCCCGGCCAGGCGCAGATTCTCTGACGAATATTCCCGCGTGCTTGCCGTAGCCAGAGCCACCTTACAGCCCTGCTCCCGCAAATACGCCAAAAGCTCCCTTGCCCCCTTTTTCACCGGTATCTCCTGCTCCCGCAAAATCCGCATAAAATGCTCCTGCTTTCTGGCCCTCAGCTTTTTAAAATCATAGGCATCCCCAAATACCTCCTGAAATCTTCTTGCCGAGTCCTGTGCATTCGCTCCGCGGATCGTACATAAAAAAGACTCCTCCAGATAAAAGCCCAGATCATCTCCTGCCAGGTTCCAGGCTTTCACTGACAGCCGCTCCGTATCAAACAGCAGGCCATCCTGGTCAAATATCACTCCCCGAATTTTCCCGTTCTTCATAATATGTATTATCTCTCCTGTCTCTGTTCTTCCGTATGCTGACATGTTCATCCCTGAACTAACAGCGCCGAATATACCATCATTCTGCAAGGCGGATTTACCCGCAAAAGGAGCAGGACGCACTGCCTGCCCCTTTACGGCTGAACTAAGGCCTTCCCGGCTTTTGTGCAGATTGATCCGGTCCTATTGGATATAGGGCGCCAGCTCCAGACGCACAAAATATCCCTGTTCATGACGGCATACCGGGCAGGTGGCAGGCGCTTTGGTTCCCCGGAACACAAAACCGCAGTTTAAACACATCCAGCCCGTCTCCACCTCTGACACAAACAGCTGATTCCGCTCCAGATAGTCCGCAAAAAGCTGGAACCGGTCCCCATGCACTTTCTCGATCTCCGCAATCTGGAAAAAGGATCCGGCAATCCGGTCAAACCCCTCTTCCTGCGCCGTCTTGCCAAAGCTTTGATAAACATCCTGGAATTCCTCGTATTCGTTATGCCTGGCTGCTTTTAACAGATCCAGACTGCTGTCATACTGATCAACCGGGTATGCCCCGTCAATCCGGATATTCTGCCCTCTCAGATCCTTCAGATAATCATAGAAAATCTGAGCATGCGCCTGCTCCTGACCCGCCGTAAACAGAAATACCGACTGGATCACGAAAAGCCCCTGCTTCTTTGCCGCATCAGCCGCGATAGTATAGCGGTTCCTCGCCTGGCTCTCTCCTGCGAATGCCCGCATCAGATTCTTTGCTGTCTCACTGCTCTTAAAATCAATCATGGAAAATCTCCTTTTACAGGGAATATATTTCGATTCTCCATTAGTATCTCTGCTCTTAACGAAAATATACCGGCCCTGAAAGAAAATCCCTTCTGTACTCCTTATGCCCTTACTTCCGGCACCGGAACACCGGATCCGCGGGATAACCGCCAGCTGTCTTCTGCATGGTCCTCTGCACGGCATCCTGGGATTGACGCCAGTCTGCATCCTTGTTCCGGTAATCGTATTTTTCAATCAGCCAGTTAATATCCTCCTGCACCCGGTCCAGATTCCGGATCATCAGATCTCCAAGCCTTGGAATCCATTCCTGCTTCTCCTGAGGCTTCAGATTCTCTTCGCAGACCTGCAGTACATCTGCAAAATGACGCAGGCAAAACCCCTTTGACTCCAGCAGCCGTTCGCGAAACCCCGCATCACTGCGCAGCATATAAAGGAAAGTGTCCAGCATCCGCTCATAGATCTCCCGCATCCGGCCGCACACATAGCAGTGATCCTCCTGGGAACGAAGCCAGGCCTCAGCTGCCGATCTTCCTGCAGCTGCTGGTGACTCCGGCCTTTTCAGCCGTTCCAGAAAACCGGCGCTTTTTCCCGGTGTATAATGAGCCATCTGTTTCTTCAGCTCCTGATTCAGATACTCCAGGCGGGATTTCAAAATCCATGCATTTCCCAGGTTGTTGCCGTAATCATACATCATCTTGATATGATGCCTGCAAAAGCCTTTCCGGCTCGTCTCGGCCCGGATATCATCTTCCATGTAAGAGGCTCCCAGTACAAATTCCAGATTCTCCTGCTCCAGCTTCCGCTCCAGCCAGCAAAACATACACTCGTCCTCAGCCTTCAGTGCATCGTTCAATTCAATGGTATACAGCTTTTCCTTCATGGTATTTCCTGTCCTTCATCCATGTCCCCGGCCTGCAAAAATACCTGTCAGCGGGGTGTGCTTTTGCGATTATGATTTAGTATACTATAAATTCGGAGGAAAAGGAAGCGGGGGAGCAAAAAAATCTACATTTGCTATCCCAATATCATTTAGTTTGCTTTTACCAGAAGGTACGCCAGGAAACAGGGGAGAGAAGCCACCGGAACTGGTCTGCGGATTTTTCCGGTTTCGAGATTAAGAATTCCTAAAATCCCTGGATTTTGCTAAAAGCGAAACGGAAATCCACAAACTCGCTTCGCTCAGACAGTGTGGATTTCCGTTTCTACGCAAAATTCAGGGATTTAAGGACTTCTAAATCTCTGCAAAGTCAAAATCTGCAGACCAGTTCCGGTGGCTTCTCTCCCCTGTTTCCTGGCTGCTTTTCTCGTTTCCTCCTCATTGATATTGTTTCATGTAAATGGTTTCTTCGAGGCTGGCAGATATCAGTTCCGGGAAAAACATCCTGCAAATACAATCTGGTTCATTGATTTTCACTGAACAGTAATTATCAATATAACTGTTTCAAAATACTTTCCGTGACAAATATATCGAATGCCACCCTCTCATAAAGAATGACGTCACACGCAGGACACAGCATCTCTGTTACCTCCGACAAAGCTGACATGAAACGGAGGCATCATATATGGAGCGCACCAGCGGCTTGGGCGGATAATGCCGGAGTTGACAAAGCGGGCCGGAGCAACAAAGGAACTGAAGGACAGCGACTTACGGGCGCTGTCCTCTGTTACTGTTTGAACATTACACCCAAATATACAAGAACTTGTATCCTTGTGCCATGCGAATAAAAGAAGTATAATACACCTTATTGAAATGCTTCGGTTTGCAGTCGTGTGTGACAATCATTTTGTTATGAAAACAGAAAGCCCCATAATACTTGACGGAAATTTGACTTTTTCCCCATATGATGAAAAAGACTGGAGGTGTTCGTATGGCATACAGAATTTTGATCGTGGATGATGAACCTATCCTGACCGAATTGCTTTCCACCCATTTGCAGGATCACGGATATACGGTTTCCACAGCCAACAGCAGCGATGAAGCCCTGGCGAAGCTGAATACAAAGCCAAATCTCATTCTGCTGGACATCAATATGCCGGGGATGGATGGGCTGGAGCTGTGCAAGGTCATTCGGAATCATATCGTCTGTCCTATCCTGTTCCTGACGGCGCGGATCACAGAGCAGGATAAGGTCAACGGCCTGCGGGCCGGAGGGGACGACTATATCACCAAGCCTTTCGGCTTGCAGGAATTGCTTGCCCGCATTGAGGCCCATCTGCGCCGGGACGAACGAAATAACCGCCCGCCGGAGGTCGTGACCTCCCAGGGGCTGATTATCAATCTCTCTGGCAGAAAAGTATTTTGGAACGAGCAGGAGCTTTCCTTTTCCAGGAGGGAATTTGACATTATCGAATTTCTGTCCTCTAACCCCAATCAGGTCTTTGACAAAGAGCGTATCTATGAGGCGGTATGGGGCTATAACGCGGAGGGTGACAGCAACGTAATCAAAGAGCATATCCGCAAAATCCGCGCAAAGCTCATGCAGGCCAGCGGAAACGAGTACATCGAAACAGTTTGGGGGATGGGCTACCGATGGAGAAAGTAAAGAGACAATCACTGAAACGCTCCTTCATGAAAACCGTGGCGATGACAATGCTGATCGTGTTCTTGTGCAGCGGCCTTGCGATTTTCGGCTGTTATCGTTTCCAAAAGCATATTCTCCCCGATTTCAATGAGGTCTGGCTGACGCAGCAGACAACTGCCCCGGATGGTACAATCACAGAGGCAAAGATGAGGTATGTTCTTGATGGCCCGCCAGAGCCATTCGGCCAACTGGTAGCGGACGACCAGGAACACAGCGGGAGCCAGGGACAGACGAGCTACATGATAGAGCGTATTGAATCCAGCTACTCCATGCTTTCCCCTAAAGCGGGAACAGCCTACCGCATTTCGCAAATTTGTATGGTGCTGCTGCCGTTCCTGTTTGCTGTGATTGGAATTACTCTGTGCGCATGGTGGTTTTATCACAAGGTACTGGAGCCGCCGATCACTGTCCTGATGGATGCCACCGCCCACATTGGGGATCGGGATCTGAACTTTCAGATCATTTTTAATGGGCAGGATGAATTGGGCCAGCTTTGTACTGCCTTTGAGAAAATGCGGCAGACCTTGTATGAGAATAACCGTCAGATGTGGAGTATGTTGGAGGAACGCCGCGCATTGCAGGCATCTGTGGCCCACGATCTGCGTAACCCTATCGCCATTATGACCGGCTATGTGGAATATTTGCAGGAGAACAACCAGAGCGGAACCTTGACGGAGGAAAAACTGGAAAAGGCGCTCTCTAATCTCGGCATTACCGCAGAGCGCATGGGCCGCTATACCGATACCATGCGCGACCTGGGCGCTATCGAAGAAACAGAGGTCCACCGCAGAGAGGTAGAGCTTCCTGATTTTTTACAGCACATGGCGGATTCTCTATCTATCCTGTTTCAGAATACCAAGGTGCATTTTTCCTGTGACCTCCATGTGCCGAAGGGGAGAGCCTTTCTTGACGGGGAGCTGTTGTACCGCGTTCTGGAGAATCTGATCTCCAATGCCCTCCGTTTTGCAGAGCGGGAAATTGGACTTACTTTTTGTCTGGAGCATGGAATCCTGTCGGCCGCCGTGACCGATGACGGGCCGGGTTTTTCCGACAAGCTGCTGAAAAAGAAGACCGCCCTGTTTTACTCCGAGGATACCTCCGGCCAGCACTTAGGGCTGGGGCTGGCAGTGAGCCGGGTACTGTGCCAGAAGCATGGGGGAACCATAGAACTGTCAAACCGACCGCCCCATGGGGCCTGCGTGAAAGCATCTATCAAAATTGAGCAATCCATATGATAAAAATAATCCCTCCCGGATGCCGCCCAAAAAGCCTGGGCGGCATTTTGAATTTCTTGACCGAATTTTGACCTTTGCCCGTTATACTCGACCCATCAAAGCAAAGGAGGCCATGTATGCGAAAACGATTGATCGCCGTTCCCCTGATGTCCGGCGCACTTTTATCCCTCGCCGCCTGCGGGAACTATGCCATTCCAGACAGTACACCCCCGCCGTCACAGGATGTTGCCGCAAACCCGTTTGAGGCGGCAGAGGAGGATACCGGATTTCTGGCAATGCTCACCCACGAAGTTGCTTCGGCTGATTTCTCCGAGAGCGGGGAACGTCTGCCCTTCTTTTATGACGGCGGCGAGTTTCGGCTGGACTACCGGTTTTCCCTCACCGGCAAGATGGATACCGTTGGATTTCTCCTGTTTCTGGACGGCCGGCCACAGCCCTACAAGGTGAACGATACCACAGCGGAGTATGAGTATTGTCACAGCTTTCCCGCAAAGGAGGATCAGAGCTTTTCCTTCCTCTTTGAGCCTGTGACCGGCAGCACCGGCGATGTGCTGGCCCTGACCGTGGTGAGCATCACCAACCCGGACTTCCAGCCGGATATGGAATCCACCTCCAGCTATGGCTGGTATCATAAAACGCTGGATTCCCGTGTTGAATTGCAGTTCAATGTGGATGCGCCCGCCGCCCATTCAGACCTTCCGCCTGTCCGGGAAATCTTTTCACAAAGCGAAGTGCGGGAGGAAAAGGTCACAGCGCCGTATTTGGAAAACGAGCTTTCCAAATACGGCTGGGACGGTGTGAGCATGGACACGCTGGACAGCGGGATCTATTATACATTTTCCTGCGACGGCGGCATCACCTATGACAACCTGCGTGTCTCCGCTCCCGTTACCCTGCGATTTGCCATGTGCGGCACAGCCGGAACAAGTTACAGCATCGCTTTTTTCCTGGATCATCAGCCGGTGAAACTTGACGAAAACACCTGCCGCTCCATTACATTGAGCAAAGGCGGCGTCATGGAACTTGAAACCGTGATCGACCCGGACAAGCTGGGGCAGTTTCACACCTTTTACTGTGTGGCCGTCCCCCGGGACGGGACCTCCGACCCGTTCTTCAAGACCAATTCTATTTTATTGTATAAGGAGAACTGAACATGAAAAAGACATTCTGCATGACACTTGTGCTGCTTTTTACCCTGGCGTTGTCCGCCTGCAGCAAGACGGATTCCCCGGCTCCTTCGGTTTCGGGAAACGTCCCCTCCTATATATCCGTGGCCGCTGTCCCGCCCTCTGACGGACAGCAGAACCAGCCCATTTCCCAGGCTGGTACATCCTGCACCTTCGATCCTGCCCTGTTTGGCGGCAAGCTCCAGAGCTGCGCCTATGCCGGGAACGGAACGCTTTTCGTGCTGGCGGACAAGCTGTACCTCTACGACACAAGGACTTCCTCGGTGCTGGCCACCGCAGAAGCGCCCCTGCACGACTTTGAAGCCCAGGCCATTGACGGGGGCTACGTTCTGTCCGGCATGGGCGACAGCGGTATGATGGCGTACATCTACGACAGCTCACTTTCTCTGAACAAGGAGATCGCGGTGGATGAGCTTTTGCAGGGAGATTTTGTTATCAGCGAAACGGGGGGCGTAGCGGCCTCCACAGACGGAAAGAAACTGGCGTTTGCCGCTATGGGCGGGCTGTATCTGTATGACCTGGGAAGCGAGAGCCTGACTACCCTCCTGGACGTGGCCCAAAACGCCGGGACAGCCGGCATCAGTATTTCCATGCTGAACGGCGCTGCCTTTGCCCAGGATAACAGCCAGATCGTGTTTTTTGGCAGCGGTAACTCGATTCCTGCGGCAGATGGCGAGGAAGGCTTTTCCATCCACGGGAGCATCGCCTTGGATGGCAGCGGTCTGAAGCTCACAAAACCGTCCGACTATGAAATGGAAGAAATGCAGAGCAGCGTCAGCCGGTTATTTTTCCCGCAGATCTTTACCCAGGCCAACGGTACGCTGCTTTGGATCGACCGGACAACGGGCAGCGCCAATACGCTTTCCTTCTCTGCCAGCGGTGAAGGCAAAGACGGCGTGTACGGCTCGGAGCAGGGAAACTATGTCGCTACCGCCGTTCTGGGCAGCAGTCTGACCGTTCGCGTCTATGACGTGGCCTCCGGCAAATTGGTTGCCACCAAAGTGATTGAGAACTCCGACCCCACATATTTCTACCGCATCCCCAGGATTTACCTTTTAGACGGAGCCAAAACCGCCGTAGTCGTTCTTGGAGGCAGCATCAGCGAAATTGATACGCTGGTATCTACATTTGAGTTTGGAGCGTAACATGGAGATCACATTTGAAAGCGTATCGAAGCAATACAAGAAAAAGTATGCGCTGAAAAACTTTACCGCCACATTGGGCGAGGGCGTGTACGGCCTGCTGGGTGAAAACGGGGCCGGAAAAACCACGCTTATCAATACCTTTGTAGGCATTCTGCGCGGGGACAGCGGCACGATCCGGCTGGACGGTCAGGATGTGAGGACGCTGGGCAAAGCGTTCCTGTCCCAGATCGGCTATATGCCGCAGTACCCTGTCTTCTATCGGGATTTTACCGTCAAGGATTTTCTGCTCTATATGTGTGCGCTGAAAGACATTCCCACCCATGAAGCGCAAGACCGGGTTTCGGAGCTGCTTGCCACGGTAAATCTGACGGACGCACGGGGCAAGAAAATCGGCGCGCTCTCCGGCGGTATGCGCCAGCGCGTCGGCATCGTGCAGGCCATGCTGTCCGACCCCAAAATTTTGATTCTGGACGAGCCTACCGCCGGTCTTGACCCCAGCGAGAGGATACGGTTTCGCAATCTTATCTCCCGGTTCGCCCAGGACCGGACGATCCTGCTGGCAACCCACATCGTTTCCGATGTTGAGTGCATTGCGCGGGAAATCCTGCTGCTGAAACAGGGGACGCTTCTCATGCAGGGAACACCCGCCGCGCTGGAGCAGAGCATTGAGGGCAAGGTGTGGAATGTAACCGCCGGAGCCAAGGATGCCGCGCTGCTGACCGATATGTACTGTGTCAGCAACATGAAGCAGGAGGACGGACAGTTTACCCTCCGCATTGTTAAAGATGGATGCCTGGTCAAGGCCGCACAGCCTGTCCGGCCCAACCTGGAGGATGTATTCTTGTACTATTGCAGGGGGGCGCGCTATGATACGTCTGATACGGTATGAGTTTATCAAGCAGTTCCGGAAACGCTCCATTCTGGCGCTCTTTGTGGTGTTCAGCCTTGCCAGCCTGTTCAAAATCTATGGCGAATACAAATCCTACTCCTATCTGACAGACGGGAACGGAGAGCGGAGCTGGCACACGCACCATTGGCAGCTCTATGAGGAATACCAGGGGGAAATCACCCCGGAGAAGGTGGAACGGCTGCTTGCTGTGTATGTGCCTCTTGTGGAGGCCACATCGGATATGACCGCAAGCACAGCCACCGATGACCCCAACACGATGACCGGGAACCTGTATAGCGACAGGAATCTGCTGGACAGGTATTTTGTGCAGCCTATGCAGTATTTCTATGAGTACAGCGGCCGGTCAGAGCAAGTGGCAAACAGAGCGCGGCAAAACGCCTCGCTCTATGGGGAACGGGGAGCAGTCTACCAGCAGAGGAAGAGCGGCGCGATCTATAACCTTTATGCCGGCCGCATTATCCCCGCCTTTTCCTACCGGGAAATGTGCAATTACTATCTGAACTATGATTTTTCCATTGTCCTGACCCTCCTGCTCTGTCTCTATGGGATCATCGGAACCTTTGTGAGCGAGAAGGAGACGCAGATGGACATGCTGCTGCTGGTAAGTCCGGGCGGCGGCAGAAAAACAGCCCTGGCGAAAATCCTTGCAGCCACCCTGTTTCTGCTCTTGATATCGCTGTGGTTTTCTCTCCTTGACCTGATTGGTTTTGCAGCCTCCTTTCAGACCTTTGAAGGGCTGGCCCTGCCGGTATTCGCAATTCCGAACTTTGCTGAAAGCTCCGTCAATATCAGCATTTTCCAGTATGTGCTCCTGTCTGCGGCACTGAAATGCGCCGGCACATGGGCGATCGGGAT
The DNA here is from genome assembly GCA_910575255.1 of Lachnospiraceae bacterium. GTDB lineage: Bacteria > Bacillota > Clostridia > Lachnospirales > Lachnospiraceae > Brotaphodocola. Next base: position 24,038 of record CAJTEM010000020.1, on the reverse strand, counting down.
GCTTTGGCTGTTGGTTTCGATGTTCTGGAAAAATGCCCTGCTCCCCTTTGTCATGGGTTTGTCCCTCTGTATGGCGCTGACCGTCAGCGGAGCCGCCCGCGCCTACTCCAATTTCGTCTGGCCAAAGGTGCTGAACCCTTATTCTCTGCTGACAAACCGTGTTCTCCTGGGCAAAACGGAGTTTGTAAACCTGGGCGGATTCCCTATCCTGACCTGGCAGGCCGCAATATGCTTTGCTCTGATCGCGGGCCTTGTGCTTGCAGCTGCAATCTATTTTCTGTCAGCGGAAAACTATCACCGCTGTGTTCGGAGGGCAAAATGAGTGTTTTCTCTTATGAATGGAAAAAACTGATGATTTACCAGCGTGGCCTATGCTATATCCTGGCCGCGCTCCTGGTCAGCACAGTTTGGCTGGCTGCAGCCGACAGACCGCAGAACAGCGCGATGGAAGAATACCGTGAGGAATACGAGTGGTATCTGGAACGGCTGGACGGGGCGTACACAGAGGAAAAAGCCGCTTGGCTGGAGCAGGAGGCCCAGGCCATCACGGAGGCCCGCAGTATCCGCTCCGGGTCCCAGGAAAGCTATTACAGCGGCCAGATCACAGCCAAACAGTATGAGCGGCAGATCGCAGAGACGGGCACTGTGTTGGCCCATGAGCATGGCTTTGAAGCCGCGTATCAGCAATATTTATATATCTGCGAGAACACCGGCAATCGTTACTTTCTGAAAACAAACGGCTGGGCGGGGCTGTTTTCCGCCCAAACGCTGGACTTCCCGCTGTTCCTTGTCATTTTGATTCTGGCAGCTACGGTTTTTTGCCCGGAGTATAGCTGCCAGATGGACGCGCTTTTGCGGACGGCGCCCCAGAGCCGCGAGAGTGCCAGAAGCAAAGTCGTGATAACCCTCTGCGCCGTGTTTGCTTTCTGCGGAGGGCTGGCCCTGGTTCGCTTTGCTTTCTTCGGAATAAAATATGGCCTGCCCCACGGGGAGTACCCTGTTCAGAGTATCGCCGGTTTCGGGGGCAGTACCAAAAATATCTCCCTGCTGGCCGCGTATCTGATTTTGACCTTCCTGCGCTGCTTTGGCTCGGTGTATCTTGCCGCCTTGCTGCTTTTTACCTCTGTTTTGGTGAAGAAATATGCTTTGACGGTGGTGATCGGGGTGGCATCTACCTTGATTCCCTACATCGGCTTGTCCAGGCAGATTTGCTATCGCCTGCCGCTGCCCCTGCCGTTCATGCTGGCAACCGGCTTTCTGGAGGGGGCTTCCTCTGTGGAGGATTCGTTGACAAGAGAACCCATCGTGACTTTTTCGGAGCGTTCCTCCCAGGAGCTTCTGGCCCTGCTTGGCCTGTCTGCTGTGTGCTGCGCCCTCATGGTATGGTGGGTCCTGCGGCAAAACACAAACTGCTGGCAGTCTGGAAGAAAACCCGTCAGAGGCTGCAGGGTTGCCGCGCTCTGCCTGCTGGTGCTGCTCCCGTTGTCCGGCTGCTCTGTCACAGAATCCGCAAACGGGATATTCAATTCATCTTCCCAAAGCGTGTCGGAAACTTACAGTGTGATCTACGATGACCAGACGCGGACATACACTCTGGAAAACCGGACAACCGGCGCTTTGACGGATTTGGCCCTCTCTCCGCTGTTCGGGGCCTTTTCGGATGGGGAATCCGTCAAAGCCGTCTATATGGATGCCCCGTACATTTATTATATGGCCTCCCGCACAGAACAGTATGTGGATCGGGTCGGCAGCTACAACAGCACAGCTACTCAGGTGTCCATCGTCCGGCTTGATACAGAAACCCTTGAGGAACAGGTTATTTTCGAGAAAATAACGGACAGCGGACGCTCTCTGCTGGGAATTGACTATACCGTGGGGGATACCTGGATGTTTCTGCAATACTGCTATGGCTTTTTCCTGAACAACGACAGCCTCTTTTTCATTACGAATGATGGGATTACGGAAGTGGACAGGACGATTCAGCGAACTCAAATGCTGGACATCCCCACGAAAGGAAATATCGCTTTTGACGGACGGACAATCTACTTCATCAACGAAGATTCTCTGCTGACAGCGTATGACACCAGGACCCACAAAGCAAGACCCTTTCGGAATGTTGTTGCTTCCGGCTTCTGCCTGACCGGGCAGGGGCTGTACTTTATCAACCGCATGGATCACGACTGCGTTTATCTGTGCGGCAGGGACGGCGCCCACAGTCTGAAGATTTCAAATGACCCGGCCCTGTCTGTTGATTATGACGGAGAGAAAGTTGCCATGATTCTAAAATCGGACGGGAAGGAGGTGATTTTTGAGCCGTGACGGTACGGGAGTGCCAGGCATCCGTCAGAGCAAGGCGAAAAAAACACGGCAGAAGGCTGACAAACCGTCACTATGATGTGACAGGCAAGGAGTGTCCGTATTATTTTGTTAAGCATCCTGACGCCTGGGAGGGACTTCTAAATAGTCTTACCTATACCGGTATTTTCTGACTGAATGGCTTCAAAAACAATATGCTATTTGAAAGCAGGTGGTGATTTTATGGGAAATTAGCTGCCGGTAAGTAATCTTCTTATCCCGGAAAACCAGCGCTAAATAGTCCGGTGTTTTCTCTGCCTGCTTTGAAAACAATTCATAGGTCTTTTGACCCCTCTGATACCGGATTGCTCCGCACTTTGTGTTCCCGCAATCCTCATAACATTGATACACAGGATACTTGCATTAGGGACTGGTGGCTACCGGATCCGGAAACAGCCCGCCCTTAAAACAGTAACCCATGTACGAAAACAAATACAATTCTATTCCAATAACCGTTTAATACTATTATGTTTTTAGTATTGTGCTTTTTTCTTGTGTTTACTTGATTTTTTATAGTTTTAAATATAATAGTACGGTATTTAGTCTATAATTTGTTCTGTATTGCGTTCTATTTTTTGTCGTGCTATAATGTGCCCATTCTGTGTTTCGCCGGGGAGGGCTGCTTCGCTTCCATCGGATTGGGATGCCCCGGATCACAAGCAGGAAAACATGACGTCATTTTAAGAGGAGGACAATTATGAATACAGGACAAATAGGAATTCTTCTTGCCATTGCGGCATATCTGATTTTGATGGTCTATATCGGCTACTATTTCAGCAAAAACAGTGACAGCTCTGCAGAAGGCTTTTATCTGGGCAACCGGAAGCTGGGGCCGCTGGTGGCAGCGATGAGCGCGGAGGCATCGGACATGAGCAGCTGGCTGCTCATGGGGCTTCCGGGTGTCGCCTATCTGTCGGGAATCGCAGACGCCGGCTGGACCGCGATCGGGCTGGCAGCCGGCACTTATCTCAACTGGCTGATTGTTGCCAAAAGACTGCGGCGCTATTCCATGGCCTGCGGCGCCATCACCATCCCGGACTTTTTTTCGCGGCGTTACCGGGATGACCGGAATATTCTCATGTGTATTGCTGCCATTATCATTCTGATCTTTTTTATTCCCTACACGGCGTCCGGGTTTAAAGCCGTTGGCACTCTGTTTTCCAGCCTGTTTGGCGTGGACTATCATCTGGCCATGCTTTTAGGGGCGCTGGTGATCGTCGGCTATACGGTCATGGGCGGTTTTCTGGCAGTGTCCACCACGGATCTGATTCAGAGCATTGTTATGACTCTTGCCTTGATTGTCATCGTATTCTTTGGTGTCCGGGTTGCCGGCGGATGGCAGGCTGTAGCCGATAACGCCCGTTCCCTGGACGGTTATCTGAGCCTGGTATATCTTCATGACCGGGCATCCAATACAGCGGTTCCTTATGGAACCTTGAATATGCTTTCCATGTGCGCCTGGGGACTTGGATATTTCGGAATGCCGCATATTCTTCTGCGGTTTATGGCAATCCGTGAGGAAAAGGAGATCCGGGTATCCCGCCGGATCGCTTCGGTCTGGGTGGTGATCTCCATGTTCGTAGCTATCCTGATCGGAATCATCGGATATGGGGCATCCATTGCCGGAAGAATCCCCTTGTTTGCTTCCAGTGCAGAATCGGAAACCACGATTATTCGGCTGGCCGGACTTTTGGGACAATATGGCTTCCTGGCATCCATAGTGGCTGGTGTCGTGCTGGCCGGCATTCTGGCCTGTACCATGTCTACGGCAGATTCCCAGCTTTTGACGGCAGCTTCCGGAGTTTCTCAGAATCTGATGCAGGACTTTTTTAAGATCCGGCTCTCCGAAAAGGCTTCCATGCTGGCCGCGCGTGTAACCGTTGCCGCTATCGCTCTGGTAAGCTTGGTACTGGCCTGGGATCCCGGCAGCTCCGTATTCAACATCGTATCCTTTGCCTGGGCGGGCTTTGGGGCCTCCTTTGGACCGGTAGTCCTGACAGCTCTTTTCTGGAAACGCAGCAATTTCCAGGGAGCCCTGGCCGGTATGTTCACCGGCGGTATCATGGTCTTTGTGTGGAAATATCTGGTGAAGCCACTGGGCGGCGCCTGGAATATCTACGAGCTGCTTCCTGCATTTCTGCTGGCTCTGGCAGCAATCGTACTCGTCTCTCTGGCAACCAAAGCGCCGTCGGAAGAGATTGTAAAAGAATTTGAAGAAGTGGGAAAATAACCCTCTCAGGGCAAAAAACTGCTCAGAAATGACGGCAAAACGGCAGCGCTGTACTGACGCAGGGAATATTCTCCGCCGCACAGGCACCAGTCATACATCAGCGCCCTCTCGCTCATGGCATAGATTTTCACCATCTCGCTGACGCTGGATTGGCCGTTCAGTTCTCCTGCTTCTACCCCTTCGCTGATGATCTTTCTGAGCAGCTTGTAATAGGTACGGTTTCTGTCAAGGAGATGCTTTTCCCCATTGGTCACCAGCTGCGTCGACAAAAGCCGTGCCAAAAGCTCTACCGAAACACGGTTCTCAATCATGGCAAACAGTTCACTGTTTAAAAACAACAGCTTTTCCATAGCATCTGATTCCGGATCCATCTGCAGGGAAAGCTCCTGATATTTCTCGTCAAACAGTGAACTTAAAGTGCCGAGCAGTGCATCCTTGCCGTCAAAATAATGATAAAAGGAACCCTTGGAGGTATGGGACACTTCGATAATCTCTTCCACTGTGGTATCCTCATACCCCTGCTCATAAAATAACTTCCATGCTGCATTTACAATTCTGCTGCGGGTGTTGCGGGCATTCTTCTTGGCCATGGCTTTCCTTCCTCCGATATTCCAAACCTAATCCTGATAAAAGGTCTGCGTCCTGACGCACACCCGCGCCAAGGCGCGGCTGCGTCAGCAGCTGTCTTCCCTACTATCCCTGATTCCCCATCAAAGTCTGATAATTGGAAAAGCCGTAATCCAACAACGCTTTGGTATCCGTATAATGCGTCTGCTTTGACTTCATAATCACCGCAATCAGCTGTACCCCGTTTCTCTCCGCTCCGGTTACCAGCGTATTGCCTGCCAGTGAGGTGTAACCGGTCTTTCCCCCGATAATTCCCTCATAATACCGGGAATCGGAAGGATACATCATCTTATGGCCCATGGTGATGGTTCTGGCCGATGCTTTCTGAGTGGCCGGAAAATCATAGGTAAGCGTCGTATCAATCCGCCGGAAATCCTTGTTCTGCAGTGCTGCCCGCATAATCAGAGCCATATCATGGGGCGTCGTCTTATGGGAAGAATGATTCAGCCCATGAGGATTGACAAAATGGGTATTCGTGCATCCGAGCTCCCTTGCCCTGGCATTCATCAGCTCTGCAAAGTCCGAGACACTCCCTGCCACATGCTCTGCCAGCCCGTTGCCGATCTCATTTGCCGATTTCATCAGCAGACCGTGAAGGCTCTGCTCCACTGTCAGCCGGTCTCCCTCCGTGATATCCAGCGACACTGCGCCGGATTCCAGATTCGTCGTCGCACCGGCGGAAAAAGTAACCATATCATTCAGTGCGCAGCGCTCTAATACCAGCAAAGCTGTCATGATCTTCGTAATGCTGGCCGGATAGAACTGCTGATCCGCATTTTTCCCATACAATATCTTCCCTGTCGCACCATCGATCAGCACCGCTCCTTCGGCTGCGATCTCCGGCTCCTGCAATTGTGTCTGCACTGGCTGGTTTGGCGCTGCCTGCTGCCCCTTTGCATTGCCGTCTGCCGGCTGTTGCCCGGCTCCTGCCTCTGTAGACTGCTGCCCGCTTACCGTGCCTGCAGGCTGCTGCCCGTCCTTCGGGTCTCCAGGCATGTTTTGACCGCTTCCCGGACCCACGGATACCGGCGAGTCAGAAACCGCCGGTGCGCCTCCCGGCCCCTGTCCCTTCTGTCCGCTGCCTGCCGTCACCGTCCCGCTTCCCGGCTGTCCGTTTCCTACGGCAATCGCACCTGTTCCTGTTCCCGGCAGCCCTCCGGGCAGCGCCTGCCCCGGCAACATGCCGCCATTCTCCTGCGCCGATGGGTGCGGCGGCACTGTGACATCTGCATAAGCCGGCAGGCAAAACCAGATCAGGTTGCCTACCATCCCTATACTGAGGCCGATTGCCAGCAAACTCTTACGGTTTCTCATGAATGAATCTCCTGTTCTTTATTATTTACTCCTGAGATATCCCTCTTTTGTTGTAACAGTTCAGATAACTCTTGAACTGTTACCTTTTGTTTCCCTGATCATACCATATTTTCCCCGTAAAGAGTATGACAACTTTCTTACAGTTCCTGAAGCCCTATTTCTGTATCGCTTATTATCTCCGCGTTCTCCCGCTATTTCTTTGTTTGTTTCGCAGCATAACAGATATAGGTGTCAAAAAGCATTTTGACACCTGTGATACCACGGATTGCTCCGCATTTTATTTTGGGGAATGAACTTTTAATATCCAATTCTGAAATAGTCCAAATACGCCTTATACTTATCCTGTGCTGTCAGGCAGGTATCCGTCAGATAGCCCTTTTCGTTTTCCCACTCTTTCAGTCCCCGATAGTAGAACAGTTTCAGATTGTCCTCAATTATAAACGGGACAATATTATATTTCAGACATTCCTTAAACATAATCAATCTGCCCACACGGCCATTCCCGTCCTGGAATGGGTGAATTCTTTCAAACTTTACATGGAAGTCCAGAATATCCTCTAAAGTTTTTTCTTCTTTAGCGTTATACTCTGTCAGTAATCTTTTCATCTTACAGGCAACTTCTTCCGGAAGCGCAGTTTCCACACCCCCTACTTCATTTGGCAGTTTCTTATAATCTCCCACCGCAAACCATTCTTTTCTGGAATCGCTGGTTCCGCTTTTCAAAGTCAGATGAAGCTCCTTAATGAACTTCTCTGTCAAAACAGATTTTGCATGATCAATGATCCTGTCAATACATCGGAAATGATTTGCTGTCTCAATTACGTCATCCACATTAAGCACTTCATTTTCCACGCCAATGGTATTGGTTTCAAAAATATATCTGGTCTGGTCATGGGTTAGACGGCTGCCTTCCATATGATTTGAATTATAGGTCAGGTCAATCTGCGTTTTATGATAAATCCCTCCCGGATATTTGCCTGATTTTTGATCCTGCAAAATATCCAGTAAAGACAGCTGAGCCTTCCTTTTATTAGAACGTTCCGGTTTTTCAGCATCTTCGGGTATATTCCATGTTTTTCCGGTAAGAAATGCTCCATTTACACGTCCCTGGCCACAATAATTTCTTACGCTCCTTTCCGATATCTTCCATTTTTTCGCTATTTCATGAACTGAGAGATTTCTCATCCGCCCTCCTCCGCTGTCAGTCAAGTCAATCCTTACACGAATCTGCTTTATAGTATAACATATTATCGGCAATAAATCCAATTACACTTATCTTAAAAAAACATTTTTGCCGAAGGAATAAAGAAGCAAAAATAATGTTCCTATCACTTACGGAACAGCACCAGTTTACATCTTTTGAAATTTTCTAAAACCTGATATATTGTGCTGGAAAAGCCGGATTTAAAGATGCTGGACGTCCGCACCATGGGAAATTGCCTTTTTGGCTTCTGCCTCCACTCCGTTTCCGATCACAACCGCAATCAGCTTCTTTGCCGAATCGATTCCCGTTCCCTCTGCCAGCTTGATGCCCTGCTTGTTTCGGACAGGTGTGTATGTCCTCTTTACTTTTGCAGGAGAGCCTTTCAATCTCAAAGCTTCTTTCATTATCTGCCAAAGAGATAATATTTCCGTTCATCGCTGCTAATTCCTTGTCATTGGCAGCTCTACAGTCCACCAGTATGATTTCATCTTCCGTTTTTAATACACAAAAGCCAAAACAAAGCCTTACCTATTCTCCTGTATCCGGATATTGGAAAATCCATCTGCTATAAGGAGCTTCTTCCAGTTGAGTGCATTGTAAAACAGGTACAATCGCTATTCCCACAAAAGTCTTTTACCTCCTGTTTTTTAGTTATATTGCCCACTATATTCTTCAACAAGGATGCGGCTGCTTCCAAATATCGTAGAATATTCCTATATTTTATTTGTTTTTTCTCTATTTTCTAGATAATTATACCTAATTTTGCGATTGTTATCTATTCAGTTTTTCTACTAACATAAGAAGGAATTCTCTGATACAAGTATTTTTGATAACATTCTCAAATTCTCGGCATCTATTCATCCACAATGTCATGATGTTGGGGTCAAAAGACCTTTTGACCCCTCTGATACCGGATTGCTCCGCACTTTGTGCTCCCGCAATCCTCATGTCATTTAGTTTAGACAGAGAGAAATTCAGCCTTGGAAAAAGGAGCGGCAAGAGGCCGAAAATAGTCTGACAATTTTGACTTTGCCGGGATTTAGAAGTCCTTAAATTTCTGAGTTTTGCGTTGAAACGAAAATCCACACTGTCTGAGCGAAGCGAGTTTGTGGATCTTCGTTTCGAACTTAGCAAAAATCAGGGATTTTAGGAATTCTTGATCCCGAAACCGGAAAAATCATCAGACTATTTTCGGCCTCTTTCCGCTCCTTTTTCCAAGGCGTATCTCTCGGTAAAACTTAACTAAATGCCATTGGTTCCTATCACTTACGGAATAATAAAAAGACCCGAAAATGCAATAACTGCGTTTCGAGCCTTACTTTCCCTGCATGAATCCCCTCCCATCCCCGTATACATAATAGCAACAACATAAACCTCAGGTAATCTCATGAAACATCATCACCATCATCACCGCCTCTACTGCAAACCGGCAGCTAAAATCCTGTTTTTGTTTCTGCTCTCCTTTATCTTCGGAAACTGGCTTGGCTATATTACCGCTCCGTCGCCTGCCGCCATCCCGGCCTCAGCCGACGGCAACTGGGGCTTAAGCTTTCAGCAGGAAGGACAGCCCCCGGTAGGAAATGCCTCGTCCGAGTATTTAAAACAGTTCAACGCCCACTATACCGCCGATACCAGCGAAAAGGTACTTTATCTGACCTTTGATGCCGGCTATGAAAACGGCAATACCCCGGCTATTCTGGATGCCCTGAAAAAACATCAGGTTCCTGCCACCTTCTTTCTGGTCGGCAATTATCTGAATACCAGCCCGGATCTGGTCCGGCGCATGGCAGCCGAAGGTCACACGGTGGGGAACCATACCTTCCATCACCCGGACATGTCCAGAATCTCCACAGAGGAAACCTTCTCCCAGGAGCTCCGTTCTCTGGAGGATCTCTATCAGCAGATTACCGGACAGAGCATGCAGCGGTTCTATCGGCCGCCTCAGGGAAAATACAGCGAATCCAACCTTTGTATGGCCAGAGATCTCGGATACCACACCTTTTTCTGGAGTCTGGCATATGTAGACTGGTACGAGGATAAGCAACCCAGTCACGAGGAGGCCTTTCAAAAGCTCCTTGGCCGCATTCATCCCGGCGCCATTGTATTGCTGCACAGTACCTCACGGACCAATGCAGAAATCCTCGATGAACTGCTCACCCGCTGGGAGGAAATGGGCTATCAATTCCGTCCTCTCACAGAGCTTGTCAGCAAATCAGAGCTTTAAAAAGATTCCATCTGTCCAACCGGACGGGCACACATCGTAACAGCGGATGTATAAACCATAATTTCCCCAATCAAAGCATATCTGACAATCACGCCGGACGGAAAAGAAATACAGCGCCTGCCGGAATCATACAGATCCCGATTGCCGCAAGCACAGCCCGAATTATAAACAGAAGTCCCACCAGCGTAGCTCCCATAACAAAAAAGCGCGAGAATGCTGCCAGAAGCAGCATTCTCATAATATCCGGCCGCTCCTTCGTGATAAGATCAATTTTTACCATGTAAAGAATATGTCCCGGAAACGCTCAATCGCCGTGATTATCGCTATAAATTGCAATGGATTTACTCCTGCAGAAACGAATTGAAACCTGTCTTCTCCTATGCTAAAATAGGAAAAAACTACAAATCATCTTAATCAAGGAAGAAGGTCAACAATGAAAATACTGGTCATCAACAGTGGAAGCTCCTCTTTAAAGTTCCAGATCATTGATTCGGAAAGCGAACAGGTACTGGCCAAGGGACTCTGTGAACGAATCGGCATCGATGGAAGCTTCACCTACCGCGCTGCCAGCGGCATCTCTCTCAAGGAGCCGATTGTCATGGACAATCACACGCAAGCCGTTCATACGCTTCTGGACATGCTGGTAGATCCCAAACGCGGCGTTCTTAAGGACTTCCAGGAGATTGATGTCATCGGACACCGTCTGGTTCACGGAGGGGAGAAATTTACCGGCTCTGTGGTGATTACCGACGAGGTCATTCATGCCATGACTGAATGCAATGACTTGGCTCCTCTGCACAATCCTGCCAATCTGGTCGGTGTCGATGCCTGCCGGCGTCTGATGCCGGATACTTTGATGGTCGGAGTTTTTGACACAGCCTTCAATCAGACCATGGAACCAAAGGCCTTTTTATATGGACTGCCTTACCGGTATTATGAAAAATACAAGGTCCGCCGTTATGGTTTTCATGGAATCAGCCACAAATACGTATCACAAAGGGCGGCCGAATTCCTGGGACAGGACCCCCGGCAGGTAAAGACCATTGTCTGTCATCTGGGCAACGGAGCCAGCATCAGTGCCGTAAAATACGGCAGGGTCATCGACAATTCCATGGGCTTCACTCCCCTGGAAGGCCTGGTCATGGGAACCCGCTGCGGCGACGTAGATCCCGGCGCACTGGAATTCCTCATCAAAAAAGAAAACCTCGATTTCCCGCAGATTATGGCAATTCTGAATCAGGAATCCGGCGTTCTGGGAATCTCCAAGAATCTTTCCAGCGACTTCCGTGAGCTGAAGGATGCAGAAATCAAATATAATGACAAAGCCGCTCTGGCAAGGGAGATCTTTGCCTATCGGGTTGCCAAATATGTGGGAAGCTATGCAGCTGCCATGAACGGCGTTGACAATATTGTATTTACGGCAGGAGTAGGGGAGAATGATTCCGATATCCGCCAGGAGATCTGTGAATACCTGGAATTTCTGGGAATCACCATCGATGAAGTAAGAAACCGGGAACAGGGCGAGGCCTTTCGTATCTCTGACGGCACCTCCCGGGTCAATGTCCTGGTAGTCCGAACCAACGAGGAGCTGGAGATTGCCCGCGAAACGGCTGCTGTGGCCCGGGAGGTCATAAAGACAGGCAGAACAGGAATTTGAATCGGCAATTCCGTCCCCCACCCCGTGAAAAAATATAAGAACCTCGTGACATTTTCTCAAAACAATGCTATGATAATGCCAGAAATACCCAAATGAGGAGGATAATCAAATGCTAGACGCAAAAGTAGCTGAGCTATTGAATGTACAAATCAACAAAGAGTTCTATTCTGCCTATCTGTATCTGGATTTTTCCAATTACTATGCTGACCAAGGGCTGAACGGTTTTTCCAACTGGTATCAGGTACAGGCCCGGGAGGAACGGGATCATGCCATGCTTTTCATGCAGTATCTGCAGAACAACGGCTGCAAGGTGACTCTAGACGCCATTGATAAGCCGGACAAGGAATTCCATGCCTTTTCGGAACCGCTGCATGCCGGTTATGAGCATGAGCAGTATGTAACCAGCCTGATTCATACCATCTATGATGCCGCCAATGCCGTAAAGGACTTCCGCACCATGCAGTTTCTCGACTGGTTTGTCAAGGAGCAGGGGGAGGAGGAGACCAATGCAGAAGGACTGATCAAGAAGTTCGATCTGTTCGGCTCTGATCCGCGGGCTCTCTATATGCTGGACGGCGAGCTGGCCGGCCGGGTATATTCTGCTCCTTCCCTGGTTCTGTAATCCATCTTTTACTATAAAAAGACAGTCTGCTTCCAGAGAGCCGGCTGCCTTTTCTTTCTTCCTGGCCTTTTCAGGCCTTCTATTCCGCGGTCACTTTCATAAAGTTCTTCTTGCCGCGTTTCACCATCATACCGTCTCCGGCAAAATCCTCCTTTCCATAAGATGCCTTAATATCCTTCACCTGAGTCCCATTGACAGAGACTCCGCCCTGCTCTACATTTCTCCGGGCCTCAGAGCGGGATGCTGCCAGTCCTGACTTCTGCAGCACTGCCAGAATATCAATTCTGTTATCCGTGAAATCCTCTTCCTTCAGACAGTACGAAGGCATATGATCCAGGCTTCCCTGACCGCCAAACAGTGCCTTCGCCGCTGTCTGCGCTTTCTCCGCCTCTTCCTCGCCATGCACCAGCTTCGTCAGCTCATAAGCCAGGATCTCCTTGGCCCTGTTCAGCTGGCTTCCCTCCCAGTGATCCATCTCATCGATCTGCTCGATCGGTAAGAAGGTCAGCATCCGCAAACATTTGAGTACATCAGCATCTGCCACATTCCGCCAGTACTGATAAAAATCAAACGGAGAGGTTTTATTCGGATCCAGCCAGACTGCGCCTGACTGAGTTTTCCCCATCTTCTTACCCTCGGAATTCAACAGTAGCGTAATCGTCATGGCATGGGCATCCTTGCCCAACTTGCGGCGGATCAGCTCTGTGCCGCCCAGCATATTGCTCCACTGGTCATCTCCTCCGAACTGCATATTGCAGCCATAATTCTGAAACAGCATATAAAAATCATAGCTCTGCATGATCATGTAGTTGAACTCCAGAAAGCTCAGCCCCTTTTCCATCCGCTGCTTATAGCATTCCGCACGCAGCATGTTATTGACGGAAAAGCAGGCTCCCACCTCACGCAGAAGCTCGACATAATTTAATTTCAGCAGCCAGTCAGCATTGTTTACCATCAGAGCCTTGCCATCTCCAAAATCAATAAAACGGCTCATTTGCTTCTTAAAGCATTCACAATTATGGGTAATGATCTCCGGTGTCATCATCTGGCGCATATCCGTCCGCCCCGAGGGATCCCCCACCATTCCTGTACCGCCTCCAATCAGGGCAATCGGCTTATTGCCAGCCATCTGCAGGCGCTTCATCAGACACAACGCCATAAAATGCCCGACGTGCAGGCTGTCTGCTGTAGGATCAAAGCCGATATAAAAAGTGGCCTTCCCCGCATTCACCATTTTCCTGATTTCTTCCTCATTGGTCACCTGGGCAATCAATCCTCTGGCAACCAGCTCCTCATAGCAATTCATGATCTGTTTTCCTCCTTCATCCTTCCTTACTTTTTACAAAAGCTGTGCTGTCCCGCAAAACTTTTTCTGATAACAAAAAGCCTCATCCCTTCGTATCTCTACCAAAGGACGAGGCATATGCCCGTGTTACCACCTTTTTTCATAAACGGCTCTCACCGCCTACCTCAGCAAGCACCCGGCACGCGGATGCTCTGGCACGATAACGGGTGCCGGTTTACCGTCACAGTCTACTGAAAAGTCTTCCCTGTCCGGGACTCCCTTCGTTCGGTGTGAAGCTCAAAGATGTATTCACGCTCCGCCGCCCACGCGCCTCTCATCCGCCGGCTGCTTTCTGTGTGGGGGATCCTGGATCGCTACTTCTTCTTTTCATCGCAGTCTTCTGTTTGATTGTTATGCTTCTTCAGAGTACTCCTTCACTGATAGGGGTGATTATATATGGAAAGCCTGGATTTGTCAAGGCATATTTTGCGGCCAGATGCTCAGCAGAATACATAATCCTCCAGCCGCTTCAGAGCCTCCTTCACCCGGGAGAGCGGCAATGCCAGATTCATACGAATCGCATTGGGCCCGTGAAACATCCGGCCGTCCTGCCAGGCCACGCCGACATCCCAGCCGGCTTTCTCCAGCTCGTCGATGGTCCGGTCATGAGCCCTCAGCCACTCCGTACAGTCCAAAAACAGCATGTACGTTCCCTGAGGCTTTGCCACCTGAACCCCGGGGAAATGCTCCCGGATAAACTCACAGGCATAATCTGCATTTCCTGTAATCACCTCACAAAGCTCGTCCACCCACTCATGCCCGCTGACACCATAGGCCCCGATCAGGGCATGCATACTCAGGACATTCATGGAATTATAATGAGACTTGCTGCTCTGCGCCTCTACCCGTTCCCGAAGATAAGAATTATAGATAATGTGATAAGCTCCGATCAGACCAGCCAGATTAAACGTCTTGGACGGGGCATACAAGGCAATGGTACGGTTCCTTGCATCCTCGCTGACCGACTGCAGCGGAATGTGCCGGTTACCCTTCAGAATGATATCCGACCAGATCTCATCGGAAATCACTACACAGTCATTGGCCCGGTAAACCTCCATGGCCTGCTCCAGCTCTTCTCTCTCCCACACGCGCCCGCAGGGATTAAAGGGATTGCAAAACACTGCCACATGGATCTTATTTTCCCTGATCTTCGCGTCCATATCCGCGTAATCCATCCTCCACACCCCCGACTCATCCAGTTTCAGCGGGCTGTGGACAATTCTTCTTCCGCTATTGGAAATACTGCCTGTAAATCCAATATAGGTCGGGCTGTGAAGCAGCACCGCATCTCCTGGTGCAGAAAATGCCTCCAGGACTGATACCAGGCCGCCTAACACACCGTTCTCATATCCGATGCTCTCCCGGGTCAGGCCGGTCACCCCGTTGCGCTTCCTCTGCCAGTCAATAATCGCGTCAAAGTAAGCGTCAGCCGGTTGAAAGTAACCGAATGCCGGATGCTTCACCCGCTCCGTGATTGCCTCCTGGATCGCCGGCAGCACGGGAAAATTCATATCCGCCACCCACATAGGAATCGCATCAAAACCTTCCTTCGGTGCATCCGGTGCGGAACCTCCTCCTCCCAGTCCGTCCACAGCCAGGGCATCCTTCCCCCGGCGGTCTATGATCGAAATAAAATCATATTTCATAATTGAAATTCCCCTTTTCTTAGTGGAACACTCTCGGAAACTCCCTTGCATCCATCTTTGCAGTTGATTTTCCGCCAGTACTCCGTGATTGTCCATCATGGACAATAGCTGATTCTGGCAAAGCTTGTTCCTGACGATCCCTGTAATGGCTCACTTCCGGGAATCCGGAAGGATCAGGAAGGAATATTCAATATCCTGCTCTGCGTCTATATGCCATGCCGGTTCCACATCGCTTCCCCAGCTGTCGATTCCTCCCACCCCGCGAACAGCTCCCAGGATACAGACCACTGTCCTTCTTGCAGGAGGCAGCTCCTCCTGATGCGTGGCATTCTCCAGTTCCTCTGCTGTATACGGCAGGCAGGAAAAAGCAAACGGCTTTCCGTTCTTCTCAAAAGTAAGAGAAAATACTTCCTGCTTTCTGTTCTCATTCGCCAGCACCGAGGAACGACACACCGTGAGCCGTTCGGTGTCCATATGCATCCCGCAGTCCTGCGGTACCAGATACGGCGTCACCGGCAGTCCCTCCACCTCCCAGTCACCTTTGATACCGCCTGCCATCCGATCCGGATAAGTCTCCCCTGACAGACCCGTATAACGATATCCATCTGCTTTTGTCGGCATAAGAAAGCGCATTCCGAATACCGGCAGCTGCGGCAGGCCCTTTTTTCCGTAATAGTGCACGTCAACCTGGATTCTCCCGCTTTTACCTACCGTATAAGCGGCCTCCACCTCTGTCTCTGGCACAGTTGCCGTGACATAGGTAAAGCATACCTTGATCTCTTCCGCCGTCACCTCTCCTGCAAAACGGTTATTGCCCGGAGCCATAAACCCGGTAAGCTCACTTCCATCCACCCAGACCCGGATTGCTCTGGTCTCCATAAACATATCCGTCCCCATCCACATGGCCGATCTCCGAGAAAAGCCGCATCCCCGGTCATTATCCGTAGTGGCACGCCAAAAGGTCGGTTTCGGAGCACGGTACAGCCACTCCCGGCCATTCACCACCAGCGATTCCATACCGCCGATCGGGTAGGAAAACAGATACTCAAATCCTTCTCCCCGCACTCCCAGAACCACATCGCCAAATATTATTTTCAGGCTGTCAGCCTGTTCCTGGTCATTTCTTCTGATAGTCCCCATAGTAATATCTCACCTCCTGCATCGCCGGCTTTGGCGTCCGGTCTGCAAATAAAATCCCGTTACCGGAAAACTCATAGTCTGAAGGCCGGTCGTCAAAATCACCGCCATAGCGAAGCACCTCTCTTCCGGTCACCTCATCCCGAACCCAAAGCGCCTGATCAATAAAATCCCAGATAAAACCACCCTGATAATTCTCATACTGATCCAGCAGCTCCATATAAGAAAGCATTCCTCCCAGAGAATTGCCCATATCATGCATATATTCACAGAGAATAAAAGGTTTTTTCCCATCCGTTTCCAGATATTCTTTCACCTTCATTGGCGGTGCATACATCTGACTTTCCACATCAGAAATCCCGGCCTCATAGGCACGATTATGAAATACGCCTTCATAATGCACCAGCCGGCCGTCCTGTTTTTCCTTCACGTATTCCTGCATGGCCTGAATGTTATCTCCCGCAAAGGATTCATTGCCCAAAGACCAGAACAGAATTGACACATGATTCTTAAAGGTCTCAAAATTCGTCCGCATCCGATCCAGAACAGCCTCTCTCCACTGAGGAATGCTTCCCGGCACGTTCCAGCTGGGTTCTACCTCACCTTTTTTCTGCCAGGATCCATGAGACTCCAGATTCGTCTCGGACATCACATAGATTCCTTCCCGGTCGCACAGTCCATACCAGGGAATCTGGTTCGGATAATGGCAGGTGCGTACACTGTTGATATGGTTCTCATGAAAGCACGCCAGATCCGCAAGCATATCCTCCACATTGCTCACCCGCCCGGAACGTGCGTTCCATTCGTGACGGTTTACTCCGTTCAGGATCAGCCGCTTTCCGTTCAGTCTGATTACGCCGTCCTCTACGGCAATCCTCCGAAAGCCAATCTCATAAGGCACCAGCTCGATAAGCCGGCCTTCGCCGGACAGCAGGCGGATCTCCAGACGGTACAGATACGGATGTTCATGCTCCCAAACCTGTACTGCCGGGAGCAATTCCGGCTGCATGGTAATCGATTCTGCAAAGGGGATCTGCTTCTCCACAACTGTCTTTCCTTCTGCGTCTCTCAGAGTCACCGAGATCTGGCAACCTGTTGCCGAAAATGTCTGTGCCAAAGCTTCCGGATTCCGCAAAGCATCCGTTGCTGCTCTGCCGTCATCTGACGAAAGCTTTAATTCCAACCCCAGCTCACCGCTGCATCCGTCCTCATGAAGCACGGGTCTGGCCCAGAGATCCTCCACATGCACCTCTGGCTTGGCATACAGGCCTACATTCCGGAAAATACCGGAAAACCGGAAAAAATCCTGATCCTCCAGATACGCTGCCGTGGAGCGCTTGTGGACCTCTACCGCAAGCACATTCCCCTGCTCCCGGATATAGGGCGTCAGGTCAAAATCCGAAGGGGTAAAGCTATCCTCCGCATACCCGACAAACTGCCCGTTCAACCATACATACATCGCCTGTTCCACTCCCTCAAAGGAGATACAGACACGTTTCCCCCAAAGACCCTTTTCCAGATTAAAAAACCGGCGATAGGAACCGACCGGATTGTATTTTGCCTCGGAAAACTGCCCCGGCTGCGCTCCCATCTCCTCCAGAGAATACGCCGGTCTGCGGTATAGATGTGCTTCCCAGGGATACATGGTATTGATATAATGGATCCGGTCATAACCTGCCAGCTCGATGTGACAGGGAACCGGAATCGTCCCAAAACCTGCCGCGTCAAAATCCTCTCTGTAAAAATCCGACGGGCGACAGGCCGCATTCTCTGACCAGCAGAACTGCCACTCCCCGTTCAGGGACTGATACAGAGAATCTCTCTTCTCCTCAAAATCCTCTTCTGTTTCATAAAAACGATGATCCGAATGTGCCGGCAGGACATTGACCCGGAACACCTCCGGATCGTCCAGCCAGCTCAGCTCTGGCTTTACGACAGACATACTCTGTCCCTCCTTATATGATTCTTGCGAATGCAGGCACGGCACTTGGCTCATTGCTCGCGCAAATAACGCTTTTCCAACAACCGTCCCGTATCCCCACCTGTAAAATCAGCCCGGCTCTGCAAACTATCATTCTTCGCAAAACCGGACTGTATCCATTTCCCTGATCTGGTTTAATGCCGGTGCATGGCCACCTGATCTGCTCCGAGATTCTTCAGATTCTCGTGAACCTCTCTGCCGTCCGCCTGCCCGATCAAAAGATCTCTGGCCTTCTTTGCCTCTGACTCTGTCTTATGCTTGCTGGGGCCGCCCACGCAGCCGCCCACACATACCATTCCTTCCACAAAATCAGCCGGCAGCTTGCCCACTTTCATCAGAAGCAGGGCTTTTTTACACTCTGCGGCGCCGTTGCACTTCATCACATTGGGGCTGATGTCCTCATTCATCTCTTTAAAGCACTGCTCCACTGCTGCTGTTACGCCGCCCGAATTGCCGAAACGCTTGCCGAACACAGAGCTGTCCTGATAGGTATTCTCCTCCGGCTCCAGCTCCACTCCTTTCGCCCGCATCATGGCACGGATCTCTCCAAAGGTCATGGCATAGTCGGCATTTCCCGTAATGTTCAGATCCAGAGTCTCGCTCTTCTTGGCAATACACGGACCGATAAAGACCGTAATTGTCTCCGGATCACGCTCCTTGAGCATCCGGGAGACACCGCACATGGGAGAAACCGTGGTAGACATATTGTCCAAAAGCATCGGAAAATGCTGCTTGATCATATTGACAAATGCAGGGCAGCAGGAGGTAGTCATCTTCTTGCCCTCCTTATACGCTTCTGCCCATTCCGCCGCCTCGGCAGCCGCCGTCAGATCCCCGCCTAAGCCCACCTCTATCATATCGGCAAAACCAATCTTCTTGAGTGCCGTTCTCCAGCTTGCCATGGTAATATCCGGCCCGAACTGTCCCTCTGTTGCCGGCGCAACCATGGCAACCACACGTTTTCCGGCATTAATCAGACGGATTACGTCCACCATAAAGGTCTTGGTTCCGATAGCTCCGAACGGACAGCTATGGATGCAGGCACCACACTGGATACATTTCTTCTCGTCAATGACGCAGATTCCGTATTCGTCATAGGTAATGGCATCTACGGGACATACCTTTTTACAGGGCCGCTCCAGATGAGCGATCGCACTGTAGGGACAGGCCTGGGCACACTTTCCACACTCCTTGCACTTGCCCGGATCGATATGGGCACGGCTGTCACCGATGGTAATCGCGCCAAAGTTACAGGAATTCTGACACGCCTTTCCCATGCAGTTCCGGCAGTTATCCGTAACCACATACGATGCGATCGGACACTCCTCACAGGCGGCCTTAATGACCTGCACTACATTCATGGAATTCATTCCTGTCGGGCATTTCCCCTCAGCCAGACGGATCCTCTGTCTGGTTATCTCCCGCTCTTTATAGATACAGCACCTGAACTGTGCCTGAGGTCCCGGAAACATCTGATAGGGAAGCTCCTCCCGCTTCTCATCCAGGGTTCCTTCCCATGCCAGTCTTGCCACCTCGCGAAGGATATCATGCTTGATTCTTAAGATTGTTGCATCATTTGTTACCATGAGTTTTTAACCTCCTCATCTCCTGTGATTCTCTGTTTAGTAGTAAGTCACTGTGACCGGCTTTCCCATCTCCTCCACGGTGTTCTTCAACTGCTCCACCAGATTCTGCCGGATACCCAGATCAAAGGGCAGACCGGGGTTCTGGTACGCACTGTTGATAGCCTTTCCCACATACATATGCAGCTCCGTACAGTCTTCAATCAACATCTTCGCCACCATGGACGCTCCGTTCGGTTTATCCAGCTCCAGAAAGAACTCTTCTGATATGGTCTCCTTTTTTACATAACGCTTTAAAAGCTGCAGCACGCGATTCAGGGTCAATACCCCTTCGGTCACCAGATCAATCCCATCCATATACGCAATCGGGGGGATCTCCGGATCTACATAATCCATGGATACATCCAGACTCTTGTTCAGAACCCGTGATACGATCGTGGCACTGGTGCCGCCGCAGACAATCCTCCTGGTATCATCATCGCCGCCCATCCAGCTGCGGACCATCTCATTATCCCGGGAAGCATCCTGGGCCGGACCTGTCATCAGATGAACACTCTTGGAACTGATGATCCGCATACAGGCAACCGTAGTATCGTCACCGGGACGATACTCATACAGCTCATCGCAGGCCTGGCATACTGCAGACGCCAGCCGCATGGCAGATATGGTCAGGGAATACTGTTTTACCGCATAATCTGCAATGTCTTCCCACACCCATCCGAAATTCAGCAGCCGTCCCACACCGGCATGGATGGTACCGTCGCTCATCAGCAGCAGAGCATCTCCTTTTTGGACCTGGAAACGGTATTCATTGATTTTCTTTCCCTTCACTTCCCGGATATTCTCCGGAATCTTCATCAGCCTACCGTTCCGGATAAAGATGCATCCGGGATTATCAAATTCCACCAGATAAGCGTCACCGTTATGAAATACCTGAAGAATACTGAATGTAGCATAGGCCACCTGACGCACCTGACAGATCGGCAGAGTCTCTACTATGGTCTCCACGCATTCTTCCAGGGTGGCGCCGTTTAAGAACATGGTTCCCAGAATCTTTGAAGTCAGGGTGGCAAGAATATTGGCCTTCACGCCGCTGCCCATGCCGTCTGCAAGGATCATGATGTTCGAGTCTGCCGTCTTAAGGATCTCGACCTTGTCCCCGCATAAAATCTCGGTAAACTTATTCAGACTTTTATATGCAACATCTACGGTAACTCCCATTTACACACCTCCGTTGTCGCCGTCCTCCAGCAGAGAATGGCAAAGCTTCGTAAGTGTGGTCTTGGTTTCTGCTGTCGTCTCGCCCAGAAGTCCCGCAATCTCCTGCGCCACCATCATCTGTTTATGAATGACTCGCTGCGCCAGGTCGATGGTATCAAGCTTCTTCTCATATTCCGCACGTGCCTGCTCCTCCTGCTGTGTGATATCAATAAAGGTAGCCAGCACGGCATTTTCCTTCTCTATGTATACAATGCTCTGAAGGGTATCCAGATGATACTCCGGATAGCTTACCTTCTTACCATGAATATTCTGATGAGTGTCAAATACCCACTGGAAATCGACCGGGTCAATAAACTCATACAAATACATCTTCAGCGCCTCTGAGCGGGTCTTGCCAAAATATTTCTCACCGACTGCGGAATATTCCAGAATCTTCATCTCATCATTAACCAGCAGCACCATATTAGGTGAGGTCTCCATGACCAGATTGGACAGAGACTCCGACTGTTCATACATGAACGGAATACACATATTGAGCTCTGCCTTTTTCTGGAATACGGCGATCGCCTTCTCCCGGCAGGTCGGATATCCGCAGGCGCCGCAGTTCAACTCATCCTCAGGCCTGTTCTTGCCGGTCTTGGAAAGGATATCGCGGATCTGTGCTTCTGTGGGAATCGGATCTTTCGGGGAGCGATCCCGGAATATCTTCTGCATGGCAATCGTTTTCAGAACCGGCTCCGTCTCTTCGCCGGGAACTGCCTCCCGGGGAATCGCCTCCTCCATATCCAGCTTTACCTTGAAACGGGATATGGACTTATCGTTGACGGTCGGACCCTGAATGCATCCCCCGTAACACATATTCATCTCAATAAAGCAGCCGCTGATCTCGCCGCGGACCATGCTGTCGCACAGCTCCATGCAATTCTTCTCACCGTGAATATAGAACTTCCGGTAAGGATCCGCCTGATTCTGGGTAGCTACCACGGAACTGATCACGCCATTGCTGACAGGGTACAGACGGTTGATCCTCGGATCCTTTGCAAAAGGCATATCTTCACAATCCTCAATGCTGATCTCTTCGTCCTCCAGCCAGCGGTTGATATCGTTAAAATTCAGCACCGCGTCTATACAGTCTTTATGGCGCTCATCCTGAGCTTCTTCCTTTTTGGCAATACACGGTCCAAGAAAGACCACCTTTACATCCTTTCCAAGTTCATCTTTCAACAGTTTGCCGTGAGCAATCATGGGTGAAACCACCGGTGCCATACAGGATATGAGCTGCGGATAGTATTTTTCAATCAGGTCGTTGACGCTGGGACAGCAGGTGGTGATAATATTCTCCATCTTATGCTCTTCCAGCAGCCTGGCATATTCTGCCGTTACCAAAGCAGCTCCCTCTGAGGTCTCCCGGACATCGGCAAAGCCCAGCTTTAACAGAGCGGAACGAACCTGACCAATGGTGCGGTATTTTAACAGACCCATATAGGCCGGCGCTATGGATACCACCACCTTCTCGCCTCTGACCAGAAAGCTCTTTACCTTTCCCAGATCGCTGATCAAGGTCTTTGCAGACTGAGGACATATCTGGAGGCAGCGACCGCATAAAACACAGTTCTCTGGCATGATCTCGGCACGTCCGTCTTTTACCATGATGGCTTTCACTTCGCAGTTGCGGACACATTTGTAGCAATGGCGGCATTTGGTTGCTTTGAAGTCAATAATCGCTGCCATAGTTACAGCCTCCCCATGATTTCTTTGTTGAAGAATTCTTCCGTGGTTTCCGGTGAGAGGGAGAATAGCTCTCCGTCTATGGTTACACAGACACCATTGACACAGTTGCCGCTGCAGAAAGCTCCGTTTAAATCAACCTTGTCTGCGACGTTGTTGGCTTTTACCAGAGTTTGCAGCTTCTGGATGATCTCCCTGGATCCTCTTAAATGGCATGCGCTTCCGATACAGATTGATACTTTCATGACTTGTTCCTCCCAATAGTGAAAATGTAGATGTGTGTGGTTTGGTTGGTTGGGCAGTGAGAGGAGGGGGCGGTTGTAGCAGGCTCGCCGGAGGCCTCGCCACCTGCCGATAATTTGGGCGAGGGGGGGACCCCGCAGTGGCGCTCACTTCCGCTGCGCTCCAGTTCGCTCACGGGGCTTTGCGCCTCCATTGCTTTGGGCGGGGGGGGACCCCGCAGTGGCGCTCACTTCCGCTGCGCTCCAGTTCGCTCACGGGGCTTTGCGCCTCCATTGCTTTGGGCGGGGGGGACCCCGCAGTGGCGCTCACTTCCGCTGCGCTCCAGTTCGCTCACGGGGCTTTGCGCCTCCATTGCTTTGAGCGAGGGGGACCCCGCAGTGGCGCTCACTTCCGCTGCGCTCCAGTTCGCTCACGGGGCTTTGCGCCTCCATTGCTTTGGGCGAGGGGGGACCCCGCAGTGGCGCTCACTTCCGCTGCGCTCCAGTTCGCTCACGGGCTTCGCCCTATGAAAAAGGACAGAAGCAAAATTTCTTATGTGCGAGCACAACGAAATTTTGCTTCTGTCCTTTTTCGCACTGCTCATTGCTTACGTGGACATTATCTCACAACGACAAATTTTTATCAATTGGTTTTTTGTATAAATATATGGAATTTACTGCTTTTTCGTTACTTTTCACCGGATAGCGTGAGGTTCCGGAGGGTACGCTTTCGGGTCTAATAAATACCAGCTCTGGAAAAAGGGTTTCCCAGATTGCGTTTGCAGGATGCCTGGAAACCCTTTTTCCAGAGCGTACCTTTCGGAACACCCCGTGAAACAATGTCAGTAAGTTAAGAAATCGCGAAACACAGTCAGGGAAACGGGGAGAGCAGCCATCGAAAAGGGTCTGCGGATTTTGACTTTGCAGAGATTTAGAAGTCCTT
>CAJTEM010000019.1 GCA_910575255.1 Lachnospiraceae bacterium | reverse complement strand
GACGATCTGGACGATGCGTCAGAAGAAGGCTTTTACATCTTCTGACCTCATTGTCCGTTTTGTTGCGCCCGCCTTTTGGCGGTTTTTTATTACGTTTTCGTCGTTATTCGGAGAACTTTCCTATAATACAAGCATAGAGAACGGATAGCCGTTCTCGTAAAATGCCCGTCTGCCGCCGGAGCATTTTGCTTGTTGGGAAGTATCCCAAACCCTCATTTCATTAAACTTTTGAATTGCAGAAGCAATCGCCGTTCCAATCGCCAGACTTCTTCCATGGCGCGTTTTATCTCGTCCATGTCGTCTGCGTAAATTCGTCCGGTTTCGTTGATACGCTTTGCAATCTGATTGATGTTCACGCCGATTTTCTGAAGCTGCGCCGTATGCCCTTTGACTTCCTGCAAATCAAGCGTGATAATGTAGCCGTCAATGAGTATTTTCCGAGCATAGGCAGAAAGATTGAGTGTCGGTATCTGTTGCATTTTTTCTTCAATCTATGCCCGTTCTTCTTCTGTTACCCGAATAATGATTTGCACGTTTCGTTTCCTGTTTTCCATGAGTAGCCCCCCTTTCGCTAACAAGACGTTTGCAAGCGGTTTTTCTACCCGCTTTGTGATAATTTTTCTTTCACTACCTACTACACCAGACATGGCAATTTTGCCGAAGATTTTAGAAAAGTTTAAGAAATATTTTTTCCTACTTCCTACTACGGGAAACGCGCCGAAAATGCCAAACATACACCGAAAAATATTCCATATTTTTAATTGCGCTATATCAAAGTGTCGATTGACTTTTTAGTATCAAAATGATAATATTTTCATATATCAACGCAGGAGGGTGAAAGATGACAGGTAGGCTTATGGAGTGCATTACAAATCCGGTGAAATGTAAGTTACTGCTTGAAATACATTCAAAGGGGAAAGCAACTGCAAAACAGTTAGCCGATATTTATACCGACATTCCCCAAGCTACCTTATACCGGCATCTCAAAAAAATGTTAAGCGACGGTATTTTACAGGTGGTGGAAGAAACACAGGTGCGCGGTACGGTAGAAAAAACTTATTCGTTGGCACATAACCTCATCAGCGATATAGAAACAATCGTCGAGAAAAATTCCGGCGAACTTTATATGCAGTATTTCATGCAATATTTCATTGGGTTTGCAAAACAGTTTCAAGAATATTGCCACTCTCCGAATATCAATATCAAAAAAGATATGACGGGATTTTCTCTTTCCCCGCTATATCTGTCTGATGATGAATTGACTTCTCTTATAAAAAATATTTCTCAAATAATCAGCGCAGTAAAAAGTAACGAACCCAATTCGGAGCGCAAGCTGCGGACGATAGGCATAATCGTATCTCCGGCAGAAAATACAGATAAATAAAATGACCGTCTCAAACCAGAGGGACGGTTTCTATTGACTTTGTATTATCATTATGATAATATTATCGAAACGATAAAATACAGGAGGAAAAACAATGAACACATTATTTGAAATTATGCCTTTACTAGCTCCCATTCTGTTGGTAGACATTATTCTTGCAGTAGTGGCGGTAAGACACATTCTGCGACACCCACGCTATCGTTTCGGAAACAAAACCATGTGGCTTGTAATTGCCGTGATCCTCTTACTCTTTGGACCGATTATTTATTTTGTCTTTGGAAAGGGGGAGAACGAATGAACGTCCTCACAATACAAAATTTATCAAAAAGTTTTGGAAAACAGACAATCATTGACAATCTTAATCTGTCTGTTCCAGAGAGAAGTGTCTTTGGCTTCATAGGGAAAAATGGTGCTGGCAAAACAACAACTATGAAAATGGTATTGGGACTGTTACAGCCCGACAAGGGAGAAATCCATGTCTGCAATGAGCCTGTTTGTTTTGGACAGACAAGGACAAATCAATATATTGGATATTTGCCGGACGTTCCGGAATTTTATAACTATATGACGCCGATACAGTATCTAAAGCTATGCGGAGAAGTCATTGGTCTATCAAAAACCGAAATTTCAAAAAGAAGTGATGAACTTCTCTCCCTTGTCGGTCTAAACGATGTAACAAAGCAAATCGGCGGATTTTCTCGCGGTATGAAACAACGATTAGGAATTGCACAGGCATTGCTCACACAGCCCAAATTACTGATTTGTGATGAACCGACAAGTGCGCTTGACCCCGTAGGAAGAAAAGAGATTTTGGATATTCTTTATAAAATCAGCGGAACGACAACGGTGTTGTTTTCCACGCATATTCTTTCTGATGTGGAGCGCATTTGCGACCATGCAGCCTTTTTGAATGAGGGAAAAATCGCTGTTACTGGAACACTTGCAGAAATTAAGGCTTTACATGGACATGACAGCTTGCTTTTAGAATTTTCGGCGGATCAAGATTTACAGCTTTTCAAAAAACAAAAATCCATAGAGCCATTGCTACTTCATTCCGAAGAAAATAACAGGGAACTTATTTTGCATAGTCGAGATATGGTAAGTGTGCAAAAATTATTGTTTCGTGTACTTGCGGAAACAGGGATTTGTCCCGTAAAAATAGAACTTATGGAGCCGTCCCTTGAAAGCCTGTTTTTGGAGGTAGTGAAATGAGTGGATATATTGCTTTTATAAAAAAAGAGTTTACGGAAAATATGAAGAACTATCGTTTCCTTATTCTGTTCGCAGTCTTTCTGATTTTTGGTATTATGAGTGCATTTCTCGCAAAGTTTACGCCGGAAATATTATCGGCTTTAGCCGCAGATATGGAAATGACCTCTGAACCAGTCGCTTTGGACGCATGGAAACAATTTTACAAGAACATTTCTGGCGTTGGTTTCAGTGCATTTATCATTTTGTTTGGAAGTTGTCTGTCAAATGAATATTCCAAAGGAACCTTGGTTTTAATGGTTACGAAAGGATTATCCCGTAAAGCTGTTATCCTTGCGAAATATACGGTAGCCGCCGCGCTTATGACAATCAGTTATTGGATTGGATATGCTTCTACATACGGTTATACAGCCCTTTTATGGAATGATAACCACCTTTCAAATGTTGCTTTCGCGGCAGTTTCACTTTGGATAGTCGGCTTTCTATATTTGAGTATTTTAATGATTGGGTGCGTGATATTCAAACAAACTTTTACAAGCATACTCTTTACAGGCGGCATTGTCGCCATAATATCCTTACTCGGAATGATAGAACCGATTGCGAAATTCAATCCATTCATTTTAACTTCAAAAAATATAGATTTGATTTCCGGCGAAGCTGTTCCGGCAGAATTTATGATACCTGCTGTTATTTCCATTTCCTTATCCATTTTGGGGGTGTTGATTGCCATTCGCCTTTTCAATAAAAAGCAGCTTTAATTGTCGAATTTACAGCGATTTGAAGAAATACTCTTGAAGTCAACAATTTAACATCTGCGTAAATCTGCTGGACGACGGCAAAAGAAAAAAGCCGTCGTCCAGCAGACGTACTTCTATGCTCTTAATGCGGCGGCTTAGACTAAGCCGCTGTTTTATTATGGCGGCTTCGGGAGGTAGCCGTCATGTTGATTACAGTTATCACGAATAGCAGATTGTCAAAAAAATCCTATTTTCTGCAACGGCATATTCCGGTCATAGAGATGAACACACAAATCATCATAATTACTTAAGTAACTCATATTACCAAACGCCTATGCGGTTTTATGCCTGCATGGGCGTTTGTTGTAATAGCCCCCTACTGGGAGGAAAGGGGGTGATGAAAAAATGAGGTATTCCGAACAATTTATGGAGCATATCGAATATGCCTTTGCCGCGTTCTGTAAAATCGTTCTCCGCAATGCGGCAATCAGCGCGTACCGCGATTTGGGACGGAAACAGAAGCATGAAGTATCACTTGACTATCTGATGTCGGAAACGTCTTTTGAACCGTTTGCAACCGATAACTATTTTGAGCAGTATGTTTATGAGAAGCCGACTGTTTTTGTCGTGCAAGGGAAAGAAGTCGTCGTTACAAGTAAACGGTTAGCCGACGCATTAGCTAACCTGTCAGAACAAAGGCGTACTGTTCTGCTGATGAATTTCTTCCTCGGTTACAGCGAAAGAAAAATCGGGAATGAATACAAAAGAAGCAGAAGTGCAGTCAACTACTGGAAACTGGCGGCATTGAAGCAGTTAAGAAAAGAACTGGAGAAAACAAAACATGAGGAATAAGAAACTGATACCCTTTGAAACCATTGAGAAAGCTGTTGCCGGCGAGCCGGAAGCCATAGACGCGGTACTGCGGCATTACACAGCGCGGATTAAATATCTGTCTACTTATCGCGGGCATATTAACGACGATATTCAAGACCGTTTGAAAGCACAGCTTATCAAAGCTATCCTGCAATTCCGTTTTGACAGGTATTTGATTAAATCTGTATTTGGTATTTCTCTAGTTGTTTATATCTTTATTTAATTGCGTTGGATTTTCCAACGTAGATTTTTCCAATGTTGGATAATCCAATGTAGGCTTTTCCAACATTGGAAAAGCCAAGATAGGCGGTCTATGCTCCCTCGGATAATTACCACAGGTTTGTTACGCAGTAGAAAGGCGTTTTTGAGGGAAAGGGTATAAAACCCTTGCCGCGCGGAAAACGTACCCGCAAAGCCGCTTGTATCAAGGCTTTCTCAGCCCCTACTGCGTAACAAAGAGCATGAAAAAAGCGGGCAAGAAACGCTTTGTCTCTCACTCGCCTTTTTCTGCACCCCGTATGGCAGCTACCCTATTTCAATTTGTTGGTTGATACTGTTTTATGAGTAACTACCTTTCGCAGGGCTGCTTTTTTTATTATCCGATCTCATATCCGACCATCCGTATATACATCTTAATCAGTTCAACAATCTGATCCAGTTCCAGACGGCTGGCATTGATCGGAAGATCATAATTCTCTACATCCTCCCATTCTTTTCCGGTAAAATAATGATGATATTCCCGGCGCTGTCTGGTAATCCGGTTCAGCTTGGCCAATGCTTCCTTCGTATCTGTAATCCCGTCTACCTCCATCGTCCGGCGGATGCAGGTATCGGTATCTGCATAGACAAAGATCTTAATCAAATCCTCTTTTCCGGCCGACTCCAGCACAAAATCCGCACATCGTCCCACAATCACACAGGATTCTGTATTCGCCAGCTCCCGAATTACCTCGGACTGGAACTTAAACAGATTCTCCGGCGAAGTCACATCCCCTGTCGTCTTCGGCGCTCCTGTCGGTGCGTGACGCATCCCGCCCACGATCCGGCGCAGCAGATTATTCCCCGCCTTCTCATCTGCCAGACGGAAATACTGTTCTCCTACCGCGCTTTTCTCTGCCGTCATACGGAGAATCTCATCATCGTAAAAAGGAATCCCCAACTCCTCAGCCAGCCTCTTTCCCACGATCCTCCCCCCACTACCATACTGTCTCTCAATCGTGATCACCAGCCTGCTTCTGTCCATAAAACAACCTCCTCTCTCAAGCAATCGCTCTGTAATGTCCGCACCGGCCGCCAGCTTCTGCTTTGTTCCGGCTTCTGATAAGATAAGTATACCATGAATCCCTGTAAAAAGCAAAAAATGTTCACATGCTTTCCCAAAAGGTATGTCTAACTTATTTTACATGGGGGATGAGGTTTCGAGAGGTACGCCTTGGAACAAGGGGAGGGCCGCAGCGGGGAATGGTCTGCTGATTTTTCCGGTTTCGAGATCAAGAATTCCTAAAATTCCTGATTTTTGCGAAAAGCGAAACAAAAATTCACAAACTCGCTGCGCTCAAACAGTGTGAATTTTCGTTTCAACGCAAAACTCAGAAATTTAAGGACTTCTAAATCTCTGCAAAGTCAAAATCGGCAGACCATCCCCCGCTGCGGCCCTCCCCTTGTTCCAAGGCTGTATTTCACGTTTTTACTTACTAACATTACTTAGCTGAAATAGTTTTTCCAGAGCGTACCTCTCAAAACCGCGGCAAAACTTCTATTCTCACTTTGCCAGCATCATCCTGTCATTCGCAAATGCTCCTCCGCTGGCCTCCGCGAACTTATGCAGCAAATCCTCCACCTTCAGCCTCTTCTTTTCCTCTCCGGATACATCGTAGATGATCTGTCCCTCATTCATCATGATCAGACGATTGCCGATCTGAATGGCATCCTTCATATTGTGGGTAATCATCAGTGTCGTCAGATGATCCTGATTTACGATGGTCTCCGTTGTCTCCAGAACCTTGGCTGCTGTCTTGGGATCCAGCGCCGCCGTATGTTCATCCAAAAGCAGCAGCTTCGGCTTCTCCAGTGTTGCCATCAGAAGCGTCAGTGCCTGGCGCTGGCCACCGGAAAGCAGGCCCACCTTGGAGGTCAGACGGTTCTCCAGGCCCAGATTCAGCTTGGCCAGCAGATCCCGGTACAGCTTTCTCTCACTGTTTGCGATCCCCTGCTTTAAGGTCCGGCGGTGGCCGCGGCGCAGTGCCAGAGCCAGATTCTCCTCGATTCCCATGGTTGCGGCAGTCCCGTTCATCGGATCCTGAAATACCCGTCCCAGAAATGCCGCCCTCTTATACTCGGACAGCTTTGTCACGTCCATCCCGTCAATGATGATCTTTCCCTCATCCACCTGCCAGGTGCCGGCAATCGCATTCAGCAAGGTTGACTTGCCTGCGCCGTTGCCGCCGATCACAGTCACAAAGTCCCCATCCGCCAGTGTCAGGCTCAGATCGCGAAGCGCCTGCTTCTCATTGACGGTTCCCGGATTAAAGGTCTTGGATATGTTTTTTACTTCAAGCATCCGCTCTTTCCTCCTTTTTACCCACGCTTCTGGGGTTATCTTTGCTCACCCGGACGGTACTTCCCCCTTTTCTTACCGGTTTGGAGAAATAACGGCTCTTCCAGGTAGGAATCGCCAGAAAAATCGCCACCACAACTGCTGATAAAAGCTTCAGCAGATCCGTGTCAATTCCCAACCAGATTACAAACTGCAGCACCAGATAGTAAATGATGGAACCCAAAGCCACGCCCAGCAGGCGGAAGCCGAAATTGTGAAATATCCTGCCAAATACAGCCTCTCCGATAATGACGGCCGCCAGACCGATGACGATGGCTCCCCGTCCCATATTAATGTCCGCAAAGCCCTGATACTGCGTCAGAAGCGCTCCTGAGAGAGCCACCAGACCATTGGAAATCATCAGTCCCAGCACCCGGCTTAAGTCCGTATTGATGCCCTGCGCCCGGGCCATCTTATCATTGCAGCCGGTGGCTCTTAAAGAGCATCCCAGCTCTGTCCCGAAAAACCAGTACAGAAACACAATCAGGACAATAATAAGAAGCGCCACAATCAGTATCGTATTTTTATAAAAAGGAACGTTTTTGGTAAAACGCAGCGAAACCAGCAAATCAAACTTATCCACATTAATCGCCTGGTTCGCCTTTCCCATTGTTTTCAAATTAATCGAATACAGCCCCAGCTGCGTCAGAATTCCTGCCAGAATCGCCGGAATCCCCATAAAAGTATGCAAAAACCCCGTTGCCAGACCGGTCGCCATACCGGCCAGTAAAGCGGCAAACATCGCCAGCCATACATTACACCCGCCCAGCATCATCATAATACAGACCGCACCTCCGGTACAGAGCGAGCCGTCCACAGTCAAATCTGCAATATCCAGAATGCGATAGGTAAGGTACACACCGATCGCCATAATTCCCCATATCAATCCCTGAGACACCGCTCCCGGCAGTGCATTCCATAAACTCATCATAATCTGTTCATCCCTTGTCCACAAGAATTAAAATTTTACACTGCAGCGGGAGAATACTCCCCCGCTGCCATGATGATTCCGGCCGTTATTCTTCAATTGCCACGTAATCATCCGGAACCGTGACATTCAGTGCCTCGCAAAGCGTTTTATTGTACTTCTTGGTAAACTGCGGCGCATACTCAATCGGCATCTCGGAGATATTGGTCTCGCCGGTAAGAATCTTTGCCGCCATCTTGCCGGTACCTACTCCCAGGTCATAGTAGCTGATGGATAAAGTTGCCACACCGCATCCTTTGCAGATACCCTCTTCCCCGGCGATCACCGGAACACCTGCCGGCTGGCAGACATTGTTAACCAGCTCTGCATTGGCCGCCGCCGTATTGTCCGTGGGCACATAAATGACATCGCTCTCATCCGCTGCCTTGGTCACGATCGTAGTCAGGTCATTGGAATCAGAAAATGCATAATACTCACAGGTATAGCCAAGCTCCTCCAGAGCTGCCTTCACAGTATCCACCTGATACTGGGAATTCGCCTCCGCAGAACAATACAAAAGACCAACCTTCTTGGCATCCGGGAACAGTTCATGCAGCATGGCTGCCTGCTCGTCCAGCGGAGCCAGGTCAGAGGTTCCGGAAATGTTACCGCCTACTGTACCGGTAAAATCACTGATTCCCAGAGCCACACCGTATTCTGTCACAGAGGTGCCCAGAACCGGGATCTCATTGGTACCTGCCTGCGCTGCCTGCAGGGCCGGGGTGGCATTGGCCAGGATCAGATCAACGCCCTCGGAGACGAAGCTGTTGATAATCGTAGAACAGGTATTGGAATCCCCCTGTGCATTCTGTTCGTCAAACGTAACGGCATCGCCAAGCTCTTCTTTTAAAGCATCCTTGAATCCCTGAGTAGCTGCATCCAGAGCATCATGCTGTACCAGCTGGCAGATCCCCACTGTGTAAGTCTCCCCGGAAGCGCTGCTGTCTGCTTCCTTACTGTTGTCTGCCGCTGCCTCAGTGTCTGTTGTCGTCGCAGCCTCAGTTGCTTCTGCTGAACTCTCACCGGCGCCGCCAGAACATGCTGCCAGCGAAAGCGCCATGGACGCTGCCAGCGCCATGGACCATAATTTTGCTGATTTTCTCATAATTAAATCTCCCTCTTTCCTTTTGCTTTTTACGTAGCCTCCCGGAAGACCAATCCTCCCTTATCGGCAGGACCGCTGTCCAAAAAGCTCACTTGGTATCATACTACAAATTTTTCGCCACGTCAACTTTATGATGCTTTAAAATGTTAAATTTCAACGCAATAAAGTGACAATAAGTCAAAATTTATATTCCCCATAAAAGGATTACTATTTGCTATTTTGCATTTCTTCTATTATAATAGTCTTCAGAGAAGGATTTAAAATCCTGCAAAGGAGGAAAAGATATGAAACAACATTTGGGGGGAAAAGCCAGCAAGGCACAGGGGTTCATTTTCAACACGGCAATGCTTTTGGAACTGGTTGTGGCGGTTATCGTCATCATCGCTCTGCTGATTATGTTTTTACAGGTGCCGGGAGAATTGAAGGAACTGGTATTCAGCGGGCAATTCAATCATTTTCTCAAATATATGTTCGACATCATCATCGGAATCGAGCTGTTGAAGATGCTTTGCCGCCACGATCTGGATTCGGTCGTGGAGGTTCTGCTGTTCTCGGTAGCCAGAGAGATGATTATCGAACATATGCCGATTTATTTTACACTGATCGGAATCATTGCCATTGCTGTTCTGTTCCTGATCCGCAAATTCCTGTTCGTATCCGCCCTGGATAAAGAAGAATCCTGATTTTGAGGACTGCCGCCGCATGGCGGCGGTCCTCAAAGCGCGCCTGCCGGTAAACCCTCTGTCAGGGTATTATCTGAGCAATTCACGGTAAAGCCGCAGCACATTTCCATGGAATACCGCCTCGATTTCTCCGGTATGGAATCCCTGCCGCTCCATCTCTTCTGCCAGAAGCTGTATTCCGGAACAGTCTCCCATCTCCAGCTTACTGGGAATTCCGTCAAAATCACTCCCCAGACCGATACATCCGATCCCCCCGATCTGCTTCATATGCTTCATATGCTCCACCATATCACGGCAATAGCTGTGAACAGGCTTGCCTCCATTTTCCTTATTTTTCAAAAATGCCGCACAGAAATTAATTCCGGCCACACCGCCGCGTTCTGCCAATGCCCGAATCATCTCATCCGTAAGGTTCCGGGGATGGCCTGCTAATGCCCGGGCATTCGAATGACTGGCCACGAATGGCTTCTTCGTATAGCAAAACACATCCCAGATTCCCGCATCATTCAAATGGGAGATGTCGGGAATCATCCCCAGACGCTCCATCTCCTGCACAAATTCTATCCCTCTTTTGGTCAGTCCATGCTCGGTATCCGGCACACATTCCGGCGGACGCCCATTCTCGGACAGAATCCGGTTCGGGTATCCCAGTTCATTGGGGAAATTCCAGGTCAGGGTCATCATCCTCACTCCCAGCCGATAGAAATCCCGCAAAAAAGCAGCTTCTCCCAGACAGACGCCCCCCTCCTCCATGGTAAGCATCGCAGACATCTTCCCTGCCTTTTGGTTGTTCTCGATATCCTGCCAGCTTTTTACCACTGCAATCCGGTCCTCATTGGCGGCTATTTCCTCATAAAATACGTCAATCAGCTTCAAAGCATATTCCAGGGGCTTCTTTTCCCGTTCCAGATGCGTATAAACAGCAAAATTCTGTAAAAGATAATCTCCTGCCTGCATCTTTGATAAATCAATATGTAAATCATTTTCTGAAAGTTTTTCTTTCTGTCCTTTTTTCCTGCGCTCATACAATTCATATATGGTATCGCAGTGCATATCCACTACCTTCATCTCTGTATTCCTTTCTCTGCGGATGCTGCATTGCCAGCAGCCCTGTTCCTCTCAGTGTATTCGCTCATGGATGGTTCCATACCACAATACCCTCAATAAACAAGGAAACCTGAGCTTCAGTGCCACAGATTTGCGGTTTTTATGAATCGTTTTACTTCACAGGACTCGCTTTCCTGTGGAGTAAAATGAAAGGACCTGCCCCACTCGGACAGATCCTGCCTGCGATCCGGATTAAAGAGTCTCCGCCCGCTCTTTAATATTCTTGCGGAAATTGATTACATCATGCTGATAATCCCGATCCATATTCTCGGAAGTGATCATAAAATCTGCTGTCGCCTTGTTGACGGCAATCGGAATATCATAGACCTGGGCAATCCTCATCAGCGCCTTTACATCCGTATCGTGCGGCTGCGCGGTCAGCGGATCCGAAAAGAACACTACAAAATCAATCACGCCCTCTACAATCTTCGCGCCGATCTGCTGGTCGCCGCCTAAGGGACCGCTGTTATAGCCCTTTACGGTCAGTCCGGTCTGATCTGTGATCATCCGTGCCGTTGTTCCCGTTCCGTACAGATTGTGATGCTTTAAAATCGCGTAGTGCTCCTTACACCACTCAATCAGCTTTGCCTTTTCATTATCATGAGCAATCAGTGCAATATCCTTCTTCGGTCCGATGGTAAATGTAATGTAATCCTTTGCCATAGCAATCATCTCCTTTCTCTATGGCCGTACGCTTCCTGCATACTTCACAAGTTATACCATGAACCCCCGCAAATCACAAGTTAAATTATGGTAAACAATTTTTAACTTTTTTCTGAAGAATATTCAGAAAATTTCATCTTTATTCTATTATATTTTCTTGTTTAAATTATTTTTTCTCTCTATTTTGCCAATCTGATCTTAAAATCCGTCTGTCTCTGTCAGTCCTTGTATTTCTTTGGATCCCTTCCGATCTCCTCCGGTTCTTCTTCCTTCAGCATCATCTGCTCGATCAAAGCCCAGATTTCTTCCCTGCCCTGCTTGGTAACCGAAGAAAACGGAATCACGGTACTGCCTTTTTCCAATCCCAGCCCCTCCCGCACCAGCTTTATCTGCCTGGGAATCTGGCTGCGGTTCAGCTTATCTGCTTTTGTAGCAAGGATCACCGGCACAAAACCATTGGACTGTATCCAGTCAGCCATCAGCTGATCATTTGCCGACGGCTCATGCCGGATATCAATGAGCAGGAACACACATTTGAGCATCACTGATTTCTGCAGATAACGCTCAATCATCTTTCCCCATTTTGCCTTCTCCGCCACCGGCACCTTGGCATAGCCATACCCTGGAAGATCCGCATAATAAAATGCATCATTGATATGATAAAAATTGATGGTCTGAGTCTTTCCCGGCTGAGATGAAGTCCTGGCCAGAGACTTGCGGTTCATCAGAGCATTAATCAGGGAAGATTTGCCCACGTTTGATTTACCGGCAAAAGCAAACTCCGGATCCCGATTCTCCGGCAGCTTGCTGGTAATTCCGCAGACGGTTTCCAACTCCGCCTTCTTGATAATCATTCTACAGTCAATGCCTCCTTCAAAACTTCCTCCATGGTTTTCACATACACAATCCTCAACCCCCTGGTAATCTCCTTTGACAGCTCTGCAATGTCCGCCTGATTCTTCTCCGGCGCCAGTACCGTACGGATATGCGCCATCCTGGCTGCCAGAAGCTTCTCCTTCAGACCTCCGATCGGCAGAACCCGGCCACGCAGGGTGATCTCCCCGGTCATTGCCACCTGTGCAAGAACCTTACGCTCTGTCACCGCCGACAACATTGCCGTTGCCATGGTAATGCCGGCCGACGGACCATCCTTGGGAACGGCTCCCTCCGGAATATGGATATGAATATCATGCTTTTCAAAATAATCATCCGGAACCGAATACTTCGGACAAACGGAACGCACATAGGTCAGAGCCGTCTGCGCGGATTCCTTCATGACATCTCCCATCTGTCCGGTCATCTTCAGCTCTCCTTTTCCCGGCATCACATTCACTTCGATCTGCAGAGTGTCCCCGCCCACGCTGGTCCAGGCCAGACCGCGGACGATTCCGATCTCATCCTTCTCGTTCGCGTCCTCAAAGGTGATTTTCTCCTTGCCCAGATATTTTTTCAGATTGGATTCGCTGACCCGGATTCCCTGCTTTTTATTCTCCAGAAATTCTCTTGCCGCTTTACGGAAAATCTCTCCGATCCGGCGTTCCAGATTGCGCACTCCGGCCTCCCTGGTATAATTATGGATGATCTTTTTCAAAGCACCGTCAGAAAGCGTCACCTGCTTTTCGGTCAGACCGCATTTTTCCAGCTGTTTTCCTACCAGGAAATCACGGGCAATGTGAAGCTTCTCATTCTCTGTATAACTATTGACCTCAATGACCTCCATCCGATCCAGCAGCGGACGCGGGATCGTCTGCGTCGTATTCGCTGTGGCGATAAAAAGCACCTGCGAAAGATCAATGGGAGACTCCACATAATGATCCCGGAAACGGAAATTCTGTTCTCCGTCCAGCACCTCCAGAAGTGCAGACGAGGTATCTCCTTTATAGTCACTGCTGACCTTGTCTATCTCATCCAGCAGCATCAGAGGGTTGGAAACTCCCGCCTGGCGCAGTCCCTCAACCAGCCGCCCCGGCATGGCTCCCACATAGGTCTTACGGTGCCCGCGGATCTCTGCCTCATCCCTTACGCCGCCCAGGCTGATACGCACATATTTTTTGTTGAGCGCACGCGCTACCGACCTGGCCACTGAGGTCTTGCCTGTTCCCGGCGGCCCCACCAGACACAGAATCGGGCCTGAACTTTTCTTGGTCAGAACACGGACAGCCAGATATTCCAAGACCCGTTCCTTCACCTTTTCCAGACCGTAATGATCCTCGTTCAGAATCTTTGCCGCGTGTTTGATATCATTATTATCCCGGGACACTTTATTCCAGGGAAGCTCCAGCAACGTTTCGATATAGGTTCGAATTACATTTCCCTCCTGGCTGCTCGCCGGCATGGCCCGGAATCGCTCGATCTCTTTATGCAGCTTTTCTTTTACTTCCTTGTCCGCCTTTAGAGTCCTCAGCTTTTTCTCATATTCGTCCGCCTCTGATACCGGATCCTCTCCCAGTTCCTGGCGAAGGATCTTTAACTGCTCCCGCAGGATATAGTCTCTCTGATTCTTGTCTACTGCCGCCTTAACCTTTGCCTGGAACTCCTGGCGGATACGGGAGATCTCGATCTCCTCCGTCAGGCTTCCGACCATCACCTCGTAGCGGGTAGCCGCATCGGTTGCCTCCAGATAATCCTGCCTCACCGAATAGTCCCAGGGAAGCTGGCTTGCCATCTGAAGCATCATCGCCTCCAGTCCGCCTGCTGTCATCAGATTCGGCAACACCTCTTTGGCAAATTTGGGATACTGATGCCCATACTCCTCTACCTTGTCCCGCAATACCCGCTGCATGGCCTCAGCTGTCAGAGAGTCCACATCATCATTTCTCCAGGGAGCCTCCATCACCTCTCCGACCAGGGACGGCTCCACACTGTCCAGCATCAGAAGCTCTGCCCGTTCCAGGCCTTCCACCATCACCCGCACCACACTGTTTGGCATTTTCACCAGCTGTTTGACCTTGACGATCACCCCGATATGATAGAGCTGCTCCATCCCGGGATCTGCATCATCCGGATCTCTCTGTGTCACGACACAGACCCTCTGATCGCTGATCATAGCTCTTTCCACCGCAGCTACCGAGCGGGAACGACTGATATCAAAACTTACAGTCATCTTTGGCAATACCGTCAGTGCCCGCAGCGCTATTACCGGCATTGTCATCACTTTCGTTTCCATTCTGTTCTCCTTTTTGTAGTAAAAATGGGAGCCTGCGCTCCCATCCGTTCTTGGAGGAAACCCCTTATGCGATTTCCCCCGGTCTGTCTTTCTTCCTTCTCTGGGAGAGCGTCTTACGCGGCACTGTCGTATCCCGATATACCAGCTCCGGCTCTCCTGTCTTATTCACAACATCCCTCGTGACCTTACAGATCCCAATGCTGCTGTCCGAAGGAATCTCATACATCAGATCCATCACTGCTGACTCCATAATTGAACGTAAGCCTCTGGCGCCTGTCTTCCTCTTCACTGCAAGACTTGCAATCTCTAAAAGGGCCTCTCTGGTAAACTCCAGTTTCACGTCATCCAGCTCAAACAGCTTCTGGTATTGCTTAGTAATCGCATTCCTCGGCTCCGTAAGAATCCGTACCAATGCCTCCTCGCTTAAAAGCTCCAGCGATACGGTCACCGGCACACGGCCAATAAACTCAGGAATCAGGCCGAATTTGATCAGATCCTGCGGTTCTGCCTTGCGCAGCAGTTCATCAATATCCTGCTTGTTCTTATCCACAATCTCTGCATTGAAGCCGATCGAACCAGCACTGAGCCGGCGCTCGACGATCTTCTCTAATCCGTCAAAAGCGCCGCCGCAAATAAACAGAATATTTGTGGTATCGATCTGCAGAAGCTCCTGATGCGGATGCTTTCTGCCTCCCTGCGGAGGAACGCTTGCCACAGTGCCCTCCAGAATCTTCAGCAATGCCTGCTGGACCCCTTCCCCGGAAACATCCCTGGTGATGGAGACATTCTCTGACTTTTTCGTAATCTTGTCAATCTCATCGATATAGATAATGCCGTATTCCGCACGGGAAATATCATAATCCGCCGCCTGAATCAGCTTCAGAAGAATATTCTCCACGTCCTCGCCCACATAACCAGCCTCTGTCAATGCCGTAGCATCCGCAATCGCAAAAGGTACATTCAGCACCTTTGCCAGAGTCTGCGCCAGATAGGTCTTGCCAGAGCCGGTAGGCCCCAGCATCAGGATATTGCTCTTCTGCACATCCACATCCATATCCTTCCTGGATGTGATCCTTTTGTAATGATTATAAACCGCCACGGACAGAACTTTCTTTGCTGCCTCCTGGCCAATCACATAGTCATCCAGAAACGCCTTGATCTCCTTGGGCTTAAGAAGATTAATCCCGTCAAAATCCGGATCTGTATTCTCCTGCTCGCCAAGCTCCTCCTCCAGAATCTCCGCGCAAAGGTCAATGCACTCGTCACAGATAAAAACATTGTTGGAACCGGCAATCAGCTTTTTTACCTGATCCTGAGTCTTTCCACAGAAAGAGCATCTTACTCGGTCATCCATTCTGCTCGGCATAAATGTACACCTCTATCCTTTCTTACCAAAATCATTCTATCGTAAATGCGGGAATAAAACCGGTACATCATCAATGCTTTACCAGAATCTTGTCTACCAGTCCATAGCTGACGGCTTCCTCCGCCGTCAGATAATGATCCCGCTCCGTATCCCGGCACACCGCTTCATAAGGCTGCCCTGTATTCTCCGCCAGAATCCGGTTCAGCTTCTCTTTGGTCTGCAATATCTTCTCTGCCACAATCTGAATCTCTGTCGCCTGACCGCGGGCGCCGCCGGAAGGCTGATGAATCATCACCTCTGCATTGGGAAGGATAAAACGCTTGCCCTTTGCCCCGCCTGCCAGCAGAAAGGCTCCCATGCTGGCCGCCATGCCGACACACAGAGTCGACACATCCGACTTAATATAATTCATCGTATCATAGATTGCCATACCGGCAGTCACAGAACCGCCGGGACTGTTGATATATAGGTTAATATCCTTTCCCGGATCCTCCGCCTCCAAAAATAACAGCTGCGCCACCACCACACTGGCAGACACATCGGTCACTTCCTCGCCCAGAAAGATAATTCTCTCCTTCAGCAGCCGGGAATAGATATCATAGGAACGCTCCCCTCTGCTGGTCTGTTCAATTACGTAAGGGATTAACGGCATAATCCATCCTCCTAGTATAATAATTTGTCGATTCCGGATACATGGTACAGAAGTGCAGAACTCCGAAAATCCGGAGAGCTGCACCCCCTGCCTGTCGTACTTTTATCCCGCAGACTCCTATACCAGCTTTGCCTCTGCCACTAAGAAGTCCACAGCCTCCTGAACCGCCAGATCTTCCTTCATCCGGCGAAGTCCCTCTTCTCCCATAAGCTCCTTTGCACGCTCCGGCTCCATCTTATAGGTATCCGCCATCTTCTTGATCTCTGCCTCCACTGCCCCCTCGGAAGCCTCCAGCTTCTCCGCAGCCACTACGGCCTCCAGAACCAGACGGGTACGGATCCGCTTCTCTGCCTGCGGACGAATATCCTCGCGCAGACGTTCTGCTGTCATACCGGTAAACTGCATATACTGCTCCATCGTGAGCCCCTGGGAACGCATCCGGCGGGCATAGTCCTCCAGAGTGCTGCTGACCTGCTCTTCGATCATTGCCTCCGGGATCTCCATGGAAGCATTGGCCACTACCTTCTCCACCACATTGTTCTCGTTCTCCGTGGTCGCCCGCTGCTGCTTGGTCTCTGAAAGTTTTGCCTTAATATCCGCTTTATATTCTTCCATAGTCTCGAATTCGGAAACCTCTCCGGCAAACTCATCATCCAGCTCCGGCAGCTCCTTCTTCTTGATCTCATGAATCACTACCTTGAATACTGCAGGCTTCCCGGCCAGCTCCTTGGCATGGTACTCCTCCGGGAATGTCACATGAACCTCCACATTCTCTTCCGCATTCTTGCCAATCAGCTGTTCTTCAAAGGTATCGATAAAAGAATGAGAACCAATGGTCAGGGCATAGGATTCTGCCTTGCCTCCCTCAAACGGCTCATCGTCAATATATCCGTCAAAATCAATCAGGACCTGATCTCCGTTCTCCACCGGACGATCCTCCACCGTCACCAGACGGGAATTCTGCTCCTGCACCTTCTTAAGCTCTGCTTCAATATCTTCCTCCGTCACTTCCGGCTTCGCACGCTCTACCTCAATCCCCTTATACTCACCCAGGGTCACCTCAGGCTTCACTGCCACCAGTGCCGTATAAATCAGATTCTTTCCTTTCTCAATCTGCTCCACACCGATCTCCGGGCGGGATACAATATCCAGACCGCTCTCATCCATGGCGCCGCGGTAAGTATCATTGATGACCGCATCCACCGCATCCTCGTACAATATCTCTGCACCATACATCTTCTCTACCAGGGCCTGGGGAGCTTTCCCCTTACGGAAGCCCGGGATGTTAAATCTGTTTTTATTTTTCTTATACGAAGTTTTAAGAGCCTCGTCAAACTGCTCTGCCGGTACTTCTACGGTTAATTTCGCCATGTTTTTTTCTAACTTTTCTACTTGTAAACTCATGATCTGGGTTCCTCCTTCACATCTATGTATGGTCATCCCGGCAGGGCGCCACACTACAGTGTACCATTATATCATAGTCCCTTCATAATTACCAGTACTATTTTACACGTTTTTTCGCGTATTTCAGCATATTCTGGCCATATTTCACTGACTGTCGGAGTTCAGGGGGGTGGTAGTAAAATTCTGAGAGGTACGCCAGTGAAACGGGGAGAGCAGCCACCGGAAAAGGTCTGCTGCTTTTTCCGGTTTCGAGATTCACAGAAAACCTGCCACTGGCAGCTTTTCTGCGTGCTAAGGCAAAGAATTCCTAAAACCCCTGAGTTTTGCTAAATACGAAACGAAAATCCCCAAACTCGCTTCGCTCAGACAGTGGGGATTTTCGTTTCAACGCAAAATTCAGGGATTTAAGGACTTCTAAATTTCTGCAAAGTCAAAAGCAGCAGACCTTTTCCGGTGGCTGCTCTCCCCGTTTCCCTGGCTGTGTTTCTCGGCTCCTTTACTTTACCGGCATTGCTTCACAAGAGTAGTTTCTTCGAGGCTGGCAGGTTTAAGCTCTGGAAAGAACGGGGGGACGGGATGTTCAGCCTTAGAACAAGGGCAGGGCCGCAGCGGGAAATGGTCTGCGGATGTTGACTTTGCAGAGATTTAGAAGTCCTTAAATTTCTGAGTTTTGCGTTGAAATGAAAATTCACACTGTCTGAGCGAAGCGAGTTTGTGGATTTTCGTTTCGCTTTTCGCAAAAATCAAAAATTTTAGGAATTCTTGATCTCGAAACCGGAAACATCCGCAGACCATTTCCCGCTGCGACCCTGCCCTTGTTCTAAGGCGTACCTTCTGGAACCTCATCCCCCCGTGAAAAGTAACCAAAATCTTACGTTTGCCGTATTTTTTTGCCGGGAAGCCTTCCCTTCCCGGCGAATATCGGGTATGATTAAAGCACAAAAAAACCAGCGAAAGGATCCGAAACCCTCATGGAAATTGAAAGGAAATATATAATTGAAACTCCGCCTGCAGACTATCCGAGCTATCCGTTCCACCAGATCGAACAGGCTTATCTGTGCACGGATCCGGTCGTGCGGATCCGCCGGCAGGATGACACCTTTTATCTGACCTACAAATCAAAGGGACTTCTGGCTCGGGAGGAATACAATCTTCCGCTGACAGAAAAGGCCTATTATCATTTACGCTCCAAGGCCGACGGAATTATCCTTACCAAAAAGCGCTATCTCCTGCCGCTTGCCGCAGAGGACAAGAATCCCCTGCAGCTGACGATTGAACTGGATATCTTTTCCGGAGTCTATGAGGGCCTGGTTCTGGCAGAAGTGGAATTCCCTACTGAGGAATCTGCCATGGATTTTGTACCGCCGGCGTGGTTTGGAAGGGAAGTTACCTTTAGCGGGGAATATCAGAACAGCAGGCTGAGCCGGGGACGGGACGCATAAGTGCGAAAGATACCCTGACAATAATCACCGGTCTAAGATCCCCAATGCAACTACTCCCACCAAAAATGCCAGCAAAATCATAATAATCGCATCCAGCTGCTTCACGGTCAGAGGTATGCGGTCATAGAGACGCTCTTTTAAAGGAAGACTGGCGCGGTATTCCTTAAGAAGCTCATTTTCTTTCCGCAACCGCTCATTCTCCTGCTCCAGCTCAGACATCTCCTGCTGCTCCTCTGACATCTGTTTCTCGGTTTCTGTTGTCTTCTGTTCCTCTTCCATAAGCTTCCTCCTCATATGGTCTCTTTTTCTATCCTGTTTCGCTTTCGCCTGCAACCGAAAAAGAGCCCCGGAGCTGTTACGGAGTCTGTCAGCCTCCATAAAGGCCCCGAAGCCGGGTCTTTCGCCTTACTTCTTGGCAATATATTTACGGATATCCAGTGCAATTGCCACTACGATTACGATACCCTGTGCAATATACTGGTAGTTCGGGTCAATGCCCAAAAACTGCAGACAGGTCTTCAAAAGTTCGAATACCAGCACACCGATCACCACGCCGGATACCCGTCCGATACCACCGTTTACGGATACGCCGCCGATGGTACAGGCTGCGATCGCCTCCAGCTCGTAGCCGTTACCGGTATTTACACCGGCGCCGCCGGATTTGGCGCCCAGCAGGAAACCTGCAATCGCATATAGAGCGGCCGCGGAAACATAGATGATGATCTTGGTCTTCTTCACATTCACGCCAGCAACTTCCGCTGCTGCCTCGTTGCCGCCGATCGCATACATATATTTGCCGTGACGGGTATAGTTGTAGATGAACCACATGATTGCGCCGATCACGATCGCAATGATAAACAGGTAGGGGAATAGTCCGAACAGCTTGCCATTGGCAATTACGGTATAATCGGTGCGGTAGCCGCCCAGCGGAACCGACTTGGTATAAACCAGATTGATTCCATAGATGATCATCTGCATACCCAGAGTACCGATAAAGGCCGGTACACTTAAGTAAGCCACCACCACGCCGTTGATCAGACCGAAAATACAGCAAATAGCCACGCAGATCAGCAGGATCAGCCATACATTCATCTCCGGAAAGTTACTTGTCAGCTCAAAACGGCCGCTGTAATCCGCTCTCTGCAAAAGCGTACCGGCCAGGCAGGCCGCCAGACCCACCGAACGTCCGGCAGAAAGGTCGGTTCCCTTGGTAATCAGACATCCGGAAACACCAATCGCGATGATAAAACGACATGCCACATTGATAGAAATGTTGCTGAAGTTACTCATGCTGAAAAAATTGTCCTTGGTAACTCCCACAATCAGAACCATCACCAAAATCAAGATCACGATGCCATTGTTGATCAGGATATCCAGTACATTTGTTTTCTTGGTATTCATTCTCTCTTCCTCCTCTTCCTAAAACTTGGTCGCGTAGCTCATGATACGCTCCTGGGTTGCTTCCTCACCCTGCACTTCACCGGTAATCCGTCCGTTACACATGACGATAATCCGGTTGGATACACCAATCAGCTCCG
Organism: Lachnospiraceae bacterium; assembly: GCA_910575255.1. Classification (GTDB taxonomy): domain Bacteria; phylum Bacillota; class Clostridia; order Lachnospirales; family Lachnospiraceae; genus Brotaphodocola. The sequence goes on along the minus strand of CAJTEM010000019.1, from coordinate 84,619 downwards.
GCATTTCTGAAGATATCATGATAATGCCCTTCCCCTGTTTTGCCAGCTCGATCATGATCTGATAGATCTCATACTTTGCACCGACATCAATACCGCGGGTCGGCTCATCCATGATCAGGATGTCCGGATTGTTGGCCAGCCAGCGGGAGATCAGTACCTTCTGCTGGTTGCCGCCGGACAGAGACTGAATCAGTGTCTTGCTGTCAGGGGTCTTAATCGAAAGCTTTGCCACGTTGTCCTGTACCAGCTGTTCGATCTTGCCCTTATTGAGCTTTACTCCCATCTCAACATACTGGTCCAAGGAGGAAATAGATACGTTATCTGCGATGGAGAGGCAGCCAAGAATTCCGGTTCCCCGCCGATCCTCGGTGATCATGCCGATACCGCCGCGGATAGCATCCTGCGGCCTCCGGATATTCACCTTCTGTCCCTTGATATAGACCTCCCCGCTGCTGATATGGCGCATGCCAAAGATCGCCTCCATCAGCTCGGTCCTCTGTGCGCCTACCAGGCCTCCAAAGCCCAGAATCTCTCCTCTGCGCAGCTGGAACGAACAGCCCTGGAAAGAACGCTCGTGGATGCTGGAATATTCCTTTACTTCCAGAAGGACCTCGCCAACCGACGCATCATTCTTCGGCGGGTAGATGTTCGTCAGCTCGCGGCCCACCATCTGTTTGACGATCTCCTCATCCGTGATGTCATTCATATTCCAGGATCCGACATATGTACCGTCACGCATAATCGTGATATCATCACAGATCTCACGAATCTCTGCCATCTTGTGGGAAATGTACACCAGCGATACGCCTCTGGATTTCAGATCCCGGATAATGCGGAAGAGAGCTTCTACTTCATTATCTGTAAGAGAGGAGGTCGGCTCATCCAGAATCACTACCCTGGCCTGCAGAGAAACTGCCTTGGCAATCTCCACGGACTGCATCTGTGCGATGGACATCGTACCGAGTTTCGCCTTGGGATTGTACGGCATCTTCACGTCATCCAGCCATTTGGCCGTCTCCTCAAACATTTTTTTGTGGTCTACCACCTGAAACGGCCCGAATTTCTTCGTCGGATAACGGCCGGCATACATGTTCTCCGCAACCGTTCTCTCCGGAATCGGCTGCAGCTCCTGATGCACCATCGCCAGTCCTTTATGCAGCGCCTCATCCGGATTGTGAATCTCCACACGCTCGCCATCCAGATAAACCTCACCCTCATCCATATGATAAATGCCGAACAGGCATTTCATCAGAGTGGATTTTCCTGCACCGTTCTCTCCCATCAGCGCATGGACAGTACCCGGACGGACGTTCAGGTTGATCTTATCCAGAGCCTTTACCCCAGGGAAGCTTTTGGAAACCCCCCGCATTTCCAGTCTGTACTCTGCCATCCCATTCTCTCCTTTCATAAAATCGGGTGTGCCTTGCAGACACACCCGACACTTTTCTTTTATCCCTGTTACTCAGGTCTTATTTGATAAGCTCCAGAACCTCGCCTGCATTCTCCGGGGTAACCTTTACATAGTCAACCATGTATACGTTATCTACATCCTTGCCGTTGACGAAATCCATTGCCTTGTCTGCCGCGGTATGAGCCTGGCCAAAGTAATCATTGAATACGGTACCTGTCATCTTGCCGTTCATAACATGCTCCACAACCTCAACCAGAGCATCTACGCCTACCAGATAGATATCCTCATTTACCTTTCTGCCGGCAGCTTCGATCGCCTGCAGCGCCCCCAGTGCCATTGCATCGTTGTTGCAGAATACCACGTCGATCTTAGCGCCATGCTGGGAAAGTGCATTGGCAGTGATCTCCTGGCCCTTGGTCTGATCCCAGTCACCACGCATCTTTACCAGCTCCTCTACCTCAACGCCGGCTGCGGTCAGAGCCTCGATGGACTTCTCGGTTCTGTACTGAGCATCTACGTTCTCCGGATCACCCTGAACCATGATGTAACGGACAACACCGTCACCATCTGCATCGCCCTTGTTCTCCAGCTCTGCGATCTCCTCGCCCTGGAACGTACCGGACTGTCTTGCGTCGGCACCGACATAGGTAGCCTTGATTCCCTCGTCTACCCAGGCCTGCTCTCTCTCTGCCTCCGGCTCACGGTTGATGTAAACAACCGGAATGCCTGCCGCATTACACTCCTCGGTAACGGTCGGCTCAGAGGAAGCCTGTACCAGGTTGATGATCATTACGTCGTAGCCCTGGGTGATGAAGTTACGGATCTGGTTCATCTGCTCACCCTGGTCATTCTTACCGTCCATGATGGAAATGTTCTCTTCCTTCACTCCGATCTCTTCTACCAGATACTTCTTCAGCTCTTCCCGGTACAGAGTCATGAAGTTATCTGCGAACTGATAAATGGAGATACCGACCTTAACCTCGGCCGGATCCTTGCCTTCTACGGCAGCTGCCGCATCTGCCGCGGTAGTCTCCGCCTCTTCCTTGGCGGCCTCGGTGGTCTCTGCCGGTGCTGCAGTGGTTTCTGCCGGCGCCGCGGTGGTCTCTGCCGGTTTGCTTCCGCCACATGCTGCCAGTGACAATACCATGCAGGATGCCAGTGCCATAGCGGTTACTTTTCTTGTCAATCTCATATCGAAAATCCTCCCTTTTTATGGATTTTTGTTATTCGGTTTTGGCAATATTGCCTTACCGATATCCATAGTATAACTGATTTTTATTGATTTTTCCATAAGATTTTTTTCGAATTTTTATTAAAATTCTTTGATTTTTTCATTTATTGCTGAAACAGAAGAGAACTTTCTCCTTTTCGCGAAGCAGAATATACAGGAATTCCAGGAACCGATTCCTGTCTGGCATATTCACGGATTCACCAGAATCTCCTGCGGGGACCAGTAATATTTGCCGTTTTCCAGAGAAAGCTCTGACGGCAGGGGGTCTCCCTGTGCCTTCGCCGCAGCAATGGAAAAAATGGCGCCTGCATACTGCTCCTTATCCGCGGATACCGTTCCCAAAAGCTTTCCCGACCGCACTGCCTCCTGCCCCGGCGTGGTAGCATCGATTCCCACCAGCTTGATATGATCAATCTCCGCCCGTTCCATTGCGTCGATAGCTCCCAGTGCCATATCGTCGTTGTTGCAGATCACCAGTTCAATCATCTCCGGGTATTCCCCGAGCCACTGCTCCATCAGGGCAGAAGCCTGGCTCCGCTCCCAGTTGGCGATGCCTCCGGTAATCTTTTCAATCGGCACTCCGCCGTCCTTTAAGGTCTGGATAGACCATTCTGTGCGGATCAGGGAATCCTGGTGGCTGCTTTCTCCCTCCAACAGTACATAGCTGACCACTCCGTCCCCGTTTCTGTCCAGACTGTCCGGATCCTTCCTGTATTGATCCACCACAATGCTTCCCTGAAGAACCGCAGATTCCTTTGCCACTGCTCCCACGTAGTAAAGCTGATCCCAGCGGTTCATGTCCTCCTCCACCGGCTGTCGGTTAAAAAACACTACCGGAATCCCGGCGGTCATTGCTTTGTCGATCATTGCCGAAGCTGCTGTCCGGTCGACCGGATTGATGCACATCACGTCACAGCCCAGAGAGATAAACCGCTCTACCTGGTTATTCTGCGTATTCTGGCTCCCCTTGGCATCCTGAATGTCCAAAGTCACTTTAATGCCATTCTCCTGCTCAAATTCCTTGGCGCAGCTCTCCAGCTCACTGCGGATATTATTGATAAAGGTATCGTCCCCCCGATACAGGCTCACTCCGATCCGCAGAGACTTTTTTTCCTCCTTTTTTTCCAGTTCCCTGCAGCCGGCAAGCAGCGCTGCCACACACAGCCACAGAAAAAAGCAGCGGATCCTTCGCAATTTTCCTCTCATAACCGTACCTCCGGCCTTCTGGCCTTTTCCCTCTGTCCTGCAGCGGACCTCACTCAATCGGATACAGCATTTTCTCATATGCCTCATTTCTCAGATCTTCCCTCCGGATATAGTGGCTTTCCAGATACCCCGCATCCGGAACCTGCCGGTTTGCGACAAGCTCCGCAGCCGTCCTCACACTCAGATATCCTGCCGTAAAATCATCTGTGACGCTCAGTCCCCGGATCACCCCCCGATCCAGATAATTCAGCAGCCGGACCGTGGTTCCGCGGCCATACAAGCCTCCGATTTCACCAGACAGATTCTCTTCGGACAACATCTGTGCAATCTCGGTAAGATTCTTCGGATCCAGCACAATCAGGACGGTCTGCCTGGGCTGCCTTAAAAGCTCCTTTTCTGTCTGAGCCTTGAGGTCTCCTTCCCGGCGGCCCTTAAGAAACGCCGGCTCCTGTCCGGCTTCCTCCAGAGCATGGAGAACCCCCTCCTGAAACTGCCTGCTGATCTGATCCGGATGCGAATCTCCCAGCAGGAAGATCCTCTGTCCCGGCGGCTGCTCTGCCAGCATCTGTTCTGCCAGCTCTTGTCCCATCTGATAGTAATCAAAGGTAATTCTTGCTGTTTTTCCTTCTCCTGTGGAAGAAATCTCCGAATTCAGAAACACCAGCGGAATGCTGATGCGCTTTTCCTCCTGCAGCTGTAAGATATGGCCGGGATCTACCGGGGAGACTATCAGGGCCCGGCTTCCGTCTTGCTGCTCCCGCATTATCAGTTCCTTTTGCTGCTCCCGGTTTCTCTCATCATACAACGTGATAAAGCTGACATCCAGGTTGTATTCTATGGCCGCCCGATCCATCCCCTTCCGGAAATTCACATAATTGTCATCCGTCGTATCCTCCACAATCACCGAAACCGCATATACCTGCATCTCCTTTTCCTTTATAATCAGATCTGTGGAGGATAATAAAAACAGCAGAACCAGTACCATCCCGTATAAGATCCAAAGGATTCTTTCTTTGCTATTGATCATGGCTTTTCCCTTTCTGTCAGATCCTGATAGGATACTGCCGGCAGGCAGATCCGGATCCGGGTGCCTTCATCCGGTTCCGAATCGATCGAAAGCCCATACTCTTCTCCAAAATACAGACGAATCCGTTCGTTGACATTCTTTACCCCGATTCCGGATCCCCGCCGGGAGGAGGTGTGCGGCTGCCCGGCCAGAATCTGCTCCACCTGTTCTTCGGTCATTCCCAGGCCGTTATCCGCAACCAGAAAGCAAAGCTTCCCGTCCTGAAGACCTGCCCGGACAAGAATCTCCCCGTCGCCGTCCATGAATTCCATCCCGTGATAGATCGCATTTTCCACCAATGGCTGCAGCATCAGCTTGAGAGAAGCCAGTCCGAGAACCTCCGGTTCCTCCTCTATCTGGTAGGTGAATTTATTTTTGAACCGCATCTGCTGAATCATCAGATAATTGCGCACATGCTCCAGCTCATCCCGGACCGGAATGATGCTTTTTCCCTTGCTGAGGCTGATACGGAAAAAACGTGCCAGGGCTGTCACCACCCGTACCGCCTCGTTTTTCTGCTCATTTTCAATCATCCACACAATAATGTCCAGGGTATTGTAGAGAAAATGCGGATTAATCTGTGACTGAAGTGTGTCAAATTCGCTCTTCCTTTTGGATTCATGCTCAGTCACAATATCCTCCATCAGCTCCTGGATCCGCCTGGCCATGTCTCCGATCGATCTTCCCAGATGCTGGATCTCATACGACCCGCCCATATAGACCTTCGTATCCAGCTCCCCGGCCTCTAAGGCATTGACCGATTTCTCCAGCTCCTGGATTGGCGCGGTAATACGGGACGAAATATAAGCATTGCATATTGCCAGAAGGAACACGAAAAAGGCAGCTACAAATACCACAAAAAGCTTGGTCTTGATGCTGTTTAGAGAGAACCCCTTCTCCGGTGTCACTCCGATGATCTTCCATCCGGTATAGCCAACGGATTTTACGGCGACATCCCGCTTTTCCCCCAGAAAGGCCTCCTGATAATTTCCATCCCGGTAATCGGCAGCCGCATCCAGATTTTCCCTGGCCAGCCCGGCATCAAGCAGTTGTATCTTGGGATGGTAAATCAGCTCTCCGCTGCCGTTCACCAGATACAGATATCCCTGGTTTCCCATGGATGCATTGTCCAGCAGCTGCTTGAGACTTCCGTAGGCAATATCGATCAAAAGCACCCCCTGGTTCGTGGACGTACCCTGAGTGATCTCAACGGCACGCGACAACGAGATCACCCATCGGTACTGGTTCTCGCTGTTATCAAAAATGTACTGCACATGCGGCATCGAAAAATGCAGATTTTCCGGATGATTCAGCGTATTCTGAAACCAGTCCTCACCCGTCACATCCGTTCCGGTCCTCAGCCTGGCAGCCGGTACGGCAGAAAGAAGCTCACCATGCTTGGACAACAGGGCAATGTTGGAAACGGAATCCTTATTGTTATCATACAAGAGTGTGATCTCACTGTTTACCGTCTCCGCCTCTGCTGAGAGGTCCGCATTTTTCACCACTCCGTAATACAGAGAATCCGACAGCTTCATGATCGTCCGCAGGTAAGAATCCACTGACAAATTCACCTGATTGATTACTGTCTGATTCTCCTCCCGGATGGCGTCTGTCAGCTGCCCTGCCAGACGCCCGTACAGAGATACTCCGATCAGCAGAATCATCACCAGAGCGCTGACAGTAAAGTAGACGAACACTGTATAACGGATGCTTGTCCTCTGAAAAAAATCCGGTTTTTTCGTCTTTGCCATAGGCTCCTCCTGCGCTTCTGTCAGACTCCCCGAAATCTGGTGGGGGACACGCCGTACTTTTTCTTAAACACATAGCTGAAATAATTCTGCTCCTGATATCCTACCTTCCTGGCGATCACATAAGTCTTATCATTGGTCTCATTCAGAAGCTCCACAGCCTTGTTCAGACGCACCTCTGTTAAATAGGCCACATAGGTCGTGCCGGTCTCTTTACGGAACATGGTAGAAAAATATGCCGGACTCATGTGAAGCTGGCGGCAGATCATCTCCACTGACAAATCGGGATCCGTATAATGCTCTTGAATGTATCGTTTTGCCTCCTCGATCACCTGTCTGGCGGTATTGTCCCGCCGACGTTTCATCACTTCATTCATCTGGCATGCGGTCTCCGCCAGCCAGGCCGTGAACTCCTCATGCTTCTGGCCGCTTCCTAAAAATCTCATAAATCCCTGATCTTCATCAAAAATCTGCCGCAGATCCATATCATACTGCTGCATCAGCCTTGTCATGCAGCCTGCCAGCGACAGCATGTAAACCAGACACTGGCTGGCATGAACTTTCGCATCATCCATCCGCGCTGCCAACGCCCGCACCGTTGCCTCGATTTGGACCGGAGTGCCGAACTTAATCTGTGCTTCCAGCTCTGCCTCATCTTTTTCCTCCAGCTTCAGCTTACCCCGGCTGACCGGCTCCATATCATTGATATAGATCGTTCCCCCGGCTCCCACGATTGCTTTGTAGCCCAGAGCATCCACAGCGGACTGATAGGATCTGCAGAGCTGACTTATGGTCTGGCTGCTGTGCCCTACCCCGATGGTGACTGTCACCTCCAGAATCCGACGAATCTCCTTGCAGATATCTCCCAGCAGATCGATCAGTGCGGTCTGGGTATTGCGCTCATCGATTGCCGCGATCAGGGTAATTCCGCCTGTGGAATTAAAAATCGTAAAACGATAATATTCTCTTAAGTTATCCATTACCAGCTGCCGGATCGAAATGGGAATCAGCTTCTGCTCCTGCTGCCGGGACAAAGGCTGCCCCTCCGCCCGTTCCTCCGGCTCCACACTGATGACTGCCGTCAGCCACTTACGTGCCCCCAGAATATCAATCTCATATTCCTCCAGCTTAAGAGCCGCCTCTTCCTCCAGAACATTCCCCCGCACCAGATCATTCAAAAACTGTTCCCGGATAATCGGAAGACTGTTCTGATAGCTCTCCCGCAGCAGACGGACATTGCGCCGCTGCTCAATCTCCTCGTCTAAGCTGTCCCGGACCCGGCCCAGAATCTCTGTCAGTTCCTCCCCGTTGACCGGCTTGAGGATATATTCGCTCACATTCAGCTTGATCGCCTGCTGGGCATATTCAAAATCATCATACCCCGAAAAAATCAAGACCTTAATCGAGGGATATTTCTGGCGGATCCGCTCCGTGAGAGTCAGTCCGTCCATATATGGCATCCGGATATCCGTTATCACTACATCCGGCTTGAGCTGCTCCACCTTTTCCAAAGCCTCTTCCCCGTTTTCCGCGTCTCCTACCACAGTAAAGCCCAGCTGCTCCCAGGGAATCTTACGGATAATGGCCTTACGTACCTCTTCCTCGTCATCTGCCAGCAGAATCCGATATAAACTCATAACACTGCATTCCTTTCTCTGTTGTTCATGCCCTCTGCCGAAGTGCCCGGATCAGACGTTCGTTCTCATCCTGTTTTCGAATCCCTGCCCGGTAATAATGAGCTCCCGGAAAACCGAGTACGGTTTCCAGACCGCGGAAATTGCTACAGTCCCGAATCAGAAGCCCCTGTCTCCTCAGATTCTCCCACAGATTCCCATACCTTGTTTCCTTGGCATCCTTAAAAAGCAGGTAATTGGCCTGTGAAGGAAATACCCGAAAGCCCAGTCCTGCCAGCTCCTTTTTCATCCTCTCCCGCTCTTTTGCCACCAGCCTTCTCGCCTGCTCCAGATATTCTCTCTCCCCCAGCGCCGCCGCACCTGCCTCCTGAGCCGGAACCGATACGCTCCAGGGCTGCCCCGTCTGGCGGATCTGTTCCGCCAGTCTCCCTTCCCCACAGATCAGATACCCCAGCCGCAGCCCGGCCATCGCATACGATTTTGTAAATGCCCGCAGGATCGCCGCCTCCGGATAAGCCCCCAGCCTTTCTATAAAAGAATATTCTTCCTGCCTGTCCAGAAAATCACAGAAGCACTCATCCAATACCAGAAATCCCTGCTTTTTTTTGCAGGCCTCTGCCAGAAGCTCCACCTGTTCCGCCGGTACTGCCAGCCCGGTGGGATTGTTGGGATTGCAGAGAAACAGCATCTCCCCCTCCTGCAAAAAACCGGCCAAATGGCGCGCATCCACCCGGTAATCCCGATCCTCAGTCAGGTTCCAATACCGGATCCGACATCCCACTGCCCTTAAGGCTCTCTCATACTCCGAAAAGGTGGGAGCCAGAAGCAACGCCCTCCTTGGTCTCTTATGAAATACCAGCCGGTAAATCAGATCTGCCGCTCCGTTTCCGCAGACAATCCGCTCCTCCTTCACCCTGTGATGCCCGGCCAGCCTCCGGATCAGTTCCCGGCACTTCGGATCCGGATAACGGTTCCAATACTCTACCGAAGCCTTCAATACCTGGCATACCCCCTTCGGAATCCCGAGAGGGTTCACATTCACCGAAAAATCAAGGAGGATCTTCTCTTCATAAATATCACCGCCGTGAAGCTTATCCATCATCCGACCAACCTCTTTCCGCAAAACAATTCTTCTACCCAAAGATGATTCCCCTGAGGATCGTCCCTGCGGCAAACGCCAGCCATGCACCGCCCATCATCAGCCGGTTCACCCGCACGATATCCTCTCCGGTTATCTTCTTTTTCTCTTCTCCGATCGTCGGCTTTTCCTGCAAAACGCCAAAATACCAGGCAGGACCCGCCAGCTTCACCCCTAATGCCCCGGCACAGGCCGCCTCTGTCTGAGCCGAATTCGGGCTCTTGTGGCAATATCGGTCCCGAAGCCAGATCCGCCAGGCGCCCCTTCCGTCAAATCCCGGCAGAATCCAGGCGGTTCCGATCAGAAGAACTGCCGTCAGACGGGCTGGCACCAGATTCACCAGATCATCCAGACGGGCTGGCACCCGCCCGTAATACAGATATTTCTGATTCCGATAGCCTGTCATGGAATCCATGGTATTGACTGCCTTATAGAGGAATCCGAGAATCGGTCCTCCCAAAAGCAGATAAAAAAGCGGAGCAATCACCCCATCCGATGCATTCTCCGCTACGGTCTCCACAGCTGCCCGGATCATCCCCTCTTCAGAAAGCGGCTCCGTATCCCGTCCCACGATCCGTGACACAGCCCATCTTGCTCTTTTTATATCCCCTGCCGTCAGGGCATGATATACCTTCATGCTTTCTGCTTTCAGGGATTTTGCCGCCAGAATCTGCCAGCACATGACACCAAGCAGAATAAAATGCAGCCAGGGATGAATCCGGCCCGCTGCCGCTAAAAGCCCGGCCGTAATTCCTGCTGTCAGCGTCAGCACGAGCACAGCCATCACTCCGCCCGCCGTCAGCTCCCCGGCAGCAGTACCGGGAAACCATTGCCGCAGATGCCGTTCCAGCCATCCGATCAGCCATCCGATTGCCCGGACCGGATGCCACCAGGTCTCCGGGTCACCCAGCCACTGATCCAGCAAAAAACCGATAACGATCGCCGCCGTCAGCTCCATCCCGCCATCCTCCTCGTATCCTTTTCCGTCTGTATATCTGTCGGTCTCTCACCGAAGCCTTGTGGGAATTCCGCAAACCACCCGGTATACCCGTTCTGCCTGCCCGGCCAGCTGCTGCCCTGCCCTGCCGGCTGCCTCCCGGTATTCCCGGTCTTTTTTTTCCAGAGGGACAATTCCGCAGCCCACCTCATCCATGGTCACGATTTCCGGTCCCGCCGCCAACACCTGACGGACAAAGGAATCGGTTTCTTCTCCTGCATCACTCAGCTGACGAATCCATCCATGAAAATCTGTCAGGAACCGTTTCTTCATGGCCTCCTCCGGACGGTCTGTTCCTCCGTCCGCCCGGTTGGCGGCAAATTCTTGCAGGCTCATCCCGGAAAGCTCCCCGGCCAGACGGCATTTCCCCTGGCTCGCTCCCCCTACAATGAATATCATGTGTTTCCCTCCTGACATCGTAATGTAACACCCCCCTCACGTTCGTTCGGCGGCATGTCATCGGAAAGCATCTTAAAAACACTCCACACTTACCTTCCCCCTCTGCAAATCCCCTCAGGAGGACGGCTGCGGATACCGCTTCAGGTATTCTTTTACCGCCTCTGCCCCATAGCGCTTCTCCTGGCAGACAATATCGGCAAAAGGCTGCCACTGATGGTCCTGCAGCATCTCCTCATCCGTGCGGTTGATATAACGGTTGCGAAGTCTTCCCCAGCCATATCCATTCTTCTTTCCGTCCCGTTCCACGGTATCGTCTGATGTGAGATCCAGATGATACCACTGCCCGTCCAGACGGACCAGATTCCAGTCATGCATTTCTTTCTCATAAACCCCGTAAAGAAACCGGGATTCCAGTCCGCAGCAGTCCGCCAGCCAGCAAAATGCCTCTGCGTAGCCCTCACAGACTGCCTCTCCCCTCACCAGAGCGCCGTAAGCACAGTGATCCTCCCTGGTATCCGTTCCTGTCCGGTATCGTTCATAGGGATAGCTCACATTGGCTGCAAGATACTGGACAATCTGCATCTCCTTCTCAAAATCCGTCATTGTTTCCCGGATATAACGCTCCCGGAAAAGACGAACCTGACTGCAGATCTCCTCATACTGTTCTGCCGTATAGGGAAACAGTCTGCCGCGTCCGTTGTTCCAGCTGATAAAGACCGTCCCGGTCTCCGCTCCCACCTGGTGAACCGAGCTGAGAAAGACCTTCGTCTCCTTTAACGGCTGCCAGCGCAGATCCACCGAGCTGTAGAAAACGGAGTCCAACGGAATCCCGTCATTCGGCCCTGGGATAATCCGGTCGTTTTCGTCAACCGGCGCCAGCCAGAACACTTTTACCTGATCCTGTTCTGCCGCTGCCTTCGCTTCCTGCTCCATCTGACTCTTTGTGGCAGTGCCCAGATACGTCTCCACCTCTTCCTCGCGGCTGAAGGCCCAGGCCGGAGTCAGAAAGCCAAAAACAGGAAATACAGCTGCCAGGAGGAGACAGGCAATTGTAATCTTTCTGTGTAATTGATTCATTCTGTTCTTAATTCCTTTTCTTTGTTTTTTACCCCAAAATTCCTTTACAGTGCCACTGCCAGGGCTCCCAGCATTCCCAACTCACAAAGCTGAAGAAAATATCCTGCCAGGTCTCCGGTGATTCCGCCGAACTCCCGCCGCGCCATCCGACAATACCAGAGAAATACCAGAAATGCCACCGCTACCGCCGATATTCCGGCCCGCAATCCTCCTGACCAAAACAGATATCCCGTCGCTGCCATTCCCCAGAAAAGCATGGTCACCTGTACCGCCTGCTTTTGTGCTCCCCTGGAAAAGGTGCTGGCCAGGCCATCCGTCCTGGCTTTCGGCAAAGACACCACCGACCAGCCGCTCATAGCCCGTTCCAGGACATAAATGCCGGCCATTGCCGGAAATGCCTCTTCCCCCAGCTCGCCAAACACTGCCAGATACAGCAGCAGATACAGGCCGCATTTCCATATGGCAAAGGCTCCTGCATGGGGATCCTTCATAATCTCCAGCTTCCTTTCGGCCGGCTGGCAGGAGCTTCGGGCATCCGTTACATCCAAAAATCCGTCCATATGGATCCCGCCGGTAACCAGCAGAGGGAGCGCGGTTCCTATGCAGACGCGGGCCATATCTCCCAGCCCGATTCTCTGTGCCAGCCAGAAAAAAACGACTTCTGCCGCACCGATCACTGCCCCTGTCAGCGGAAAAAAGCAAAGCGCATATTTCATGCCCGCATCCGTCCACTCCACCTGCGGAACCGGAATCCGGGAATACATAGAGAACGCAATCACCAGGCTTTCATACAGGGAAATGTTCCCTCGCCCCTTCTCTTTTCTCTTGCCCAAGCTCCCTTCCTCCTATCTGATGTTCCCGCCATCCGGCTTCACCTGCACGGCAATTCCGTATACCACCTCTGTCACCCGATCCGCCGATTGCGCCAGCTCCTGGTTCACCTGCCCCAGAAGCCGGATATAGCGCATCGTCTCCGGCTCATACAGGATCCCGTCCGAAAACACCTCATTGGTAATCACAATCACGTCCCTGGCACAAGCTTCCAGATAATGGATGCCCCTTCGGATTCTCTCCCGGATCTCTTCATCCGTCCCGCCTTTCTCGAACAGCTCGTTGGCGGTTAAGTTGGACATGCATTCCAGGAGGATCACCATATTCTCCCGGGACTCTGCCGGCAGCTCTGCCAGATCCAGGCTGTGGTATACCTCTATCGTATGAAATCCCTTCCCGGCCCGCTGCTGCCGGTGCCTCTGCACCCGCGCCTGTCCTTCCTCTCCCCAAGGCCGCATAGTTGCCAGATAACAGAGCAGCCGGCCTCCTGCCTCTGCTGCCATGCGTTCCCCATAGAGCGATTTCCCGCTTGCACTGCCGCCGGTGATCAGATGCAGCATGATTTCTCCTGTATCATGCCGGGTATGGTAATGATATAGACCGGATTCTGACCCTGCATCAGATGATAGCTTCCCCGCTTTTCGGCCCGGGCCACCTGTACGCTGACGATCTCCGCCTCCAGCCTGCGGTCTTTTAAGTACCCTCCCACTGCTGCCAGGGTTTCCAGCGCAATCACCGTGATTACTGCCCGTGCCTGAGGATTTTTCTCTCTTACCAGATCTAATATCTCCGCCAGGCGGCCGCCGCTGCCGCCGATAAAGACCCGATCCGGGACGGGAAGTCCCGTCAGTGCCTCCGGTGCGCTGCCGCAGACAACGGTCAGGTTCTTTGCTCCCAGCGCTTCCTGATTTCTGCGGATCAGCTCACAGCCCTCCTCCTTTTTTTCAATGGCATATACGCTTCCCTGTCTCATAGACAGAGCAGCCTCGATCCCCACGGATCCGGTTCCGGCTCCGATATCATAGACCGTGCTGTCCTTTTTCAGATCCAGCTTTGACAGCACGATTGCCCGAATTTCGCTTTTGGTCATCGGAACCCGGCCCCGTATAAAATGGTTGTCATTCATATCCGTTCCTCCTCGGGCAGCCGTAACGGCACATGCCGCTTCGCATCACCTGTCAAAGCACTCTCCAGAATCACGGCTGCCAGGGAATCTTCCCCGCAGCCGCAAAGCTCCTTTGCCCTTCCCGTCACAATCCTCTCCTCTGGGTATCCCAGCCGGACGCCGGCCGAAACCCATACGTCTCCCTGCCCTGCCTGTTCCAGCCTCCTGCAAAGGCTTCCCAGAGTTTCCTCTCCGCCCAGAAGAAGAAATACCTTCGGATGCTTCTGCAAAAGCAGCTCTGGCCGGCACTCTCTCCCATGTGCGCTCGCCGGATAAATATCCTCCCAGGAGCAGCCCAGCCGGGCGCACAGACAGGAAAGTGTAGAGATTCCCGGAAGGATGCGGATCCTGATTTTGATATGTTCCTTCCTTTTCTCCTGCTCCTCCTCCCAGAGCCGCAGCAGGGAACCACATCCGCTGTAAAAGCCGGTATCCCCGGAATACACAACCGCAACCCTTCTGTATTCCGGGTGTCCTTTCAGCCAGTTCCACACCTCTCCTCCCAGGTATACCGCCTCCTGACGCTTTCCTCTTACCCAGGCTTCCACATCCTTTAGCATGCGCGGCGCTCCCAGCACTGCCTCGCACTGCCGAAGCCACTCTGCTGCCTCCAGTGTCAGCTGATGTCCGCCGCCCATTCCCATCCCGATCAAAGCTACCTCAGTCTCCTGGCGCTCGTTCCAATCGGATCTTGCCAAATCGGTATCGGATTCCCCCGTCTTATCCGTTTCCCTCCTGCTTTTCCTCTCATCCGCCTTCACCAGCCTAACCAGTTCTTCTTTTGCCTGTTCTGCCGTGACTCCCGACTCTTTCCCGGGCCTTTGGATGACAATCGTGCGGATCCCGCATTTTGCTGCCGCATTCAGCTTTTCTGTGAATCCCCCTCTGCTGCCGGATTCCTTTGTCACCAGCCATCCGGCGCCAACCGCCCGAAGCATTGCCACATTCATCTCCTCTGAAAACGGTCCCTGCATGGCGATCAGCTGCCGGCCGGACAGTCCCAACCTCTCACAGCCAGCCATTATCCGGCTGTCTGGCAGGACTCTGGCAAAAATACGTTTTCTCAAATCCGCTGCCTCTGCAAAAACCGCAAGCTCCTTGCTTCCGGTAGTCAGAAGGATCGGTTCCTGGTCCTGAGACAGAATATCTGCTGCCTCCTTTTCCGTCCGCACCCAAAACACCCGCCCCCGGGCAGTCTTCCCCCCTGCCATACTGTCCGCTTCTCCCAAATCCCGCACCACCCGCAGACAGCGAAGACCGGCTCTGTCACAGGCGGCCCGGATCTGCGTGGTTGCCAGCGCTGCATGCGGATGCGTGGCATCCAGAATCAGAAGCGGCCGCTCCTTCTTAAGCAGACGAAATATCCCCTCCTCGTCCAACGCTCCGCAGCGCACAGACAAATTCTCCTGCTCTCCTGCGATCCTCTTTCCATATTCTGATACTACGCTGAGCAAAGTTGCCAGACCCATGGATGCTGCATCCCTTGCCAGTTCCCGTCCCTCTGTCGTACCCCCGAAAACAAGCACCTCTGTCATCTTGTCAGATCCTCCTGCCGTTCCATCTTCCTGCGGCCACTGCCACTGTCACCCCGTCTTTTGCCTGCTTTTCCACCAGCAGGCTTCCGCCGGCTCCCGCACCGGCAAGCGCCGCCCGCTCACATACATTGCCGGTTCCTGTCACCTGGCGGACAAATGCGGATTCCGAGACAAAACCGGAAACCTGTTCCAGCCTTTCTGCCGTAAAGGTCACAAACGGCACTCCCCATTCTCTGGCCAGCAGACAGATACCCTCCTCATTCTTCTTGATATCGATGCTGGCTATACAGGCCACCCCATGTCTGTCCAGATTCGCTTTCTCCAGAGTCTGCCGGACTTGATCTTCGATCTGTGCCTTTGCCACACCCCTCCGACACCCGACCCCGACAGCCAGGATACAAGGAATCAGCCGCAAAAGCCGCCCCTCCTCAAAAAGCTTTGCCAGCAAAAGCTCCTCTGGCTTCGGCTGTTTTCTCACGGTAATCCACACATTACTCTCTCCGGCCAGGCCGTAGAGATATCCTGCCGGAAGTTCTTCCTCTAAGGGAAACTCACTGAAAAAGCCCACTGGTTTTTCTTCCAGCAAAGAAGCTGACACCTTCCTGGCCTGTCTGCGGTCTCCCATGAGCAGTCTCCGTTCCGACGCCCAGACATCGATCGCTGTCTTTCCCTGCCTGTCGGTTGCCGTAGTGACGACCGGCTCGGCCCCGCAGATTTCCGCCACGGTTCTGGTTAGGTCATTCGCCCCTCCCACATGGCCGGACAAAAGGGAAATCACGTAATGCCCGGTTTCATCCATCACCACAACTGCCGGATCTGTCAGCTTATCCCGAAGACAGGGCGCCACTGCCCGGACAGCGATTCCCACGGCTCCGATATAAATCAGCCCGTCCCTCTGGAAAAACTGTTTTCCGGTCCAGTCTCCCACAGATTCTGTCAAAGGAAAAAGTCCTTCGGTGATCTCCTCCTGACAATCCTTCGACTGCCCTGCTTCGTCAGGCGCAAGAAACCGCGGCAATAAATACCCCTCGCACACAGCCCCCCTTTCCCGAAAATGCCTCACCAATCGTCTGCACCATACGGCCCCGGCTCTGGTAAAGCTGATCACTGCCAGTCTCATATTCTTCCTTTCCACAGACAGAGAAAGGTCTCTGCCTGACTGGTTTTTCCGGCCACACCGTGCAAAGAGGAAAATACCACCGTCTCCGCCTCAAGCTGCCCGCCGCTCCACTTACCAACCTGCGCCTTTACCTTTGCGGCCGCATAGTCCAGAACTGCCTGCGCGGCACAGACCTCCTTCAGCCAGCCCACCACTTCCTCCGTCGTGTTGGCCCGCCCGATTCTCTCCGCAAGAATTTCTTCCTTTTCCCCAAAAGCCGGCATTTTGTTCTCGTCTCTGTCTCGAAAGTCCTCCTTGGTTTTTCCAGCCTGTCCATGTTCCTGCACTTCCTTCACCAAACGCTTCATCAATTCCATTCTGTGATCTCCGTAACGGGAATGTGTATTTTTTATGCCTCCGGTCACCTTTACCAGCTTTCCGATATGTCCCACCAGCAATAATTTTCCAAATCCCTCTTCTGCCGCGAACCTCACCGCGTCTCCGATGAAATTGCTGCATTTTACTGCCTCGCCCAGCGGCACTCCCATCTCTTTTTCTAAAAAATCCTCTCCATAATTACCCGGAGTCAGCAGCAGCACCTCTTCCCCGGCTGATGCCTTCATGTGGATGTCCAGACGGATCGTCTCCAGAAGCGCCTCCTCACTCATCGGCTCCACAATCCCGGTGGTGCCCAGAATCGAGATTCCTCCCAGGATTCCCAACCGCGGGTTAAATGTCTTCTCCGCCAGAAAAATCCCTTCCGGGACCGCAATCCGAATCTCCAGCGGTTCCTTGTAGCCTTTCTCCCTCCGAACCTTTTCCACTGCCTCCAGTATTACCGATCGGGGAACCGGATTGATCGCATAATGTCCAACCGGACAGGACAAGCCCTTCTTTCCTGCAATTCCCACCCCAGGCCCGCCATTCAGATAAAGCCCCGGATGCTCCGGCAAGGCATACCCCGCCCCTTCATGGCAAAGCCTTTCAAAGATCTCCTGCGAAATCGGAAATACTCCCGCATATACCCATACTCCATCCGTTACATCCGGATCGTCTCCGGCATCCTTTCTCACCCGGCACCAATGGCCCTGCTTTTCTTCTTCCCCCGGGGGAGTCCCATACTCCGGATAAAACTCTGCCCCCTGGCCATTTGCCAGGAGAAGCTGTATTCTTTCCGGCAGTTCCCGCATCTGAGTTGAAGATACTTTTCTCACTTTATCCCAATCCTGCAACAGAAAAATGGCTGACGCCATAGCAGCAGCTGATGCACAACTCCCTGTGGTATATCCGCTTCGCAGCTGACTTTTCATTCTTCCCTCCATCTGCTTTTTACAGACTCAAAATAGCCGCTCATTCATCACTTCTCGATTATAGATAAAAAATCCGGTTTTGGCAAGCAAAATCCCCCGCGCCGTCATCGGCACGGGGGACCTTACTAAAATTCAGTCTTTCACTTATTCATTCCCGTACAAAGCCACCAGCTTGGACAGATACTCATATCTCTCCTTCGCCTCAGCCTCATTCTTCTCAAACAGCTTGGCTGCTCTCTCCGGATTCTTCATTGCCAGGGAAGCATAACGCACTTCACCCTTCAGGAAGTCCTGATAGCCCTCCATATTCGGAGCCTTGCTGTCTAAGGTGAACTTCTTCTCAGCTGCCGGGTTGAAGCGGAAGTTATTCCAGTAGCCGGTCTCAACAGCCAGCTTCTCCTCGGTCTGAGCCTTGCTCATGCCCTTCTTGATACCATGGTTGATACAGGGAGCGTAAGCCAAGATCAGGGACGGACCCGGATAAGCCTCAGCCTCTGCAATCGCCTTCACGGTCTGGGCATAATCAGCGCCCATGGAAACCTGAGCAACATATACATAACCGTAAGACATGGCAATGCTTGCCAGATCTTTCTTCTTGGTCTCTTTACCGCCGGCTGCGAACTGGGCAACCGCACCGGTCTTGGTGGCCTTGGAGGACTGACCGCCGGTATTGGAGTAAACCTCGGTATCGTAAACCATGATGTTGATATCCTTGCCGCTTGCCAGCACGTGATCCACGCCGCCGAAGCCGATATCATAAGCCCATCCGTCGCCGCCGAAGATCCACTGGGACTTCTTGGCCAGGAAATCCTTATTGGCAACAATGTACTTGCAGGTCGGGCAGTCAATGCCTTCCAGGGCGGCAACCAGCTTGTCGGTAGCGCTTCCGTTCAGGGCGCCGATACCGAAGGTATCCAGCCACTCCTTGCAGGCAGCCTTGATTTCCTCCGTAGACTGATCATTGGCAGCTACGGTCTCAACCTTTTCCTTCAGCTCGTCACGGATCGCATTCTGAGCCAGCAGCATACCAAAGCCGAACTCTGCGTTGTCCTCGAACAGGGAGTTATCCCATGCCGGACCCTGTCCTTTGGCATTTACCGTGTAAGGAGTAGACGGTGAAGAGTTGCCCCAGATGGAAGAACATCCGGTTGCATTGGCAATGTACATTCTGTCACCGAACAGCTGGGTGATCAGTTTGGCATACGGAGTCTCGCCGCAGCCTGCACATGCGCCGGAGAACTCAAGCAGTGGCTGCTTGAACTGGCTTCCCTTTACTGTGGTCTCTTTGAACTTGTCGATCACATCCTGCTTAATCGCTACGGTCTGGCCGAAGTCGTAAACCGGCTGCTCATTCAAGTGATTTGCCAGCTTGTCCATGGTCAGAGCCTTCTCGCCCTTCTTACCCGGGCAGACATTCGCACAGGAACCGCATCCGGTACAGTCAAGGGCAGATACGGTGATGGCAAACTTATAATCCGCCATACCGGTCATAGGCAGCATCTTCATGCCTTCCGGAGCCTTGGCAGCTTCATCGGCAGTCATAGCCACCGGACGGATAACCGCATGAGGACATACATAAGAACAGAAATTACACTGGATACAGTTGTCCGGATTCCAAACCGGCACATTCACTGCGATACCGCGCTTCTCAAAAGCAGCGGAACCGGAGGGGGTGGAGCCGTCCACATAATCGCTAAACGCAGATACCGGTAAGGTATCGCCTTCCTGAGCGCTGACCTTGGTCTGAATATTGTTGACAAAGTCAATAACATCCTTTCTTCCCTCAGTCACTACCTTGTAATCCAGGCCCTCGTCTGCGCAATTCTTCCAGCTGTCCGGAACCTCTACCTTCACCACGTTCTCAGCACCTGCATCGATGGCAGCCCAGTTCTTCTTAACCACATCCTCGCCCTTGCGGCCGTAGGTCTTCTGAGCAGCGTCCTTCATCAGCTGGATGGCCTTCTCCTCCGGGATAATGCCGGTCAGCTTAAAGAATGCGGACTGAAGGATCGTATTGATACGGGTCGGGCCCATGCCGGTCTCGATACCGATCTTCACACCGTCGATGGTGTAGAACTTAATGTTGTGGTCCGCGATGAACTTCTTCATCTGTCCCGGAAGATGAGTCTCTAACTCCTCCGCATTCCACGGGCAGTTCAAGAGGAAGGTACCGCCGTCAACCAGTTCCTGAACCATGTTGTACTTGCGCACATAAGACGGATTATGACAGGCCACGAAATTCGCCTGACGGATCAGGTAGGTGGATTTGATCTTCTTGTGTCCGAAACGCAGGTGGGACATGGTCACACCGCCGGACTTCTTGGAATCGTAATCAAAATATGCCTGAGCATACATGTCGGTATTGTCACCGATGATCTTGATGGAGTTCTTGTTAGCGCCTACGGTACCGTCCGCACCCAGACCCCAGAACTTACAGTTGGTGGTTCCCTCCGGAGTGGTGACTAACGGAGCGCCCAGATTCAGGGAAAGGTTAGTCACATCATCCTCGATGCCGATGGTGAATCTCTTCTTCTCAGTGTTGCCGTATACAGCTACGATCTGTGCCGGGGCAGTGTCCTTGGAACCCAGGCCGTAACGACCGGAGAAGATCTCCACAGCATCAAACTTGCTGCCCTTCAGAGCAGCAACCACATCCAGGTACAGCGGCTCGCCCAGGGAACCCGGCTCTTTGGTTCTGTCAAGAACAGAAATCTTCTTCACGGAATCCGGAATTGCCGCAATCAATGCCTCTGCACAGAAGGGACGGTACAGGCGAACCTTTACCACGCCGACCTTGGCGCCGGTGGTCTTTACCATGTAATCGATGGTCTCCTCAATGGTATCATTGACAGAACCCATCGCCACGATCACATGCTCCGCATCGGCAGCGCCATAGTAGTTGAACAGCTTGTAATCGGTGCCGATCTTCTCGTTCACCTTGTCCATGTACTCCTGCACAATACCCGGCAGCGCATCATAATACGGGTTGCAGGCCTCTCTGGCCTGGAAGAAAATATCCGGGTTCTGAGCGGAACCTCTCTGGCAGGGATGATTCGGATTCAGGGCATGCTTGCGGAAGGCAGCAATGGCATCCCAGTCAGCCATCTCAGCCAAGTCATCATAATCCCAGGCTTCGATCTTCTGAATCTCATGGGAAGTACGGAAACCATCAAAGAAGTTGATAAACGGAACCTTGCCCTTGATCGCTGCCAGATGGGCAACTGCGGTCAGGTCCATAACCTCCTGCACACTGGACTCACACAGCATGGCGCAGCCAGTCTGACGGCAGGCATACACATCGGAATGATCGCCAAAGATAGACAGCGCATGGCTGGCCAGAGCACGTGCGGATACGTTGATCACGCCCGGAAGCTGCTCACCGGCAATCTTGTACAGGTTAGGAATCATCAGTAACAGACCCTGGGAAGCGGTATAGGTGGTGGTCAGCGCACCTGCTGCCAGGGAGCCGTGGACGGCACCTGCGGCGCCTGCCTCAGACTGCATCTCAGTGATCTGAACCGTACGGCCGAAAATATTCTTTCTGCCCTCGGTCGCCCATTCATCCGTATGCTCCGGCATAACGGAAGAGGGGGTGATGGGATACATAGCAGCTACTTCGGTAAATGCATACGAAGCATGAGCAGCAGCCTGATTACCATCCATGGTTTTCATTTTTCTTGCCATTTGATTTTCCTCCTACAAATGTGAATATTGCTCGTTCCGGATAAACGCCCCGGAACCCTGTTATCATTATAGCAACTTTTTATCAATTTGCAAAGGTGAAAACCACAAAATCTCGTATTATTTCCCATACAATGTTACTTTTCACGGGGTGGGGTTCCGGAAGGTACGCTCTGGAAAAAGGCTTCCCCGGATTGCGGGTTTCGGATGCAGAAACTCTAAGCTTGCAGAAATCTGCTAAAAGCAGTGTCAAAAATACAGAACTCGCTTCGCTCAGACAGCTGTATTTTTGACACTGACGCAGATTCCTGCGAGCTAAGAGTTTCTAGGCATCCTGCAAACGCAAGCCGGAGAAGCCTTTTTCCAGAGCTGGTATCTACCAGCCTTGAAAGAATAGAGAACGGGATGTTCAGCCTTGGAACAAGGGGAGGGCGCAGCGGAAAATGGTCTGCGGATGTTGACTTTGCAGAGATTTAGGAGTCCTTGAATTTCTGAGTTTTGCGTTGAAACGAAAATTCACACTGTTTGAGCGTAGCGAGTTTGTGAATTTTCGTTTCGTTTTTCGCCTAAGCGCACAGGAAAATGCGCCAGTGACGCATTTTATCGTGAGCAAAAATCGGAAATTTTAGGAATTCTTGATCTCGAAACCGGAAACATCCGCAGACCATTTTCCGCTGCGCCCTCCCCTTGTTCCAAGGCGTACCTTCTGGAACCTCACCCCACCCCATGAACAGTAACCATACAATATTGCTTTTCATGGGCACTGTCAGTCAGTTAACCGTTTCCTTGGCTACGTTTTCGTTTTCTTAACTTACTGACATTGTTTCAAAGGGATAGTTTCTACAGACTGGCGGATATCAGTTCTGTGAAAAGCTTCAGTTCCCCGGCATCGGTGCAATCATCGGCGGAACGTTTCCCTGCTGGGAGGGCGGCTCTGCCGTTCCCG
The DNA here is from genome assembly GCA_910575255.1 of Lachnospiraceae bacterium. Classification (GTDB taxonomy): domain Bacteria; phylum Bacillota; class Clostridia; order Lachnospirales; family Lachnospiraceae; genus Brotaphodocola. The sequence goes on along the minus strand of CAJTEM010000019.1, from coordinate 62,142 downwards.
GCGCCGGCTGAATCGCCGCTGTCGTCGGCTGTGTCACTGCCTCCGTAGTCGGCGCCGGCTGTGCCGTGCTACCGCCTCCTGGTGCCTCGCCTACGGAATTGCCGGTATTCCCCGTATTATTCGATCCTCCGGCTCCGGGACCGCCTCCCGAAGCGCCGGAGCCTCCTGACGGATTGCTTCCGGTTCCCGCAGGCGAAGAGAATCCGTCTCCGGCCCCCTCCGGTGCGACAGAGGGTTCGCTCGGATTCACCGTACTCTCCTCCGGCAAAGACTCGGGCGCCACCACACTTCCCGATGTGTTCCGCAGAACCACAGGCGCATGCCCACGGTAGGTCACTACATGATCCACCTCCTGGCTGATCACCTCGTCCCCTTTTTTGATCTCCAGGCGGGTTTCCCAGTAGCTCCCCTTGCTGCCGGCGCTCTTTACCTTCTCCACACCCAGCTCCAGTGTCGGATCCTCCTCATACGTAGGCGCCGGCGGATCAATGTCCTTAAGCTTCTTGGATTTCAGGGCATAGGTCACACCCTCCTCCAAAACCGGCACTCCGTAGATCGACACGGTGACCGTCTGATCCGAATACCTGGCGCGGATTCCGATTGCCGCGCTGGAATTGTTGACAAACCGGTAATCCGGTCCGTTCCAGCTGACTGTGGCATCGGTTCCCGGTGTCACATAAGACGGCTCATAGGTATGAGACTGACGTTTGGTTGTCTTCAGCCCCGCCTTCAGCACCGCATTATACAGGGTGGACGAGGTCTGACAGACTCCGCCTCCGATCTCCTCTACCACTTCTCCGTTGTTGTAAGCGGCTGCTCCCTTATATCCCTTGGCCTCTGTCCGCTGTCCGACTGTATCATTAAAGGAAAATTCCTCTCCTGGCTGCAGAATCGTACCATTGATTGCCTCCGCGGAGAGCTTTACGTTGGTGTTTCTCTTGCTGTTGGAAGTTGTCTTTGTCGTAAAGCTGGAGATCGTCTTATACTTCTCCTTTGCTGTCTCCTCGCTGAACTCCGGCTCCACCACATTCATCGATGCCGTCAGCTCGGCATCAAAATCCTTACGCTTCAAGGCTGCCAGAATGTCCGAAACCAACTTCTCCTGGTCCAATGCCTGCCCTTTCTCCGCCCCGGTAAATAAGAATTTATCATTATCCTTATCATAGCTGGAAATCGAGCCGTTCTTCGCCGCCTTATCCCATTGAGAAGCAACCTTTGCCGCTTCCTCTTTTGCCTTCTCCTCCAGACCATCCGTATCCAGAGAATATTTTTCCTTCGCCCCGCCGGAATAGATCTCTGTCAGAAGCCCGTCCACCTTTCCTGCCATCAGATCCGCCACCTCATAGGTATCATCCTGCCAGGTCACCTTCATATTCCACGGATAATTCTCCAGAATGGCTTCCCTCGCCTGTTCTCTCGACATTCCGGTGATATTGATCCCGTCTACCATGACCTCCTTTTGCAGCTCCGTCTCTGGAACCGAGGAACTCTCTGTCTCTGTTTCTGCGGGCTGCCTGTCTCCCATTCCCTTCATCAGGAATACAATCAGGGTAATCGCCGCAATCAGCAGTACCCCTCCGGCAGCAAGCTTTCTGAAGTCCGTTCCCGGTTTTTTATGTCCCCGTCTGTGACCGCTTCCGCTCCTGGGAGATGTGCCTCTGGCACTGTTTTTTCCCGTTCCCCCTCTTTGCGCTGCTTTGTGGGACGAGTTTCTGGAAGAACTGCTGTGAGAACTTCCCCGTCCGCTGCCGCCTCTTGCTGCCTCGCTCCTTAAAGAGGAGCCGTTCCTTCCTCTGGAACTGCCTTTTGCCCGGGAGCGGCTGCCCCCGTATACCCGTTCTTCATCATACCTGCTCATAAGTCCCACCTGTTCTCTATATAAAATCTTTCTGATTTTGGTTTATCTGCATACCTATATGAGTATAACATACTTTGCCAAAAAAGGTATTAAATTTTTCTTTAAATTATCCCCGTTTTTTTGGCAGTCTGTTACAATTTACTCCCTCTATGCTTTTTTCCGGGCCGCAGTACGCTTCGACAAAGAAAATCAGGATTGTTTTTTTGAAAACTTTACAAAAAACCGGAAACTGTGACATGCCGACCGACATATGATGAATTGTAAATAATTATTGGAGGAATTGGTATGAGCGATTTAGCAGCAACAAACTGCGGCTGTGACTGCAACTGCAATTGTAACGCGGGAGGAACCGGAGGCAATATTATCTGGCTGATTCTGATTCTGTGCTGCTGCTGCGGAGGCGGCAACAATGGATGCGGATGCGGATGTGAACATAATAGCTGCTTCAACTTTGGCTGTGGAAACGGCTGTGACTGGATCTGGATCATCCTTCTTCTCTGCTGCTGCGGAGGCGGCGGCTTCTGCTAATGGTTCACGCCCCCTCAAACGAGGGGGCATCCTTTTTATTTCATCTTTGTTCCTGCATTTCCTGAGCCTTCTCTGTTTCCCGGGTCTTCCCCGACGCATCTGGCTCGTCTGTTCCTGCTTCTGGAACCGTTTTTTCTTTGCAGGCATTCCTGACAATCCTCATCGATTTCGTACACCGCATTGCCATCTATGATCAATCTTGTTGCCATTTTCGTCATTCCTTTCTCAAATACACAGATTCCTCCTGATGCGTGTTTGAAATTTCATTCCCATTAAAGTATGCACCGCTTCGCGGCACCTCCTAAAACTAATATATGCAGCTGGTATGTTTTCCTTGAATGACGCATATATTATTTCAAAAAGCAAAGGAGCCGTCTATGAACGATGATGCAGGAACGGATGTCCGCCTTACCGACTTTGACTATCTGCTTGCAGATCCCCATCTTCAGATGGTAAAAGCGGCCATTCCCTATATGCAGCAGCCCATGCAGCGCTTTTTATCCATGGTTATCAAAATGCAGGAGCTGAACCGAACCATGAATCTGTTCTCTGGCAGTGAAGTATCTGCCATGGGCCTTGGCAGTTCCGGTGACCGCAAGGCTTCTCCGGTCGAAATGCTCCAGGCAATCAAACCCTATGCCAATTCCCGGGAGCGGGAATTGATCGAAACGATTGAAAACCTGCAGATTATGCTGCAGGCCATGCAGACTCCTTAAGTCTGCTGATTTTCTCATTCATTTCTCGTATTTATTTCATGGAAAGGAGCTTCTTCATGACCTCAGATAGCTGGAAACAGGATCCCCGCCTGAAACAGATGGCGCCTGAAAAGCTGAATTATCTCACTTCCTTTGCAGATCAGGTCACCCGATTGTCCCGGGGGCAGATTCTTCCTGCCTTTATGTCCATGCAGGCTGACGCTGCTCAGAAAGGCATCCATTTTTCGGATTCGGAAACCGAGCTTCTGGTCTCTGTCCTCACGGCCGAGATGTCCCCGAACGAGAAAAAGAAATTGGAAACCCTTCGCTTTATTGCAAAGAAACTGGCTGCCAGGTCTTCCTGACAGCCAGTTTTATCGTCTCTTTCAGAGATCGGGGGTGCCGAAATTCCCACTGTTATCCGGCATAATCACGATCCTCGCTGTGCTGTCCAGCTCCTGGATCAGCTGTTTTACCCTCTCCTGCGGGATCGCAATGCAACCCTCTGTCCACGTCTTTTTCGGATCAATCCCATGAAGAAAGATCGCAGAACCCTTGCCGGGGATGCGTTCGGCGGTATTGTAATCCAGAGCCAGCACATAGTGGTAGGCCGGTGCGATCCTCATAAGCTCCTCGGCAGAATTCCAGTTCCATGCAACCTCTTTCGTATTCACCATCTGATTGTAGTAAGGACTGCTGCTGTCATCCACCCAGAAATCGCCATCATCCAACTGCTTATACGGCATCCGGCTGCCCGGATCCGGCAGAATTCCAAAAGCCGTGACAAATCCATAGTTCCCCACTGGGGTCCGACGGTCTCCTTCCTTCTTGTCCACTGCCATCCCGTGATACCCGCAAAAACCGGATACACAGAATTCCTCCGTCCAGACGCCGTCCTGTGCCCTCTTAAAATAAGCAACCTTCACGTCGGAGCTGTCCATTCCGCAACCAGCCACTGCTACCAGCTGCCGGGTCTCTGCATCCGGGACAATCGCAGCAATATCCAGCCCAAGGCTATTTCCCCCTTCGGCAGACACCGTTTCTTTTGTCTGCCCGCCAAAACTCGTGCTTTCCTCCTTCTGCATACCATCCTCTCCTTTCGCCGCTTCTCCGATCAGGATTACCTGTGACGGTTCTGCCATGGCCGTAGTTCTGCCCACAAATACCGCAAGTCCCAATATCAGGGCAATCGGAAGCATCCTTCCTGTCATCCTTTTCATCCATTCTGTTCCTTTCTTATCCCTTTTACAGCTCTTCCAGAAAATTCTAACATAAAAAAGGACAGACATCTACGAAAAATATCTGTCCTTATTCTTAACAATTGCTTACAGGAACCGGACTTGCCGGTCAAATATTTCTGGCAATCAGGATCCGGACACTCCGGGGATGAATCCGGAATGCTTCCTTTTCTCTCCTGGCCGTAGGAAGCCCCTCCTCCCAGGTATCCGTTACCAGCTCCCAATGCATGCGATCCGGCAATGACGGCAGCAGCACTTCCACACTCTCCCAATAAGCATTGGAAGCAATATAGACAATATCTGCCCTCCCCATTTCGTCCTTTCCGGCAAACATAACCCCTACATACCGTTCATACTGAGCAAATTGTCCCCTCCAGGGCTTTTCTCCATGAAAGCTTACATCCGGGAAACCGCAGGCTCCGTCGCTCATATTCGTGCGCAGCACCCGATGCTCCTTGCGGAAGGCAATCATTGCCTGGAAAAACCGGAACATCTCCTGATTCTTCTCAAAAAGGTTCCAATCCAGCCAGGAAGTAATATTATCCTGACAGTAGGCATTGTTATTCCCGAATTGTGTATTGCAGAATTCGTCCCCGGCCAGAAACATGGGAATCCCGCGGCTGCACATCAGCAGGGTAAAAGCATTGCGGATCATCCGACGCCGCAGGGAAAGAACCGCCGGATCTCGCGTCTCTCCCTCCACCCCACAGTTCCAGCTGTTATTGTCATTCGCTCCGTCTGTATTATTCCAGCCATTTTTCTCATTATGCTTCTCATTGTAAGAAAAAATGTCATAAAGAGTAAATCCGTCATGGCAGGTAATAAAATTCACGGAAGCATTCTTCCTGGTACTCACTTCATAGATATCCCGGGAACCTACGATCCGCAGGGCTGCCGCCTGGGCAAAGCCTTCATCTCCCTTTAAGTAGCGGCGCATATCATCCCGGTATCTCCCGTTCCACTCCGCCCAGCGGTTCCAGGAGGGGAAGGATCCGACCTGATAAAGCCCGACAGCATCCCAGGCCTCCGCAATCAGCTTTACATCACCCAGAATCGGGTCAAAAGCCAGAGACTGCAGAAGCGGCGGCTTATTCATCGGGGTCCCGTCCTCATTGCGCCCCAGAATCGACGCAAGATCAAAACGAAACCCATTGATCCGATAGGTCGTCACCCAGTAACGCAGACAGTTGAGGATCATCTGATGCACAATGGGGTGGTTGCAGTTTAAGGTATTACCGCAGCCGCTGAAATTGTAATAATACCCCTCCGGCGTCAGAAGATAATAAATATTGTTGTCAAAGCCCTTGAATGAGAAAAACGGCCCCTGTTCGTTGCCCTCTGCCGTGTGATTAAACACCACATCCAGATAGACCTCGATCCCGTTCTGGTTGAATTCACGGATCAGACGCTTCAGCTCATTGCCCTCCCGGTTATATTCCCGGCTGGCCGTATAGCTGGTATTGGGAGCAAAAAAGCTGACCGTATTGTATCCCCAGTAATTATAAAGCTTTTCCCCGTCCACCTCACGGTAATCCTGCATCTCGTCAAACTCAAAGATCGGCATCAGCTCCACCACATTGACTCCGAGTTCCTTCAGATAAGGCAGCTTCTCCAAAAGCCCCGCAAAAGTCCCGGGATGAAAAACTCCGGAGGATTTATCCATGGTGAAGCCCCGCACATGCAGCTCATAAATCACCAGATCTTCCATCGGAAGCAATGGCGGCCGCATATCCTCCCAGTCAAAATCATCCTTTACCACCCTCGCTTTATAATGCTGCTCCCCCGGTGAAGAATCCCCCCACTGGCTCTGTCCGGTGACTGCCTTTGCATAGGGATCCAGCAGATATTTCGTCTTGTCAAAAATAAGCCCTTTTTTCGGCTCATAAGGCCCGTCCACCCGGTATGCATACTCAAATTCTTCGATATTCAGCTTAAACACGATCATCGAATACACATTCCCGATCCGGTAATGCCGCGGAAAAGGCAGCACCGCGAAAGGCTCCTCTTCTGTCCGATGGAACAGAAGCAGTTCTATGGATGTCGCTCCATGGGAATATACGGTAAAATTGACTCCGCCGGGAATCGCCGTAGCCCCGTTCGTCTCGTAAAAGCCCGGACGCACATCAAAGCCCGCAATCCTATCCATCGGAACCAGATGAATCGTGCGAGGCAGGGTCAGCTCCTTTACAGTCTCGATCTGTTCTTCTTTTTTCATTATCTTCTCTGTCACCTTTTTCTTCTCCATACCGTTCATTTCTTTCCTCTCTGAAACTCGTCCTGCAGCATTGCCATCCGGCTAAACAGCTCCGAATCCTTTCATTCTTATGAAAGGCCGGTCGCCACAGCCAGCACCACTACCAATGATGCACACACAAACAGCACTGCCTGGAATCTGATCTGGAACTTCGCCCATTTCCCCCAGTCCAGCTTGGCAGCCGCCAGTGCTCCCAGAAGACATCCGGAAGTCGGCACAATAAAGTTGGTAAAGGCATCTCCCAGCTGATAAGCAACCACAGCCACTTGCCGTTCCACACCTACCAGGTCTGCCAGCGGCGCCATCACCGGCATCGTCAGGGCGGCCTGTCCCGAGCCGGATACCACGAAGAAATTGAATACGGACTGGAAAATGTACATCAGCCAGGCGGATATCACTGGCGGGAAATTCTTCATTCCCTCACTGATCCCATGCAGAATCGTATTCAATACCGTACCATTTGTAGCGCTGGTGCCGCCCAGAATAATGATAATCCCCTGAGCCATACCGACACACATAGCTGCCCCCAGCAGATCCGCCGCGCCCCGGTCAAAGGCCTTCGGAATATCGTTAAGCTTCATATCATTCAAATGAAATGCCACACCGATAATTCCTGCCGCCAGCCCCATCACAAAAAACTGAGAGGCAATCTCCGGAATATAATATCCCTTTGCCACAACTCCCCAGATTGTCCATGCCATACAGGCAGCAATCGTCAAAAGCACCAGCTTATGCCCCAAAGTAAACGGAGGCAGCTCCCTGCCATTCCTTGCAAATTCCATACGGTACGCCTCGTCAGACTCATAAGCTACTGACAGCTGCGGATTCTTCTTGATCTTTTTGGCATAGCGCATGGTAAATACTGCAGCCAGTGCAGTAAAAAAAATCCACATGGGAATCCGGAACCAGGCGCCTGACATCACTGGCACCCCGGCCACCCCTTGTGCCACAGCCAGCCCGAAAGGATTCTGCCAGGAGGAACCGAAACCGATCTGCGTCGCCACATAAGAACACATGATTCCCACTACGGCATCATATCCCATAGCAATAAACATGGGTACCAGAATCATCACGAAAGGAATCGCCTCCTCACCCATGCCGAACACTGCTCCGCCCAGAGAAAACAGGGTAATCAGAATCGGGATCAGCAAAATCTCCTTTCCGTTCGTCAGATCAATGACTCTCATAATTCCGCTTTCCACGGCGCCCGTGCGCAGCACCACACCAAACGCGCCGCCTACCACCAGAATAAAGGCAATAATACCGACAGCCGTACCATTCTTATCCCCGGTCGTCAGTCCCTCGAACACATAGTTCAGTATTCCCTGTCCGCCAAAATCCTCTGTACCAAACAAAGGCGCAATCTTTGTCACCCGGTTGCCGCTTTCATCCAGCACATATTCAAAGCTCTCCGGATCCAGAACCGTCCGGGTCTTCTCCTCCCCGTTCATCATATAGGTAATCTCCCGGGTCTCATATTTCCCCAGTGGTACAAATACCGTCAGAAGCGCTGCCAGCAAGATCACACCAAAGATGATAATATACGTATGCGGCATCTGAATCTGTTTTTTCTTTTCCATGGTATTTTCCGTCTCCTTATTTTTCTTTCTCTGCTTCCTTTTCCCGCTTTTCTTTCTCTGCCCTTCCCTCTGCTTTCTTCTCCTGCCTTACCAAAGTTCTGGCTCTCTTCACCCCTCAAAGGTACCCTTTACCACAGCCTGTCCGCCTGAAACCATCACCGTTCCCTTTGCCATGACCATGTCAATAGCCAGGCTCTTCTCATCCGACATCACCAGATCCGCGTCTGCTGCCTCGGCAACCCTTCCCTTGCGGGAAAGCTTCAAAAGCGCCGCCGGATTGGCCGTCACCGTCCGGATCGCCAGGGAAAGCTCCACGCCGTCCGTCAGCACCGCGTCTCTCATCTCCCGGTACAGAGAGGTTACCTTCCCCACTCCCAGCCCTTTTAACGTACCGTCCGGGCAGAAAACCGGCAGGCTTCCCTGCCCGTCTGAGGAAAACGTTACCTGTTCTTTTGGCACCCCTGCCTCCAGTGCCATCTTAAGCCCGGTACTGGCCTTCACTTCATCCGGCTCCAGGAACTCCGGATCCGAGCTGGTTGTCAGATCTATGTATCCTCCCAGGCTCACGGCATAGTCAATCCCGTCTTCCATCAGCGTACGGCTGCGGTTTATATGAGTAGGAAGCATATTCGTTGGCGGAATCTGGGTATTCTTCAGAACATAGCGCAAAAAAGACAGCTTCTCTTCTCCATCCCCCATATGAATATTCACCAGCCCTGCCTTGCCGGAAAGAATGCCTCCCACCCGTGTATCCGCCACAATTCGGGCAAATTCCTCCTTTGTGGGCTGAGATGACCGATGATCGGAAATAGCGATCTCCCCGGTTCCCACTACCTTCTCCAGCAGAATGACGTCATCCATAATGCTGCCGGTCAGAGTCCGCACCGGAACCTGATAAGAGCCGGTATACACATAAGTGGTAATCCCTTCCTCCTCCAGTCCCCTGGCTTTTGCCAGCAGATTCGTCATAGTTCGGGTGCAGCCGTCCGTTCCCAGACAGCCCACTACTGTAGTGACACCACCCAGCGTAATATCCGTAAGCATAATCTCCGGCGTCCGGCTTTTGGCCCCACCCTCTCCGCCGCCTCCCAGAATGTGCACATGGGCGTCAATCAGCCCCGGCATCAATATTTTGCCACTGCCATCCAGCACGGTCATCTCATATGCCGGCTCCGCCGGAAGTTGATCCGCGATCCTTAGAATCTCCCCGCCGCCAACCAGCACGTCCTTAACTCCCAAGTCCTCCGGAGCATAGATATGCGCATTTTTTATTAAATACAAAAACCAATCCCTCCTCCATCTGCGGTAACTCCCACACTTTTCTAAAATTTTACCACATATCTCTCAAAAAATCATTGTTTTTTTACAAATTATTGATAATTTATACATTCCTATCGTAACCGTTCAGATAACCCGAACGGCTACCTCATATCTTCCCCTGCTTCCGGAATGATCTTGATTTGCGCCCGCAACCGCATCACCTGGGAAATCCTCGCCGTCATTTTCCGCAAATCTTCTCCTGACATCGCAATCCCATAGTTGTCCTTCAAAAAGCTCTGTATTCTGTCCCAAAATGCATCCGGCATTGCCTCTGTCAGAATTCCGACTCCCCCAATCAACACATACGAATATTTCCAGTCACAGATTCCTTCCATGATTTTGACAAGCCTCTGTATCGGCCAAAGCCCGAACCGTTCTCCGATCCGGTTGATGGATTCTGCAAACTCTGGTTGCACCTGCTGGTATTTCAGCAAATACGCAAGCAGATATACCAGAACGTCCGGATTCTCCCCGTGCAGCAAGAGGCTGATCAGGTAGTCCCTGTCCTCCTCACTCTCTGGCCCTTTTTCCATCTTTCCCAGCCCGATCTGTGCCAGGGTGCCAAAAAGATCCATGGCAGCAATTTTCCTTTCTTCCGTAAGAGAGCGCAGGTAACTGTTCAGAAATCGGTTCAGCTCCTGCATAACCTCTGCTTCTCCTTTTGCCGAACGAACCAGAAAGCATGTGTTTTCCTCTCCAAACCAAAAAAACGCATTCGGGCAATGGTTTTCCCAAAACCCTTTTTCCTTTTTCGGATTTTCCTGATAATACACTCTCTTTCCCACATCATTCAACAAAATATTTACATAATCATACTCCATATTGTGGTTTTCGATGATATGCTGCCTCTTACGGATTTTTTTTCGATATTTTATGATAAATTCATCGGAAAAACCCTGCCCGTCAAAGGACACGCACCGATTTACCGATTCCTCCATCAAAGCAATATACTTTGCCTTGTTTCCGCCTTTCGAGTGCCCGGTAACCGTAATCCCTGAAAAATGCCCGGACAGTCCCAACGAGCGATACCATCTGAGGGCATTCTCCTGCTGCGCTGTAGATACCCCGTCCGCCTGCCCGGTCGCTGCCCCTCCTAAAAAATCATCCCGCCACTCTCCTGCCGCTGTTCCCCGGAACACGACTATTGCCTCTCCCAAACGGCTATCTGCAAATACAGCGCTCAAACCTCCCCCTCCGCCATCTGCCTCATCGCGGTGGACGCTTTGGATCCTCATAGGACTCAGCCTGGGGTTCTCTGCGATCAGCCGGATAATACGATTCCACTCCTTTCCCCTCATGCAAATCCCGCATTCCTCCTCATCCGGAACTGGCTGTGCAAGCCATTGATGAACCAACATGCCGATTGTATTTTCCTGATATCCGCCTGCAATCCTTCTCTCTTTTACCTCTCTTGGACAGTACAGCAATTGATTGAGCAGCAATATTTCCCCTGTTGACAGCATTCCGGCTCCTTTTTCCCTCTCCCTGCCATTATATGCCCTGGTCTTCCTCTTTTTCCTGCAACGCTCTTTTCCTTGCTATTCTCTCTTCCCTGTCATTTTTTTCCTGTTATTTTTTTCTGCCATTCTCTCTTCCCCGCTATTCTTTCTCCCCTGTTATTATTTCTTTCCTGCGCTTGTCAGCCTCAACACTCAGGAGTGAACCCTTTCCTTAAAACAGAGTCTTTACCTGTCATGAAACAATTTCCCATACGAAAACAGCTCCCGGGAACGCCATGCTACAGCATTCCCGGGAGCTCTGAATTCAATCCGTTCAATCCAACTGCTTAACAGTAAGAGTGGCATTTACTCCACTGCCAAGGGTGATTCCCACTGCCAGCAATGCGGAAAGCGCCAAATCAACAGCACTTCCTGCTGTCAGAGTTACAATGGTACTTCCATTGAACAGCGAACTGGTACCAACTGCCAATGCCCTGGAAATCGTCGCACTGGGCACATTCACTCCGTTGACTCTTACCGCAAGGGTAATTGTCGTTGCCAGTGCTGCCGTTAAAGTAGTAGAGTAATTAATCTCATAAGTGCCGGGATTTGCCACTACAATGCTGTTTGCCGGTACATAGGTTGCATTCTTTACCGGCCCTGCTGTAGCAAGCGGAATCTGTGTTGTTCCGCCTAAGGTCAGATTCAAGGTCTGAGGAGCCGTGCTATATAACCCTCCATAAGCATTCAGCCCATTAGCCGGGCCGGTTGCTCCCGTGGCACCCGTCAAACCTGCCGCACCTGTTGGGCCTGCCGCGCCAGTGGCTCCCGTCGCCCCGGTCGCTCCTGCCGGACCTGCGGCTCCCGTCGGGCCGGTCGGACCAGTCACTCCTACCGCACCGGCGGCTCCCGTCGCTCCGGTCGCTCCTGCCGGACCTGTGGCCCCCGTCGGGCCGGTCGGACCAGTCACTCCTGCCGCACCGGCGGCTCCCGTCGGGCCGGTCGGACCAGTTACTCCTGCCGCACCGGCGGCTCCCGTCGCTCCGGTCGCTCCTGCCGGACCCGCGGCTCCCGTCGGGCCGGTCGGACCAGTTACTCCTGCCGCACCGGCGGCTCCCGTCGCTCCGGTCGCTCCTGCCGGACCCGTTGCTCCTGCCGGGCCTGCTGTTCCTGTCGGACCGGTCGCTCCTGCCGGACCCGCGGCTCCCGTCGGGCCGGTCGCTCCTGCCGGACCCGTTGCTCCCGTCGGGCCGGTCGGACCAGTCACTCCTGCCGCACCGGCGGCTCCCGTCGCTCCGGTCGCTCCTGCCGGACCTGCGGCTCCCGTCGGGCCGGTCGCTCCTGCCGGACCCGTTGCTCCTGCCGGGCCTGCTGTTCCTGTCGGACCGGTCGCTCCTGCCGGACCCGCGGCTCCCGTCGGGCCGGTCGCTCCTGCTGCACCGGCGGCTCCCGTCGGGCCGGTCGCTCCTGTTGCTCCGGTCGCTCCCTGAATTCCCTGAGGACCAACAGGCCCCTGAACCCCGGCAGATCCCTGTGCCCCGGTAACTCCCTGGATCCCCTGAGGTCCCTGTGGTCCCTGTGGACCAACCATTCCTTGCGGTCCGGTAGGCCCCTGAGGTCCGGCTGGACCTTGTGGTCCGGCAGGTCCGGTGGGTCCAGTTGGGCCGGTAGGGCCGCTGCCTGACTCTACTGCCGTCACCAGATCAAAATCCGGCGATACTCCTGGTATTCCGATCGGGTAATCCCGATTAACCCGATACAGGTATCCGTTCAGATATACAAGATCACCTTCCAGATACTGCCTCGTCGGATCAAACGGACCGGCTGTGCTTAATCCCGGCCCCATCGGGCCGGTCGGCCCCTGCGGACCCTGCAGTCCCATCGGACCCTGCAGCCCCATCGGACCCTGTGGTCCCACCGGGCCAGCCGGACCCTGCGGCCCTCTGCAACAGCAGGACGCCCCCGGAGGATACGGCCCTATCGGCGGACGCGGCGGCACAGGCGGACACGGCGGCGCAGGCGGATTCGGCCGACAGCAGCGCCTGGCTCCATATTGCTGGTTTCTCTCACAATTGGAATCTATTGAATTGCGATACATATGCTCACTCCTTCTTTTCATCTCCCCGTCGGTTTTCCAAACAGGCGATCATTTCTGCCTGTTCTCTCTCCGCCGGTTTACTGTATCATATGTCCCGCCGTTTCAATTGGTTCGTCCATTCCTTTTTTCTGAAAATATTCTTCGTTCCACCGGACCTCCTGGGCTTCCGGCCGGTGCTGTCTGGCTCTTAAGTGATATTCATATGCCCTTTTTGTATCCCCCAGCCGGTCATAGCATACACAAAGATTAATCTCTGGCAGATATCCATAATAATCCCATCGGATAAATCCTCCATTTTCTGCTTCCGGCTTTGCCTCCAATGCGGTTTCGTACCAAAATATCGCCTGCTTCCAGCGATTTTGTTCCTGAAAATACCTTCCCAGCCGAAAACAGGCCTCTCCTCTGGGATTCCCGTATAAAAAGCTCCGAAGTAATGCCCTGGCTCCTTCATTTTGCTGACCTGATGCAAAAAAGCAATCTGCCAGATTCAGGCATGCCTCGATCTTATTCTCTGCCCACCCATCTCCGTCCAGGAATTCTTCCAGAACCCTCACGGCATCTGGATACCGCCTGTGAGCCATCAGCTCTCTGCCATAATAAAAAAGGCTCCTTCCTGACAGCGCCTCTCCTTCCTGAAGCATTCTCTCATAAATTCTCAGATTCCGTTCTCCGTCTCCTGCCTCCATCTTACGATGGGTAATCACAATATCCGAGTACAGGATCTTTCCGGACGGCACAATCGCTTCATGAACACGTCCCTCCCACAGAAATCCTCTTCCATTTCGAATCAGGCGTTCCCGATAATAGGAAAACAGCACCCTCCCATCAGCATCCTCAGAAACCGCATATTTCATCATTACCATATCGGTATCCCCGTCCAGCCCTTCCTTCAGCGCTGCCAGCTTTTCCCGATTCTCTTTTGTCACCACATCATCCGCATCCAGCCACATGCAGTAGTCCATTTCCGCTCTGGAAAACGCTTCATTCCTGGCAGCAGCAAAATCATCCTGCCAGACAAATTCATAAACCTTTTCTGTATATCTCTTTGCAATCTCCCTGGTTCTGTCCCGAGAGCCTGTATCAATAATAATGATTTCATCCACACATTTTTTCACCGAATCCAGACAGCGTTCCAATACCTTCTCCTCATCTTTTACAATCATACACAAACTGATCGTACTCAAAATGTCCTCTCCTGACATGCCTTTTTATTATGTTATGAGGAAAAATGCTGGCCTGATACTGCTGTTCTTTTCCCGGCCCGCATACTGACTTAACTGCATATTTCTCTATGGAAACTGCACAACAAAGAGTCCGGCTCACCGGACTCTCGCGCCGGAGCGCGGCTGCGGTAGCAGCCATCTTCTTTTGCGCGGAGTGCACATCCCCCGGATCGTTTTTGTATCATAGGACGCACTTTCCCATGATACAAAAAAATCCGGCCCGCCTGTCTCCTGGACAGACGAGCCGGTCAAAAAGGGGAGGATAAGTATTTCTCTTTTCTTTGGTACTAATCTCATTCTTCCCCTTTTGTGGGATCTTATACATAAATATCCGAAAAATTTTACATCCTGTTTTTCCGCTCCCAGCCGCTAAAACAACCCTTCCACATGCTGTTCATTCTGCTGGTAATCGCGGCATACCCTCTCAATCGCTTTTGATACCTTTCCGCATGCCTTTGCCCTCTGCTGCAGCTGGAACTTCAGCACATCCATGGAAGCCCGCACAGCGCCGTAGGAAATTCCATTCAGCCCTCTTTTGATTGTCCCGATATCCTCTGCTGCGGACTTCAATAGCTTTTGATGCCTCTGCAGATTCCCCTCAGAAACCGACAGCCCGCCCACATCCACAGAAAAATAAGTCAAATCATAATAAGTGGCCGGTGACAAAAGCTTCGTCGCTTCCCGGATAAAACCTGCCAGATATTCGGAAGCCTCTCCGAACCAGTCATCCCTCTCAATCATCCATGCCAGCCAGTATCCTCCTGCCGTCAGCACACTGCATAACCGGTTATATACACTCTCCTCGCTCTCCCCCTTCTCCAGCAGCCCCATAACTCCGTCAATCACATAGGAGCGCTGCGGTTCCGGCATAGTATCAATGACATGCTGCAGATAATTATGCAGGCCTTTTGTCCATCCGGCCTGATTCCCCCGTTCTTTAAAATCCCCGTTCTCATTAAGGAGGATATTCGGTTTATGGTAATGCAGAGGATTCAGCTGCATCCCGGTCTCTATATAGATCACTTCGCCTGCAATGCTGGTCGCAATCACATTGACAAAATCATTCTCGGCACAATAGTTCCGGATTCTCCCCTTCCGCTCCTCAATCACATCGGCATACCGTTCACAGAACTCATTGGAAAATCCCTGTCCATCTTCGGAAACACAGCGGGCTACCCGGTCTGTCGTGACAGTGACATACTGCGCTTTATTGCCGCCTTTAGAATGTCCGGTTACCGTAATGTGATCCCCATAGCTTTCTGGCAGCCTGTTGATATAATCGGCGGCTGCCTTCTGGCAGTCTGAGTCAATCAGGTAGGCGCCCTCTCCATTGTCATCCCATTCATATCCGTTCTGTGTCCCTTTAAAAACTACATTGACATCCGATGGATGATTGACATCGTCCACAAAGCATGCTACCGTACCCGTGTTCATGTCTTTGGACGGAGTATTGATATTGGTCACCTTATAATTCAGAAGCTTATCGTTGCTCTGAATGGCCGATACAATATCCATCCATTCATCCGCCGACATGTCTGCCGGCTTTAATTCCGGATTCTCATTCACCTGGTAAGTGATTTTGTCCAGAATCTGCGCAACAGAATCTCCTTCCACAAAAACATCCGGATAATAGATCAGATTGTCCAGCAAGATCAATTCATTGTCTGAAAGTGCCATAATTTCCCCCTGTTAGTTATAATCCCGTATATCATAATCGCTGTCCACCCCGTATCGCCAGGAGGATGTCCCATACCGGAATACCACATTGCACTGAAATTTTTCCCCGGCAAGAAGCTCCAAGAATGCCAGACGTTCCTCTTTTTGCGGTTCCTTCATCGTCGTCAGCGTAAGATAGCAGAACGGAGAGCCGCCCATCCTGACATAATCCCCAAAAACTGCATCCGCCGCCAGCTCCCCGGGACGTTCTCCCTCCGTAAATTCCACTGCCACATCTGCATTCAAAGAGGCTTCTTCTGTCAATTCCTTCACATATTTCTCTGCATCGGCTACCATCGTTAAGGTAAAATAATTATCCTTAAAAATAATATCCTTATCCCCATGAATCCTCCGAACCTGAAACGTCCTTCCGGAAAATCTTTCTGAGGCTACGGTAATCGTCTCATAATTCTCCGCCCAGCTTATTGCTGTCGCTGACTGTACTGTAAACGTATCTTCATAAAGCCCGTCCAGGTAGTCCAATGCCTGCTCTTTGATATCCTCCGGGCTCTTTGCCTGTTCATATTTTTTCACGGTTTCCTGTTCTCCTGTCTTATTTTCCTGACCCTTGCAGCCGGCGGCAAAAGCCGCAGATATGGATAAAACCAATAAAAAACTGCCTATTCCTCGAATTCCCATGATTATCTTCCCTGTATTTTATGAATCAATGACTGAAGCTGCTGCTCCGCATAATACAGATTCTGCGCAATTCCATTGATAGAGTTCGCTGTCCTTCTCGCCTTTTTTGCATTGCTTTTGAGCTTATCCCCCAGCTTTTCCATCTTTCCACACAGGATTTGGGCATTTTCTCCCTTCCAGGTGTTCAGGACATTCTGTATATCCTCCGGGAAGCTGGTATTTGCCAGACTTTCCAAGCGGTCTGCCACTTCATTCAGCTCCCTTGCCTTGCTTCTCGCATTCTGAAAATTAATCTCTATCTTCCCCATAGCTGTTATCCCCTCTTCTCCCTTTTGTTAAACAGAGAGCCAGAAAACCGTATCATTAATCGAGGCCTCGTTGCTTTTATAATACTGAATCGCCAGCTTGGTATCCTCGCAATACCGCTCTAAAAACTCACAAAACTCAGAAAGAGTCTCACAGTCCTGCCCGAACTCATTTAAAAATGCAATGCTGGCAACACCGTCCCACTTGCTGTCCATTGCCTTCATCGACTCCGCTAACGCCGAGAGCTCATTTTTGATCTCCGTGACGCTTTTCATCATATTTTCCGCCGCTTTCGCGATCTGCTTTGTATCTGCTTCAATCAGATTGCCCATCTCTCCTCCTATAGTACATCGCCAGGAAGCGTCTCGGTCAGCTCTACGATCTTTTTCTCCGTAGCCTCATAGACACCGGCCATCTCCCGCAGATCCGTCACATGCTCCTGAAACCGCCGCACAATGATATCCGCCTGCTCCCTGCTGTTATTATAATGCCGGATAAATGCCGCATTACCGTCTCCCTTCCAGAAGCCGGATGTGGTATGTACCTCTGTCTCGATGCTTTCCAGCTGCTGCTTCAGCCTTCCCGTAAAATTATGGATCTCCTCTGCCTTTGCCAGCAATTCCTCTGTTGTAACCAGAATTTCCAAATGAACATCCCCTCTTTCCTGTTGCCTGCGGCAAACCTGATTTGTCTCTTCTCCTCTTTGTCTCCGATTATACCATGTCCTGCGAACATGCTGCCCTCCGGGGGATGCGCACGGTTCGGCCCGGTATTTTGTCCCGCTTCGCGTGACACCGAACCGGCGCGGGTATAATGTCTGGCGACATTTTACCATATATTTCCTCGAGAGAAAAATAAAATTTAAAATAAGATGTATAAAACAAAGAAGGATGGTGATAATGAAAATGTATCGATGCTCTTTTTCATAATAGAAGAGTAGAAATACTTATCCTCCCCTTTTTGACCGGCTCCGATGCAATGGCGTATCGGAGCCGGTTTTTTCGTGCATCTTTCTTTCGTGCCGCCTTCTTTGCCTCTCTGAAACAGAAACGGTCTTCATTCATTCCTTCCTTTTTCTCTATTTCAGTGTCTCTATCGTCACCCCGTCATAGAAAAACCGAAGGATTTCCTCATAGCCCATCCCTTCCTTTGCCATCCCCTGGGCTCCGTTCTGGCTCATTCCCACCCCATGTCCGTAGCCGCCGCCATAGATCCGGAAAAGCTGCACCCCGTTGCTGTCCTTTCCTGCTGCTTCGATCGTGAGAAATCCACTGGGAAGAGAAGTCCAGCCGGTTGTCGTCCCTCCGTCCTTGCGGTGAATCGTCAGACTTTCATCTCCTAAGGCCGCCCGGATCCGATCCTGTCCGGATATAACCTTCTCCCCGTCGCTTCCTTTCACCAGCAAAGACTGTGCCACGCCGCTGGCTCCCCGCTCTGTAACCTGCAAAGCTTCCACATTCCCTACCCCTCCGATATTCGCTGTAAGAACGTCTGCTCCTACCGTCACATTCCAACGATAAAAAGGAAAGGAAGAATCATAGGCCGGATAATCCATTCTTTTGATAAATGCCGCAAAATCATCGTTCGAGCTCAGATTCACGGTTCGCCGGCCCGGCTGCAATGTCACCCTCTTCAGATAAGGAGTCAGTTCCGGATCGCTTCCCCACACACTGCTGTCTGCTGTTGTCCCACAGGAGGTGGAAAAATAATAGGTGGTAATCGGACTGCCCTCATAGAGCAGCATCTTTCCATACGTCTCCTCCACCGCTGCCGCGGTTCGGGCATCCGTACCCATATTGTTATACACCTGAAAATTCGTACTGTCATCCACATGGGCGCCATACTCACGGTAGGTATTACTCTGAATCTGCATATAGGCATAAGTTCTGGCACAAACTGCCTGCGCCTTCAGCGCCTCTTTTTCATAGGCAGGCGGCATCTCGCTGGGAATCACCTTTTTCAGATAATCCTCTAAATAAAGCTCATTGATCAGCACCAGCCCCTCCCCGGAATCCACAATCTCCAGCCTCCCCCCATAGGAAGGCATCTCTCCGGAGCGCTTCAGAGAGCGGACCCGAATCTCTTCCCCCTCCCCGGCCGTAACCGTCATACGTCCCCCTGCAAGCCTCTTATCTCCCGGAAGAATGGTTAGCTCTTCCCCGGCTTCCAAAGTAAGCTCCTGATCCTGCCAGGAAACAACGAGCGGGGATGCACAATCCAATATCACCTGATCATGATAAATCTCCTGAAAATTATCCGTCATCAGCAGAACCCGGATCGTCTCAGCATCAAACTCCCTCACAACCAGCACTGCGCTGATCTTGCCGTTCGCCGGCACAAATTCCTGAATCTCATAACCGATCAGCAAATCCTCCAGTGTCAGACGTTCCAATCCGCCATACGTTTTTAATACCTTATATTCCTCATCCAGCGGCACGAGACCGTATCCCTCGATCTCCACGGCATCCTCCCGCACGGAAAGCAGTTTCCCTGTCAGCCGTTCCTTTTTCACCGAGACCTTCGTCACCTTGCCGTTCTCCAGTCGAATATCCGCCAGATTATGTATGTACTCCTCTACCTTCTTAGACTTTCCGGCAAAAGGGATCCGCCGCTCAATGTCTCCCACATACACCTGCAGTCCTTCCTCGTCTCCGTCAATCAGCCACACATTGCGATAAGTGACCTCCTGCCCCTTATCTGTCAGCACATGGATAATCTCATTGCCCCGCACATAGACCTCCAGCTCATGATCAATATAAGGATCCAGAGCCAGTCCGGCAAATCCTGCCTCTCCCATGCTGGTGTGCGCCACCCAGGACGGAGTTCCCGGTACATTCTCCAATGTACCATAGACGCAGATGCTTTTTTTCTCCACCTTCTTTGCCGGTTCTAAGGAATGCAAAAGAGAATCATAGAACAGCCACCAGAGCTCCTCCGGATACGGCTGATTCCGGTTTTTCTTGTTCACGGCAATCCGTTCTCCCAGCTTCGGGGAAAATGTCATGGCGATCCGAGATGCCTCCTGATAGGTCAGCATTTCCTCTGCTGTCCCGGAATCCGCCGGAGTCTCCTCTTCGGACAGAAAACCGTATTCATACAGATAGTCCATGTAAGGGACATACCATTCCTCCAGGGATTTGACAGGGAAATGGGACGCCTTATAACCATCTTGCCACTCTGCCAGCTCCTCAGGCGACTGCAATGCCAGAACCACGGACTTCGCCGCCAGTGCCCGGGGAATGCCTTCCCCTTCCTTCTCGTGCCGGATAATAATCACGATCAGCACCGTCACCAGCAACGGAATCATCACCATCCAGCAGATCAATGCCTTCTTTCTGATCGGATGTCTTTTATTTTTCAATATAGGTTTTGCTCTCCTCATCGATATAATCCAGCCTTCCATAATGCTCAATATCCGCCGAAAGCTGCCGCCTTTTTAGCAGCCAGGTTACCAGCTCCCGCACCAACTTGTAAAATACCGCAAATGTAGGCACCCCGATAATCATGCCGACAAAGCCGAACAGACCGCCGAACAGCAGAATGGAAAACAGTACCCAAAAGCTCGACAGGCCGGTGGAATTGCCCAGGATCTTTGGTCCCAGAATATTGCCGTCAAACTGCTGCAGCAGCAGGATAAATCCCAGAAACCAGAAGCATTTGATCGGACTGACCAAAAGAATCAAAAAGGCACTGGGAATCGCCCCGATAAATGGACCGAAGAAGGGAATCACATTCGTCACCCCCACGATCACACTCACCAGCAGCACATAAGGCATCTTCATAAAATTCAGCAACACAAAGCAGAGAATCCCGATAATCAGGGAATCTACCAGTTTCCCGATGATAAACCCGCCGAACACCTGGTGTACATATCGTCCCTCCTCCAACACTTTATTCGCAATCTTTAGCGGGAATACCCCATACAGAATCATTTTCACCTGGGTCAGGAGCTTCTCCTTCATATTCAGCAAATACACCATCACAATGATACCGATCAGGATATTCTTCAGGGCATTGATAACACTGAAAATCCCGCTGGACAAACCGCTGATCAGCCCATAAATCCTGGCATCCATGGTGGGAATTACATTCGTACTCAGCCAGTTCTGCAGCTGTGATACCGCCATGCCATAATATTCGAGAACGATAGCCTCCAGATCCTGATTATCGGCCAGCAGCTGCTCCAGCCAGAGCTGCAGATTATAAATACTGGTGGGAAGAGCTTCTATGATCCCCCGGACACTTTCCCACAGCTGCGGAATCAGCATGGAAATCAGCCCGGTCACCACTGCCACCAGTACCACTACACTCACCAGAGTCGCAAGAAAGCTTCCCAGACTTTCCCGACCTCTCCTGCTCTCTCCCTTTGCGCCGGCAACAACCGCTTCCCTCACATGATTATAGATCGGCGCCATCAGATAGGCCATCACTGCGCCATAGGTAATCGGCGCCAGAATCCGGAAAAATACGCGGAAAGTCTCTCTGACCTGCTCAATCTTAATGATAAAAAAGATGAGTCCAATCAGCAGCGACAACACAATAAAGGCAGTCACTCCCCAGTAGATATACCGTTGATATTTCTCGTTTTTCATAATATTTCCTCTTTCCTTGTTAAAATCGGATCCTGTCTCGTTTTCTATCAGTATTCCCAAACTTGTCTATAGATTACCACAAATCGGCAAAAAGATAAAGCAGCGATTTCTCGCTGCTTTCTTCTTTTGTAATCCCAGAAATGCCGGTCTTACTTATTGACTCCTAGCCGTTGCTAGGTGGGCAACCTCACGTAAGCTTCTGCCTTCCACTCGCCGGAGGCCTGACATCCACTTACAAATATTGGAATCCCTGTGTCACAGATGTAGGTTCAAAATTGGTAAGGTTGTCGAGCATTCCCAGGAATTACTCTCTGTTCTCTTATGGGAATGATTATACAACAGATGAAAAAGTTTTTCAAGTTCCTTTTCTTGCCATCCTGAAAAAAATGTGGTACGCTGTTACTGTTTCTTGGCAGTGTCAGTTAGTTAAGCTGTTCCAAGAGGTACGCCAAGGAAACGGGGAGAGCAGCCGTCGGAAATGGTCTGCGGATTTTTCCGGTTTCGAGATTAAGAATTCCTAAAATCCCTGATTTTTGTTAAGAACGAAGCGAAAATCCACAAACTCGCTTCGCTCAGACAGTGTGGATTTTCGCTTCAACACAAAATTCAGGGATTTAAGGACTTCTAAATCTCTGCAAAGTCAAAATCTGCAGACCATTTCCGGCGGCTGCTCTCCCCGTTTCCTTGGCTGTGCTTCGCGGTTCCTTAACTTACTGACATTGGTTCATGGGGGATCTCATAAGATCCTCCATGCCGGTTTCCCGGGGTACGGGGAATCGGCATGGCTTTATTCGGAGGAGATGCCTGAAAGAGAGGAGGATGGTAATCCTATGACAGTACTTTCTGAGCTTTCTGATCTTCAAAATTGCCAGCTTTGTCCGAGGAAATGCGGGGTAAACCGCAGCGTGAATGTGGGATTCTGCAGATGCTCTGCCGGGATTCGGGCGGCACGGGCCGCGCTGCATCACTGGGAAGAGCCCTGTATCAGCGGAAGCCGGGGCAGCGGAGCCATATTTTTCAGCGGCTGCACCCTGTGCTGCTGCTTCTGCCAGAATCATGCCATCAGCCACGAGTACGCAGGAAAGGATCTAAGCCCGCGGCGGCTGTCCGATATTTTCCTGCGTCTGCAGCAGGAGGGTGCGCACAATATCAATCTGGTCACCCCCACCCAGTATCTTCCCCTGATCCTTTCTGCTCTGGATCTCGTCCGTCACCGGCTGCAGATTCCCGTAGTCTATAACTGTGGAGGATATGAGCGAAAAGAGGTCGTACTGGCATTAAAAGACTATGTGGATATTTGGCTCCCTGACCTGAAATATTATGACACGGATTTATCCCGGCGCTACTCCGGCGCTGCCGACTATTTTGCAGTGGCTTCCAAGGCTGTTTTGCAGATGATTCTTCAGACAGGAGCTCCTCATTTCCATATTGAGGAGGACTGCCCGTCCCCGCTCATGGACCGCGGCGTCATTATCCGACACCTGGTACTGCCCGGGCACAAAGAGGACTCTCTCCTCCTGCTTCATTGGATGGCTGAATCTCTTCCCAAAGGCCAATATTATATCAGCCTTCTGAGCCAGTACACCCCCATCTGCCAAAGCAGCCAATATCCGGAACTGAACCGCCGCATTACCTCTTATGAATACCAAAAGGTCGTAGACACTGCCCTGGAGCTTGGCCTGGATCAGGGTTTCCTTCAGCAAAAAAACAGCGCTAAGGAAGAATATACGCCGCCTTTCGATCTCACAGGACTTTGACTGTCATCGCAAAAAAGCAATGAGTAAGCCGGATATCAACCATCATTCCCTCTGTTGATATCCGGCTTCAATGCACGTTGTCCACTGGATTGTACCTCTCTTTTCTCTTACTTTTCCTGCAGCGAGCTTCTTTACGCCTTCCGCTGCTCTCTGTACATATCCCTATGTACTCTATATGAAGTTATTCCCTCTGCTTCGGCAGCCTCACCTCTCCGATCTTCCGTCCATTTCACTTTCCTTTTCCCTATTATCCGATTCTGAAATCTATCGTCTTCCCTATACTTTCTCGTCATATAACGAAACCGATTCTTTTCAGTTTTTGATAATGTATGTTCTGGATGTCTCTCTTCTCTTCGGTGTCTTGCCTCACAGATTCGCTGTCCTGCGTTCCTGTCTGTCAAACCCGACAGCAGAAACAAAATTTACGTCTTCGGTGGTCCGTACCTCCTTTGCTTAGATTTTTGAGATTATCCTTACGATGGATGCTCTCTTGTGAGGATTATTCTTATCCTCTGACTTGTTCTCTCTTGTTTTGTTGTATTAATCATAGCAGATAACCCATATTTTGTCAATACTTTTATTTATATTTTTTAATGTTTTTTGCTATTTTCTATATTGTAAGCATTAATTCAAATAATTAAAACATTTTCTCCTGTTAATGCTCATAATTTGTTCTAATTTTTCAGAATTTTCAATATATTTACTCATTTTTCCTCTTTTTCTTTGGCATAGTCATATCATAGCTCAAACCAATAAGATTTTTCATCTGATCTTCCGGCACACTTCCGTCCAGACGAATGCTGATCCACCGATCCTTATTCATATGGTAAGCCGGATGAAACCCTGGCTGTGTGCGCAGCGAGCCGATCAGAACCGGCTCACATTTTACATTGATCACATCTGCCAGGCCCTCCCCTGGCAACCCCAGCTTATCCCGACCTACCCTTAAGACAACGGCAAACCACTTTCTGTTCTCCGGATGCCGCAGCACTGCGTTATCGTCGTTCCAGGGATAATCCGGTTCAATGCCATATTTTTTCTTTATCCAGACAAATGCCCTCTCTCTGTCCATCTCGCGCTCCCTCCTGCCTCTTCCCGGCTTTTATCCATTTTATCACCCTGCCCGTTTCCTTACAATCAGAATTTTTCGTTACAGTTCAAAGGTACTTGTATTTGAGGCCGACGGATAGCAGCTCGGAAAAAAGTTTTCCCGAGCGTTCCCTTCAGAACACCCCATGAACGATAAAAATTTTCTTACATTTTCTGTACTGCTATTGCGTTTTCTCATAATTAGCGATAGAATAGACTATAATTTGAATCATAACTTTTTTCACGAAAGGAGTACACTATGCTCAACTCATTTGCTCACTCTCCTGTCTCGATCCTTGCCGTTGGTGCCGTGGTGGTTATTTTCCTGCTAATCCTGTTTAGCGGCTATGTGAAGGCTCCGCCGGATCAGGCTTACATCATCTCCGGACTGAAAAGGGACTCCCGGGTTCTGGTCGGTCGCGCTGGTATCAAGATACCCTATCTGGAACGCTTGGACCGCCTTTATCTGGGACAGATGACCGTTGATATCAAGACGGAGCAATCCGTCCCCACCAACGATTTTATCAATGTCAATGTAGACGCAGTTGCCAAGGTACGGATCTCTCCCACCGCTGACGGCATTAAGCTGGCAGCCAAGAACTTTCTGAATAAAAAGGCCGTTGATATCACTATGGATCTTCAGGATTCTCTGCAGGGTAATATGCGTGAAATCATCGGCACCCTTTCTTTGAAAGAGATCAACACTGACCGTGATTCTTTCTCTGACCAGGTAATGTCCAAGGCATCCAAGGATATGGATAAGCTGGGGATTGAGATTCTCTCCTGCAATATTCAGAACGTAACAGACGAGAACGGCCTCATCAAGGATCTCGGTGCAGACAATACCTCCCGTATCAAGAAGGACGCTGCCATCGCCAAAGCACAGGCAGACAGAGACATTGCCATCGCGCAGGCAGAAGCAGACAAATCTGCCAATGATGCCCGAGTGATTGCCCAGACTGAGATTGCTCAGAAGAATAATGAACTGGCCATCAAAAAGTCCGAGCTGCAGAAAAACGCTGATACCAAAAAGGCCGAGGCGGATGCCGCCTACGAGATTCAAAAGCAGGAACAGCAGAAGACCATTCAGACGGCAACTGTCAATGCCCAGATTGCCAAAGCTGAGAGAGAAGCTGAGCTGCGCAAGCAGCAAGTTGCCATCCAACAGCAGTTTTTAGAAGCAGAGATCAACAAAAAGGCTGACGCCGAACGCTATAAGGTAGAGCAGGAAGCGGCTGCAATCCTTGCCAAGCGCCAGCGAGAAGCAGAAGCCAAAAAGTATGAACAGGAAAAAGAAGCCGAAGCCATGAAGGCCAAAGCGCAGGCAGAAGCAGACGCCATGAAAGCTAAAGCCGTTGCCGAGGCAGAGGCAACCAAAGCCAAGGCAGAGGCCGCTCGTTTTGCCGCTGAGCAGGAAGCGACCGGTATCCGTGCCAAGGGAGAAGCAGAGGCTGCTTCTATTCAGGCCAAAGCGCTCGCAGAAGCAGAAGGTATGGAAAAGAAGGCCGAGGCCTATTCCAAATACGATAATGCTGCTATCCTTGAGATGCTATTAAGCATTATGCCTCAGATGGCCGCCGAGATCGCCAAGCCTCTGTCCAGTATCAGCAAGGTCAATATCTACGGCGGAGGCGGGGATTCCGGTTCCGGTATCAGTCAGGTTTCAGGCAATGCCGCTACCGTTATGCAGCAAGTCTTTGACACCATGTCCGAGGCTACCGGCGTGGATTTCCGCGAGATCCTCAAGGCCCAGACCTATGATGCCAAGGTAACACGCAACCTGAATTTCTCAGGCCTTCCTAGCACAGAGTCCGAGGCAAAGCCCCCGGTCGTACATACCCCTGACAGCGCGGACACAGACACCGCTCCGTCAGAAAGATAAGTACGGGGTAAAGAACGCTTTGCTGACAGAAATCAAAAGCGTATGCACAAGTAAAAGTTCCTGCCTGTGCATACGCTTTTCTTATGATCCTTTTTTTATTTCAGGAATCCATTGACAATCTGCGCCTCAGCCTCTTCCTCTGTCAGTCCCAGAGTCATCAACTTCACGATCTGCTCTCCCGCGATCTTGCCGATAGCCGCCTCATGGATCAGTGCTGCATCGATATGATTCGCCTCCAGCTGGGGAACCGCAAGAATCTTCGCATCTCCCATAATAATTGCATCACATTCCGTATGGCCGGTACAGGGCGCATTGCCCACAATCCGGGAATCGAACTTCTGGTAAGAGCTATCCTTAGCCACGGACCGGGATACCACATCCGCACTGGCCTCCTCACCGTTTAACTCCACTACATAGTCGCTGACCGCATACTGGCTGCCGTGAGTCATAAGCCTTTCCCTGACCACCAGCTTCGCACCCTTTGCCAGACTGGCCTTTGTCTTCCTGTCAGTAGAATCTACCCCCTTGATCTGCACCATCTCCATCTCCATGGTGCTTCCCTCTTCCATAGTGACCTCAGTAACCGGGTTCAGAATGCGCTTACCATTCCCGTCTCCTTCCCCATAGTGCTTCTCCACATACCTGACTCTGGCATTCTTCCCCACATAAAACCGGTGAATTCCGTCATGCTGGGAATCCTGATTCCCGCAGTTGTGAATACCGCAGCCGGCTACAATCACCACATCACTGTCCTCTCCGATGTAGAAATCATTGTAAACCATATCCTTCATGCCGCTCTCACTCAGCACCACCGGAATATGCACGCTCTCATTCCTGGTCCCCGGCCGGATACGGATATCGATCCCGCTGACCTCTGTCTTGGATGTAATATCAATATTTGCTGTGGTATTCCGGCCTGCCATCCGGCCATTGGCGCGGATATTGTAAGCTCCCTCCGGAACTCCATGGAGATCTGCGACCTCCTCGAGAATTCTCTGCTGAATCTGGTCTGTCATCTCCTGTCACCTCCCTGATAAAATCTCGCACAGGCATCCACAGCTGAGGCTGTTCCCAGAAGCGATGGCAATACCTCCTCCTTGGGACCCTGCCGGGTAATCCGCCCATCCGCAATCACTACAATCTCATCCGCAATATTCAAAATACGTTCCTGATGAGATATGATCAGGATGGAACCATCCGTACTCTTTCGCATCCGTTCAAATACCTGGATCAGATTCTGAAAGCTCCAGAGATCGATCCCCGCCTCCGGTTCGTCAAACACAGACATTCTTGTATTCCGTGCCAGCACGGTGGCAATCTCGATGCGCTTCAGTTCTCCGCCGGAAAGGCTTGCATTCACCTCTCTCTTGATATAATCCTTGGCACAGAGTCCCACCTCTGATAAATACTGGCAGGCATCTGCCGCACTCAGGTTCTTCTTCGCTGCCAGACGAATCAGATCCAGCACCTGGATCCCCTTAAACCGGACCGGTTGCTGAAAGGCAAAGCTGATTCCCAGATTCGCCCGCTCGGTAATACTTAATTCCGTAATATCGGTTCCCTCAAAATAAATTCTTCCTGCCGTGGGCTTTTCAATCCCTGCAATCAGCTTGGCCAGCGTAGACTTTCCGCCGCCGTTCGGACCGGTGATCACCACAAACTTGTGATCGTCTATGGTCAGATTCATGTCTCTGATGATTTCCTTCTGCCCTTTTTCCTCCTGTACCTCAAAGGACACATTTTCTAATGTCAGCATAGCTTCCTCCAGACCTTATATTCAGGCCAGCTACGTATCCTTCCCATGCCCTGGCCTCATCTGCATTCAGGAGCTGCTTCCAATTCTCAGCTCCTTATGGTTCATTTTTTCCAATCCATCCCATTATATAACATTTCCACCGCAATTGCCAGATGTTTTTCAACCGCTGCTTCTGCTTCTCTTTCCAGAGCGCAACAGTTCCGATAACCCTTGAGCGGTTACTCCAAACGTCACCATTCGGAACATGCCTGCCTGAACGGTTATCACTGCTGTCTTTTAATCTTCGCCACAAAAAATCCCTCATACAACGAATCCGGACATACACACATCACTCCGTCCAGACTCACCGGAAGCAAGGTCACTCCTGCAAAACTCCCGGTATCAACCGGGATAATCACAGCGTCCGTTTTTGCCAGCGCCCGCTTCACTACCTGCTCGTTCTCCTCTGTCAGAACCGAACAGGTAGAATAGACCATCTCATGCCCTGGCTTTAGAAGCTTTAATGCCTTTAACAGCAGTTCCCCCTGCACCTTGGAAAAACGCCTTAAAGATTCCTTATCCAGATGATTCTTCGAGCTCCGGCGGCATACCTCCAGGGTTCCGCTGCCACTGCAGGGAGCATCCAGAAGGATTTTGTCAAATGAAAAAAAATCATCCAGCCTTCTGGAATCCGTCACCATTACGCAGACTCTTGAGGCGCCCTGTTTCTCGATATTATACCGTAGCCGTTCCGCTCGGATCTGATTTCTCTCACAGGCCGTTATGGATGCCATATTGCCAGAAAGGGCCGCAATCTGAGTCGTCTTTCCTCCAGGCGCTGCTGCCATATCCAGCACGCTTTCTCCTGCTGTCGGTGACAATACCAAAGGCGGAAGCATGGAAGACAGGCCTTGCAGATAGATCTCCCCCTTCTCATAAGATGCCAGCCTGCGCACCTCCTGCTCCCGAACGTCGTTTAGAATCAACGCTTCATTGCTCCAGGACACCCTCTGATATCCGATCTGTGCCTGTTCCAGCTCCTGCTCCACAGTTGCCGCATCTGTCTTCAGAGCATTCACCCTCAGGGTGACCGGACGTTCCCCCTTATATCCCTGTAAAATCCTCGCCGCCAGTTCCTCCCCATATTGTTCCTTTATCTTCTCCCGCAAAAATGCCGGAACCTCCCACTGTGCCATCTCTTCTCCCCCTTTCCCACATCCTCCCGTTTCCAGATTCTTCCCTGAATTTATGAAAATAAAAGAAAGATCGCTCCTATAGAACAAAACAGCGCAAGGCCGAGGACAAATCCATCAGCCTTGCGCTTATCAGTGCAGAAGATGGGAGTCGAACCCACAAGGTATTGCTACCACACGGACCTGAACCGTGCGCGTCTGCCAATTCCGCCACTTCTGCGAACCATCACCTCGATCTCTCGAAGCAACATATATAGTATAACCACTTTTGGTAAATCTGTCAACTGTTTTTTTCGATTGTTGAAAGTTTTGTCGAAAATCTTAGAAGATAATTCTCCTTTGCGCCAAGTGCGCATCCTCGCAAAATGCGCAGAGTGTTTTATTTCATCGGATGCGCTTTCCCACAAACTAAAAAATCCGAAGCTCTGTACTTGAGCTCCGGGTCTCTGCCGTTGCGTGCAGAAGATGGGAGTCGAACCCACAAGGTATTGCTACCACACGGACCTGAACCGTGCGCGTCTGCCAATTCCGCCACTTCTGCAAAGCTCCCCGAGTAGGACTTGAACCTACGACAGCGCGGTTAACAGCCGCGTGCTCTACCGACTGAGCTATCGAGGAAGGTCTTTCACGAACGATAAATAGTATAGCAAACTTTTTCATAAAATGCAAGTACATTTTTAAGCAATTTTTTTTAAAAAAAATCCAAAAAGTATTGCCATAATTTCTAATTTATGATATACTGTTTGAGTTCGCGGGAGTGCTGGAATTGGCAGACAGGCTAGACTAAGGATCTAGTGGCTGTAAGGTCGTGTGGGTTCAAGTCCCATCTCCCGCATCAGATCATGATAGTTCGAACCCTGGTTCCAATCGGGTGCGGCTTCGGATTTTCCGTATATCTTGAATGCTAAAGCAAAAGCAGCGGTATCATAACATAAGTGATACCGCTGCTTTTATTAAACGCTCCTTTTCTTCTTCATTTGCCCTCTGCGCTTTCATTTTTCAAATTTTGATTGGCTGTTATATGGTTATGGGCTTTATGAAGGGGTATCAGCCGATAGCTTCTTATATGTTTGGCCCAAAAGAAGAAAAACGGTTTCATCAATCGATACGGTTTGCCTTACAAAATATACCCTCAGCAGACAAGGAAACAGACTCTTGTCCACTGAGGGTATTCGCTCAAAAACCAAAAATTCACAGCACTTAAGCCACTTTACTCTTCGCCAACTCAGCAAGCTTTGCAAACCCTTCTGCGTCATTGATCGCCATATCAGACAACACCTTACGGTTCATCTCCACCCCTGCCAGCTTCAGCCCATACATGAACTTGCTGTAGGATAAGCCATTGATCCGGGCCGCTGCATTGATCCGGGCGATCCACAGCTGGCGGAACTGCCTCTTTCTCTGCTTCCGCCCTGCGTAGGAACTGGTCAGGGCTCTCATCACGGACTGCTTTGCGACTCTATACTGTTTGGAGCGGGCGCCTCTGTAACCTTTTGCCAGCTTCAGGACTCTGTTATGTTTCTTCTTTGCGTTCATACCGCCTTTAATTCTTGCCATCGGTTTTTCCTCCTTCTCTCACAGTCTTACAGGTACGGCAAAATCTTCTTCATTACTTTTGCGTTGGTAGCGTCGGTAACGATATCCTTACGAAGATTTCTTTTTCTCTTGGTGGACTTCTTCGTCAAAATGTGGGACTTATATGCTTTGCTTCTTACCAGTTTGCCGGTACCGGTCTTTTTAAAACGCTTCGCAGCCGCTCTGCTTGTCTTTAACTTAGGCATGATATTTCCTCCTTAATCTTCGCTTCTCATTTACTTTTTCGCAGACAAAAACATGACCATGGTTCTTCCCTCAACCTTGGAAGGTTTATCAACAACCGCAATATCCTTCAGATTCTCCGCGAAATCATCCAGGATATACCTGGACTTGGACATATGCGCCATCTCGCGGCCGCGGAAACGAAGGGTCACCTTGACCTTATCTCCCTTCTCCAGGAACTTGCGTGCAGCACCCATCTTGGTGTTCAAATCATTGGTGTCAATGTTGGGAGACAGCCGCACTTCCTTGACCTCGATCACTCGCTGCTTTTTCTTGGCTTCTTTTTCCTTTCTCGCCAGTTCATAACGATACTTGCCGTAATCGATAATTTTACAAACCGGCGGCTTCGCCGTCGGAGCAATCTTCACCAGGTCCAGTTCCGCCTCCAGAGCCAGCTTATAAGCCTCTCTGGCCGACATGATCCCCAGCTGCTGCCCATCCTCGCCAATCAACCGAACTTCCTTATCTCTGATCTGTTCGTTAATCATTAACTCGCTAATTGTCGTACACCTCCATCTTTAAAGATAAAACATGATCTGCTTTTCTGCACAAAAAAAGTAGATAGAATATCTCTATCCACCCTGCAAAAATCACTCGGGACGCACGAATGCCGTCTGTCTGTGCTTCTCAGCTATGAACCCGGGTCACTTGCCTGTGCCGAGGTGAGGTGGATACCTACTTTCCTGTCTGCTGCTCTCGCAACTTTTATAACTATACTATTCCGGGCAGAAAATGTCAAGCGTTTTTTTCGCTCCCGGTATCACTATTTCGCCTCTGTTTCGCCTCAACGCAAATTTTTACGGAAAACATGGCGCGGGTGTTTGACAGTTTGAAAATTTAAAAACCCTCCACAGGCCCTATAAAGCCTGTACTTTTTTTGTCAAAATTTTAGTTTTATTATATAGCAATATTTGGCAATATATGATATAATGAATCCTGGGAGGGATTGTCATGAAAGTCACTACTACAAAATCTAAAAACTCGGAGTCTTTTTATATCACCAAGTCCTATGTCAACAGCGAGGGAAAAAGTACTTCCAAAACCATCCGCAAACTTGGCACGCTCAAAGAATTGTCCCAACAGCTTGGTACCGACAGGGACGGCGTCATGGCCTGGGCAAAAGAACAGGCCAGGATCGAAACACAAAAGTATAAAAAACAAAACCAGGCCAAGACCGTTTTGATCCCCTTTCATGCGGACAGAACCCTGGATTATCATCAGCAAAAACTTTTTAAAGGGGGATACCTCTTTCCTCAGGCTGTTTATTACCAGCTGGGCCTTGACCGGATCTGCCGAAAAATCAAGGATAAACACAGCTTCCATTATGATATCAACGCGGTCCTGTCGGATCTTATTTATACAAGAATCCTGGAACCCAGCAGCAAACTCGCTTCTTATCGGGTGGCAAAGGAGTTTTTGGAACCACCTTCTTATGAGGAACATGATGTCTATCGGGCCCTGGACGTTCTCGCCAGCGAATGCGACCTGATCCAGGCTGAGGTTTACAAAAACAGCAATTTTGTGTCTCAAAAAATGGATCGCATCCTTTATTATGACTGTACGAATTATTATTTCGAGATTGAGCAGGCAGAAGGCAGCAAACAATACGGAAAGAGTAAGGAACACCGTCCCAACCCAATCATACAGATGGGGCTGTTTACAGACGGGCAGGGGATCCCTCTGGCTTTTTCTCTTTTCCCTGGCAATCAGAACGAGCAAAAATCCTTAAAGCCCCTGGAGCAGAAAGTCCTGACCGATTTCGGCCATGAGAAATTTATTTACTGTTGTGACGCGGGACTTGGCTCTGAGGCGAACAGGGAGCTGAACCATATGGGAAAGAGGGCTTTCATTGTCACGCAGTCCATAAAGAAGCTGCCAAAGGAAGACAGGGAATGGGCCTTGAGCCCTAAGGGCTTCAAACGTGTTATGGATAATGAACCCGTGGACATTAATAATCTTAAGGAAACGGATAGAGTCCATCTCTTCTATAAGGATGAACCCTATACCACCAAGAGATTAGACCAGCGGCTGATCATTACCTATTCCCCTAAATACGCCGCCTATCAGAAAGAGATACGGAGAAGGCAGATCGAACGGGCGGAGAAGATGGTGGCGTCTGGCAGGCGCAAGACAGAGCGGAAAAATCCAAATGACCCGGCAAGGTTTGTAGGGAAACTGGCTGTAACAAAGGATGGGGAAAAAGCGAAGATACATTATTTTTTGGATGAGGGGAAGATCGCGGAGGAAGAAAGTTATGATGGACTTTATGCCGTGTGTACGGATTTGCTGGATGATGATGTGAAGGACATTTTAAAAGTCAGCGAGGGAAGATGGAAAATCGAAGAATGTTTTCGGATCATGAAAACCGAGTTTGAGGCAAGGCCAACCTTTGTACGCTTAGAAAACCGAATTACAGCCCACTTTCTTATTTGTTTCCTGGCACTATTGGTTTACCGCCTTTTGGAGTTAAAGCTGGAAGGAGCGTATACCTGCGAGGAAATCCTCAGTACCTTAAAGGGAATAAATTTTGCAGATATCGAAGGGCAGGGGTACATGCCCTTATATAAGAGAGAACGGATCACGGACGCCCTGCACGAAGTATGTGGCTTTCGGACAGACTATCAGTTTATCACAAAACAGAAAATGAAAGAGATTCAAAAAAAGAGTAAAGGAAGGGAATAAATTACCAAAGAGCACAACGAACGAAAAAAACGCTGTAGAGCCTGTAAATAAAGGCTCTACAGCGTTTTATCATCTTATAAACTGTCAAAGACGGGATTTTACTGCATATTTCAATGCAGGGCAAATAGTCGTTTGAGTACGGAGTACTGGTCTGCAAGGGTTACTTTTCGCGAACCCTTAACTTAATTGCCCGTGAGACAATGTCAGTTAGTTAAGCTGTTCCAAAAGGTACGCCAGGGAAACGGGGAGAGCAGCCATCGAAAAGGGTCTGCGGATTTTTCCGGTTTCGAGATCAAGAATTCCTAAAATTTCTGAATTTTGCTAAAAACGAAACGAAAATTTACAAACTCGCTGCGCTCAGACAATGTGAATTTTCGTTTCAACGCAAAACTCAGGAATTTAAGGACTTCTAAATCTCTGCAAAGTCAAAATCCGCAGACCCTTTTCGATGGCTGCTCTCCCCGTTTCCCTGACTGTGTTTCGCGATTTCTTAACTTACTGACATTGGCCCGTGAGAAGTAACCTGCAAGGCAAAAAAACAGTTGACAAACCGCAGATAAATGGTAATATGTACTATATACACTCGTATTTATAAAGCTGGAATTATACAAATCACAAAAGCAGGAGGTTCTTATGAAGAGTAAGCTGAATATTGGGTTTCTGACAACCTGTTCCGGAAGATGGCCCAGGGAACTGCCGGTAAAGAGGGAAGCTGAATATGGGGCGTGGCTGGAAGAGGAGTTTTCCCAGGCAAAGGTGGTAAGGGCAGAGCAGGTGGTGTGGGATAAAGAGTCCCTGGAGGCTGCGGCAGAAAGGTTCCGGCAAGCCGGTGC
Organism: Lachnospiraceae bacterium; assembly: GCA_910575255.1. Lineage (GTDB taxonomy): Bacteria > Bacillota > Clostridia > Lachnospirales > Lachnospiraceae > Brotaphodocola. The sequence goes on along the minus strand of CAJTEM010000019.1, from coordinate 27,667 downwards.
AGATGTGATTGTCATGGTGTACGGGGCTTTTACCGGTGATGACGTGGCGGCTTTTCTGGCAGAGATGGTGCGGGTGCCTCTTATCCTGTGGGCGCCCTATGAGGTGCCGTTTGAGAAAAACACCCGGCTCTATGCCAATGCCCTCTGTGCCATGACCATGAATGCAGCAGCCCTGCACCGTCTGGGGGCAGTTTGCCACACGGTTTACGGAGGGCTTGAGGATAAGCGTGCGCTTGACAAGGTACGGCAGCTGATTCTTGCCTATCATGCCAGAAAGGCTATGAGCCACACCAATCTGGGGCTTTTAGGATACCGCCCCACCGCCTTTTACAACTGTGCCTTTGATGAGGCCCTCATCCGCAGAACTTTTGGGGTGAAGATTGAGGAGACGGATTTAAAGGTGGTGTTTGACCGGATGGCAGAGATTCCGAAGGAGGCCTTCCAGGAGGAGATGGCAAGGGTGGAAAAAACCTTTGACGTGGAACTGCCGGAGGGACATCTGGAAAACCATGCCCGGCTTTATCTGGCTTTAAAAGAGGTGATGAAGCAGCAGGGCTATGATTTCGGGGTGATCAAATGCTGGCCGGAGATGGGAAACCTCCATACCACGCCCTGTGCGGTGCTGGGACGGCTGGCGGACGAGGGGGTGCATATTGGCTGCGAGGGAGATGTGGACGCAGAACTGGCGCAGATTGCCCAGAACTATCTGACAGGTCTGCCTACCTTTATTACGGATATGATTCATATCGATGAGGAGGCAAATACCATGGCCTTCTGGCATTGCGGCAACGCGGCGCCTTCCCTGGCGAATCCGGAATATGAATTGTGGATGCGCAACCATCCCCTGGCCGGTCAGGGCAGTGCCTTCTGGGGGGCCTTAAAGCCGGGGGCAGTGACCATTGCCCGGTTCTGCAACCTGGGAGGGAAATATAAGCTGTTTTTGATGAAAGGGGAAGCCCTGAACCAGGATCGGTATACCCGGGGAATCATGGCCAATGTGAAGGTGGAATGTCCCGTGAGGCAGGTGATTGAACAGATGATAGAAGAAGGAGTTCCCCATCATTACAGCCTGGTGTGGGCTGATGTGGAGGAGGAGATGAAACAGCTGTGCCAGCTGCTGGGGGTTGAGGTGATCGAGCTGTATAAATTTGCATAAAATATATTGACAAAACCATTTTTATGTTGTAGACTATAAACAGTACATACGAGTGTACATTTCAAGTAGGAGAATAACCAGGATGGGCGAGACCAGAGAGCGGGTCACCAGGGCGGATGTGGCGAAGCTGGCAGGAGTCAGCGAGACCATTGTGTCTTACGTGATCAATAACAACCGTTATGTGGCGAAGGAAAAGCGGCAGAGGGTGGAGGAAGCAGTCCGGCTCTTGAATTACCGGCCCAACAATGTGGCACGTGCCCTGAAGGGGAAGCGGAGCAACCAGATCATATTCATTGCAGACCATATTACGAACGAGTATTTCAGCAGTATTGTCAGTGAGATGGACAGATATGCCTATGATGCAGGATACCTGATCTCCCTGTGTTCCAACCGGAACACTCCGGAGTTCATCTCCCAGGTGATCAGCCGCCAGTTTGACGGGATTATCGTCAGTTCGGCCAGCTTCCCCACCGAGTATGTGGAGCAGTTCAGCCAGGCAGGGATTCCGGTGGTGGTATTCCGGAGGTGGAGGCACCAGAGGGCAGTGGAGCGGGTGGCTTATCTGGGGACGGGGCTGTATACCGGCGCCAGGGAGGCGGTGAGGCATCTCATTAACAGGGGCTGCAGGAATGTGGTTTACATAGACCGTATCAGTGCCAAGGGGCATGTGAGTCCGCCGGATGACATGCGGTTTAGCGGTTTTGTGGATGAGATGGAGGCCAACGGATTTGCCGTGGGGCCGGAGAGTGTGGTCTGCGGATGCCGCAGCCAGGAGGAAGTGACAGAGGAGGTGAAGAGGCGCCTTCGGACGGGTTCCCGGGTGGACGGGATTTTTGGAAGGAACGATATGCTGGCCTGCATTGCCATGACGGCGGCAGGGCAGATCGGCATTCAGGTGCCGGAACAGCTTCGGGTTATCGGCTTTGACGATTCCAGCATCAGCCGCCTGATTACTCCCGGACTTTCCACGGTCGGGATGAAGAAGGAGAAGATTGCCAAGGCCGCCATTGATATGCTGACACAGATGATAGCCGGCAGCCAGCCGGAGAACCAGGATTTTGAGACGGTATTGATTGAGAGGGAGAGCACCGCAGTGCCTGCCGGATTTTAATGGCGGGTAAGGGACATAGCAGAACAGACAAAGATGATGGGCACAGCTTCCAGTGGATGTTTGAAGCTTCATTTTCAGACACACTCCGGTGCTCATTCCCTTTTCCAGGTTATACACACGAGTGTATAACGGGCCAGGAACCCTACACATGTGTAGGGCTGGAACAAAAAAGAAAGCAAAACCACAGGGATTTTCCAAGCCGAAGCGGCAAGACGAGGAATCTCTGGGAAAATAAAAAAGAGAGGAAGGTATTAGAATGAAAAAGCAGACATTGGCACTGGTAATGGCAGCAATTATGGGGCTTACGACAGCATGCTCCGGAAGCGGCGGGCAGACCCAGGGAACCACAGGGGCACCGGCCCAGGCAGCGGAGCCGGCAAAGGAGGCGGAGAGTGAGACCAAGGCGCCGGCAGATGCAGAGATCACGGAGCCGGTTACCATCAAGTTTGCCAACTACGCAGTCCTGGAGGCAGGGTATGATGTGTACTGGAACCAGCTTCTGGAGGAATTCGCGGCAGAGAATCCTAACATTACGGTAGAACTGGTGACTGCCCCCTATGGCGAGATCGTGAATACGGTGATCAATATGGCAGGCGGCGGGGATATGGTAGACCTGATGTACGGGGAACTGGACTGGATTCCCACCATGGTGGAAGCAGGGATGGCAGCGCCGGCGGCGGATGTGCTGAGCAGTGAACTGATGGCGGATATTTACCCCAGCATTCTGGAGGCCTGTTCCATTGACGGCGTGGCCTATGGGGTTCCCATGTATGTATCTCCGTTTTTGCTGTACTACAACAAGGATTTGTTTGAGAAGGCCGGACTGGATCCGGAGGCTCCGCCGACCACGTATGAGGAGATGTTAGAGATGGCTCCCAAGCTGGCAGCCCTGACCACAGAGGACGGGAATAAGGTCTATGCTTTTGGACTGACCACAGCTTCCGTACCCGTATCCGGCGCATGCCTGACCTCCTCCATCCATAATTTCGGCGGAACCGTGCTGGATGCAGAGGGCAGCCTGGCCATTGACCAGGGCTTTAGGGATGCCGTGGCCATGTGGAAGACCCTCCATGAAAGCGGCTACAATCCGGAGAACAGCAAGCTGAAAGACTTGAGGAACCTTTTTGCATTGGGACAGCTGGCGATGTACTATGACCAGTCCTGGGGCTTCAACGGAGTGAAATCCATCAATCCGGATGCCGCCGACTTTATTGCTTCCGCAGCTCCCCTGGCAGGCGGCAGCGGCAGCGGGGAGTCCGTGCTCCAGGCAGGAACCCTGATGGTGATGAACAATGACGATGCCAGAAAGGCAGCTACTGCCAAGCTGGTGGACTTTATCCTTTCCGAGGATAAGATTTCCGAGTATTTTGAGACCGTAACTCCTGCCTATCCCTCCAGGCAGTCCATGGAAGAACTGCAGGTGGTGAAGGATTCCGCACTCCTGGCAGGAGCAGCCGGCTCCGTGGGCAAGGTGAAGCCGGTTACCTTCATTCCCACCCTGTCGGATCTGAACCTGGAACTGTGTACCCTGGCTCAGGCAGTTACCTTAAGCGGCAAGGATGTGGACACGGCAATCGCGGAATTCGAGGCATCGGCAGCCAATGTGATTCAGTAGGAAAGAAAAAAGGAGTAAAAGGCCGGAGCATGCCGGAAAATTCCCCTGCCCCCTGGGGCAAGGCATTTGCAGAAGCACGCTCCGGCAATGGGAAAGGATGGCTGGTGTACTATGGGAAAGCATGCACAGGTAAGGGTCCCCATGACTGCCAGGGAACGGAATGACCGGATTTTTGCGGGGGCATTGCTGCTTCCGTCGGTTCTGATAACGGTTATTTTTATTCTGGTTCCGGTGGCGGATTCGGTGATCAAAAGCTTTTTGGATTTTAAAGTGAAGAATATTATATCCGGTACGCCGGGAAGCTGGAATCATTTCGGGAATTATATCAAACTGTTCAGCAGCGGCAGGCTGGGAATGGCAGTGGCCCACACTCTGGTTTTTGTGGCAGCGGTGGTGATTGCCCAGTTTATCCTGGGAATGATTCTGGCGCTGATTCTGAATTCGGATATTCGTTTTACCCGATTCGTACGCAGTATCATGATGGCGCCCTGGGTGGTGCCGACGATTATTTCCGGCCTGATCTGGATGTGGATGTATCAGCCCCAGTACGGTCTTTTGAAGTACCTGGTAGGGATTTTCAGCGGCGGGAAAATGACGGATTTTGCCATCCTCAATGACCCTAATACAGCCCTTCTGGGAATTACCATTGCCGCCCTCTGGAAACAGATTCCCCTGACCACCCTGCTTCTGGTGTCGGGCCTGACCAATGTATCCGCGGATCTTCTGGAGGCAGCCACCATTGACGGGGCAAACGGGGTGAAACGGTTTGTCTATATCACAATTCCCAGTATTATGAGTGTGATCAAGATCACCGTATCCATGGCCATTATCGAGAACTTCAAGCAGTTCCCGCTGTTCTGGACCATGACCGGCGGAGGCCCGGACAATGCCACTACCACCCTGGCGATCTTAAGCTACCGGGAGGCATTTGTCTCCAACAATTTGGGAAGCGGCGCAGCAGTGACAACGGTGTGGATGCTCTTAATGATCGTGGTGGTATTTGTGTACAACCGTGTCTTTAAAGACGTGGAAATGAATTAGGAGGCGGCTATGGGAGCAAGAGGAAAAAAGAAGATTTGGACTATGGCGGAATACCTGATCCTGGCAGTGATCCTGCTGTTTTTACTGTTTCCCCTCTACTGGGTGCTGATGACCTCCTTTAAGACCAATATGGAAGCCTACCGGTTTCCGCCCACCATGGTTCCGGAGGCGCCGAATGTGAACAGCTATATTTCCCTGTTTACGGAGGATAACTTTTTCTTTATCTATTACAAAAATAATTTTATTGTATCCGGAATTACGGCAGCAGTTACGCTGGTTCTGGCTGTGATGTCCGGCTATGCCCTGTCCCGTTTCAAGATTCGGTGGAACCGGTGGATTGTAGCGGCGTTTCTGTCGGCGCAGATGTTCCCCATTGTCAGCCGGATGATCTCCCTGTATGACCTTTTGGGTAAGATTCATCTGATCAATACCCGGGCAGGACTGATTCTGGCACTGACGGCAGCCATGCTGCCCTTTGCCATTACCTTAATGGCCAGCTTTTTTGACGGGATTCCCCGGGAACTGGAGGAGGCGGCCATTGTGGACGGGGCGGGACGGATCCAGACCCTGTTTCAGATCGTGATGCCTCTGGTGAAATCCGGTATGGTGGCAGTGGGAATCTATGCCTTTCTGATGACCTGGGACGACTATCTCCACGCAGTCACCCTGATTCAGAATGACAGCCTGCGGACATTATCAGCAGGCGTGGCGCTGCGTTACTTAGGGGAACTGTCCTATGACTGGTCAAAGGTTAACACGATCTCAGTAGTGGGCATCCTGCCGATCATGTTTTTGTTCTTCTTCTTCCAGAAGTACATGGTCAAAGGCCTGGTGGCAGGAGCGGTGAAAGGATAGCAGCCTTAAGAGCCGGCGCGGCATCAAAAGGGCTGAAAAATAAGGGGGATAATATGCTGACAACAAGTAAAAAAATGCTCATGGATGGGGCGGCAAAAGGCTACGCAGTGCCGGCCATCAACACCCAGGGCGGAAATTATGACATTATCTGGGCCATCTGCAAGGCAGCAGAGGATCTGAAATCCCCGGTAATGTTGGCGCATTATGTGAACACGGGGGCCTATTCCGGCCACGACTGGTTTGTGAATGTATGCAAATGGTGTGCAGACAGGGTGTCCGTGCCGGTAGCGATACACTTAGATCATGGGGACGGCTTTGACATCTGCATGGAGGCGCTGAAGCTGGGTTTCACCTCCCTGATGATTGACGGCTCCACAAAGCCCGTTGAGGAAAATGCCCGGATGACCAATGAGGTTTTAAAGGTGGCAAAATGCTTTGGCGTGCCGGTGGAGGCAGAGGTGGGAGAACTTCTGCGCCTGGACAATATGGGCACGGCGATGGAGAACAAGAACATTGTGGATCCGGAAGAGGTGAGGCATTTCCTGAAGCTTTGCCAGCCGGACTCCCTGGCCATCGGCATCGGCAATGCCCACGGCTATTACAAGGGGGAGCCGGACATCCATCTGGAAATTCTTGAGGCTGTGCGGAAATTTACGGATATTCCCCTGGTGCTTCACGGATGTACGGGGATGAAGGAGGAGATCATCCGGGATGCCATCCGCATGGGAGTGGCAAAGATCAATTTCGGCACGGAGATCCGTTACAAATATGTGGAGCATTATGAGGAAGGCTTAAAAACCTTAGAGCACCAGGGTCATTCCTGGAAGCTGTCCCGGTATGCGAATGAGCGTCTCCAGGAGGATGTGCGCAAGATTATCCTTTTGGCCGGGGCAGAGGGAAAAGCGGTCTGAGCAGAAGGAGAACCATGGGAAAGCTGGCATCATAGAAGAGCCAGGTCCGCAAAGGGCGGATTTCATGAAAATCAGGTTCTTCCATGAAAACAAAAACGAAGAACAAAAAGGAGACAGAAATGAAAAGCAGTGAACTGACTTATCGGGAGATGTACGGGCAGCCGGCCTCCTTTCAGGCAATCAATGACTCTCTGGAGAGCATTTTCCAGGTGCTGGATCAGGTGTTTGCGGAAGAATACGAGGAGTTGATCTTTACCGGCTGCGGGACTTCCCTGTATCTGGCACAGGCATCGGCACACGCATTTGCCACCTGCACGAAAATCCCGGCCAAGGGTATGTGCTGCTCCGAGTTATATTATTTTCCCGAGACCTATGTGGGAAAGGGCAAGAAGGTGCTGGTGCTGCCCATTACCAGGAAAAGCTACACCACGGAGGTGCGGATGGCCATCGATAAGGTGAGACATTTTCCCGGGGTAAAGACCCTGGCCATCACCTGCGATCCGGACAGTAAGAAATACAATGATTATGTCCTTCTGTCACCCGAGACGGCAGAGGACAGCGTAATCATGACACGTTCCTTTACCAGCATGGTGTACCTGGCTGTGGTGCTGGCATTTTACGCGGGGGGCAAGCAGGAGAAGATCAGGGCCATGAGCAATTACAGGCAGGAGTCAGAGGAATTTTTAAAGGCAACGGATCAGCTGGCAAAGCAGATTGTTGCCGAACATCCGGAATTGAATCTTTACATTACGCTGGGACAGGGAATCAATTACGGAATTGCCAATGAGTGCATGAACAAGATGAAGGAAATGAGCCTCAGCAATTCGGAAGCCTACTACACCCTGGAGTACCGCCACGGTCCCATGAGCCTGGTGGACGATAAGACGATGATTATCCTTCTGGGCAATGAGGATACCATAGAGGGGGATGATGAGCTTCTGGCAGAGATGAAGGGCTATGGCGCAACCGTCCTGGCCGTGGGCCCCCAGGCAGCATCCCGTTATGGGGCGGCGGATTATACGCTGAATCTGGACTATGGCTATGACAGCCTGCAAAATGCCGCCATGATCGGGTTTATCGGCCAGATGATGGGGTATTACCTGGCGGAGCACAAGGGGCTCAATGCGGATACGCCCAGGCATTTGTCTCAGGCGATTGTGATCGAGGGACATTAAGAAGCATCAGATTCCGTGCTTTTTCAGCCGCTCCAAATCCTGATAAAACCCGGGATAAGAGATATTTACGCATTCCGCCCCCAGAATCTCTGTCTCACCCTCAGCCAGGCAGGCGGCAACCGCAAAGGTCATGGCAATGCGGTGGTCCAGCCGGCTGTCGATGGCGGCGCCGAAAAGAGGCCTGCCTCCCCGGATGATCATGCCGTCTGCCGTCTCCTCCACATCCGCCCCCATGGCAGAGAGGTTTCTCACCATCACATCAATGCGGTTGGACTCCTTGACCTTTAACTCGGCGGCATCCCGGATAATGGTTTCCCCCTCTGCGAAGCAGGCCATGGCAGCAATGATAGGAAGCTCGTCAATCAGGGTGGGGATGATGGCCCCGCCGATGGTAATCCCATGGAGATGGCTGCTTTTGACCAGCAGATCCGCCACAGGCTCCCCGGCGTCCTGGTTTACGCCAAGCAGGGTGAGGTCAGCCCCCATCTTGCGGCATACCCTCAAAATGCCGTCCCGGGTGGGGTTGATGCCCACGTTCCGGATAAGGATCTCGGACCCGGGGACGAGCAGCCCGGCAGCCAGGAAAAAGGCAGCGGAAGAGATGTCCCCCGGCACCAGGATCTTCTGCCCGTATAGTTCTGGGGCAGGCCGGATAACGGCAGTGGTATTTTCCGTATACACATCGGCTCCAAAACGGGAGAGCATCAGTTCTGTGTGGTTCCGGGAAAGTTCCGGCTCCGTGACCCGGGTTTCCCCCTCCGCGTAGAGCCCGGCCAGAAGGATTGCAGATTTTACCTGGGCAGAGGCAACAGGGGACAGATAGCGGATACCTTGGAGGGGGGAGCCGGTGATCTCCAAAGGGGCGCAGCCATTGCCCTGTATGCTGCGGATCCTGGCTCCCATCCGGGAGAGGGGGTCAACAATCCGATTCATGGGGCGTTTTTGAATGGAAGCGTCGCCGGTCAGGGTGACGGTAAAATCCTGGGCAGCCAGGATTCCGGAGATCAGGCGGGTGGTGGTGCCGCTGTTGCCGCAGTCCAGGATGCCCTCCGGCTTTCGCAGGCCGTGCATTCCCTGGCCGTGGACCAGGACAGTGTCTCCCTTATTATCGATCGCTATCCCCATTTTGCGGAAGCAGGAAATGGTGGAAAGGCAGTCCGCCCCCTGGAGGAAGTTATGGATTTCTGTGGTTCCTTTGGCGATGGAGCCGAACATTACGCTCCGGTGGGAGACGGATTTGTCGCCGGGAACCGTAACCTCTCCCCGGAGGGGGCCGCATTTGGAAAATTTCATATCGGAATGTCCTCCCTTTTATCGAATCAGTTCATAATTGTATTTCTTCAGCTGTTCCCAGGCCGCATTCATGGCCGATTCTTCATAAAACGTGATCCGCAGCGCTCCCTCTCCCTGCTCCCGGTTGTGGTTGATGCCGATATTTTTGATATTAATGCCCCGGGCGCTTAAAATGACGGACAGGGTGGAGATGGAGCCGGGCTCATCCACAATATCTACGGTAAAGGAATAGTCCGGCGGCACAGAACCCTTCGTCATATCGGAGATGGAATTGCGGTAAATGCGGGATTGGTCAAACAGTTCATAGACAGCATGGCTGTCCTGCTGCTTAAGGTTTTCCAGTATTTGCTGCAATGAGGCAATGTAGGCCTTCAGCATCCCGCAGATAGGGGCCGTGTTGGTCATGCAGATCTGTTCCCACATCTCCGGGGAGGAGGAGGCAATGCGGGTGATGTCCTTGAAACCGCCGGCAGCCAGCCGCTTCATATATTCCTCCGGATCATCGCTGTCCCGGACAAGGTTGACCAGGCTGGAGGCAATGATATGGGGCAGATGGCTGATGGCAGCCACAATCCGGTCATGCTTTTCGTAGTCCAGCACAATGGGAAGGGCACCGGTCAGCCGGGCAATCTCCCTCATTGTCTCCACATCCCGGGGACGGGAGCGGGGTGTGGGGGTAAGGATATAATAGGCATTTTCCAATAAGTGGTCAGTGGCATTTTCATAGCCGGTCTTCTCGGAACCGGCCATGGGATGGCCCCCCACAAAGCAGCCCTCCATCTGCAGTTCTTCTACGGCCCGGTGGATATCAGCCTTGGTGCTTCCCACATCCGTGACGATGGCATTTTCCTTCAGATAGGGACGGATGTCCCGGAGATAGCGGGCATTGTATTCCACGGGAGTGCAGAGGAAAATAATATCGCATTCTCTCAGCTGTTCCCCGACCCCCTCCAAAATGCCGTCAATGATTCCTTCCTTCACGGCAATTTCCAGCCTGGAGCGGGTCCGCATGTAGGCCAGGATCTTCACATCCGGCCGGCTGCGTTTGATCCCCTTGGCAATGGAGCCGCCGATCAGCCCCAGTCCGATAAAACCAATAACACTGTCAGCCATCACAGCTTCCTCCCCTCCAGTCCGGCATAGGGACGCAATTGGGCAGTCAGCTGTTCAAACTGTGCGAAGGTCAGGGACTGGGGGCCGTCTGACAGGGCCCGGGCCGGGTCAGGATGGACCTCGATCATCAGGCCGTCTGCCCCGGCGGCAATGGCGCACTTGGCCAGAGGCGGCACGTAGGCCCGGACACCGGTGGCATGGCTGGGATCCACGATGACAGGCAGATGGCTCTTGCTGCGCAGCACCGGCACGGCGCTGATGTCTAAGGTATTGCGGGTGCTTGTTTCATAGGTGCGGATGCCCCGCTCACAGAGGACCACCCGCTCATTGCCTTCTGACATGATATACTCGGCGGCATTCAGCCACTCATCGATGGTGGCGGAAAGCCCCCGTTTTAAGAGAACAGGTATCCCGGCCTTCCCGGCTTCCTTCAAAAGTTCGAAGTTCTGCATGTTCCGGGCGCCGATCTGCAGCATGTCCACATACTTGACCGCAGTCTCAATGGCATGGTGGCTGGTGACCTCGCAGATGACTGCCAGCCCGGTGGCATCCCTGGCTTCTTTCATATATTTCAGCCCTTCCTCCTCAAGCCCCTGGAAGGAGTAGGGGGAGGTGCGGGGCTTATAGGCGCCGCCCCGCAGGAAGTTGGCCCCGGCCTTTTTCACGGCAACGGCAGTCTCTAAAAGCTGTTCCCGGCTCTCCACTGCACAGGGGCCGGCCATGATAGTCAGGGTGCCCGGGCCGATGGAGGTATTGCCCACCGGGACGAGGGAAGGCTCAGGGTGGAACTTGCGGTTGGCAAGCTTGTAGGACTCGGTGACCGGCACCACCTTGTCCACCCCGTCGGCAATCTCGAAGCTGATTCCGTTCAGCAAAGATTTATCACCCACGACCCCCACAATGGTGACCTCGCGGCCTTCTGACAGATGCACCTGCAGCCCTCTGGTCTCGATCTGGCAGGTCACGTTATGGATTGCCTCTTTGGAGGCGCCTGGTTTCATAATAATAATCATAAGAAGCTCCTTAAAATATTCGGCTGTTTGCGCAATGTCGTTTAGTTATCCTCAGAAGGTACGCCATGAAAGAAGGGGCGGGAAGAGACCGGAAATGGCCTGCTGCTTTTTCCGGTTTCGGAATTAAGAATTCCTAAAATTTCTGATTTTTGCTAAAACCGAAACGAAAATACCCAAACTCGCTTCGCTCAAACAGAGTGTATTTTCGTTTCAACGCAAAACTCAGGAATTTAAGGCCTTCTAAATCCCTGCAAAGTCAAAATCATCAGGCCATTTCCGGTCTCTTCCCGCCCCTTCTTCCATGGCTGATATTCTCAGAGCGAAAGGAAATGACATTGGCTGTTTGCGCTGGCTTTTTTTCTCCCGCTATTTTAACGCACCTGTGAAGGATTGTCAACGCTTTGTGACTTTAAAGTTTGACGCTTTGATGCTTTAAAGCCATATTTCATGAAGGAGGGCCGGGAGGTACGCCCTTTTTCCAGAGGGAGGATTTGGGGGGAGAGGTGAGGATGTGTTGGAGAATGAATCTAAAAAATAAGTTTGCATAGAATAAATATTATTAAATTTGTCCATATATTTCAAAAAAGTGGACATATGTCATTGAAGAATGCATGCAAAATCATGTATGATTTAAATGGTTTTACTGGTTGGATTGAAAGGAATGGGAAAGGGATGAAAAAACGAACGGACGAAGTGCTGAAATTGATAGCATCTCTGGACGCAGAGGATCAATCTTATCTGAATGCGTACCTGGAAAATGCGCCAATCAGTATTTTGGAACAATTTGATATTGTCGAAATGGAGGGAGAGACTACTTTTATTTACGAGGGAGAAGACATCCGGAAGATTTTCATACTGGTGGAAGGAAGGGTAAAGGCCACGGATCAGTATCTGGATGGAGTCAGCTACGAGTATATGTGGTTTAAACCAGTGAAGGCTTTTGGGGTTATGGAGCTTTTGATGGATCTGGATCATTATAAATCCACACTTACCACAGCGGTGGACTGCCGTTTCCTGGTAATTTCCAAGGATGCTTTCGAAAAATGGCTCAGCCACGATGAGAAGATGCTTCGCCTGGAGGTGCGGATCATGGGGAATTATCTGCTGACTCAGGCAAAGATGGCACGGGCTTTTTTGTTTTTGGAGGGGAAGCAGCGGGTGATGGTATTTATTGTGGCCGCCCTGGAGCTGAGCAGTCAGTCGGGTATGATACGCTTAAGCCGCCAGAGCATTGCAGACAACACGGGGCTTTCCATCCGAACCGTAAACCGGGCCATAAAAGAGCTGATGAAGGAAGGCTATATCACTTGTCAGGGTATGCGGATTCTGGCAGATGAAGAGCAGCAGCAGCGCATGCGGCAGGATACCAGGGAGTGCTGGAAGGAGCTGGACTCCTGGAGCAGACTGCTATAGCAGCAGGACATTTGTCATCCCTTTCTCACAAAAGAATTATGCTTTCGCAAAACAAAAGAATGAGGAGGTTTCACATGAAAAAGATTTTGGCATTAGGTATGGCAATGGCGCTTACCGTTTCCTCCCTGGCAGGCTGCGGCGGCAGCAAGCCGGCAGAGACTGCTAAGGCGGAAGAGACAAAGGCCGCTGATACGGCAAAGTCAGAGGACACAAAAGCTGCCGAGGATACAAAGGCAGAGGAGAGCGCCAAGGAAGGCGGCAAGATCGTATTTATCGCAACACAGCTGGGGGATATGTCTTTTAACGACAATGGATGGGCAGGTGTCCAGGAGATCGGAGACAAATACGGATATGAGGTCAGCGTCATTGAGACTGGCATGGATTCCTCCAAATATGAGAACATGTTTTTGGATATCTGTGACAGCGATGCGGATTATATCATTGCTCAGTCCGGAAACGGATGGGGAGACATTGTTTTCAAGTATGCACCGGAATATCCGGAGAAGAAGTTTGTGGTATTTGATGCCAGCACCACCGCGGAGGTGACCTCGGATAATGTGGTATGTGTGGCTTACCGGGCCAATGAAGGCTCCTATCTGGTGGGGTATGTATGTGCAGCCATGTCGGAATCCGGAATGATCGCAGCAGGGGCAAACCGGGACAATCCTGCCATCAATGATTTCTTTACCGGATTTATCAACGGGGCCCTGGCCTGCAAGGACGATATTAAGGTGTCTCTGGCTTACAACTCTACGCCTGGTGATGCTGCTGCCATGGGAGAGATCGCCACGGCTCTTTACAATTCCGGCGTGGATGTGATGTTCAGCGTGGCAGGCGCAGCAGGACTGGGGATTTTCCAGGCAGCGATCGAGGGGGATAAGCTGGCGGTAGGAGTGGATTCTGACCAGTATCTGACCTATTCCAATTCGGAGTCTCCGGAGCTGGCTCAGGTAATCATGACTTCCATGATGAAGAACATTGGCGATTCCCTGATCGTGATTTTTGATGAGATTGATCAAGGAACGATACAGTGGGGAACCCTCCAGATACTTGGCATTGCTGAGGGCGGCGTGGGTCTGGCAGACAACGAGAATTATCAGAAGCTGGTGCCGGAGGATGTGCGCAGACAGGTCAGCGAATGTGAGGATAAGGTGAAGAAGGGCGAGATTTCAGTGCCTTCCTACTATGATTTTGGTGATGATTCCGAGTTCCGTGAGTTGGTAAACAGCGTGGAGCCATAAGAAGTCACGAGAAACACCGGAGTAAGAAGTGATAATCCGATGAATTCCGATACCGTCCGGGCTCTGGTTCGGGCGGTATTGTGTTTTTTCAGTTCATAGGGTGTGCCCTGTGAAACCTGATGTGCAGGATTCTCTTTTATATAGTTCCGGCAGGGCTTTGGATGAGCCCTGCCGGACCGGGAAGGACGGGGAAAGATAATGGGCGAGATACTGCGAATGCAGAATATCAGCAAAATATACGGAAATGGATTTGTTGCCAACAAAGATATCACCTTTTCTGTCAATGAGAAGGAGATTCTTGCCTTGGTAGGGGAAAACGGCGCAGGAAAAACCACCCTGATGAAGATTCTCTTTGGCATGGAGCAGCCTCAGAGCGGCCAGATTATTCTTGAGGGGAAAGAGGTGCGGTTCCAAAATCCCATCGAGGCGATTGCTGCGGGAATCGGGATGGTGCATCAGCATTTTATGCAGGCCCTCTCTCTAACAGTGGCGGAGAATGTGGTTTTGGGAATTGAACCTACCAAAGGTTTGTGCTTTGATATGGAAAAGGCGGTCCGCATGACCCAGGAGGTATCGGATCGGTATGATCTGCGGGTGGAGGCCCGGGCGAGAATCTGCGATTTGAGTATTGGCCAGAGGCAGAAGGTGGAGATCATCAAAGCATTGGTCCGGGAGGCCAGGATTCTGGTTTTAGATGAGCCCACGGCAGTGCTTACGCCTCAGGAGACGGAGGAGCTGTTTGAGCAAATCAAGATTTTAAGGGAAAATGGTCATTCCATCATTTTTATTTCCCACAAGTTAGATGAGGTCATGCGGCTCTGTGACCGGGTGACCGTGCTGCGCCGGGGGCGTATCATAGGCTCGGAAAAGACGGAGAACCTAAATGAGAGAAAGATTTCCCGGATGATGGTGGGCCGGGATGTGGTCACAAGTATTGACAAAGAACCGGCCAGATCCCGGGAGACGATCCTGGAATGTCGGGATGTGGTGTGTCTGAATGAAAATGGCAGGAAGGCAGTGAACCAGATATCCTTTAACATTCACGGCGGAGAGATCCTTGGGATTGCCGGGGTGGAGGGCAATGGCCAGAATGAGCTGGCCCTGGCCATTACCGGTATGGGCAATTATGAGTGTGGAAGTATCCGCGTCAATGGCCAGGAGATCAAGGGTCGTGACATAGATCAGATTCGTGCATTGGGAGTGGCACATATATCCGAGGACCGGATGCGTATGGGCAGTGCGGGGGAACTGTCTGTCAAGGAGAACCTGATCAGTGACCGGATGTTTAAAAAGGAGTTTCGCAGGGGCCCCTTTATTGACCGGAAAAAGGTCAATGATTTTGCAGATGCCTGTATCAGGGAGTATGAGATCGCCTGTGACCACCGGGATGAACCCATCCGTATGCTGTCCGGGGGAAATATGCAGAAGGTGATTGTGGCCAGAGAGTTTACCTCAGGAGCCAATCTGATCGTGGCAAATCAGCCTACCAGAGGAGTGGATATCGGCACCTGTGATATGATCCGCAGAAAACTGATTGACAAGACGCGGAAGGACGGGATCGGCGCCTTGCTGATCAGTGCGGATTTAAATGAGGTGCTGGAGGTATCGGATCGGCTTTTAGTGTTTTATAAGGGGAAAATTGCGGCATATTTTGAGAATGTGAAGGAAGTTACCGAGGAGGAACTGGGAGAATATATGCTGGGGCTTAAGACTATGAACCAGGAGCAGATCAGGGAGGCGGCAGGATGAAAAAAACAAGAAGAATTGAGACAATGTTTGAGATACTGCGCATTGTGGTGGCTATGGGGATCGCTTATATCCTTGCCATGCTTGTTCTGTTCCTGATTTCTGAGGAACCCCTGGAGGCTATCCGCAATTTTGCGATGGGACCTTTGTCTACCAAGCGAAGATTTTCCAGTATGCTGGAACTGATGATTCCTTTTATGTTTACAGGCAGCTGTATGTGTATGATGTATTCGGCCAACCGGTTTAATCTGGTGGGGGAGGGAGTGTTTCTTTTTTCCGGCTGTATCATTACTTTTATGGCATTTGTGCTGGAACCCCTGGGTCTTTCATCAATAGTATTCCCTGCGGTCTTGATTGCCATCGGCGCTTTGACAGGAGGGATCATTGCCTCGGTTCCGGCTGTGGCAAGGGAAAAGCTGGAGGTCAATGAGGTGGTGGTCTCCATTATGATGAACTATGCTCTGTTGTACTTAAGCAATTACGTTCTGCGGAACTTTATGCTGGATACCTCCATCACCTACAGCGCTTCCTTTGCTCTTCCCGAGGCCAGCAGGCTGGCAGGGATTTGGCATGGGACGCGGCTTCATATGGGAATTTTTGTGGCAATCGGGGCTGTGATTCTCTCGTGGCTTTTCCTTTATCATACCCCCACAGGCCTGAGCATCCGTATCTGCGGCCTCAATGCGGAATTTTCCAGGTATTCCGGCATTCATGTGGTGGCAAGCTGCATGATCGCACAGATTTTGGGAGGTGCTTTGGCAGGAATGGGAGGAGCGGTGCAGATTCTGGGTCTGTATGACCGGTTTCAGTGGGACAGTTTGACCCAGTATGGCTTTGACGGGCTTTTGGTGTCTGTGCTGGCAAAGAGGAACCCTATTCTTGTGCCTGTGGCCGCCTTTTTGCTGGCCTATCTGCGAATCGGAGCGGATATTGTCAATTACAGTACAGATGTACCGGCAGAGTTTGTGTCGGTTTTGCAGGCCATCATCATTCTCCTTGTGGCTGCTCAGGAATTCCTGGGAAGGTACAAAAGCAAAGCGATATTTAATGCTGCCAGAAAGTCTATGGACAAAGCACCGGCAAAGGAGGCGAATTAAATGCTGGAAACCTATTGGAATGTGGAATGGATCGGAAGTTTTCTGTTCTCAGTGATTCGTATCTCCACCCCGTTGATTTTTGCCGCCTTAGGGGCATGCTTTACAAAAAAGGCAGGGCTTTTAAATATGGCACTGGAGTCTATGATGCTGGTGGGCGCTCTTTGCGGTGTCTTGGCGTCAGCAGCGTCCCAAAGTCTGTTTTTGGGATTTTTAGGAGCAGTGGCCGGGGCGGTAGCTATTGCCGGGATTATCTGTTACTGCGCATTTTTCCTGAAAACCGATCTCTATCTGACCAGTATCTCCATCAATCTGGCAGCATCGGGAGGAACCGTATTTATTCTTTATCTGGTGTGCGGACAGAAATCCACCAGCGCAGGAATTTTAAAGAGCCTGACCATACCGAAGCTTACCATTCCTCTGATAGAAAAAATCCCTGTTCTGGGAGCAGCCGTATCCGGTCATAATGTGCTGACCTATGTGGCGTTTTTCTGTGTGTTTTTGGTGTATTTTCTTCTGAAAAAGACAAGAATCGGCCTTCGGATCAAGTCTGTAGGGGAGAATCCTCACGCAGCGGAGTCTGTGGGAATTTCGGTGAGAAGGATCCAGACGATCTCTTTTCTGATCTCCGGCGTGTTTTGCGGATGTGCCGGCGCCTTTATGTCCATGGGGTATGTGTCCTGGTTTGCGAGAGATATGCTGGCAGGCCGTGGCTTTATCTCCATGTCAGCCACCAATATATCCAATGCCTCTCCGTTTTTGTCTATGCTTTCGGCAATGATGTTCGGCCTTTCCCAGGCCATTGCCAATGCGCTGCAGATTACCTCAGCTCCGGCTGAGCTTGTTTCGGCCCTGCCTTATATCATGACCATTTTGCTGGTTATGCTGTTCGCTCTGATTCGGATCGGACGCCGGCGCCGAAAAATGGCAAAGCTGGCAGGCGCTATTCAGGAGGAGTAAAAATGATTATCGATTTTCGTTCCCGACCGCCCTATAAGGGCTTTGTGACAGAGGGGAATTTTTTTCCCAGACCAATGGAGGATGACTTTAAACATCCCATGGATGTACCTGCTGTGTACCGTCTCAGTGCCGGCTCAGATATTGAATCAGCCCGTCACGGAGATTTTGAACTGTACATAAAGGAGCTTGATGCTTCCGGCATTGATTTACAGGTGATCCATGGCAGAATGGTGCGCCCTGGCATGGCCCGGGTGAACAATGACGATGTGTGTGAGCTGGGAGTGGTTTTCCCTGAGCGGTTTATCTGCTTTCCGGCAGTGGATCCGGCAGACCCGAAGGGGGCGGTGAAGGAGATTATCCGCTGTGTGGAGAAATATCAGGTAAAAGGCATTGCTTTAGAGCCGGGATGGGCGATGCCGCCGATACAGGTGGATGACCCTTCTTTAGATCCCATCTACAAGACTTGTCAGGAGCTGGAACTGATTCTGTCTTTTACTCTCAGTGTCCTGGCGGGGGAAGATCTGACGTGCTGTCATCCTCTTCCTCTGCAGAGAATGGCAAAGCGCTTTCCTGATCTTACCATAACGGTTGCCCATGGCTGCTGGCCCTATGTGGCAGAGTTTCTGGCTGTGGCCATGGTATGTCCCAATATTTATTTTTACCCGGACTTTTTCCTGGTAACACCGAATATGCCCTTTTCCGAGCAGTTTATCAAGGCGGCCAACTCTTACATGAAGTACCGGATGCTGTTTGCCAGCAGCTATCCGGTGAGGGGGATGAAGCAGAGCCTGGATTGGTTTCGGGCATTGCCCTTTGAGGAGGGAGTTCTTGAGCTGCTTTTGTCAGAAAACGCCAAAAGGATATTAAAGCTTTCGTAATGTTTTGGAAAGCTGTGTAAAATGAAGAAGGAAAGATTAAAGGAGGTTTTTCTATGGTTAAAACAGAGAAGGAATATCACATCCAGTTAAGTAAATCTGATATAAAGGGGGCCAGATATGCGATCATGCCCGGGGATCCGGGGCGGGTGGAAAAAATCGCGGCATATCTGGAACAGCCGGAGTTTTTAAATGAGAACCGGGAATATACCAGCTGGATCGGCAGTCTTGAGGGAGAAAAGGTGCTGGTAGTCAGCCACGGGATCGGCGGACCGTCCACAGCGATTGCCGTGGAGGAACTGGCAGAGCTGGGGGTTGACACTTTTATCCGTGTGGGAACCAGCGGCGGAATGCAGGAGAAGGTTCTTCCGGGAGACATCATCAATGTGAACGGGGCGATTCGGGCAGAGGGTACCTCCCGGGAATATGTGGGGATCGAGTATCCGGCCGTATCGGATTTTGAAGTGACCCGGGCAATCGATGACGGGGCAGAGTTTTTAAAGATCCGTCATCATACCGGCGTGGTCCATTGCAAGGATTCCTTTTACGGCCAGCACAGCCCGAAGAGAATGCCGGTGGCCGGAGAGCTTTTGAGCAAATGGGAGTGCTGGATCCGGGCAGGAGCTCTGGTGTCTGAGATGGAGACAGCTGCTCTGTTTACAGTGTGCGCCTCCTTAGGGGTCCGGGCCGGGGCCGTGATGCTTTGTATCTGGAATCAGGTCCGGGAGGAGAAAGGATATACGGATCAGCCGGTTTATGACACGGATCTGGCCATCCGGGTGGCGGTGGAAGGATTGAAGCGGCTGATTCTGAAGGATAAGAAAAAAGGAGAGACAATGATATGAGAATTCCGATATTTTCTGTCAGCAGTCTGATTAATCAGGATCTGGATAAACTGACCAGTCGATTTTTTGAGGAGCTTTACACAGAGGGACAGATTTTGCCTCAGCTGCAGGACCCATCCGGGATCCGTACGGCCGATCCCTGTATCATCTATATTGCCTCTGGCGGCAGTGAGATTCAGTTCGCAGCCCTGATGGAGCAGATTCAGGCAGAGAGGATCTATCTGCTTACCAGCGGCTACAGCAATTCCCTGGCTGCCTCCATGGAGATCTTATCCTTTATCCGTCAGCGAGGAGGAAGCGGAGAGATCATTCATGGAAGCGCGGGAGTGTGCGCCCGGAAGCTGAAGGATATTATGGCGGCATCAGAGGCCAGAAAGCGGATTCGGGGGATGAAGCTGGGGATGGTGGGAGAACCCTCGGACTGGCTGATTGCCAGCCGGTCCGATGAGGCAGCACTCAGGGAGCGCCTGGGGATTGAGGTGGTGCCGGTTTCCTTAGAAGAGCTGATAGAAGAATATGAGAAGCATGCTTACCGGGAAGATTCCTGGACAGAGAAGCTAAAGTCTATGGAGTTTGACCGCCAGGAGCTTAGAAAGGCACTGGATCTTTACGGCGCCCTTGACCGGCTGGTGGAAAGGTACGGCCTTGGAGGACTGAGCGTCCGCTGCTTTGATCTTCTGGAAAGGGTGAAAACCACCGGGTGCCTGGGACTGGCTGTCTTAAACGCCAGAGGAATCTACGGAGGATGTGAGGGAGATCTTCCCTCCCTGGTATCTATGGTGATCCTGGGGGAGGTGTCGGGACAGCCGGCATTTATGTGCAATCCGTCACGCATGGATCTGGAGCAGGGGGAGATGGTTCTTGCCCATTGCACCCTTCCTTTGAATATGCCTGAGCAGATGGAACTCAAAACACATTTTGAGTCCGATATCGGGGTGGCAATCGCCGGGCAGATTCCAGAAGACGAGATTACGGTTTTTAAAATATCCGGAGATTTAAGGGAATACTATGTGGATGGGGGAAGAATTCTGAAAAATATGCAGGATCCCACGCTGTGCAGAACCCAGATAAAGGTAAAGCTTTCTTCCTATGATTATTTTCTGGAACGTCCCATCAGCAATCATCATGTGATCTGCTGCGGAGATTGCAGACAGGCCCTGAACTATTTTCTTGCTTTTCTCTGATCTGGTAATTTTTGCTTGTAAAAAATGCAAGAGTCATATATACTGTTTTTGTGAGATGTCGGGCAGATTTGACAAATTTTGTATTTTGACGATGGAGAGGAGTATGAGCTATGGGTTTTTTCGGCAGAAAGAAAAAGGAAGAATTTGTGTGTCCGATGACCGGGATTTTGCGCCCCATGGAGGAGGTGCCGGATCCGGCGTTTTCGGAGAAGCTGATGGGGGACGGGTTTGCGGTGGAGCTGACAGAGGGGACCGTGAAGGCGCCTGTAAGCGGGACGATTGCCGCAGCTTTCCCTACCGGGCATGCCTTTGGCATCCGGACAAAGGAAGGGTTGGAGATCCTGATCCATATCGGAATTGACACGGTAAATCTGCAGGGCCAGGGTTTTGCGGTGAAGGTAAAGGCAGGGGACACGGTCAGGCAGGGAGATGTGCTGGTCATAGTGGATGTGGATTATGTGAAGGGGCAGGAGAAGTCTGTGTGCTCACCGGTGATTTTTACGGGAGGTCAGAAGATTGAACTGTTAAGGACCGGAGCGGTGGAGGCCGGAGAGGGAAATATTATCAAAATAAAATGATACCCGCCAAAAACATGAAAAAGCAGCCCGATTAGGGTGGATTTTGACCCCAACATCATAAAATAATTTGTGCAAAACCACTCTTTGTCTTGTAATTTTGAAACTTTTTTAGTAAAATATCCTCATGGACAAAATCTGAAGTACAGGAGGAACTTTTATGAATGTGTATGGAACACAGCAAATCCGTAACGTTGCGTTGCTTGGCCATGGAGGCGCAGGGAAAACGACGGTAGCAGAGGCACTGGCTCTGGTAACCGGAGTTACCAAGCGCATGGGAAAGGTAACCGACGGAAATACGATCAGCGACTATGATAAAGAAGAGATCAAGCGTCAGTTTTCTATTTCCACATCGTTGATTCCGTTGGAGTATCAGGGAGAGGACGGCCCGATTAAGATCAATCTTTTAGATACTCCGGGATATTTTGATTTTGTGGGAGAAGTGGAAGAGGCGATCAGTGTGGCCGATGCGGCGATTATCGTCGTGAACTGCAAGGCAGGCATTGAGGTGGGAACCGAGAAGGCCTGGGAACTCTGCGAGAAGCTGAATCTGCCGAGACTGTTTTTCGTGACCAACATGGATGATGACCATGCCAGCTATCGTGAGCTGGTTTTAAAGCTGGAGACCCGCTTCGGAAGAAAGATCGCACCGTTCCAGCTTCCGATCCGTGAGAACGAGAAGTTCGTGGGCTATGTGAATGTGGTGAAGATGGCCGGCCGTCGTTTTACGAATATGAGCGATTATGAGGAGTGTGAGATTCCGGAATATTCTCAGAAGAATCTGGGAATCGCCAGAGAAGCGCTCATGGAGGCAGTGGCAGAGACCAGTGAGGAGTATATGGAGCGCTATTTCTCCGGTGAGGAGTTTACTCAGGAGGAGATTTCCGCGGCGCTGAGAGAACATGTGATCGATGGCAATATCGTGCCGATCCTGATGGGATCCGGTATTAACTGCCAGGGCTTTAAGACTCTTCTGCAGGCCATTGACCGCTATTTCCCGACTCCGGATAAGTTCGAGTGCATCGGTGTGGATGTATCCACTGGTGAGCGCTTTACTGCGAAATATAATGACCAGGTTTCTCTGTCCGCCCGTGTATTCAAGACGATCGTGGATCCGTTCATCGGTAAGTATTCCATGATGAAGGTCTGTACCGGAACCCTGAAACCGGATTCCGTGATCTACAATGTGAATAAGGATGCAGAGGAGAAGGTGGGCAAGATCTATCTGCTGCGCGGCAAGGATTCGATCGAGGTGTCTGAGCTGAAGGCCGGCGACATCGGCGCCGTGGCGAAGCTGAACGTGACTCAGACCGGAGACACCATCGCTGTACGTACCGCTCCGATCGTCTATCATAAGCCGCAGATCTCCACTCCTTATACCTATATGCGCTACAAGACCGTGACCAAGGGCGATGAGGATAAGGTGAGCAGTGCACTGGCGAAGCTGACCGAGGAGGATCTGACTCTGAAGGCAGTCAATGATAAGGAGAACCGTCAGCTGCTTCTTTACGGTATCGGGGATCAGCAGCTCGAGGTGGTAGTCAGCAAGCTTCTGAGCCGTTATAAAGTAGAAGTGGAGCTGAGCAAGCCGAAGTTCGCCTTCCGTGAGACCATCCGCAAGAAGGTGGAGGTTCAGGGCAAGTATAAGAAGCAGACCGGCGGTCATGGACAGTACGGTGATGTCAAGATGACCTTTGAGCCGTCCGGCGATCTGGAGACTCCTTATGTATTCGAGGAGAACGTATTCGGCGGCGCGGTGCCGAGGAACTATTTCCCGGCAGTTGAGAAGGGGGTACAGGAAAGCTGCGTGAAGGGGCCGCTGGCTGCCTATCCGGTGGTGGGCGTGAAGGCTACCCTGATTGACGGTTCCTACCATCCGGTGGATTCTTCTGAGATGGCCTTTAAGACGGCTGCCTCCATGGCCTTTAAGAAGGGCTTTATGGATGCGAATCCGGTACTCTTGGAGCCGATTGCTTCCGTGAAGGTGACGGTTCCGGATAAATTTACCGGAGATGTTATGGGAGATTTAAACCGCCGCAGAGGCCGTGTGCTGGGCATGAATTCCGATCATCACGGCAAGCAGATCATCGAGGCGGATGTACCGATGTCCGAGATGTTCGGTTACAATACGGATCTGCGTTCCATGACCGGCGGTATCGGCCTGTATGAGTATGAGTTTGCCCGCTATGAGCAGGCTCCCGGCGATATCCAGAAGAAGGAAGTGGAAGCACGGGCAGCTAAGGTTGATAAGATGGACGTGTAATGGTTTTTGGGGGAAAGCAGGCGGATCATGGCGGCTTTCCCCCTGCTTTGTGCGTCTGCAAAGCATACGGGTATGACAGACCGGATAGAATATCGGCATGGATTTCGGGAGAAACAAAAGGACGCGGCAATGCCGCATGGACAGGACAGCGGAGGATTGGATGGAGGCAAGGAGACAGTTTTCCAGGATTGGATGGGCTTTTGTGGTGTTTTGCCTGGTGGATTTGGTGGTACAGGTTCTGATGGCAGTGGGAATCGTGGTCGGCGCAGCAGCCGGGTATGAGTGGATGACGGATGTGAATTTTCTCCTTCTGGGTCAGATCTCTATGTATATGTTTGCATTTCCGGTGTTCTGGCTGATGATGAAAAGGATCCCGTCCTGGCGGAAGGCAGAGGGAGAGGCGGTTTCTGCCGGCAGCCTGCTTTTATGGGCGGTCGTCTGTTTCGGATTTACCTATATCGGGAATTTTATCGGTCAGTTACTTATGGGATGCGCAGAGGCGATTACTGGCAATCCCCAGCAGAATCCGGTGATGGATGCCCTGGATCAGATGAATCCCTGGATGGTATTTTTATGTACCGTGATTGTTGCGCCGGTGATGGAGGAACTGATGTTTCGGAAGCTTCTGATTGATCGGATCGTACCCTTCGGACAGAGAGCCGCTGTTGTCGTATCCGGTGTGGCATTTGGACTGTTTCATGGAAATTTTTATCAGTTTTTTTATGCCTGCTGCCTGGGAATGATCTTTGCCTATCTGTATAGCAGTACCGGCCGGGTGCGTTATGGCATTATGCTGCATATGATGATCAATATGGTCGGAGGCGTGCTGCCGGTGGTGCTTCTGCAGAATATGGATGGTTTTTCCGTGGGCATGGCGTTTTCTGTGCTGGGGACCTTGATGCTGGGGATTATGATGCTGGGAACCATAGTCGGGGCCATATTGCTGACCTGCCTGTATGCAGGGCGTCTGTCCTGGTTTCAGGGCTGGGCTCCGGTGCCGGTGAAGGGATTCTGGCGCGCTGTGTTTACGGCACCGGGAGTGCTGGGCTTTCTGGTGATGTGCTCGGTCATGTTTTTGATGAGTTAGGATACGAAACGCTTGACACACTTTTCTAATTATGCTAAATTTAATTCCAGTAAGAATGCTGAGAAGGGAAAGAGTACGCTTTCTGGAACCGTGCAGAGAGCCGCCGGACGGTGCAAGGCGGTCGGGGAAGAAGGCAGAACTGGTCCCTGAGCAGCCGGCTGAAGGAGCAGCCTTTCCGGCAGAGGAAGGGAAGGCTGTCTGGGTAAGCAGGGACGGTATCCCACCGTTATCAGGGAGACAGCATAAAGAAGGTCCGGCATCAGGATAAGGCAGGACCGGAAGGCTGGCTGAGAGCATGCATGGCATGAAGCAGAGTGGTACCGCGCAGTTTTTTGCGTCTCTGGAGAGGATCCGGGGGCGCACTTTTTTGTCTCACAGGGGTTCCATCCCGTGAGGCAAAAGCAGAACGGACTTTTTATTTCTGCGGACGATGAGCCAGGTGCCGTGCCTGCGCGGGCATTTGGCGAATGCCGCGAGTGTCTAGGAACAACAGGAGGGAAAACTATGGCAAGCTATAATTACAGCGCCATTGAGAAAAAATGGCGCGAGAACTGGGAGAAGAATCCTATCAACGTAGATGACGGCAAAAAACCGAAGTATTACTGTCTGGACATGTTTCCGTATCCGTCCGGCAGCGGGCTGCATGTAGGACACTGGAGAGGCTATGTGATTTCGGATGTGTGGAGCCGGTATCAGATTTTGAAAGGGCATTATGTGATTCATCCCATGGGATGGGATGCCTTTGGCCTGCCGGCTGAGAACTATGCGATCAAGATGGGGATTCATCCGGCGATTTCCACGGCGGAGAATGTGAAGAATATCAAGCGGCAGATCAATCAGATTGCTTCCATTTATGATTGGGATATGGAGGTCAATACCACGGATCCGGGCTTTTACAAATGGACGCAGTGGATCTTTGTGCAGATGTTCAAGAAGGGCCTGGCTTATGAAAAGGAGTTTCCCATCAACTGGTGTCCGTCCTGCAAAACCGGTCTGGCGAATGAAGAGGTGGTCAATGGGTGCTGCGAGCGCTGCGGCGCTGCAGTGACGAAGAAGAACCTGCGCCAGTGGATGCTGAAAATCACTGCTTACGCGGAACGTCTTTTACAGGATCTGGATAAACTGGACTGGCCAGAGAAGGTTAAGAAGATGCAGACCGAGTGGATCGGTAAGTCCTACGGTGCGGAGGTGGATTTTGCGGTGGACGGCAGGGATGAGAAGATCACCGTCTATACCACCAGACCGGACACACTGTACGGTGCGACCTTTATGGTGCTGGCACCGGAGCATTCTCTGGCAAAGGGACTGGCCACGCAGGAGACGAAGGAGGCTGTGGAGCAGTACATCTATGACGCTTCCATGAAGTCCAATGTGGATCGGATGCAGGATAAGGAAAAGACCGGGGTATTTACCGGAAGCTATGCCATCAACCCGCTGAACGGAGCTAAAGTGCCGATCTGGCTGTCGGATTATGTGTTGGCGGACTATGGTACCGGTGCGATCATGTGTGTGCCGGCCCACGATGACCGTGACTTCGAATTTGCGAAGAAGTTCAATATTCCGATCATTCAGGTCATTGCCAAGGACGGAAAAGAGATCGGGAACATGACAGAGGCCTACACAGAGGCGAGCGGCACTATGATCAATTCCGGTGAATGGAACGGCATGGAGTCCGCGGTACTCAAAAAGGAGGCGCCGGCGATGATCGAGGCGCGTGGCCTGGGGAAAAAGACCGTCAATTATAAGCTGCGCGACTGGGTATTTTCCAGACAGCGTTACTGGGGCGAGCCGATTCCGATTATTCATTGTCCTAAATGCGGAAATGTCGCAGTACCGGAGGAGGAGCTTCCCTTAAAGCTGCCGGAGGTGGAGAGCTATCAGCCCACTGGTACCGGAGAGTCTCCGCTGGCAGCAATCGATGAGTGGGTGAACTGTACCTGCCCGCAGTGTGGGGGGCCGGCGAAGAGAGAGACGAATACCATGCCCCAGTGGGCTGGTTCCTCGTGGTATTTCCTGAGATATGTGGACAGCCACAATGACAAAGAGCTGGTGTCCAGGGAGAAGGCGGACAAGTATCTGCCGGTAGATATGTATATCGGCGGTGTGGAGCATGCAGTACTGCATCTTCTGTACTCCCGGTTCTACACCAAGTTCCTTCACGATATCGGAGTGGTGGACTTTGACGAACCCTTTACCAAGCTGTTCAACCAGGGCATGATCACCGGCAAGAACGGCATCAAGATGAGTAAATCCAAAGGCAATGTGGTCTCTCCGGATGACTTGGTGCGTGATTACGGCTGCGATTCTCTGCGGATGTATGAGCTGTTTGTGGGACCGCCGGAGCTGGATGCGGAATGGGATGAGCGGGGCATTGAGGGAGTTTCCCGTTTTCTCAACCGTTTCTGGAATCTGGTACAATCCAGCAAAGATCAGGATGCGGCAGAAACCAGGGAGATGGTGCGGCTGCGTCATAAGCTGATCTTTGATATCGAGCAGCGATTTAACCAGTTCAGCCTGAATACGGTCATTTCCGGTTTCATGGAATATAATAACAAATTGATCGAGCTGGCGAAGAAGACCGGCGGTATTGATAAAGAGACGCTTCGGACCTTCACGATTTTGCTGGCGCCCTTTGCACCGCATATCGGGGAGGAGATCTGGCAGCAGCTGGGAGGAACGGACAGTGTGTTCCATGCCCAGTGGCCGGAATGCGATGCCGAGGCCATGAAAGACGACGAGATTGAGATCGGTGTTCAGGTTAACGGCAAAGCGAGAGGTGTGGTATCTCTGCCGATAAACGTCTCCAGGGAGGAGGCCATTGCCGCAGGTAAGGCAGCAGTGGCAGATAAGATAAACGGAACGATTGTAAAGGAGATCTATGTTCCGGGACGGATTATCAATCTGGTATGTAAGTAAGAACCGACAAGAAGCAATATTATAGAGGGAATCCTGCATAGCAGGATTCCTTTTTTGTATTATAGGAAAGTTCTCCGAATAACGACGAAAACGTAATAAAAAACCGCCAAAAGGCGGGCGCAACAAAACGGACAATGAGGTCAGAAGATGTAAAAGCCTTCTTCTGACGCATCGTCCAGATCGTC
>CAJTEM010000018.1 GCA_910575255.1 Lachnospiraceae bacterium | reverse complement strand
TAGACCTATAGACCTACTATACAATTATACCATAAAACAATAAAAAAAGCAAGGAAAACCTTGCAAAATAAAGAAATTTTTTATGAAGCCGGTTTATTCAAGTGGCAAACTCGGGTTGCACTGGAAAAAATGGATGTGAGGGGAAGCAGGAAAAATCAGGAGATCATTAAAAAATCCCGTTGGTTTGTGGAATTCTATTTGATTTTTCATGGTTTTTACTGGTCAGGTGTGCTATACTTAAAAAGTAGAATGAAAGTCAGCACAAAAAGAAAATAAACGGGTAATCATGAGAAAGAGTAAAATACAGTGAATAAAAACAGAAGGATGGGGGAGATATCAGATGACAGAATTTTTAATGAAACCTAAAGTGGACTACGCATTTAAAGAGATCATGATGGATGAGAAAGCACGGATAGGTTTTCTGTCAGCAATATTGAAATTAGACCCGGAAGGGATTAAGGAAACACAAATACTGAATACAAATCTTAGAAAACAGACGGAGAAGGAAAAACTTGGAATTTTAGATGTAAGGATCCTGCTGGATAATAACACGGAGATTGATATAGAAATCCAGCTTGCCGCAATGAATATCTGGGCTGACCGGGCATTGTTCTATCTGGCTAAGATGTATACGGAGCAAATTAGCGCAGGGGAAGACTATACGGTGTTTAAGAAGTGTGTGAGTATCAGTATCTTAGATTTTAAACTTTTTGAACAGGAACCGGAGTTTTATTCCTGTTTCCATATCCGGGAGGATTCACGGAATTTTCTGTATACGGATAAGATGGAATTTCATGTCCTGGAGCTGCCAAAGCTTCCAAAAGAGTTAAAAGAGGATAGCAGCGATATAGAATTATGGGGAAGGTTTATCAGTGCGGAGCGAAAGGAGGACTTTGACATGTTGGCAGAGAAAAATATGTATATCGGAAGTGCCTACCAGCATTTACAGGTGATTAGCCAGGATGAAGAAAAGCGGCTGGAATACGAAGCCAGGGCAAAGGCTATCCGGGATTATAACCAGATTATGCTGGAAGCAGAGCAACGAGGAGAAGCAAGAGGAGAAGCAAGAGGAGAAGCAAGAGGGATACAAATATTAATTACAGACCATATAGAAGAAAGTGTTCCAAAGAATAAAACGATATTAAAGCTGCAAAAACATTATCATTTGACTGAAAAAGAAGCAGAGTATTATTATGAAAAATATTCAAAGAAAGGATGAGGTTACCTTGGTAATACTTTGTGGGTTCGCCCTCATCTTCTGCATGCAAGGACAGAGTACCGGAGCTTAAGTATAAAGCTTCGGTTTTTTAAACTGCCAAACACCTGAACAGAGCCAATATAAAAACAGGTTGCAACCATTTTTCATATCTGGTAGAATATGACAGACGAAAAGGATCAGAAACATCAGGACAGATTGACATAAAAGAGAAAGCCGCGTGCGGCAAAAGGAGAATATTATGACAGGAATACTATCAGTACTGGCAAAGGCAATCGCCTTTGTCCTGGTCATTGTAACCGGATATGTTTTGAAAAAGAAGGGATTTTTTCAGCCGGATGATTTTTACCTTTTTTCAAAGGTGGTCGTCCGGATTACCCTTCCCTGCGCCATTATTTCCAATCTAAGCGGGATTTCCCTGGATCGTTCTCTTTTATTTCTGTGTGTGCTTGGTCTGGCGGCGAATATTTTCCTGGTCATTGTGGGATATCTCATGGGACTTAAGGGAACCGGGCAGGACCGGGCTTTTAACTTGATTAACCTGTCCGGCTATAATGTGGGGAATTTCAGCCTGCCTTTTGTTCAGAGCTTTTTAGGGCCTGTGGGCTTTGCGGCGACCAGCCTTTTCGACGCCGGGAATGCGGTGATGTGCACAGGAGTCACCTATACCGTAGCTTCCCTGTCAGCGGGAAACGGAGACCGGCCTTCGGTAAAAAATGTCACAAAAAGCCTGCTGTCTTCTCTGCCCTTTGACGCGTATATGATTATGACGGTGCTGGCAGTATTTGGGATAACCTTGCCTCGGATGGTGATAAACTATGCAGGAACCGTTGGAAATGCCAACACATTTCTGGCTCTTTTGATGATCGGAATCGGATTTGAGATTCATATGGAAAAGGATAAGCTGGTAAAGATTCTGCAGATTTTGGGAATGCGTTACGTGACGGCGGTTCTGCTTGCGATGGGGTCTTATTTCTTCCTGCCCTTTGATCTGGAGGTGCGCCAGGCGCTGGCATTGGTTCTCTTAGGGCCGGTTTCCTCGGTAGCTCCGGCATTTACCGGCAAAGTAGGGGGAGATGTGGAGATGGCAAGCGCTGTCAACTCTCTTTCTATTTTGATCAGCGTTGTGATGATCACCGGAGCTTTGATCCTGCTGTTGTGACAGAGAAGAGAGGCGTTAAATGGCGAATCAGTTTTTAGAAATTCCGGACTTGTTCTGGAGCCTGTTCCGGTCGAAAAACCGGCAGATATATATCAATGCGCTTCTGCAGATCAATGAGGAGTACCAGTACAGCAATTATTATCTGAGCCGGGAGGTCTGTATTCAGACCCTGAGCGATTATTTTGCCAGACAGAAGGTTACTTTGGAGCAGGATGATACAGAGGATGATTTTGACATGCTGGAACCCCTTTCCACCAGGATCCTGAACTGGCTTTTGCGGACCGGCTGGCTGAGAAAGGTGGAGGATTACGGTGCCATGACGGTGAATATCGTGGTTCCTGACTATGCGGCAGTATTTGTGGAGGCATTTGCCCGTCTTCTGGGAGAGGATGAGGATGAGACTCAGGTATACATCCAGAATGTGTACGGTATCCTGTTCGCCTTTCAAAATGATCCCCGCTCCAACATTTCCCTGCTGAAGACTGCTCTGGTGAACACCAGAAAGCTGAACAAGACTCTTCAGGATATGCTCCACAACATGGATAAATTTTTCGGAAGCCTTCTTAAGCAGAATGTGTATGGGGATCTTCTGAAGGATCATTTGGACGGGTATGTGGAGGAGATCGTCCGAAAAAAATATCATATTTTAAAGACCTCAGACAATTTTTATCTGTATAAGACAGATATTAAGCGGTGGCTTGGGGAAATGCGCCAGAACCAGACGTGGCTTTTGGAGGTGTGTGAGAGGAACAGACGGCTTCGGGGCCTGGATATCCAGGTGGAGGAGCTGGTGAAGCAGATTGATATGATTGAGAAAGGATTTGACGATATTGAGCACCGAATCATCAACATGGACCGGGAGCATACCCGTTACATCAGGGCGACGGTCACAAGACTGAACTACCTGTTAAACCGGGAGGATAACATGAAGGGGCTGGTCATCCGGCTTCTCAACCATCTGTCAGAGACCGAGGGAAAGGAAGAACAGGCCAGAGAGGCGGAGCGGATCAGCGCCCTGGTGAACCTCTCTCAGATGAGCGTCATCTCGGAAAAGTCTCTCTATAAGAGGCGGAGGCCAAAGGCGGATTTTATGGGAAGCCTGGAGCCGGACGAGGAGACAGAGGAACTGACAGGGGAGGAGATCCTGAAGCTGAATAAGATCCGGAACCGGTACAGCAGAAAGGAGATTCATGAGTTTATCCTGGAGCGGATGGAGAACGGAAGGCTTCAGGTGACAAAGGATATGGTTTCTACGGAAGCGGATTTTGAAAAGCTGATTCTGGCCTATGACGATGCTGTGAGGAAAGACAGTCCTTACCGGGTAAGGGAAGAGGCGGCGGAAGTGGTGGATAGCGGGAGATTTCGCTATCCTGCTTTGATTTTTGAGAGAAAGGGACAGAAGGGATGATTAATTACTATGAAGAACTGCCGCCGGAGGAGCAGAAAAAGGTGACAGAGTCCATACAGTCCCTGTACCGGCAGACCTTTCTGCTGGAACGGCGATATGACAGGAAGACCAAACGGTATCAGGTAAACCGGGAGTATTATCAGTGTGATAAACACATGGAATTTATCCGGGCGTATTTTGCCATTATGGATATTGAGGTCATAGAGAACAGCCAGATGGGAGTCATCTATATCCGTGGCGAACAGGTGATCGGGGAGAAGCTGTCCAAGCTGACGACCCTGTACATCCTGATTCTCAAGCTGATCTATGACGAGCAGATGTCGGCAGTGTCTGCCTCGGTAAACGCCATTACCTCCCTGGGCGATATCCACGAGAAGCTGGGAAGCTACCGGCTCTTGAAAAAGCAGCCGTCCGTGACAGAGATCCGAAAGTCCCTTGCCCTTTTGAAGCGGTATCAGCTGATTGAGCCCCTGGACGTTCTGGAGGAGATGGACGGGCAGAGCCGGATGGTGATCTATCCTGCCATCAATGTAGTCCTGTTAGGGGATGACGTGAGGGCTTTGATTGAGACATACACAGAAGGAGATGAGGAAGATGACGAGTCAGAGGTTTGAGGCATTGTCCAGGATTTGCCTGAACAACTGGCATTATATCCGGCACAAGACTTTGTCCTTTCATGAGGGAATCAATTTCTTTACCGGACATTCCGGGAGCGGTAAATCCACGGTCATTGACGCCATGCAGATCGTGCTCTATGCCAATACGGACGGCAGGGGCTTTTTTAACAAGGCGGCCGCTGACGACTCGGACCGCAGCCTCATCGAGTATCTTCGGGGTATGGTCAATATCGGAGAGGACAACAATTTTTCCTACCTGCGGAACAGTAATTTTTCCAGCACGATTGTCCTGGAGCTTAAAAGAACGGACACTCGGGAGTGTCAGTGTGTGGGAGTGGTGTTTGATGTGGAGACTGCCACCAACGAGATCGGCCGGATATTTTTCTGGCATAAAGGCCCCATACCGGATAACGAGTACCGGACCGGAAGCCGCCCCATGTCCACAGAGGAGGTAAAAAGGTGGCTTCTCGATCATTTTTCCAGAGAGGACTGTTATTTTGGTTCCCACAATGAGCGGTTCCGCAAGCAGCTCTATGACATTTATCTGGGAGGCCTGGATTCTGAGAAATTCCCTCTGCTATTTAAGAGAGCCATTCCTTTCCGGATGAATATCAAGCTGGAGGATTTTGTAAAAGAGTATATCTGCATGGAGCAGGATATCCATATTGAGGACATGCAGCTAAGCGTGATGGAGTATGGCCGGATGCGCCAGAAGATCGAGGACACCTGCCGGGAGATCGGGAAGCTGAAGGAGATCCGGGATCAGCATGGCCAGGTGGAGACGGTGACAAAAAAGATTCAGGCTTACGGATACTACAGCGCCAGGCTTGATATTCTCCAGGGGAGGCTGAAAGTGTCTGAGTGCCAGGACAAGCTGCAGATTCTGGAGGAAAGCAGAAAAAAGGCCCTTCGGGATATGGAGCAGGAGCAGCAGGCTGTTCAGGACTTGTCAAAAAAGAGCGAGGAGCTTTTGCAGCAGATCTCCATGAGCGGGTACGACCAGACCCGGGAACAGCTGGAAGCTCTCAACGCGCTGGTGGAACGGCTGGGCAACAGTAAGGCCAGATGGGAAAAGACAGCAAATGCCTTAAAAGCATGGGAGGATGAGGACAGCGTCTCGAACCGGACTCTGTGGGATATCGAGGCTTTTGAGAAGGGGGCGATCACTGAGGAGGAGTTAAGGCGGCTGAAAGGGGATCTGGATGAAGTCAAAAAGGATGCGGCAAGACAGCGGCAGGATGCCCAGGGTGAGCTGAGAGAACTGAAAAAGAAGCTGGGCCAGGCTCAGGAGGAGCTTACCAAGCTGAAAGCCGGCAGCAAGGCATATCCGAAGGAACTGGAGCAGGCCAGAACCATTTTACAGAACCGCCTTTATCAGGAAACAGGGAAAAGCGTCCATGTGGAGATTCTGGCTGACCTTTTGGAGATCCGGGACGAGAGCTGGCGGGACGCGGTGGAAGGCTATATGGGCTCCAACAAGCTTTCCATCATCGTGGCGCCCAAGTACGCCAGAGCTGCCATGAAGATCTATGAGGAAATGGATAAGAACAAGTTTTACCGGGTGGCGGTGCTGGATACGGAGCGGGTGCTGGCAGACCGGCATTCGGTGGAAAATGGCTCCCTGGCAGAGGAGGTGGAGGCGGGAAGCGACTATGCCCAGGCATTTGTCAATTTTCTCCTGGGCCGGGTGATGAAATGTGAGGATGTGGATGAGCTGAGAAAACACAGAGTAGGCATTACCAGAAGCTGCGTGCTTTACCACAATTACCGGATTCAGCACATCAATCCGTCCCTGTATACCACCTCAGCCTACATCGGAAAGAACAGTGTCCGGCAGAGGATAAAGCTTCTGGAAAAGACAATCGCAGATCTGCAAAAGGCCATGGAGCCTCAGCAGATCCTCGTAAAGGACGCTGACCGGGTGCTGGGACTTGGGAGTCTGGATCAGGAGCTGGGCGTCTATCTGGAGTGGAAGAGCGACAGGAAGGCCTATCCAGATAAGCTGGCAGAGCAGGGGCGGCTGAAGGCCAGGCTGGAGGAGCTTTTATCCCGGAATGTAGAACAATGGAAAAAGGAACGGCAGGCCATTGAGGAGCTTCGGGAACAGAAAAGAGAAGTGGTACGGCAGCTTCAGAGAACGGCTGACAGCCTGGAGCGGGATCAGGAGCAGGAAAAAAGGAATCGGATGTCTCTGAGTGAGGAACTGGCGGAAAAGGAGAGAAATCTTACAATAAACCAGGAGCGGGAGGAAGAGCTAAAGAAGATTCTTTCTTCCAAACAGGAGAAGCGGTATGATCAGATCCGGAATGAGTACCTGGAAAAGATGGCCAGGGCTGAGGAAAAGCGGCAGCAGGAGAGGAACCGTCTGGCGGAGATACGAACCGCGTATCTGAGAACCTGGCAGAACCGGAATTTTTCCCCCACTGCTGAGGATAACAGAGAGTATCAGGAGCTTTTGGATCACCTGAATGACGAGCGTCTGGAGGAATTCCGGATCCGGGCAGCAGAGCAGGCCCGCACGGCGGTGGAGCATTTTCAAGATGATTTTATGTACAAGATCCGTTCTGCCATCGAGGAGGCCATCCAACGGAAGGATGAGCTTAACCGGATCATCAGCAGCCTGGATTTTGGAAAAGACAAGTATCAGCTCTTTATCGGAAAAAATAAAGGGCCTGACGGCCAGTACTATGACATGTTCATGGACGAGGCTTTAAAGATCAATCCGTCAGAGCTGAACATGGGTATGGACAATCAATTGAATCTGTTTACCGTAGAGCATGAGAACCATTATGGGGCCATGATCAATGAACTGATCAGCATTTTTATTCCCCCGGAGAATGCCACGGCAGAGGAGCTGGAGGAGGCCAGGAGGAATATGGATCGGTATGCGGATTACCGGACTTATCTGTCCTTTGACATGCAGCAGCTGATCCGGAATGAGGATGAGGTGATCAAGATCCGCCTCAGCAAGATGATCCGGAAGAATTCCGGCGGCGAGGGCCAGAATCCTCTCTATGTGGCTCTTCTGGCCAGCTTTGCCCAGGCCTACAAGATCGACTTAAAGCCCGGGCTTATCCGGAACCCGACCATCCGGCTGGTGGTATTGGACGAGGCATTTTCCAAGATGGACGCGGAAAAGGTCGCCAGCTGTATCCAGCTGATCCGGGGGCTGGGATTCCAGGCTCTCATCAGCGCCACCAATGACAAGATCCAGAATTATCTGGAGACCGTGGACAAGATCTTTGTGTTTGCCAATCCCAACAAGAAGGCCATCTCGATTCAGGAATTTGAGAAGCTGGAATTCGGGAAGCTGAGGGAAGAGGTAGAGGAGGATGGAGAGGAAGAAAACAGGAGGCCGGAATAGGGTGACAGGCCGGACAAAGGAGGAACTTGGCATAAAATACTATATTTTGGGACTAATCCTGGAAAAGTATGAGAAAAGAACAACAAAAAGCGACTGGAGACAAGTAAAAGCCGGAAATAAGAGCCTGAAGATTCAGCAGGAACATTACGATGACTTTGGCAAGACGGAATTGATCAGGGAGATCAGGGAACTGGAACGGCAGGTTCTGGATCAGCTCTATCTGGAAACTTATGCCCAAAGTCTGGAATTGAAAGGGGAATTGAAGATTCTGCTGGCAGGACGGGAGGTGGATTTGTCTGAATCTGTGAAGCAGTTGAACTGAACGGGGTAAAAAAATACTTTTTCACAGCGCAAATCTCAGTTTATAAAAAAGCTGCTTCTGAGCC
This sequence comes from Lachnospiraceae bacterium, assembly GCA_910575255.1. GTDB lineage: Bacteria > Bacillota > Clostridia > Lachnospirales > Lachnospiraceae > Brotaphodocola. The sequence goes on along the minus strand of CAJTEM010000018.1, from coordinate 98,066 downwards.
AATACAAGAAAAGGCTCATATGGGAATTTCAAAAGAGTTGCATAGAGAAGGGAGACTCTTTGCAGGCGAAAAGAAGGATAAAGAAGGGAGATAAGACATTGAACAACCATGAGATACAGATACGGGTCGCGTCGGCAAAAGATGCGGACGGGCTTTTGGAAATCTACGCGCCCTATGTGGAAAAGACGGCCATTACCTTTGAATACCAGGTTCCGGGCCTTGCAGAGTTTCAGAAAAGAATCGAGAAAACCTTAAAAAACTATCCCTATCTTGTGGCGGAAAAAGAGGGAAGGCTGCTGGGCTATGCCTATACCGGCCCCTTTGTAGGGCGGGCGGCCTATGCCTGGGGCGCGGAGGTAAGCATTTACCTGAGAGAAGACCAGAGAAAAATGGGAATTGGAAAAAGGCTCTATCAGGCAATCGAGGCCGTCTCCAGAGCGCAGAATATTAAAAACCTGAATGCCTGTATCGGCAGTCCGGAGACAGAGGATGAGTATCTGACGAGAAACAGCATAGAATTCCATGCGCATATGGGATACCGTATGGTGGGAGAATTTTATAAATGCGGGTATAAATTCGGGCGCTGGTACAATATGGTATGGATGGAAAAGCTGATCGGAGATCATGAGCCAGAACCGGCGCCGGTGATTCCTTTTCCGGAGCTTTCTTTTTCGGAGATTGTAACAAAAAATTCATAATGGATAAAATCAGAGAAAACGTCCGGAATCATGTAAGATGACTCAGGCCGGATTATATCGGGGAACTTGGGAGAAAAAGAAAACCTGGGAAGAAAGGAAAACCTGAGAGGAAAAGAAAACCTGGGAGGAGAAAGGAAAACCTGAGAGGAAAAGAAAACCTGGAAGGAGAAAGAAATCCGGGAAGAGAAGGAAATCCGGGAAGAGAAGGAAATCCGGAAAAAGCAAGAAATCTCAGGAACAGGCGGACGGACGGGAGGTCATATGGAAAAGGAGCATGAAAGACAATATCTGGAAAAGATCAGAAAAACAGCACAGGCCGGCCCTTTTCTTCCAGACTGGGAAAGTCTGGCCAAAAAGGAACCGCCGCAATGGTTTGGGGAGATGAAATTTGGCATTTTCATCCATTGGGGCCTGTACAGTCTTGCTGCCCATGGAAATGAGTGGTATTCCCGGAATATGTATATTCAGGGAAGAGAAGAGTGGGAGTATCACAGGAAAGTATATGGGAGCCAGAAAGAGTTTGGCTATAAAGATTTTATCCCCCTGTTTACGGCTGAGAATTTTCAGGCAGGGGAGTGGGCGCGGCTGGCAAAAAGAGCGGGAGCCAGGTATCTGATTCCGGTGGCAGAACATCATGACGGATTTCAGATGTACCAAAGCGAACTGTCCAGGTGGAATGCCTGGGACATGGGGCCAGGAAGAGACCTCCTTGGGGAATGGAAAAAGGCGGCTGAGGAGGAAGGGCTGATGTTCGGTACCTCCAGCCATCGGGCAGAGCACTGGTTCTTTATGGGACATGGAAGAGAGTTTGACAGTGATGTGAAGGAGCCGATGGCAAAAGGAGATTTTTATTGGCCAGCGATGCCGGAACCAGAGGATCATATGGATTTTCACAGCCGTCCTTACCCGTCGCAGGAATTTTTGGAGGACTGGATCCTGCGCTGCTGCGAGATTATTGACAGGTATGAGCCATGCCTTTTGTACTTTGACTGGTGGGTAAAGCATGAGGCCTTTGAGGATGGACTGAAATGGATCGCCGCCTATTACTATAACCGGGCAGAACAATGGAGGAGGCAGGCGGCTATCTGTTACAAGTATGATGCCATGGCTGCGGGAAGCGGCATTCCGGAGATTGAGCGGGGAGTTTTTTCGCAGACTATGCCTTTTGTGTGGCAGAGCGATACGGCGATTGCCAACAATTCCTGGTGTTATACCGATAACCTGGAGTATAAGAGTGTGCGTCAGATCCTGACGATTCTTATTAACGTTGTCTGCCGGAACGGGAACCTGCTGCTGAATGTGGGGCCCAAAGGGGACGGGGCTGTGCCAGAGCGGGATCGGGAGATTCTGGAAGCAGTCGGTGAGTGGTTACAGGTGAATGGAGAAGCAATTTATGGCAGCCATCCCTGGAGGATTGCCGGGGAGGGCGATATGGCAGAGCCGGAAGGAGCGTTTACAGACTCACAGAAGATTGCGTATACGAGGGCAGATATCCGCTTTACCGCCAGGGAGGATAACATCTATGCTTTTGTGCTGGCTTATCCGGAAGACGGACAGGTGACCATTCATTCTCTGGCTGCGCCTGAGAGCCTGGGGGAACAAAAACCGAAACAAGAAAGGATGGCCTTTGGAGAGAAAATCAAAAGCGTACAGGTACTGGGAAGCAGAGAAATTCCACAATGGACACAGGATCAGGAAGGGCTGCATATCTGCACCAGGAAAGTGAGGAGCCAATTGCCGGTAGTGATTCAGGTCAGCAAAAGCGGTTTTTAAACGATAAGAGACCAAAAATCAGTCTGGAATTCCTATCCGCTCTTATACATGAGACTGCATGTCTGATGGCATATTTGGCAGGAAAAAGAGGGGCACGATGGACAGGAAGATGGCGGCAGAAGGAAATGCAGAAGCAGTTGCCGGGGAATCCGTGGCAACTGCTTGTGATGGCTCAAAATGCAACTTCGTTCAGGTAGTGGGCGACAAAATAATTTGTCGGCAGTCTGGCTCTGCCTTTTCGTATTCCTGTCCGCCTTTTTCACTGGCGCGAAACATCATAAACAAATGGTTTCTCCATTTGTCAGGGATATACTGTCCTTCCCATACCCGGCAATATGTCCCATATTCACGATATATCCCCTGTGACAGCGATAGAAATTTCCGCCTAACTGCTGTTCCAAATCTCTCATGTCGGAGTATAGTTCCAAGCTTTCGTTTGTCGTATGAAAATTTACCATTCGATTTTGGCTTTCAACGTATAGAATATGCTCCCGGTTCAAAATAACCGTTCTGCCATTTGACCTAATAAAGAACGGCTCTTCCCTTAATCTCTTTTCCTTTCTGTCTCTTCCACAGCCCTGGCAAATACCTCTGCAAATTTCTATCGCGCAGCGTTTTTGCTGCCTGTATTCCGTTTATGCCATCCATTTGTATATCAAGAAATACAATATCAAATCGTTTTGTTTCCCTTAACAATTCTTCTCCGGAAGCAAATCGTTCTGTATCGCAATCCGGCATTTGTTTTTTTACTAATTTTTCTACCTGTTCACAGATGGTATGGATTTTGTAGTGAATGGTAAGTATTTATCTGAAAAATGGAACCGAAGATTACAATTGGATTGTAAATAGGCAACGGATTATGGTATATCGGATATATCACAGGTGAGTTATGCTTGTTTTCATGATGCGGGACAAGGGTTTGGCGCGTTTTTGTCAGAGTCCATTAGTATTCGGGACACGGCAATGAAAAAAGAAAAGAAGGAAAACTTGCCCGTTGGGAAAGCGATCACCAAGGGTTTCAAAGAACGAAACCCAAGTGTCTGCTTTTATCACAGCATGTTTTTGGGTCTTTTGCGGGCGGAGGGAAGCTGGATCGTAAAATCCAACGCCGAGTCCGGCGTCGGTTACTCCGATATCACAGAATATGAGGCCGGATTGGCAGAGGAGCAAGATAAAAAAATAAAGGCATTTATCAGCAAAAAACTCTGGTGTTTTTCTTTGTGAGGGTATGATAGAGTGTGCGTAACGGTTACAAAGAAAGGTGGAGAAAAGCATCATGAAATTATCCTGGATGAGACGAATTCAGACAATGGCAGCAGCTTCTGTTCTGGCAGCGGCTGCCGGGTTATGCCTGGGGGGATGCAGCGCCCCGGCGGACAATAAGGAAGCGACTGCAGCAACAGAGGCTGTGATACAGAGCAGTGAGACAGAAAGAGAGGCTTCTGGAAGCGAGGATACAGGAGATGGGGAAAAGCTTCCTCCGAAGACGGCGATTGAGATGACTCGCCGGATGGGCAATGGCATTAACCTGGGGAATACCATGGAGGCTTACGGACATACAGATCTTGGTGTTGGCCGGGCCGTATCGGAATATGAGACTCACTGGGGACAGCCGGTGACTACAGAGGAGATGGTAAAAGCCATGAAAGATATGGGCTTTGATTCCTTAAGAATTCCGGTGGCCTGGACCAATGCCATGGATTTTGAGAACGGGGATTATACGATCGGCCAGGACTATATGGACCGGATAGAGGAACTGGTGGGTTACGGTCTGGATAATGGCATGGCAGTGATTATCAATGACCACTGGGACGGCGGCTGGTGGGGAATGTTCGGTTCCTCCAGTGAGGATACCAGGCAAAAGGCCATGGAAATGTATACTGCCATATGGGAACAGATCACAGAAAGGTTTAAGGATTATCCCATGGATCTGATCTTTGAGTCCGGAAACGAGGAGCTGGGGGATCGCCTGAATGATGTAGATCTGTGCGAGGATTCGGGTGCCTTGTCGGAGGATGAATGTTATGAGACAGCCAACCGGATTAACCAGACATTCGTGGATCTGGTGAGAAAATCCGGCGGCAATAATGCAGAGCGTTTTCTCCTGATTGCCGGGTATAATACGGACATTGATAAGACCTGCGATGAACGTTATGTGATGCCAGAGGATACGGCGGAGAATAAGCTGATGGTCTCTGTCCACTATTATATGCCGTGGGGGTACTGTGGAACGGCGGGAGTTTCCCAGTGGGGGTCGGCCGGGGAATATAAGGAGCAGAATGATACCCTGGAGAAAATGACCAAATTCACCAAACAGGGATATGGTGTGGTGATCGGGGAGTATGCGGTGGCGCTTAACGAGGACGGCTTGGTGAAGGACAATACAGCGGCGTTTATTGAGAATTTCCTTAACAATTGTGACGAGAAGGATTTCTGTCCCATGCTCTGGGATTGCAGCAATCTGTTTCTTCGCGATAAGCTGAGTTTTCTGGACGAGGCTTCGGAGCAGGTATACCGCAGCCATAGTGAGAAGGCCCGGGAGGGCATGACCCGGGATGAGATTGCGGAACAGGCACGGGAGAAGCTTAAGGCCGCCCTGGCAGCGGCTCCGGAGGCTCTGGATTTGAATGTGGATGTTTCAAAGCTGGATGGGGCGACCGCATGGATTATGTTCAGCAGCAGCGATGGCAAGCTGGAATACAGTGTCGGAGATATCTACAAACCGGGGTCAAAAACTGACGGAATCGTGGCAGAGGACGCAGAAATTGACGGTGAAGGGGACTATATAGTGAAGCTGGATGTAACCGGGGCTTCTGTGGGAAGCGCTGCGGGAGTTGGATTTTCAGCTCTGGGGATTGCCAATGGGGAAATCCTTTATCCGGGATATGTGATTACAATCCAGGAGATTCGGATCAATGGTGAAAAGTATGAGCCGGATGCAGAATCTTATACGACATCAGATAACGGAATCTGCACCAGGGTGAATCTGTACAACCGGTGGGCAAGTTTTAACCCAGAGGAATCCAGAGTGGCCAACAAGGAAACAGGAGAAGCTTCACCGGTGGTTATCGGAGAAGAGGCCTGGAAGGGAATGAAGACCCTGGAGATCACCTTTCATTATGGGCCAATGGAGTAGAGATGGGGAAAAACTGAAACAGGAAATGGCGACATAGGAAACAGCGACACAGAAAATCTGATGTTATTTTGTAAAGAAAGGAAGATTGTACAATGAAATTTCATAACGGCTGCTGGCTTTTGAAGGAAGGGTTTGCGGGATTTTCGCCTCAGGAAATCTACGAGGTGAGAAAGACAGAGAGTTCTCTGGAGCTGTGTGCTCCGGCAAGGAAAATTGTGAAAAAAGGAGATACCCTGGATGGGGTGAATCTCAGCATCCGGATTACGGTTCCGGCGCCGGAGACCTTTCGGGTGCAGGTGGTCCATCATAAAGGAATTCGGAAAAGAGAACCAGAGTTTGAGTTGAATATGGATCAAAACAGGCCCATCAGTGTGGAGGAGGAAGACAATCTTCTGCGGGTAATGGATGGATGCATGAGCCTGACCATCGACCTGAGGGATGCTTCTATGGTTTATGAGCGGGACGGGAAAGTGCTGACCCGCTGTGAGGGCAAGGATCTGGCGTATATCCGGGGACACTGGACCGGGATGGCCTACGATGTGCATGAGAAGAAGGAAGCCTGGATGAACCAGCAGCTGGGGCTTTCCGTGGGCGAGCTGATCTATGGTCTGGGAGAGCGTTTTACACCTCTGGTTAAGAATGGACAGTCTGTGTCTGTCTGGAATGAGGACGGAGGAACCAGCACGGAGCAGTCCTATAAGAACATCCCGTTTTATCTGTCAGACCGGGGATATGGGGTGTTTGTCAATCACCCGGAGAGGGTGGAGTTTGAGGTGGGAACGGAGCAGGTGTCCAAGCTGGGATTTTCCGTGGAGGGCGAGAACCTGGACTATTTCGTCATGGGCGGGGCGTCCATGAAGGAGGTGCTGGTCCGCTATACGGATCTGACCGGAAAGCCGGCTCTTACTCCGCCCTATAGCTTCGGGCTGTGGCTGTCCACCTCTTTTACCACGGATTATGATGAAAAGACCGTGATGAGCTTTATTGACGGGATGGAAGAGAGAGGAATTCCTTTAAGCGTATTCCATTTTGACTGCTTCTGGATGCGGGAATTCCACTGGACGGATTTTATCTGGGATGAGCGGGTGTTCCCGGATCCGGAGGGAATGCTGTCAAGGATCAGGGCCAAGGGAATTAAAATCTGTGTGTGGATTAATCCTTATATTGCGCAGGAGTCGGCGCTGTTTGAGGAAGGGATGGAGAAAGGATACTTCATCCGGCGGCCGGACGGAGATGTGTGGCAGTGGGATATGTGGCAGCCGGGGCTGGCGGTTGTGGATTTCACCAGTCCGGAGGCAGCAAAGTGGTATCAGGATAAGCTGGCGCAGCTGATCGATATGGGAGTGGACTGCTTTAAGACGGACTTCGGTGAGAGAATTCCCACGGAGGTAATGTATGCAAACGGAGCAGACCCAAAGAAGATGCACAATTTCTATACCTATCTTTATAACAAGGTTGTGTATGAGGTGTTGGAAAAGAAAAAAGGGCATGAGGAGGCAATGGTTTTTGCCCGGTCTGCTACGGCAGGGGGGCAGAAGTTCCCGGTTCACTGGGGAGGGGACTGCTGGTCTAGCTATGAGTCTATGGCGGAGAGCCTGCGGGGCGGGCTGTCCCTGACCTCAAGCGGTTTTGGGTATTGGAGTCATGATATCGGCGGCTTTGAGCAGCAGTCCACGGCGGACGTATATAAGCGCTGGGCAGCCTTCGGGCTTTTGTCCACTCACAGCCGGCTCCATGGAAGCACCTCCTACCGGGTACCATGGGTGTATGACGAGGAGGCCGTGGATGTGCTTCGTTTCTTCACCCGGCTGAAGCTGGAGCTGGTGCCTTATCTGTATGAGCAGGCAGAAAAGACCAGCCAGACAGGGATTCCGCTGATGCGCAGCATGGCGCTGGAGTTTGAGGAGGATCCCAACTGCCGTTATCTGGACCGCCAGTACATGCTGGGAGACAGTCTTTTAGTAGCTCCTATTTTTAATTCGGAAGGAATTGCCGAATATTACCTGCCTCAGGGAGAGTGGGTCAATTACCTGACCGGTGAGCGGGCGCAGGGCGGCGTGTGGAGACGGGAGAAACATGGCTATCTGTCCATCCCTCTGTGGGTTCGCGGAGGAAGTGAGATTTTAGTGGCGCCTGGATGTGTGAATGCCGAAAAAGCCCTGGAAGGTACTATCGAGAAGAGAAAATTTTAGAAGTTTCGGAAGAACTTGAGAAAATTTACCAGGAAGAGAAATTTCGGATTACGGTGGGAGGTAAGGAATGAAGAAAGAGTTAAGAGACAGGGCGGAGGCCCTGGCGGCGCAGCTGACGCTGGAGGAAAAAATCGGCATGATTCATGGCGCGGAACTGTTTGCTACACAAGGGGTAGAGCGGCTGGGTATTCCGCCTTTGCGGATGTCGGACAGCACCATGGGAGTGCGGCAGGATTTTGAGCCGGATTCCTGGAAGGCCATTGGGCACAATAATGATTTTGTCACTTATCTGCCCTGCTGCAGCGCCCTTGCCGCCACCTGGAACCGCAAGCTGGCCGGTGAGGCCGGGTCTGTACTGGGGGCGGAGGCCAGGGGCCGGGGCAAGGATGTGATCCTGGGCCCGGGAATCAATATCAAGAGAAGTCCTCTCTGTGGAAGAAATTTTGAATATTTCAGCGAGGACCCTTATCTTACCGGTGAATTGGCGGCACCTTTTATTCAGGGAGTACAGCAGTGGGATGTGGCTGCCTGTGTGAAGCATTTTGCGGTAAACAACCAGGAGACCGAGCGCCTCTGGGTGGATGTGGATGTGGATGAGGATGTGCTGAGAGAGATCTATCTGCCGGCTTTTTATGAGGCAGTGAAAGCCGGAGGAGCCCTGATGATCATGGGAGCCTACAATCGTCTGTACGGAGAGCACTGTTGTCAGAGTGATTTTCTGCTGCGGAAGGTTCTGCGGGAGGAGTGGGACTATGACGGAGTGATTGTCTCTGACTGGGGAGGAGTTCATGATACCAGGCTGGCGGCTCTTTCTGAGCTGGATATCGAAATGTCCGTGACCAGTGATTTTGATCAGTATAAGCTGGCTGAGCCCTTAAAGAAGCTGGTGGAAACAGGCGAGATTCCGGAAGAACGGGTGGATGAAAAGGTCATTCACATTTTGATGCTGATGATGCGGCTCCATATGCTGGGCGGCGAGAGAAAGCGGGGCTGCTATAATACGGAGGAGCACAGGCAGACCGTGCTGTATGCAGCAAGGGAGTCTGTGGTGCTCTTAAAGAATGAGAAGGGACATCTGCCGTTAAACCCGGAGAAATGTCACCGGATTCTGGTAGTGGGAGACAATGGCGACTGCACCCATGCAAACGGCGGCGGAAGCGGGGAGATCAAGGCATTATATGAGATTACGCCTCTCATGGGAATTCAGAAGCTGTTGGGAGGAAACTGTCAGGTGGATTTTGCGCCGGGATATTGCAGAGATCGGGTGTATGCAGGCAGTGATGAGGACGGTGACGGCAAGGTGTCTGCGGCCAACTGGCAGGAAACAAGCCTGGAAAACGGCGGCGGCTTGGTAAAGGTGCAAAAAGAGGATGAGGCTTCCCGACAGCAGCGTCGGATTCTGCGGCAGCAGGCGGTAAAACTGGCAGCGTCAAAGGAATATGATCAGGTGATTTTCGTGGGAGGTTTAAACCACGATCAGGACAGCGAGGGCAGCGACCGGCCGGATATGAAGCTTCCCTATGAGCAGGATGAACTGATCTGTGAACTGTTAAAGGTCCGGCCGGATATGATTACGGTGCTGCAGGGCGGAAGTTCGGTGGAGATGGGGCAGTGGATTGATCAGGCACACAGTCTGGTGTGGTGTTGGTATGCAGGTATGGAAGGAGGAACCGCCCTGGCCGAGGTGCTGTTTGGAAAGGTCAATCCTTCCGGAAAGCTTCCGGAAAGTTTTTACAAGAGTCACAGGGACTGTTCCGCACATTGTGTGGGAGAATTTCCGGGAGGTGATAAGGTTCGCTATGGGGAAGGTGTGTTTGTGGGATATCGTTATCTGGATTCCTTTGGGATAGAGCCGGACTTCTGTTTTGGACACGGATTGTCGTATACCGAGTTTTCCTATGGGGAGGCCAGGCTGGAAGAGAAAGAGGGAGAACAGCCGGGAACGGTTTTTGTGACCTGTGAGATTGTCAATGTGGGAGAACGGACAGGAAAAGAGACGATTCAGGTGTATCTGCGTCAGAGAGTGAGAGATAAGAAAGCTCCCTACCAGACTCTGGCAGGTTTTGAGAAAGTGGAACTGGCTCCGGGGGAGAAGAAAAAGATTTGGATTCGACTCCATGGCAATGGGAAGGACAGAGAGATCGCCCTGGGCAGTTCCTCCCGGGATATCCGGAAGGTAATCGGATAAAATCCGTAATTTCAAAAAGAGATTGAAGATTGAGCGGTTACCATTTAGAATAGAAGGAGGATCGTGCGACGAACAGACAATTGGAGCAGAAATCGGTAAATGCTATCCGGGTTCTGGCGGCAGAAGAGCTTTTCAGGCGGTTTGGATTTACGTCGGATCATGTGGCGGATGTGGTGAAGAGTTTGTAAGCAGGAGAAGAATATGAACTATTTAATTGGAATTGATGTAGGTACCTCAGCGACAAAAACCGTACTGTTTGATGAGGCGGGAAATGTGATTGCCTCAGCATCTCTGGCCTATCCCTTATATCAGCCTCAAAACGGCTGGGCGGAGCAGCGTCCGGAGGATTGGCGGGATGCGGTTTTTGCCGCCATCAAGGAGGTGGTGGAGCGTTTTGACGGGGCTTTAGAGGACATTAAGGGAATCGGTATTTCCGGGCAAATGCATGGGCTGGTTATGCTGGATGAGAAGGGGGAGGTGATTCGTCCTTCGATTATCTGGTGCGACCAGAGAACAGGGGCGGAAGTAGAAGACATGTTAAAGCGGATGCCCCGGGAGAAATGGATTGAGATCACGGCCAATCCGCCCCTGACCGGATGGACGGCCGCCAAGATTTTGTGGGTAAAAAAGAATGAGCCGGAGAATTACAGACGCTGTCATCACATCCTTCTTCCCAAGGATTATATCCGCTATACCCTGACCGGGGCTTTTGCCACAGAGGTCAGCGATGCCAGTGGAATGCAGCTTCTTGATGTACCGGCCCGTGACTGGTCGGATGAGGTTTTAAAGGTGCTGGATATTGACCGGTCTCTTCTGGGGGATGTGTATGAATCCTGTCAGGTTACGGGGAGGCTTACCCGGGAGGCGGCCGAGAGGACCGGACTGACCACAGAGACCAGAGTGGTAGGCGGAGCCGGAGATAATGCAGCTGCTGCGGTGGGAACCGGCGTGGTTCGGGACGGAAGGGCTTTTACCACCATCGGTACTTCGGGGGTGGTGTTTGCTCACAGCAATAAAGTGGCCATTGATCCGAAGGGGCGGGTCCATACCTGTTGCTGTGCTGTGCCGGGGGCCTGGCATGTAATGGGAGTTACTCAGGGAGCCGGATTGTCTTTAAAATGGTTCAAGGATCAGTTCTGTCAGGATTATTCCGCCAGAGCCGAGGCGGAGGGAAGAGATGTATATGACCGGATCAATGAGGAGGTGGCCACCGTGCCGGCTGGCAGTGACCGGCTGCTTTATTTACCCTATCTGATGGGAGAAAGAACTCCTCATCTGGATGCGGACTGCCGGGGAGTCTTCTTCGGACTTTCTGCAATTCATCAGAAAAAACATCTTTTGCGGGCGGTAATGGAAGGCGTGGCCTATTCTCTCTGTGACTGCAATGAGATTCTGCAGGAGATGGGGATTGAGGTGGATAAAATGATGGCCTGCGGAGGAGGAGGAAAGAGTCCGGTCTGGCGGCAGATGCTGGCAGATCTGTATCGCTGTCCGGTGAAGACAGTGTGCCAGGAGGAGGGACCGGCCTTAGGGGCGGCGATCCTGGCAGGCGTTGGCTGCGGGATTTATCCAGATGTGGAGACGGCCTGTGACCAGTTGATTGAGGAAAAGAGCAGCACCGGTCCAAAGAAGGAGCAGGCCCAGGTCTATGAAAAGTATCATCAGCTGTATCAGAGCCTTAAGGAAAATTTTAAGGAACTGGCAAAGATGTAGAACAAAGAATACGGGAGGAAAGCCATGAGGATTTATCAGGTAAAGGACCCGGAATTTAAAGAGTATGGGAGAGTGATTCCGGGATATGGGCTGGAGGAGCTGATCGGGGAGATGAAGAAGACACCGGTACCGGAGGATGTGGTGTATGTGGCTTCGGTGCCGGAGCTTGAGAAGGTCTCAGCGGCAGAGGAACTGGCCGAAGGCGTTTTTGGCGGAATGCCGATCCAGATCGGCTACTGCAACGGCCATAACCAGAAACTGAATGCGCTGGAATACCACCGGGATTCGGAAGTGAATGTGGCGGTGGGAGATCTGATTCTTCTGTTAGGGAGACTGCAGGATGTGGAGGCGGACTATACGCTGGATACTTCTGCGGTGAAGGCATTTCTGGTTCCGTCAGGGACCATGATTGAAGTCTATGCCACAACCCTTCATTATGCGCCCTGCCAGGCCGGGGAAGATGGTTTTCGCTGCGTGGTGGTTCTTCCGAGAGGAACCAACGGACCATTGGTGAAAAAGCCGGCTGTGAGAAGCGGAGAGGAAAAGCTGCAGACTGCCTGCAACAAATGGCTGATCGGTCATCCGGAGGGAGGCCTGCCTGAGGGAAGCTTTCTGGGACTTAAGGGAGAGAATATATCTGTGTAAGGGAACAGGATTGCTTTTCGTTTGTCAGAGGATTATGGTCCTGCGTTGATTTCTGCTGCGTGGAACGCAGAATCCACCTTACAAAAATTATAAAACAAAACACAGTAGGAGGATTTCAGGTATGATGACAAATATTCCTAAGATTAAAGTTGGAATCGTGGCTGTGAGCCGGGATTGTTTCCCGGAGAGTCTTTCCGTCAATCGCAGAAAAGCTGTGGTGGAAGCCTATGAAAAGAAGTATGGGAAGGAGGATCTTTATGAGTGTCCGGTCTGCATTGTGGAAAGCGAGATTCATATGCTGCAGGCGCTGGAGGACGTGAAGAAGGCAGGCTGTAATGCCCTGGTGGTATACCTGGGGAACTTCGGACCCGAGACCGCAGAGACCTTGCTGGCAAAGAACTTTGACGGACCGGTGATGTTTGTGGCTGCGGCGGAGGAGAGCGGGGATAACCTGATTCAGGGCCGCGGTGATGCCTACTGCGGCATGCTCAATGCCAGCTATAACTTAAAGCTGCGCAATATCCGCGCTTACATCCCAGAGTATCCGGTTGGAACGGCAGAGGAATGCGCGGACATGATTCGGGAGTTCTTGCCCATCGCCCGTGCAGTGGTGGGACTGAAAAATTTAAAGATTATCAGCTTTGGCCCCAGACCTTTGAATTTCCTGGCCTGCAACGCGCCGATCAAGCAGCTTTACAATCTGGGGGTGGAGATTGAGGAAAACTCAGAGCTTGATCTTTTTGAAGCATTCCACAGCCATGCCGGGGATGCGCGGATTCCGGAGATTGTGAAGGACATGGAGAAAGAACTGGGAACCGGCAACAAGAAGCCGGAGATCCTGGAAAAGCTTGCCCAGTATGAGCTGACCCTGACAGACTGGGTGGAGGCCCACAAAGGAAGCCGGGAATATGCGGCGATCGCCGGGAAATGCTGGCCTGCCTTCCAGACTCAGTTTGGCTTTGTGCCCTGCTATGTGAACAGCCGTCTGACCGGCCGGGGAATTCCGGTGTCCTGCGAGGTGGACATCTACGGGGCGCTCAGTGAATTCATCGGAACCTGCGTCAGCCAGGATGCGGTAACGCTTTTAGATATCAATAATTCCGTGCCCGAGGATCTGTACCAGGAGGAGATTGCAGGGAAGTTCCCCTATGAGCACAGAGAGACCTTCATGGGTTTCCATTGCGGCAATACCTGCTCCAGAAAGCTTTCCTTCTGTGAGATGAAATACCAGCTGATCATGGCCCGCTCCCTGCCGGAAGAGGTGACTCAGGGCACCTTAGAGGGGGATATCGTTCCCGGCGATATCACCTTCTACCGGCTGCAGAGTACGGCGGACTGCAAGCTGAGAGGTTATATCGCTCAGGGGGAGGTGCTCCCGGCGGCCACCCGATCCTTTGGCGCTATCGGCATTTTCGCCATTCCGGAGATGGGAAGATTTTACCGCCATGTACTGATTGAGAAGAATTATCCTCACCATGGCGGAGTGGCCTTTGGGCATTTCGGGAAGGCCTTGTATGAGGTCTTTAAATATATTGGCGTGGAGGTAGAAGAAATCGGCTTTAACCATCCCAAGGGGATGCGGTATCCGGGAGAAAATCCTTTTGTTTAAATTCCTGTGACAGAAACAAGAAGTCTTTGACGTTTTCGGATTCTCATGGTAGGATTAGTTTAAAAACAAAAGCATAAGGAAAGGAGCATGTGTAACAATGAAATTTTTTGTAGACACAGCTAATGTAGAAGATATCCGCAAGGCCAACGATATGGGAATTATCTGCGGCGTCACCACCAATCCGTCTCTGATTGCCAAGGAGGGACGCGATTTTAACCAGGTGATTGCAGAGATCGCTTCCATTGTGGACGGCCCCATTAGCGGAGAGGTGAAGGCCACGACAACGGATGCTGAGGGGATGATCAAAGAGGGAAGGGAGATTGCGGCCATCCATCCCAATATGGTGGTGAAGATTCCTATGACCATAGAGGGACTGAAGGCTGTGAAGGTTCTCCACGCAGAAGGTATCCACACCAATGTTACCCTGGTGTTTACCGCGGCTCAGGCGCTTTTGGCAGCCCGCGCCGGCGCTACCTATGTGTCGCCGTTTCTGGGACGTCTGGATGATATCTCCATGCCGGGGATTGATCTGATTGCAGAGATTGCGGAGATTTTTGATATTCATGACATTGAGACAGAGATTATCGCTGCCAGCATCCGCCATCCGATTCATGTGATCGATTGTGCCCGTGCCGGAGCGCAGATCGCCACCGTGCCTTACAAGGTGCTGGAGCAGATGACGAAGCATCCTTTGACCGATGCGGGGATTAAGAAGTTCCAGGAGGATTATCGGGCGGTATTTGGTTAATGGATGATAAATGGCGGGCTCCTCACAGTGAGGGCCCGCCGTTTTTTCTTGTGCGCCTGGCGGCGCACGTTTCTAATGGGTGAAAGTCCCGAATCCGCCCGATAGCAGGAAGGATATAGCCGAAGACAAGGGTGTCCATTGAGAGGCGGAATCTGAAGGAAGCCGGATGTGAGGAACATACTAACTCACGGGCAAATCTCTGGTCTGACGAATAGGAATCCAAAGCAGTGCTGAACGTACAGAAGTCATGCATTTGGGTTTCATGATGGTCAGGCTCCTGTTCCTGTCTTTTTGTGATTGGCTTTTGCGGAGGCTCATTTCCGATGGTTATCTGTGCTCCTGGATTTCATTAGCCAGGCTGTACACCTGATTCCAGTCCAGGATCCGCAGTCCCTTGGGAACTCTCTCAACAATCCCCTCGCTGCACAGCTCAGAAATCAGATGCATCAGATGGCGGTAGGATATCGCCAGATATTCCGCCAGCTCCACATATTTGACGGAAAGAATCCCATCATTTTGCAAAAGGAGCAGGCTGGCGGCAAAGTTGTTGCGGCAGGGATAGGCAGTCAGGTTCATGTAACGCAGGTTCTGGGCGGCATTTTGCTTGAGTGCCATACTGCAGCAGAAACGCAGAAAAAGTGCATCCTGCAAAAGCTGTGCGCGGCAGCGGGTGGTATCTACCTCGATAAAACGGCAACGGGTCTGAGCAACCAGGGGATAGGGCTGCTTGCTTTCCTCAAAAAGCTCAGGAACGCCTAAAAAGCTGGGCGGTGTAAAAAAATTAATCAGGGACTGACGGCCGTTTTTGTGCTGGCTGTAGAGCTTGGCTGTGCCCCTGATCAGATAAAGGATGCGCGTCAGTTTGCTTGTGCTGACGATAATGGCCTCATCCTTTTCATAATCCCGGATACGGGCATAGGGGCGGATGTCGAAGGAAAACCGGCTTAAAAAGCCAGATTGCTCCAATATCTGTTCTACAGTCCCTCTTTCTGTCATATTTTTATCAGGTTTCTTTTGAATCGGATAATCCTTCACTTTATTCTGTCTCCCCAATATTTTTCAAAATGTGAGAAATCTCATAGTAGCGGCTATTATTTTATTATATACTAACTTCAACGATATGCAAATAAATTTTGTGCGGGGAAAGGACCATGTATCGAAAAATTGATTTCAGGGTGCGTCCGCCCTATGGAAATTATCTGGCGATGTTTCAAAAAGAACAGGCCCACTTTGCGCGGCTGGCAGATGCCTTTGATATGACCGTGTCTGAGTCGCAGCGGACAGGGAGCCTGGAACAATTTGTCATGGAAATGGATGAGGCAGGGATTGACCTGTCTGTGGTTCCGGTACGTAAAAACCTGGGAGAAGAAGGGAATGAAATGTTTTCCCTGACAAAGCGGTATCCGGGCCGTTTCCTGGTTTTTCCCTATGCGGATCCTACAGAGGGAGAACAGGTTTTGGAACGAATCGACCGGCTTGTGGCAGAGGAGGATATCCGCGGAGTGAGTGCGGAACCCACATTCCAGCCAAAGCCTTACGCTTTTGACGACCCTGTGGCATTCCCTATGTATGAAAAGCTTCAGCGAGAGGGACTGCCTCTGTTTATCAGCTACAGTGCCAAGCTTCTCCCGGTTGTGGATCCGGATACGGTTCGTCAGCTTGGGGTTGTGATCCATCAGTTTCCGGAGCTTAAGGTTGTTGTGGGACATGGGGGCTGGCCCTGGCACCTGGAAGTCATGGCCATGGGCTTTAACTCATCCAATGTTTATATCGTGCCCGATATGTACGGACTTAGCGGCGCGGGCAGCCAGGATTAT
Organism: Lachnospiraceae bacterium; assembly: GCA_910575255.1. GTDB lineage: Bacteria > Bacillota > Clostridia > Lachnospirales > Lachnospiraceae > Brotaphodocola. The sequence continues at coordinate 81,547 of CAJTEM010000018.1, read as the reverse complement.
GTGAAGGCAGCCAATACCTTGATGAAGCGCCAGATGCTCTTTGGAACAGCCTATCCCATTTTGAATGTTATTGATACGGCCAGGTTTTACGAAACCTGTGGGATAAAAGAATCAGTACTTCCAGATTTCTTTTACAATAATGCAGCGAAGCTGCTGAGACTGTGACGCAGCCGTAGGGCGTCATGCAGAAAACATGAGAGAAAAAGGAGGATGTTAAGATGAAAAAGGTATTGTCGGTTGTTCTGTCCTTGAGTATGGTGGCCATGCTGTCAGCATGCTCATCCGGAGGCGGAGAGACTACGACGGCGGCACCCAGTCAGCCGGAGGCTACAGAGGCAGCCAAAACACAGGAAACAGAGGCGGAAAGCACAGAAACAGAAGAGACAGCTGCCGAGGCTGCTTCTCTTGATGATTATGTGTATGAGGGAGATGCCCTGGAGATTCATCTGGGGGACATTAACAGCCAGTTCCCTTTAAATCTGGCTTATAACCTTGGCTATCTTGAGGAAGAGTTTGAAGGCAGCAATATCACTTTTACCCTGGATTATTTCCAGAATGGTCCGGCGATCTCAGAAGCATTTGCTTCCGGGGATCTGGATTTTGCCGAATTCGGTGAGCAGGCAGCTATCTCCGGTATTTCTGCAGAATACGGTTATAAGATCATTGGACGTAACTGTGATACAGAGACGATGTATCCTTTGGTTGTCAGCAGTGATATCACGGATGCAGAAGGCCTGAAAGGGGCAAAGGTGGCAGTATCCGTGGGAACCAGCGCTCATTATCTGCTGCTTACTTATCTGAATTCCATGGGGCTTACGGAAGATGACATTGAACTGGTGAATACGAACGATACGGTAACTCTTCTCGCTTCCGGCGAGGTACAGGGAGCGGCTGATCAGCTGGCCAAATTCAATTCCATGATGGAAGCCGGTGAGGTACATGTCCTGGCAGACGGCACTGCCAGCAGCACCTGTCAGATCAGCGCCTTTGTAGGACGCACAGAATTCTGCGAAAAATATCCGGAGATTACGGCAAAGATCCTGCGGGCGGTACAGAAGGTAGACGACTGGATGGCAGAAAGCGAGGAGAACCAGAAGGAAGCATTTACCACGTTGGCAGGGATCACCCAGCGGGAAGAAAACTGGTTTGCTACCATGTATGGTGGTTCTAACTTCGGCATCAACCTGACAGAGCAGGATTTAAAGGTATTGGGCGAGGTTCTGGAATTTATGAAGGATAATGATCTTTTGTCAAATCCGGATATCACAATAGATGATATTCTGGAGTTGCGCTATCTGGAGATTGCCGGTTATCGCTAAGCAATGAGGAACCCCCTGTGGATTTGCATGGCATGTCAAATGCTTGCAAAGAATGCTCTTGCAGCCTGCTGCGGGGGATTTCCTTCAGGGATGCCAATGCCTTCACTGTCTGGCGCAGGGAGGTTTACTTTTAGAAAGGCGGATTTACGGATATGTTTAAATTGAATTCTCCTAAAAATACGAGATACAATCAGATACTGCTGGCTGTGGCCATTCTGTTTCCGGTTCTAGTGCTGCTGCTGTGGCAGTTTGCATCCACCCACGGACTGGTAAAGGCATCTCTGGTTCCTCCTCCGTTGACGATTGCAAAGACTTTTCTTTCTTATATTGAATCCGGAAAGCTCTGGAAGAATTTAAGTGTAAGCTTTGGCCGTGTGGCCTGCGGTTATCTGATCGGTGCCGTATGCGGTGTGGCGGCAGGCTTTTTGATGGGATTGTTTAAGCCGGTAAATGCGGCGCTCAGCGGAATTGTCAGTGTTTTGCGTCCCATCCCTACCATTGCACTGATTCCGATTGTCATTCTTCTGGTTGGGATTGGCTTTTCTTCCAAGGTAGTAATTATTGCCTTTGGTTCCTTCTGGCCGGTGCTGTTAAACACCATCCACGGAATTCAGACTGTGGACAACAAGCTTTTGGAGGTGGCCTATACTTACCGGATTCCCACCATGAAAACCATCTTTAAGATCATTGTTCCCTCTTCGATTCCGGCGATCCTGACAGGACTTCGTCTGGGAATGAGTAATGCCTGGATGAGTGTGGTAGCTGCGGAAATGATCGCTTCTTCCACAGGAATCGGCTATCTGATTACACTTTCCCGTGAGACAGCAAATGCACGGGTGATGTATATGTGTGTACTGGTGATCGGTTTCATCGGACTGGTGATCGATAAGGGCCTGACACGGTTAGAGCGCTATTATCTGGCCAAGACCCGGGGGATTATCGAGAGCCGCTAGGGAAGGAGAAGGAAGCATGGCAAATCAAGAAAATATCTTAGAAATACGTGATCTGCACAAGAACTTTTTTATCAAAGGACAGAAAATCGAGGTTCTGTCCGGAGTCAATCTGAATGTAAAAAAAGGGGAACTGGTGGCGATCGTGGGTGCCAGCGGATGCGGAAAAAGTACCCTTTTGAAGCTGATTACAACCCTGGAAACCATCAGCTCAGGAGAGATTCTGCTGGATGGGGAACCGGTAAGCGGTCCTTCTCCCAAATGCAGCATGATCTTTCAGGAGGCCAGACTGTTTCCCTGGCTGAGCGTACAGCAGAATATCGAATTCGTGATTCCGGATTCCATACCAAAGAGTGAAAAGAAGGAACTGGTAGAATACTACACGAGGCTGGTAGGTCTGTCAGAGTTTACTGATGCAGTGCCGAATCAGCTTTCCGGAGGGATGCAGCAGCGTGTGAGCATAGCCAGGGCGCTGGCAACGAGGCCTCAGCTTCTTCTGCTGGACGAGCCCTTTGGCGCTCTGGATGCCTTCACCCGTATGACCATGCAGCAGGAGGTTCTGCGCATCTGGGAGCAGGATCATACCACAATGATCATTGTCACCCATGATATTGATGAGGCGATCTTTCTGAGTAACCGGGTAGTTATTATGGGAAAGAATCCCGGTGTCGTACGGAAGATTGTACCAGTAGAGCTGCCATTCCCAAGAGGAAGAACTGACCAGGAATTCCTGGAGATCCGTGGAGAGATCATGAAGGAATTCCTGCAGACATAAAAATTATGGAAGAAAAGACATTTCGGATTCTTTTTACCAGTGATATTCATGGCCGGCTGTTCGCATCGCCCGGGGAGGCCGGGCTGGATGTAACAAGCCGGCATTTTCATAAGGATTCCAACACCCTTATTTTTGACGGAGGGGATCTGCTGCAGGGCGGGACGGCCGGCGCTTTTCTGGCCAGGAGAAGCGAGAAATGCCCGGATGGATCCAGGAATACCTCCAATGCGGAAAAGGCGGATCCGATCCGCCAGAGAGAGCCGAGGGAAGTGAGCCGGAAGCATCCGGCCGCCGTTGTTCTGAATGAAGCCGGCTTTGATGCTGTTACCTTAGGAAACCATGATTTTAATTACGGAATTACCAGCCTGAGCCGGTATCTGGATTCTCTTTCTGCCAGCTGCCTGTGCGCTAACATTCGGGATCGTGCCGGTCGGCTTCCCATTCAGGACAGTCAGATTTTTGTCCTGGAAAACGGCTTGCGGATCGGGGTGTTTGGTCTGTGTACGGATGCTTTGGCAGGCTGGGAACGGGAGGAAACCCTGAAAGAGCTTTTCCTGGAACCGCCTTTGTCCGCTGCCCGCCGGGTGCTGGGAGAACTTTCCGGACACTGTGACCTGACCGTGTGTTTATATCACGGAGGCTATGAAGAGGATTTTGAGACTGGTGAGCTGCTGGATGACAGTGGAGAGAACATAGCCTGTTGCCTGTGCCGGGAATGCAGACCGGATATCCTTTTTACCGGCCATCAGCACCGGAGAGAACCGGGACGTATGCTTTATGGAACTTATACGCTTCAGCCCGGTGCCTTTTGTATCTGCTATGCGGAGGTATCCGGCACGGTTTGCGGAGGCCGGTTGCAGAGCATTTCTTCCCGTCTGGAATCTTCACCTGTCTGGGATCCGATGCCGCCGCTTACAGGAGTACGGCTGGAGCTGAATCACTGGGAGGAGCGTCTGCTTTGCTGTCTTCCAGAACCCATACCGATTGGAGACCGGATTGAGATGGCACTTCACGGTTCACCTCTGGCAGATTTTATCAATCAGGTACAGCTTGCTGTCACGGGAGCACAGGTTTCCGCCACATGCCTTTCTAATACTGCCATGGGTCTGCCATCGAAGGTACAGGTAAAAGATGTGTTTCGCGCCTATACCAGCGCGAATACCCTTTGCACGGTTCTTTGTGATGGAGATACCCTGCGCCGGGCCCTGGAGTGGAGTGCGGAATTTTTGGAAGTGAAGGACAACTGTTATCAGATCCGTCGACGGTTCCTGGAGCCGAAACCACGGTATTTTCATTTTGATTTCTATGCAGGGATTGATTATCAGATTGATTTTACCCGTCCCCGCGGCCAACGCATCACAAAATTACGCCGGGAAGGCAGAGATATCCGACCGGAAGACCATTTTACTCTGTGTATCACGAATTATCGTCGGGCCGGCGGAGACGGATATGAGATGTTTCGCTCCTGCCAGCTAATAAAGGCGGATCCGGTTCCTGTCGTGGAGCATCTGATCGAATTTATGGAAGGTTACTCTTCATGAGCAACATCATGACATGATACCAGGATTGTTAAACTGGCGGATTATTGGGACTTGTGATATGATATAGGGAAGCAGAAATCAATGGAAAATATATCATTTATCCACGGAATCTGCTTGTAATGGATGATATAGGAGGAGATGGCATGCTTTATCCAACGGTTGGAGTTCCTTTCATGGGCAGGGATCTATTATACCGTTATCAGCAATACAAGTATACCCGTTGCCTGCAGCGTGCCGGAGCTTCTGTGCTGCTTTTAATGCCAGATAGCTCAGAAGAGGCCAGGGCTGCTGCGATAAACCGATGTGCCGGCTTTTTGTTTCCCGGCGGTCCGGATATCCGGCCGGACAGGTACGGTCAGAAGCCTCAGCCCGGTTGCCAAAAACCGGATCCGGTGCGGGATACCTTCGAGCTGCAGTTGCTGGACGTCGTTCTGGCAGCGAGAAAGCCTTTGTTTTGTATCGGTCGGGGAATGCAGCTTCTGAATGTGGCATTCGGCGGCACCCTGATACAGGATATCACGGATAAACAAGAATATCCGCATATGGATTTTGCGAACCGGGCATCGGCCACACATCCGGTCGAGCTGGATCCGGACAGTGTGGTATCCAGGCTTCTGAAATCAGATGTTGCGACAGTGAACAGCCTGCATCATCAGGCGGCGGACACCATCGGGGAGGGACTTTGGATCGCTGCCGACAGTCCGGAAGGTTACCCGGAGGCACTGGAGATCGATGACTATCCCTTCAGCCTTGCCGTACAGTGGCATCCGGAGTATATGACCAGAGTGGTAACACAACAGGGGCTGTTCCAGGGATTTGCGGAAGCCTGCCGTCAGTTCAGCCAGAAAATGGGATGAGGTGAGGTTCCAAGGCTGAACATCCCGTCCCCCGTCCTTTCGGGTCTAATAAATACCAGCTCTGGAAAAAGGGTTTCCCGGATTGCGTTTGCAGGATGCCTGGAAACTCTTAGCTCGCAGGAATCTGCGCCAGGGACAAAAATACAGCTGTCTGAGCGAAGCGAGTTCTGTATTTTTGTCCCTGCTTTTAGCAGATTTCTGCAAGCTTAGAGTTTCTGCATCCGAAACCCGCAAGCCGGGGAACCCTTTTTCCAGAGCGTACCTTCTGGAACCTCACCCCACCCCGTGAAAAGCAGCCCTGTGCAGCAATATGCAACAATGATTTTGTTGTGGCAATAACAACCACTTGACTTTAACAGAAACTTGTGTTAGAATCACTTCCATGGCTTATGCGAGCCAGTAGTCAAGGAGGACATCGCTGTTATTTGCGCTGTCCTTTTTGTATTTCATTGAATGAGGAGGAACAATTATGAAGAGGAAAATGATCGCATTAACCATGGCAGCCCTGATGGCAGCATCCCTGACTGCCTGCGGAGGCAACAGTACCAGTGATACCACTGCAGCTCCGGCTACCACTGCAGAGACCAAGGCAGAATCAGCTGCGGATGCCACCGAAGCGGAAAGCACCGAGGCAGCTGAAAGCTCTGCGGATACTGACAAGGTTTATAAGATTGCCACAGATACAACCTTTGCCCCCTTTGAATTTGAGAATGACAAAGGTGAGATGGTCGGTATCGATCTGGATCTTTTAAAGGCGATTGCCGAGGACCAGGGCTTTGAATATGAGCTGGTAGTGGCAGGCTTCTCTGCAGCAACGACCGGTCTGGAGGCAGGAGAGTATGACGCAGTGATTGCAGGAATGTCCATCACAGATGCCAGAAAGGAAAAATATGACTTCTCCGAGCCTTATTATGATTCCGGTGTGGGCATGGCAGTGAATGCAGATTCTGACATTGCTTCCTATGACGACTTGAATGGCAAAACCGTAGCCGCCAAGATCGGTACGGAGGGGTGCACCTTTGCGGAGTCGATTGCGGATCAGTATGGCTTTACCATCATGCAGTTTGAGGATTCTTCCAGCATGTACCAAGATGTTCTGGCTGGTAATTCCGTAGCCTGCTTTGAGGATTATCCGGTGCTTGGCTATGAGATTTCCCGCGGTACAGCTTTCAAGATGCCGCTGGAGATGGAGCACGGCAATTCCTATGGCTTTGCTGTACTGAAGGGACAGAACACGGAGCTTCTGGAGATGTTTGATGCCGGTCTTAAGAACATGAAGGACAGCGGTAAATATGACGAGATTCTGAATACCTACATTTCCAAGTGAGATACCCCGCAGCAAGCTGCATGGCTCGTTGTTCACGGAAATTAATGATGACTTAGAAAAAGGTGATGGTAATATGGCTTTTATTGAGGTTCTTATACAATATTTTCCCTCTTTCTGTATAGCTCTGGGGGAGACGGTGAAGCTGACTGCGATTTCGCTGGTTTGTGCGACGGTCTTGGGCGTGATCTTTGGTCTTTTCAAAGTATCCGGGATTGCTCCTTTGAAGATGATTGCCAACATTTATATCGATATCATCCGGGGAACGCCTTTGATGGTACAGGTGATGATCATTTTCTATGGACTGAGCCAGGTGCTGCGTCCCTATGGCTTTGCCTGGGGCAATATCGGCGGTAATTTTACGGCGGGCGCAGTGACGCTGAGCCTGAATGCCGGCGCATATATGGCGGAGATTATCCGCGGCGGGATCGAGGCAGTGGATAAGGGCCAGATGGAAGCCGCACGCAGTCTGGGTCTTCCTTACAGCAAGGCCATGAGCAAGGTGATTTTGCCGCAGGCTTTCCGGACCATGCTGCCGTCCATCATCAATCAGTTTATCATTTCCATGAAGGACACTTCGCTGATCTCGGTCATCGGAATCCGGGAGCTGACGCAGAACGGCAAGATCATTGCCGCCAACTCAGCCTCCCGGGTGATGGCGATCTGGCTGGTGGTTGCCGCTTTTTATCTGGTAGTGTGTACTCTGCTATCCAAGGTGGCAGTGCTGGTGGAGAGGAAGGTGTCCTATGGAAGATAATAAGATTGTTGTTAAGAATCTGAAAAAGAATTTCGGACAGCTGGAGGTACTCAAAAGAATCAGCCTGCAGGTGTCTGAGGGAGAGGTGGTCTGTCTCATCGGGCCTTCCGGGTCTGGAAAAAGTACGTTTCTTCGCTGCCTGAACCGTCTGGAAAAAATTACGGCGGGTGAGGTGATGGTGGATGGTCATCCGATTTCCGATCCGAATATCAACATCAACCGGGTACGGGAGAATATCGGGATGGTTTTCCAGCATTTTAATCTATTTCCCCATCTGACTGTGCGGGAGAATATCACCTTGGCACCGATAGAATTGAAAAAGATGGATAAGGAAAGCGCTTCTCAAAAAGCAGTCAGGCTTCTGGAACGGGTGGGTCTTGCCGACAAGGCTGATGTCTATCCGGGACAGCTCTCCGGCGGGCAGAAGCAGCGTGTGGCAATTGCCAGAGCACTGGCGATGAATCCGGATATCATGCTTTTTGACGAGCCGACCAGTGCCCTGGATCCGGAGATGGTTGGCGAGGTTCTGGAGGTTATGAAGCAGCTGGCTGCGGACGGAATGACGATGGTGGTAGTGACACATGAGATGGGATTTGCCAGAGAGGTGGCGGATCGGGTGATTTTCATGGATGACGGCTATATCGTTGAGGAAGGGACGCCAGAGGAAGTGTTCGGGAATCCGAAAGAAGAGAGGACTATCAGTTTTCTGAATAAGGTATTATAAGATTTAAGCTTATCTGGGAAGCCGGCGAAGGAAGCCGGCTTCTTTTGTGTCTGGCTGCGTTTCTTTTTTAGTAAAAGCATGGCTGGAAAAAATTCCGGTTGTGGTTTTCGGGAAAAATGGTATAATTAACAGTAAAGAGAATCAGAAGCTGTATAAAAGGAAAACTCGAATGGAGGGGTTTCATGAAGGGACGCATCAATAACAAGCTGGGTGAAATCCAGATCAGCTCCGAAGTGATTGCATTGTATGCCGGGATGACGGCAGTGGAATGCTTCGGGATTGTGGGGATGGCCGCAGTCAGTATGAAGGACGGACTGGTCAAGCTTTTAAAGCGGGAGAGTCTGACGAAAGGGATTCATGTGAAGGTGGAGGAAAGTCACATCAATCTGGAATTTCATGTGATTGTAGCATATGGGGTCAGTATCTGTGCGGTGGCGGATAATCTGATTGCCAATGTAAAGTACAAAGTAGAAGAATTCACCGGCATGGATGTTGACAGTATCAATATCTATGTAGAAGGTGTACGAGTGATAGATTAAGGAGGACCTACCGGTGAATATACGAGAAATCGACGCCCCGCTGATGAAACAGGCGTTTTTGGCGTCTGCCCAGGGATTGGAAGCAAAAAAGGAGTGGATCAATGAATTGAATGTATTTCCGGTTCCGGACGGAGATACAGGGACGAACATGACAATGACCATCATGGCAGCTGCCAGAGAGGTGGCAGAGATCGAAAAGCCAACGATGGAGACACTGGCCAAGGCGATCTCCTCCGGTTCTCTGCGGGGGGCGAGAGGGAATTCCGGCGTCATTTTATCTCAGCTGTTTCGCGGCTTTACCAAAGAGATCAAGCCGTTGCAGACTGTGGATGTGCCAGCGCTTTCCCGTGCTTTTGTACGTGCCACGGAGACAGCCTATAAGGCAGTGATGAAGCCGAAGGAGGGGACGATCCTCACAGTGGCCCGGGGAATGGCGGATAAAGCCGTGGAGATGGCAGAGAAGACCGAGGATGTGGCGGAATTCGCCAGAGAGGTGATTGCCCATGGAGATCTGGTGTTGAGCCAGACACCGGAGATGCTTCCGGTATTAAAGCAGGCCGGAGTCGTGGATTCCGGCGGCCAGGGTCTGATGCAAGTGGTAAAGGGCGCCATGGAGGGCCTTCTGGGAAAGGAAGTAGACTGGTCGGAAGCTTCCGGTCAGGCAGCTATGGTTGCTCCGGCTTCCCCGGATCATGCCGGCAGCCAGGGCGGGGCAGATGTATCTGGACTGGACACCTCGGAGATTCGTTACGGCTATTGTACAGAATTTATTATTCATATAGAGAAGCACTATGACGAGGAGACCGAGCAGGAATTCAAGGATTATCTGGAGTCTGTCGGAGATTCCCTGGTTGTGGTTTCCGATGATGATGTGGTAAAGGTGCATGTGCATACCAATGATCCGGGACTGGCGATTCAGCGGGCATTAACCTATGGTTCCCTTTCCCGTATAAAGATTGATAACATGCGGGAAGAACATCAGGAACGCCTGATCCAGAATTCGGAAAAGCTGGCCAGAGAGCAGAAGGCGGCACAACAGGCGAAGAAAGCTTCCGGGAATAAGGAGTCAGAGGAAAGGGAGCCAAGAAAGCCCTATGGTTTTATCGCTGTCTCTGTCGGAGAGGGAATGGCTGAGATTTTCCGGGGAATCGGCGCCGATTATCTGATCGAGGGCGGACAGACCATGAACCCCAGTACGGAGGATATGCTCAATGCCATTGACCAGGTTCATGCAGACCGTATCTTTATTTTGCCCAACAATAAGAATATCATTCTGGCCGCGGAGCAGGCGAAATATCTGGTGGAAGATAAGGAGATCATCGTAGTGCCCTCCAAGACTGTTCCTCAGGGAATCACGGCGCTGATTAACTTTATTCCGGAGCTTTCCGCAGAGGAAAATTTAAAGACCATGATGGAGGAGATGGAGCGGATTAAGACCGGACAGATCACCTATGCCGTGCGCAGTACCCGGATTGATAACATGGAGATCCATCAGGGTGATATCATGGGAATCGGGGATCAGGGGATGCTGGCAGTGGGAACCAGTATTGAGAGAACGACGATGGATACCCTAAAAGCCATGGTGGATGAAGAGTCCGAGCTGATCAGTATCTACTACGGCTGTGATGTGAAGCCGGAAGATGCCAGACGTGTGCTCTCCATGGCACAAAAGGCCTGTCCGGACTGTGAGGTGGAACTGCACGACGGAGGCCAGCCGATCTATTATTATCTGATGTCTGTGGAATGAGACAGCATCCGTTTGAAGAGAAAGCTGCACCGGCAATTACAACCGGTGCAGCTTTTTCTTTCCCGGGAAACCGTCCCGGACCTTTTATCAGGAAAAGGAGAGGAAGATGAACCAGGAGCCAGTAACAAGCTTAAAAGGAATCGGAGAAAAAACCGGCGCACTTTTTCGGCGTCTGGGTGTGGAGACTGTGGAGGATCTGCTCCATGATTACCCCAGGGCTTATGATGCTTATGAGCCTCCGGTTGCCATCGGACAGGTGAAGGAAGGGGGGATGTGTACGGTTTGCGGTCAGCTTTTAAAGACCGCTACCGTCCGCCGGTTTCAGAATATGCAGGTAATCGTGACCGTGGTCCGGGATCTGACCGGAACCCTGCAGCTGACCTGGTTTAATATGCCGTATCTGCGGACTGCCTTGCAGATGGGACGTGTGCTCGTGTTTCGGGGCCGGGTAGTAAAAAAGGGCAATCGTCTTACCATGGAACAACCAGAGATCTATACCCAGGATGCCTATGAGGAAAAGATGTCTTCTCTGCAGCCAATCTATGGACAGACCAAGGGGCTGGGGAATAAGGCAATCGTCAAGGCCGTGGCCCAAGCTCTGAAACAGAGGCAGCTGGAACGGGAATACCTTCCTGCGAATCTGCGAAAAAAATATGAGCTGGCAGAATACAATTATGCTTTGGAGCATATTCATTTTCCTTCCGGGCATCAGGAACTTCTGGCTGCCCGCAAGCGGCTGGTATTTGACGAATTCCTGTTCTTTCTGCTGGCAGTAAGGCGTCTCAAAGAAAAACGGCAGGATGTGAAGAGCAATTATCCGATGGGGCCGGTAAAGGAGATTAAGCAGCTGCAAAAGGAGCTTCCCTATGCCCTGACCCTGGCACAGCAGAAGGTTCTGGCAGAGATAGAGAGGGATCTGGAAAGCGGGCTGGTGATGAATCGTCTGATTCAGGGAGATGTCGGATCCGGCAAGACCATTCTGGCCGTGCTGGCGCTCTTGCAGGTGGCCTGTCACGGATGCCAGGGGGCATTGATGGTGCCGACAGAGGTGCTGGCCCGACAGCATTATGAATCGATCTGTGAGCTTTTTTCTGCTCATGGAATCTTAAAGCAGGTGGTACTGATAACGGGATCCATGACCGCAAAGGAAAAGCGGACCGCATATGAAAAGATCGCTGCTCATAAAGCTGATATTGTTGTCGGAACCCATGCCCTGATTCAGGAAAAGGTGGTCTATGACCGGCTGGCCCTGGTGATTACGGATGAGCAACATCGGTTCGGAGTGGGGCAGCGGGAAGCTTTGGGACAAAAGGGGGAACAGCCCCATGTCCTGGTTATGAGTGCAACCCCGATTCCCCGGACCCTGGCAATTATCTTATATGGGGATCTGGATATTTCCGTGATTGATGAGATGCCGGCTAACCGTCTTCCGATCAAAAACTGCGTGGTAGATACCGGATACCGGGAACGCGCCTGGCGTTTTCTGGAAAAAGAGATCTCTGCCGGGAGACAGGCTTATGTGATCTGTCCCATGGTAGAAGCCAGTGAAATGATTGAGGCGGAAAACGTTCTGGACTATACAAAGCTGCTGAGGGAGAAGCTTTCACCGGGAATCACCGTGGAATATCTTCATGGGAAAATGAAAGGAAAAGAGAAAAACCGGATCATGGAACGCTTTGCTGCCGGGGAGATTCATGTACTGGTATCCACAACCGTGGTGGAGGTGGGCGTGAATGTCCCCAACGCCACGGTGATGATGATTGAAAATGCGGAACGCTTCGGTCTGGCGCAGCTGCATCAGCTGCGGGGACGGGTGGGGCGGGGACAACACCAGTCCTACTGCATTATGGTGGATGGATCCGGTGAGGAAGACACCCGCAAGCGTCTGGATATCCTCAACCGTTCCAATGACGGCTTCTACATCTCGTCGGAGGATCTTAAGCTGCGGGGACCCGGCGATATCTTTGGTCTGCGTCAGAGCGGGGAGATGGAATTTAAGCTGGCCGATATTTTTACAGACGCCAATCTTCTGAAAACCGTCTCAGAGGAGGTAAATCATCTTCTGGAAGAAGATCCATCCCTGGATCAGGAGGATCATCGGCTGTTGCGGGAACGGCTGGAGATCTACCTGGGAGAAAGCTATGAGCGGTTAAACCTTTAAGAAACATCAATGAAACAATCTTTCTAATTCTTTTTTGTAAGTACAATCCTGGGCCGGTGCATATGCCTGGGATCCATAGAAAAAGTCAAGTGCAGCCATGCGGCAAGCCTCAATATGACGCCGCATGGTTTTCTCTGCTTCCTGATATTCTTTTTGAATCAGCTGGTTTATAATCTCCAGATGCTCCTGTTTCGCATCATGAATCTGAATTTGATTCTGTTTACTGGAAATAATAATACGGGTATTTTCTTCAAATACCCTTCTCATCATGTCGATCAGATACCGGTTTCCGCAATGTTCGATAATGAACAAATGCATGGCTGTGTCAAGCCGGAAGCTGTTTTGGATATCTGTAACCGGTTCGGAAAACTTCTGACAGAAGATCTGAAGCTCGTCTGTGGGCAGGTGAGGAGCAGCCAGCCGCAGTGTGACGGGTTCAATCTCGATGCGGGTCTGAAAAATCTGCATCACGTCGCCAAGAAGGATGTCTGTCACATAGATTCCCTTTTTGGGAATGATCTTTACAAAGCCTTCCATTTCGAGCCGGCTGATAGCTTCCCGCACAGGGGTGCGGCTCGTCTCGAGGTCAATAGCAAGCTGGGCTTCATTGAGCAGCATTCCCGGGGGATAGATGCAGTTTACCAGACGGTCTTTCAGGATATTGTAGGTATGGTTTTTCAGATTTCGGTTCGAAACGCCTGAGGTTTTCATATCGGATACCAGCCTTATTCGCAAAATTGAGATCTTGTAGTATACAAAAAGTATATATCATAAAAGGGAAAAAATCAAGAGAAAGAATGCAGGTGGGGATGTATGGGAGGCTGAATCTCTCTTCAGCAAAAATCAGATTATGGTCAGATCATGATTCTATACCAAAAGTCATGGATGGATAATTTTTGAACCAGCGCTTTTTGAAGTCTTGTTTTGTGATCGGGAACAGCAGTTCTGGCAAAAATATTTTTCGGTAATGGGATGAGTATAGTGGAAAAATGAAAAACAGAAGGGATGATTTTGTGCAAAATAAACAAAAAAATAATCGTTATTTATGTAATAATTATGAATTGCAATGTTAATGGAATTATTGTATACTTTAATAACATTACAAAAATACATGTGGTATACAAAAAAGGAGGCAAATATGAAGAAGAATTTCAGGAAGGTACTGGCTATGGCGACCGTGATGACAACGGTTATTTCATTGGCTGCGTGTTCCCAAAAGACTGTCCCTGAGACGGTTGGAAAAGAAAGTGAGGAGAAGCAGGAGGGTTTGACAGAGACAGGGGCAGAGACAGTAACAGGAGAAAAGATCACCTTGCGGCTGGCTCATTCGCAGTCACCGGAGCATCTGATCCACAAAACGGCGGAGAATTTCTCAAAGCTGGTCTCGGAAAAGTCCGGGGGAACGATTCAGATTGATCTGTTTCCGGGAGAAACCATGGGAACCAGTGCAGAGATGGCGGATGCCTGTTCGGCCGGAGATGTTGATTTTTATATTGCTTCTACCGGGCAGTACACACAGAGATACAAGCCATTCTCTATCATTGAGGCATTTTATATGTTCCGTGACAGAGACCATCTGTTTCGATTTTATGAAAGCGAAAGCTTTGAAAAGCTGAAAGAGGGACTGGCAGAGAATTGCCATGTGCATATTCTTGCTCCGGTGTATTACGGGGCACGTGAGATGACCACCTCAAAGAAGCCTTTGAAAACACCGGAGGATTTTAAGGGCCTGAAGATGCGTGCGGCCAATGAACCGCTGCCGATCGCAGCGATAGAAGCATTGGGAGGGACTCCGACTCCGGTGGCTTACAATGAGACCTATCTGGCTTTGCAGCAGGGGGTGGCAGACGGACAGGAGAATCCGCCGATGTCAATTCTGGCAATGAAGTTTTATGAGGTACAGGATTATCTGAATCTTTCCGACCATCAGTATCAGATGATGAATATCTTTATGAGTGATGCCTGTAAACAGAAGGTGAGTGAAGAGCAGCTGGCAATTCTGACGGAAGCGGCAGAGGAAGCGGCCAGTCAGCACAATGAACGTGCCATCGAGGAGGAACAGGTAGCAATCCAAGAATTGAGTGAACATTTAGAGGTTGTTGAAACCGACAAAGCAGCCTTTGCCGAGATGATGAAACCGATGTATGAAAAGTTTTCCGGTGAATGGCTGGAAGGGATGTATGAGGATATTCAGGCAATCCGATAACCGGAAAATTCAGTTTCACAGATAAAGAGTACTCGTAAAGGAAAAGAGGGGTGCCATGTTGAAAAAATTCGAACAGCTGCTTTTGAGGGTAGAAAGACGAGTGTTTTCCGTGATTATGTTTGTGATGCTTGCCATCCTTACCTGTCACGTGACAATGCGGTATCTGTTTAACCGGCCGTTGATCTGGACCGATGAGGTAACAACCATGATGCAGGGGACGATCGCGTTTCTGGGAATCGGATACTGCTTTCACAGAGGCCAGCATACGGAATTATCTCTGCTGTATGACCGGGTTCCCAGACAAATTCAGCGGATATTTGACTTGATTACCAATTCTGTCATGCTGTTTTGTCTGTACCATCTGACACAAATAGGATTCGCGTATACAGCGAAACAGAATATTGCCTTGGGCACGATTCCCTGGATGAAAAAGAGTTTCTTTTATGTCTTTATTCCCATAGGATTTATGATTGCCATGGCATATGTAACTGTACGGCTGATCCGTATTGTTCTGGAGATTGCCGGTCACGGGAAAGGAGGAAGGTAGCCGATGGGCTTGTTGTTTATTTTGTTTTTTGGCTTTTTGCTTATGAAAATGCCAGTGGCATTTTGCATGATCTGCAGTTCCATGATTTATTCCATGGTACAGGGAGAGAGTATCCAGATGTTGCTTTCCCGGGCAGTGGCCGGTTCGAGCTCCTTTACCCTGCTGGCGTTGGGTTTCTTTATTCTGGCAGGAAATATTATGAACCGCGGCGGTGTCACGGACCGGATCTTTGGCTTTTGTGAAAAGCTGGTCGGGTGGATTCCGGGAGGACTGGGACATGCCAATATTGTGGCATCTGTTATTTTTGCCGGAATGTCCGGATCAGCTGTGGCTGATGCCGGAGGTCTGGGAGCGATCGAGATTAAGGCTATGAAGGATGCCGGATATGATGAAGAATTTGCAGTGGCAGTTACCGGGGCCTCCTCCTGCATCGGACCTATCATTCCCCCCAGCATTTCCGCGGTTGTGTTTGCTGTGGCCAGCGGGGTTTCCATCGGAAAAATGTTTATCGGAGGAATCCTTCCTGGTCTGGTGATGGCTCTGACACTGATGGTTTATGTCTACATGATCAGTAAAAAACGGAACTATCCAAAGACGCCGCTTCCCAGGGCAGGGGAATTGGGACGCTCCTTGATTCAGTCCTTTCCGGCCTTGCTGACACCTGCAATCATTTTGGGAGGGATTACTTTGGGCCTTTGTACCCCGACAGAAGCGTCAGTGGTGGCAGTGGTTTATGCAATCATTCTGGGATTTTTTACCAGAGATTTAAAGCTCAGGGATATTCCGGGTATTCTGGATGATTCGGTGGTATTGACTATGGGAGTTTTGTTCATTGTGAGCTGTGCGAATTCCTTTGGTTATATCATTACTACTGCACAGATGCCGCAAAAGCTGGCGGAGGTATTCCTGAGCGTCATTACGAATCAATATATGGCACTGATAACGATTAATATTTTTCTTTTGCTGGTAGGAATGTTAATGGAATCCCTGTCTGCACTGGTGATCCTGGTACCGATTCTGATGCCGGTGATCACGGCGGTGGGCATCGATCCGCTTCATTTCGGCGTGATCATGATTCTCAATATTACGATCGGAATGCTGACTCCGCCGGTTGGGATGGTACTCTTTACGCTGACTGGTGTCAGTAGTAAAAGCTTTGAGGAGATTACCCGTGCGATGCTTCCGTTTCTGGCAATGAATCTGATTGCACTTTTGATTGTGACGTTTTGTCCGCCGCTGGTAACATTTTTACCGAATCTATGGATGTAAAAAACAGAAAGTTGAGGAAGAAGATATGATTCCTGTTTCACTGAATGAAGAAATCCGCAAGGGAGTGGAGATATCCTTTCCATCCCTGAAAGAAATGAAAAACCGGGAACTGAAAGAAAAGATCCTGGACGCATGGGCCTATTCTTTGCAGATCAATGGCTATACAAAGGTGGAGGAAATGCCGGGATCCGGAATGCCGGAAGCCAGTGCACTGGGGGACCAGTCCATGCACATCAATGCCGTCGTCTACAATGCATTGAGTATTTATGATAATTTATCCAGAGCTTATCAGATGGATCTGGGACTGGACCGGGAGCTTTTGCTGGCCTGTGCCGTTTGCCATGATATCGGGAAACCTTACGAATACAATAAAGAGAACCGTGCCAGGTGGTCGGCGGATAAAAAACATACTGGTTTTCCAAATGTGAGACATCCGGCTTATGGAGCATTTATTGCTTTGACAGCAGAGTTACCGGAGGAAGTGGTACATGTGTGTGCCAATCATTCTCCTGAAGGCCGTTTTGTAACCAGAAGCGGTTATGCAACTATTGTTCATTATGCAGATGACGGTTCCTGGTTTTCGCTTGCCAGTTTGTTGGATCTGGATATTCCCAAGCTGTAGAAAAGGAAGGCAGACCAAGCTGTCTGAGGAATCAACAGAAAAGGAGGCGCTTGTGGTTCGAAGACAAGAAGAAGTTATGGTGGAGAAAAAACCGAGCCCGTTTCAAGGAAAGGGAGACATCAAGGTTCGAAGCCTGTTGAATGGACCGGAGGAGCTTTATCATAAGGGCAGGGTATTTGCGCATACGACAGTCTATCCGGGAGCAGCTCTGGGCTATCATATCCATGAAAACGAATCAGAAACCTACTATATCCTGAGTGGACATGGGATGTTTAACGACAATGGGAATCTGACAATGGTATCTGCCGGTGATGTGACATTTACCAGAGCCGGACAGGGACACAGCATCGAAGCGCTTGGCGACGAGCCGGTAGAAATGATTGCTTTGATATTATACGAGGAAGAACCTTTTTCCAGAGCGCACCTCTCGGAACCCCACCCCGTGAACCAATGTCAGTAAGTTAAGGGATCGCGAAACACAGCCAGGGAAACGGGGAGAGAAGCCATCGGAAAGGGTCTGCGGATTTTGACTTTGCAGAGATTTAGGAGTCCTTGAATTTCTGAGTTTTGCGTGGAAACGAAAATTCACACTGTCTGAGCGGAGCGAGTTTGTGGATTTTCGTTTCGTTTTTCGCCTAAGCGCGCAGGAAAATGCGCCAGTGGCGCATTTTATCGTGAGCAAAAATCGGAAATTTCAGGAATTCCTGATCTCGAAACCGGAAAAAGCAGCAGACCCTTTCCGATGGCTTCTCTCCCCATTTCCCTGGCGTACCTTTTGGAACGGCTTAACTAACTGACGTTGCCCGTGAACAGTAACCCGGAATATTCGAGATATTAAAAAGATATTAAAAAAATAAAAAGGGATATTGACAAAAGGGCGAAAAGGGATTAGTATAAGTGCTAATAAAATAAACCGTTGAAAAAGAGGAGTAAGCATCTTTCGAAAATCACAGAGAGCCGCAGGCGGTGGGATTGCGGTAAGGACGAATTTGCTGAATGGACTTTTGAGGGCAGTTTTGAAATCCGGTTAAGGGAGAGTAGGAACTGACGGAGACCGCAACCGTTACCCTGCGGCGTATATGACTGTATACGGAGTAAGGGGGCTTTATGCCAATTTGAGTGGTACCGCGGATGATATTTCGTCTCAAATACAGGAAACTGTATTTGAGACTTTTTTTGTGAATACAAAATCATCTTACCGACCGACACTCCGCTCAGAAAACCGAAAAAGCACATGCGCGTTTATTTTATGACCAAAATACCCAGACTAAACAGAAAACGGGCATTTTTATGGACAAGAAGGAGGCTATTATGAAAAAAAGCAGAAAGATGATTTTGGCAGCGGTAATGGCAGCGATGATGATGACCGGATGCGCTTCGGAAAAGGCGCAGGAAGCTCCGGCAGCGAGTTCGCAGGAGACGGCAGCGGAAAATACGGCACAGTCCGGGTCTGAAAATGAGAAGGAAGAAACCGCAGAGAATGAGAAGGCCGCAGAAGAGAGCTATACCATCGGAATCGGCCAGTTTGCGGAGCATGGCTCGCTGGATAACTGCCGGGAAGGCTTTTTAAAAGGACTGGCTGAGGAAGGAATCGTGGAGGGGCAGAATCTGACTGTCCTGTATGAGAATGCGCAGACAGACGGCGGAACTTCCAGCCAGATTATGGCCAACTTCCTGGCAAAGGATGTGGATATGATCTGTGCCATTGCCACTCCGATTGCGCAGAGCGCTTACAGTGCTGCCAGAGATACCGATGTTCCGGTCATCTACACGGCGGTGACGGATCCGGTGCTGGCAGAGCTGGCCACAGAGGATGGCACCCCGGTAGGAGAAATCACCGGCACCAGCGATAAGCTTCCGGTGGAGGAGCAGCTGGAGATGATCCGGACCCTGCTGCCAGATGCCAAAACCATCGGTATTCTTTACAGCACCAGTGAGATCAACTCTGTATCTGCCATTGAGGAATACAAGGCGGCGGCTCCCCAATACGGTTTTGAGATTGTAGAAAGCGGTATTTCCGGAACCGCGGATATTCCGCTGGCTGCTGACAACCTCCTGGAAAAGGTGGATTGTCTGAATAACTTAACCGACAATACGGTTGTCAGCGTACTGCCGATGATCCTGGATAAGGCAGCCAAGAAGAACATTCCGGTATTCGGAAGCGAGATTGAGCAGGTAAAGATCGGCTGTCTGGCAACCATGGGGCTGGACTATGTATCCCTGGGAGCACAGACCGGACATATGGCAGCACAGGTGCTAAAAGGAGAGAAAAAGGCCAGTGAGATGAAATTCGAAGTGATTACGGAAGCGTCCTTTTACGGCAATACTCAGGTAGCAGAGAATCTGGGAGTTACGATTCCCGAGGACTTGGCAGCAAAGGCAACCGAATTGTTTGACGAGATTATAACCGAGTAATTCGCCTGCCGGTGTTTTGATTGTCAGGTGGTCAGGACACCCGATCAGGCCGTTTTAAATATTAGAAAAAACGGAGGAAACTATGTCAATTATTATCGGAATTTTGGAAGAGGGGCTGATTTACGCCATTCTGGCTTTGGGCGTTTACATCACCTATAAAATTTTGGATTTCCCGGATTTGTCGGTGGACGGCACATTCCCGCTAGGGGCGGCAGTCACTGCCATGCTGATATTAAAAGGTGTTCCTCCGGTTCTTACCCTGTTCCTGGCCTTTTTAGCCGGCGCCCTGGCCGGCTGTGTGACCGGCTTTATCCATGTAAAACTGCGGGTACGGGATCTGCTGTCCGGCATTATCATGATGACAGCACTGTATTCAATCAACCTGCGGATCGCCGGAAAGGCGAATCTGCCGATCTTCAGCAAGGCTACGATCTTTGACAATGCCCTATTGGATGTCGTGCTTTTTGAGACCTTGGAGCCTTTTGGTGTGGTGCTGGTTCTGCTTGTGATCACCCTGATCTGTAAGCTTCTTCTGGATCTGTATCTGAACACCCGATCCGGCTATCTGCTCCGGGCAGTGGGAGATAATGACGTGCTGGTCACCTCTCTGGCGAAGGACAAGGGAATGGTCAAGCTGGCAGGACTGGCCATTGCCAATGGTTTTGTCGCCCTGGCCGGCTGTGTTTACTGCCAGCAAAAAGGATTTTTTGAGATCAGTACCGGTACAGGCGCGATTGTGATCGGACTGGCAAACGTGATTATCGGCACGAAGCTGTTTAAAAACCTGCACCTGCCCGGGCGGGCATCCTCGGAAAACGGAAGAAAACGCCCTCGGGGAATGAAAGCCACCACAGCCGTGATTCTCGGCTCTCTGGTCTATCGCAGCTGTGTGGCGCTGGCGATTTCCCTGGGAATGGCGGCATCAGATCTAAAGCTGGTGACATCTGTATTGTTCCTGATCATCCTGGTAATGAGCAATCGGAAGGGAAAGAAGGTGACTGTTCATGCTTGAGCTTAAGAATATCCGGAAATACTATAATGCCGGAACCGTTCATGAGATGTGTATGTTCCATGATTTTTCCATGAAGATTGAAGAGGGAGAATTTGTCTCTGTGGTCGGCAGCAATGGTTCGGGCAAGACCTCCCTTTTGAATATTATCTGCGGCAGCATCCCTTTGGATTCCGGCAGTATCTTCATCAACGGAGAAGATATCACCCATATGCCGGAGTATCGGCGTCAGCGCCGGATCGGGCGGGTCTATCAGAACCCGGCCATGGGCACCTGTCCCAGCATGACGATTCTGGAAAATATGTCACTGGCGGATAACAAAGGCAGGCCCTTTAATCTGCGGCGGGGCACAGACAAAAAAAGAATTGATTTTTACCGGGAACAGCTTCAGTCTCTGGGGCTTGGGCTGGAGGATAAGCTGTATGTAAAAGTGGGGGTCCTTTCCGGCGGCCAGCGTCAGGCCATGGCGCTTCTGATGTCCACCATGACAGAGATCGAATTCCTGATTTTGGATGAGCATACGGCAGCCCTGGATCCCAAGACAGCAGAGACCATCATGGAGCTGACCGGCAAGGTAGTCCGCGAGAAGAAGCTGACTACGGTCATGGTGACCCACAACCTGCGTTATGCGGTGGAATACGGAAACCGCCTGATCATGATGCATCAGGGGCAGGCGATCCTGGATGAGGCCGGGGAGGCCAAGAAGGCAATCCGGATCCAGGATATCCTGGATAAATTTAACGAAATTAGTATTGAGTGTGGGAATTAGGGAAGCAAATGGTTTCCAGAAGGAGCTTTGCAGTCAGCTCCTCTGGAGATAGACCGGATTAAGTTGCTTTTTTGTACATTGATAACCCAGGACGATTATGTTAAACTGGTAATGATTCTGTGAACGTACAACTATTTATGGGAGGCCACAGCCTCATGGTCCATAATGAAGAGCGGTTCAGTGAAAGCTTTGGCTTTACGGAGCAGGAAGTGGATGAACTGTATGAACGCTATCTTACCCGGACTCCCCATCCCAGACTTACCAGAGAAAACCTGCGGGACTGGTATAACGGATACCATACCTTCGGAGGCGAGCGGGTTTATAACCCCAGTTCCGTGGTAGCTGCTTTGTCCAACAATAACCTGGAGAATTACCGGACCAGCTCTGGTCCCTATGATGAGATCTACTATTATATTCAAAAAAATATTGCCGAT
Source organism: Lachnospiraceae bacterium (assembly GCA_910575255.1). Lineage (GTDB taxonomy): Bacteria > Bacillota > Clostridia > Lachnospirales > Lachnospiraceae > Brotaphodocola. Next base: position 59,582 of record CAJTEM010000018.1, on the reverse strand, counting down.
GTCCGAAACGACCTCGCACTGATGGTGTCAGGAGAAACGGTCATGTGCAGGATCCAGGAGTACGCTGCCACTTCCATGCGCTTGGAAACCTGCGAAGAAATTTTTCCGCTATGCTTGTCTACGGGTTCCTCAGTTACGATGCCGGAAAGCTGTCCATTCCCAATAAAGAACTGATGAGACCGTTTGAGGCTATGCTTCGGAAAGAACCATCTCTGGGCTATATGTATCGGCTGGCCAAGGAATCGGAGCGTATGATGCGGGCCACTCAGGCCGGAGATACCCAAACCATGGCAGAGATACTGGAGTATGCCCATAACACAGAAACGCCGCTCCTTGATTATAACAATGAAGCCGAACTGTCTGCCATTGTTAATCCGGTCTATTTGTCTGCCAGGGATATTGCCTGTGAACAGTAACCGTTCCAGCTCCCGGTCGAAAGTAAGTTCGATAAATGACTTGCTTTTTACCGGGGTTTCTGTGTATAATGGGAACATGTGCTTTTTTGCAGTATGGAAAAAGCAGAGAATATTTCAGAATCAGATCGGACAGGGAGGAATATCATGGCGAAGACGCAGTATAATGCGGACAGCATTACCGTCCTGGAAGGACTGGAAGCCGTTCGTAAGCGGCCGGGTATGTACATAGGAGGGGTGGGGACCAAGGGTCTGAACCACCTGATATATGAGATTGTGGACAATGCGGTGGACGAGCATCTGGCTGGCTACTGTGACAGGATTCAGGTCATTTTGGAGGCGGACGGATCTTGTACCGTGAAGGACAGCGGACGGGGAATTCCCGTGGAGATGCACAAGAAAGGGGTGTCTGCGGCAAGAATCGTTTTTTCGACCTTGCATGCCGGAGGCAAGTTTGATAATGAGGCATATAAGACCAGCGGGGGATTGCATGGAGTCGGTTCCTCCGTGGTGAATGCCCTGTCTGCCCATATGGATATCCGCATCCATCGGGGAGGTCAGATTCATCACGATGCCTACGAGAAAGGGCTTCCCGTGGTCGAGTTAAAGGACGGACTTTTGCCAGTGGTCGGAAAGACGAAGCAGACAGGAACGGAGATTAATTTTTTGCCGGACGGAGAGATTTTCGAGAGAACCCGTTTTAAGGCCGACTGGCTGAAGAGCCGGCTGCATGAGACGGCTTACTTAAATCCCGGCCTGAGCATTACTTATGAGAACCGGAGGCAGGGAGAGGAGGAGAGTGTCATCTTCCATGAGCCGGAAGGCCTGGCTGCCTACGTGAAAGAGATTAACAACGGCAAGAATGCCATTCACGATCCGATCTATGTGAAGGATAAGCAGGAAGGGATTGAGGTGGAGCTGGCGATTCAGTTCGTGGATACCTTTGAGGAGAATATTCTGGGCTTCTGCAACAATATCTTTACCCAGGAAGGCGGCACGCATCTGGTGGGCTTTAAGACCCGCTTTACCCAGATGATCAATTCCTATGCCAGAGAGCTGGGAATCTTAAAGGAAAAGGAACCGAATTTTACCGGCGCGGATACCAGAAATGGTATGACGGCAATCGTTGCGGTCAAGCATCCGGATCCGATCTTTGAGGGGCAGACCAAGACCAAGCTGGCCAGTGCAGATGCCACCAAGGCCGTGTTTGCGGTCAGCGGAGATCTTCTGCAGCATTACTTTGACCGCAATATAGAAGTGCTGAAGGGTATCATTGCCTGCGCGGAGAAATCGGCAAAGATCCGCAAGGCAGAGGAGAAGGCCAGAACCAATATGCTGACCAAGTCAAAATTCTCCTTTGACAGCAATGGCAAGCTGGCCAACTGCGAGAGCCGGGAAGCTGAAAAGTGTGAGATTTTTATCGTGGAGGGAGATTCGGCCGGCGGTTCGGCCAAGACGGCCCGCAACCGCATGTACCAGGCGATCCTGCCGATCCGGGGAAAGATTCTCAATGTGGAAAAGGCATCCATGGACAAGGTATTGGCCAATGCGGAGATCAAGACCATGATCAATGCGTTCGGATGCGGCTTTTCCGAGGGGTATGGCAATGATTTTGACCTGGCAAAACTGCGTTATCACAAGATCATCCTGATGACGGATGCAGATGTGGACGGCAGCCATATCGATACTCTGCTTCTGACCTTTCTGTACCGCTTCATGCCGGATCTGATCTATAACGGGCATGTGTTCATTGCCATGCCGCCTCTTTATAAGGTGATACCCAGTCGGGGGCAGGAGCAGTATCTGTATGATGACAAGGAGCTGGAACGCTATCGGAAGAGCCATACCGGGGAGTTCCGGCTGCAGCGGTATAAGGGCCTGGGCGAGATGGATCCGGAGCAGCTGTGGGAGACCACCCTGGATCCGGAGCGGAGGGTGTTAAAGCGCGTGGAGATCGAGGATGCCCGTCTGGCATCCGAGGTCACGGAAATGCTGATGGGGAGCGAGGTGCCGCCGCGCAGGAAATTCATTCACGATCACGCGGATGAGGCGGAGATCGATGCATAAGTGACAGGTAACTGCCGGATGAGCGGCAGAAAAGTGACGGCTCAGACGGGGCATCCTCTTGCCTGCCTGAACGGCCACGCAGAAAAGGAAGAATGGAGAACCTATGGCAGAGAGAATATTGACAACGGAATTTTCAGAGGAGATGCAGAGAAGCTACCTGAACTATTCCATGAGTGTAATCACGGCGCGTGCGATTCCGGATGCCCGGGACGGATTAAAGCCGGTGCAGCGCCGGGTGCTTTATGATATGAGTGAGCTGCGGCTGGGACATGACAAACCGCACCGCAAATCGGCGCGTATCGTCGGTGATACGATGGGTAAATATCATCCTCACGGCGACAGTTCCATCTATGAGACGCTGGTTGTGCTGTCCCAGGATTTTAAGAAAGGGATGGCACTGGTGGACGGGCACGGCAACTTCGGATCCATCGAGGGAGACGGTGCGGCTGCCATGCGTTATACGGAAGCTAGGCTGCGCAAGTTTGCGGAGGAAGTCTATCTGAAGGATCTCGACAAGACCGTGAATTTCGTGTCCAATTACGATGAGTCGGAGAAAGAGCCGGAGGTGCTGCCGGTGCGGGTGCCCAACCTTCTGATCAATGGCTCGGAGGGAATTGCCGTGGGAATGAGCACCAGCATCCCGCCCCACAACCTGGGCGAGGTGATTGACCTGGTTAAGGCATACATTGACCGTCCCGATATGACGACACAGGAGATGATGGAATATCTGCCGGGACCGGATTTCCCAACCGGCGGCATCATTGCCAATAAGAGCGGCCTGGCAGAGATCTATGAGACCGGGGTAGGCAAGATCAAGCTGCGCGGACGGCTGGAGGTAGAGCTTGGCAGGCGGCGCAGTGACAAGGATAAGCTGGTTATCACGGAGATTCCCTATACGATGATCGGAGCCGGAATCAACAAGTTTCTGGTCGATGTGGCCGAATTGGTGGAGAGCCGCAAACTTCCGGATGTGGTGGATATCTCCAACCAGTCCAGCAAGGAAGGGATCCGTATTGTTCTGGAGCTGAGACGGGATGCGGATGTAGAGAAGATCAAGAATATCCTCTACAAAAAGACGAAGCTGGAGGATACCTTTGGCGTCAATATGCTGGCCATTGCCAAGGGACGGCCTGAGACCTTAAGCCTGCGGGGGATTCTGAAGAATTATCTGGATTTTCAGTATGAAAATGCCACCAGGAAGTATCAGGCGCTTCTGGATAAGGAGCTGGAGCGCAAAGAGATCCGGGAGGGTCTGATGCAGGCCTGTGATGTGATTGATCTGATTATTGCCATTTTGCGGGGTTCCAAGAATCTTAAGGATGCGAAAGCCTGTCTGATGCATGGAGACACTTCCGGGATCCAATTTAAACATCCTGGTTTTGAAGAGGACGCCAGGCAGCTGGCCTTTACCGAGAAACAGGCAACAGCGATCCTGGAGATGCGGCTTTACAAGCTGATCGGCCTGGAGATCTTGGCACTACAGAAGGAATATAAGGAATGCCTGAAAAAGATTGCCGAGTATGAGAAGATTCTCAAGAACCGCAGGAATATGAATCAGGTGATTCAGGCGGATTTGGAAAGCATCAAAAAGGAATTTGCCACTCCCCGGAAAACCCGGATTGAGGACGGGAAGGAAGCGGTCTATGAGGAAACGCCGATGGAGGTTCAGGAGGTGGTCTTTGTCATGGACAGGTTCGGCTATTGCAAGGTCTTAGACAAGGCAGCCTATGAACGGAACCGGGAGACCGCGGAGGCGGATTACCGGCATATTCTTCCCTGTATGAATACGGATAAGCTATGTATTTTCACGGATAAGGGGAACCTCCATCAGGTAAAGCTTACGGATATTCCCTCCGGTAAGCTGCGGGACAAGGGCACGCCTTTAGACAATGTGAGCAAATACGACGGAAGCAAAGAGAATATCATCTGGATGAGCTGTTGGGAGACCATGGCCGGGCAGAAGCTTTTGTTTGCTACCAAAATGGCCCTGATTAAGATCGTTCCAGCAGAGGAATTTGTGACCAACAACCGCACGGTAGCTTCCACGAAACTTCAGGAGGGCGATGAACTGGCAGTGATACGTCCGGTCAGGGAAGCGTCCGAAGTTGTACTGCAGACAAGCAATGATGTGTTCCTCCGTTTTGCCATGGAGGAGATTCCGGAGATGAAGAAGAATTCCCGCGGAGTGCGGGGGATCCGTCTGGCTGTGGATGAACAGCTGGAGCAGGTGTATTTTACAGAGACAGAGCCTGTGATTACCTACAAAAAAAAGGAAGTGCATTTAAGCCGCATGAAACTGGGAAAGCGGGATGGAAAGGGAAGTAAGCTGCGGTTGTAAGTAGACTGTGGCTGTGAAAACAGAAGTTGTCGAATATCTCCTGGTGCTTGTTGTAAATCTGCTGAACACAATTCTTCAGCTCTGTGTCCTGTAAGTTTTTGATGGCATCCTGACACTGTGTCTTCAGAAATTTTTCGTGGCCGAGGGCGTCATCGATATAATTCAGTTCTTTGGAACTCATAATTATCACCTCCATGAATAGTATGTGGATTTCTTCGGACAGGTATGCGCATCATTATGCTGGCGAAATTTAAAAGAAGGGATGCCTTTAGCCGGATTATGAAATCTCGGGAAAGTATGGGTGAGCCAGACGGGAAAACATAAATGTACGCATCATAAAGACAAATGTATTTTTCTCGCGAATAAGTCTTGATTTTTTTGTCAATATGAGATAGGATAGTCGAAGTCTGATATGCAGATGGGTGGTCTGTCTGAAAACCGGCAGTCCCACATATTGAAAAAGAAATGAGGAGAATCATTATGGAAAAGAAGCTGAAAGCAGGAGTGCTTGGCGCTACCGGGATGGTGGGGCAGAGATTCGTTACGCTTTTGGAGAACCATCCCTGGTATGAGGTGACAGCTGTGGCAGCGAGTCCGCGTTCCGCAGGAAAGACCTATGAGGAGGCTGTAGGCGGCCGCTGGAAGATGGAGAGTCCTATGCCAGAGGCAGTGAAAAACCTGACCGTCATGAATGTCAATGAGGTGGAAAAAGTCTCTTCTGAGGTGGATATGGTATTCAGCGCCGTAGACATGAGCAAGGATGAGATCCGTGCCATTGAGGAAGCATATGCCAGGGCAGAGGTTCCGGTTGTATCCAACAACAGCGCTCATCGCTGGACCCCGGATGTGCCGATGGTAGTGCCGGAGATCAATCCGGAGCATTTTCAGGTGATTGAATTTCAGAAAAAGCGACTGGGAACCCAGAGTGGTTTCATTGCCGTAAAGCCCAACTGTTCCATTCAGAGTTATGCGCCGGTTCTGACAGCCTGGAAGGAGTTTGAGCCGTATGAGGTGGTGGCGACCACCTATCAGGCAATCTCCGGAGCCGGAAAGACCTTTAAAGACTGGCCGGAGATGGTGGGAAATATCATTCCCTATATCGGAGGTGAGGAGGAGAAAAGCGAGCAGGAACCTCTGCGCCTGTGGGGGACGATTGAGAATGGACAGATTGTCAAGGCCTTAGAGCCGGCGATTACCTGCCAGTGCATCCGGGTGCCGATCCTGAACGGACACACGGCAGCCGTGTTTGTGAAGTTCCGTAAGAACCCGACAAAAGAAGAGCTGATCGAGAGAATGGTGAGCTTCCGCGGACTTCCGCAAGAGCTGAAGCTTCCGAGTGCTCCCCGGCAGTTCATCCAGTACTTAGAAGAGGATAACCGTCCGCAGATTACCCAGGATGTGAATTTCGAAAACGGGATGGGGATCTCCGTGGGACGTCTGCGGAAGGATACAGTATATGATTATAAGTTCGTCGGGCTGTCACATAATACCCTGCGGGGAGCCGCCGGCGGCGCAGTGCTTTGTGCAGAGCTTCTGACCGCACAGGGATATATCCGGGCAAAGAATTAACGGCTCATGTTTGAGAAGCCTTGGAAACCAGCGCCTTCTCCTGCCAGCGCCCGGTCCGATAGCGGAGAAAGGAGATCAGGTAGTTGACAAACCAGCCTAACGGTACGGCATACCAGATCATCCGGATGCCCCAGATGGGAGAACAGAGCTTGGCTACCGAGACGCGGATTCCCAGATTGACCAGGTTGGCGATCATATAGATCGTGACATCACCGGATCCCCGCAATACCCCGTCAGTGGTCGCCTTAATACCGATCAGGCAGAAGAACCAGCCGATAAAGCGCAGGTAAGAGGCACCAGTGGTGTAGGCGACCACAGAGGCACTGGTATCCATAAAAGCGGAAAGGATCGGGCGGTAGCAGAACTCGCAGACCAGAAACAGGAACAGGGCAAAACCGGCGATGATGCCGTAGGAACTGCGATAGCCCTGCCGCACCCGGTCCGGCTGTCCGGCGCCCAGATTCTGGGCAGTAAAGGTGGACATGGCATTGCCGGTACCGATCATGGGTACAATGGCGATCGACTCCAGCCGCATACCGGCCGTATAGCCGGCAAGAGCAGAGGAGCCGAACTGATTGACCGAGGACTGTGTCAGAAGCATGCCGATGCTGACGATGGACTGCTGGACAATCGACGGGACAGCGATCGTGGTGCCGCGCAGAAGCATGGAGATTTTAAACAGGTGCGGATGTTCCCTGGCAGGGTAGCCGCGCAGCAGAAGCATCAGGATTACAAAGGAGATCATAGCAGAAACTCCTTGGGCAATGACAGTGGCGATCGCCACCCCGTCGACTCCCATGCCGAAGCGGATTACCATTACCAGATCCAGAACAATATTCAGCAGGGAGGAAAAGATCAGAAGCCCTAAGGGGATTCCTGATTTTCCCAATGCATTGAAGTTGGCAGCCAGGACATTATACATAAACATAAAAGGAAGCCCTAAAAAGTAAAGCTGCAGATAGCGTACGGCGTCCTCATAGATATTCGCCGGAGTTCCCAGGGCGGACAGGATCTGAGGATTGTAAGAAAGGCCAAAAAACGCCAGCAAGGTACTAAGGGCTGTAAAGGTAATCAGGAAGGTGTAGACAGAGGTCTTCATCTCCTGATATTTTTCTGCCCCCAGATATTGGCTGGTCAGCACAGAGGCTCCGATTCCACCTCCGATGGCAACCATGATGAAAACATTGGTAAAGGAGTAGGAGGCCCCGACTGCTGCCAGAGCGTCCTCTCCCACATAGCGTCCGACGATTACCGAGTCCGCCATGTTGTAAAACTGCTGGAACAAATTACCGAGAATCATGGGAAGTGCAAAAAAGAACAACGAACGCCCGGGAGCGCCTGTGATCAGCTTCTGTCTCTTATTCATGGAAGATTACCTTTCTGTTGCAATACGAAAAAGTTATTATTATCCAGGGTTATCTGAACGGTTACAGTATAACAGCTTTGGCCGGAAATGACAATGAAAAGTAATGATTGACACAGCTTTTGCCAGACCCATTGAGAAGATGTAATAGAAAGGTCCTGATAGAAAAAAGCCTCCTGACGAAGATTCCTTCGCCAGGAGACCCTTTTATTTTTGCTTTTGCTCAGTGGTCAGCTTTTACTTGCCTGCCATCTGCTTTTCCTGAGCCTCGATCATTTTCTTTACCATATAGCCGCCTACAGAACCGTTCTGAGCAGAGGTCAGATTGCCGTTGTAGCCGTTAGATAACGGAACACCAAGCTCCTGTGCAACCTCCATCTTGAAACGATCCAATGCTTCCTTTGCTTCCGGTACTTCAGCTCTGTTAGAAGATTTGCTTGCCATAATATAGGCCCTCCTTTTCTTCTTTGCCTGCCCTGAGGCAGGCCTTATCGAAAAGTTCTGCCTCACGACACGTTTGTTTTTTGTTACGCTCTTATTATGTTCCTCAGAAAAGATAATACACTAGAAGCTTCTGCGTAATCTGTCAGAAATTAGAAAAGAAAGGGACCTTTTAAAATGTGGCGGTCCGTCAGGCTTCTGTGGTGAATTTGTATATGGTAGTTGTCCGGTATTCCTCGCCGGCTTTTAAAAACGGGGACGGAAACTGAGGCTTGTTGACGGCATCCGGATAATGCTGGGTCTCAAAGCAATAACCATGTCTTGCCTGATATTCGACCCCGTCTTTGCCGATTCCGTTCAGCATATTGCCGCTGTAGAACTGTACACCCGGCAGATCCGTATAGACTTCCATCACCCGACCGCTTTTTTCATCCACTGCCTTCAAAGAAAGGGAAAGTTCCCCGGCCGGATGCTTTAATACCCAGTTGTGATCATAACCCTTTCCGAAAATCAGCGGCTCATAATCTGCGTCAATGTCCTGCCCGATCGCCTTGAGCTGATTGAAATCCATGGGAGTGCCTTTCACCGGAACCAGCTCTCCGGTGGGAATGGAATCCGAATCGGCAACCGTGAAATAATCCGAATCAATCCAGACCTTCTGGGACAGGACATCTCCGGATTCATGGCCAGCCAGGTTAAAATACGCATGGTTCGTAAAATTGGCCACCGTATCCGCGTCGGCAGTCATGTGATAATCCAGACGAAGGCTGTTGTCCTCTGTCAGGGTATAGCTGACGGCAATCCTGGCATTCCCCGGATATCCCTGATCCCCGTCCGGGCTGAAAAGGGAAAAGGTAAGACGGGTTCCCTCCTTTGTTTCCTCTGCCTGCGCATCCCAGAGACGACTCCGGTAAAAGTCCGGACCGCTGTGCAGGTTATTTCTTCCCTTATCATTGATTCCCAGTGCATAGGTAACCCCATTCAGGGTAAAGGCGGCATTCCCGATCCGGTTGGCATTTCTTCCGACAATCTCTCCTAAATGTCCGGATAAGGTCAGGCAGCGCTCCACCGTATCACGGCCCAACAGCACGTCTTTCCTGTTTCCATTTTTATCCGGAACGATCATGGACAGCCAGATGCCGCCCAGATTGGTGAAGGATGCGGATACGCCATGATCATTGGTCAGCGTATACTTATCTGCTTGTGCACCATTCTCCAATGTGCCGAATTTCTCTTTTTTCCATCCCATAAGCTGAATCCTCCTTGGTTAAATGTTTACTGTCAGAAACATATTCATTATACCGCAAGACCTTTGATTAGTAAAGAACAGCCGATCGGCACAAAAATTTCCCTTGTTTCATAATTAATGCTTGTGTATCGGAAAATTTGATACTATAATGATACGTGGAACCAGAAAAGGAGAATGAGCATGCGGGTGATAGCCGGAAGTGCCAGAAGGATTTCACTGAAGACACCAAAGGGACTGGATACGAGACCAACTACGGATCGGATCAAAGAGACCCTTTTTAATATGCTGCAGTATGATCTGGCAGATTGCAGCTTCCTGGATTTATTTGCCGGCAGCGGCGGGATCGGAATCGAAGCCTTAAGCCGCGGGGCAGCAAAGTGTGTGTTTGTTGATCAGGGGCGTGATGCCATCGCGTGTATCCGGGAGAATCTGCAGGCGACAAGACTGGCCGGACAGGCAGTCATTATGCAATGTGATGCGCTGACTGCACTTCGCAGGCTGGAAGGACAATATTGTTTTGATTATATTTTCATGGATCCGCCCTACGGAGCGCTGCTTGAAAAGCAGGCCCTGACTTATCTGAAGGATTCTGCTTTGATTCGTCAGGAGAGCAGGCTGATTCTGGAAGCACGGCTGGAAGAGGATTTTTCATATCTGGAGTCCATGGGTTATGTGATAGAAAAGGAAAAGTGTTATAAAAGCAATAAACATATTTTTGTGTATCGGGAGAAGATAAAATGACTGTTGCTGTTTATCCGGGAAGCTTTGACCCGGTCACTTTAGGACATATGGATATTATCGAGCGTACGGCTCGGATGATGGATCACGTAGTGGTCGGGGTTTTGCAGAACAGTTCCAAGACGCCGCTGTTTTCTGTTGAGGAACGGGTTGAAATGCTGAAAAAAGGCACTTCCTTTCTGGATAATGTGGAAATTCGCGCATTCAATGGCCTGCTGGTGGACTTTGTCCATGACTGTGGTGCCAATGTAATTGTCCGAGGACTCCGTGCGATAACAGATTTTGAGTATGAGCTGCAGATGGCGCACACCAACCGGGTGATGGCGCCGGATATTGACACTATATTTTTAACGACGAATCTGAATTATTCTTATGTCAGCTCTACCATCGTAAAGGAGATCGCTTCCTTTGACGGGAATCTGGAGGCATTTTTACATCCGGATATAGCGGATATGGTAAAAAGAAAGGCCAGAAAAGGGATAGATCGGAAGTAAGGAGAGGGAAAGATGAGCAGAATCGAACAATTGATTGGAGAGATTGAAGAATATATTGACAGCTGTAAATTTTCACCGTTGTCCAATACCAAGATACAGGTCAACAAGGAAGAGTTGGAGGAGCTTTTAGTAGAGCTGCGTCTGCGGATTCCCGACGAGATCAAAAAATACCAGAAGATTATCAGCAATCAGGATGCTATCCTTTCGGAAGCACGGGTACAGGCGGACACGATCCTGGCACAGGCCACGGAGCAGACCAATGAGCTGGTCAATGAGCATGAGATCATGCAGCAGGCATATACCCGGGCCAATGAGATCGTGGAAGAGGCGCAGGCACAGGCGCAGGCAATCATTGAAAGCGCGATGGCGGATGCCGACAGCATCCGTCAGGGTTCGATCAATTATACCGACGATATGCTAAAGAGCCTGCAGACGATCATTTCTCATTCCATGGAAGGCGCACAGGGACGTTTCTCAGAATACCTTGCCTCCATGCAGTCTGCTTATGATATTGTCACTGCCAACCGCAGCGAGCTGTCTCCCGGCATCTCTAACGGACAGGAAGTGACAGAAGGCATGCAGTAACCAGACAGGACAGGCAGGCATGGAACAGCTTCCAGTACAGATACTGCCGGATGGAAAGTCCGGTGCCCCGGATGACGCTTTTGGTCTGGAAGATTCCGGAGAATCCTCCGAAGGCCACGGCACAGATGACAGGCATGAGGGCTTTTTTGTCGTGGAAGTAATGACACAGGCTGTTGACTCCGGTCGTGATTTCTGCCGCACCGGTGAGAAAAGCACGAGCTGCAGAGGAGCCGACCGGGAATTCCTGAATCCAGACGACCAGAATGGAGAACAGCATGATGTAGCCTCCGATGATAACCATAGTCTCACAGGCAGAGGCGATGACATCCTCCAGAGACGGGGTGTCATTCGGCTGCCGGGGGGATGGGTCTGTCAAAACCGGATCCGTAAAACGGCTCCTTTTTCCGTAAATGTGCCGGGCCACGAAAGAGATCGGCAGGATGGGCAGATACAGACTGGTAAAAAGCAGCACAGGGGATACCGGGAAAGGGAGCTGAGCCCTCACATAGCCGGACAAGAACATGGGGCTTGGATGATTGCAGATGGCAAGCAGACAGGCGGCTTCCTTTTCGCTGATATTGCCGCGGCGAAGAAAGTCCGCGCACATTTTGGCTCCCAGAGGATAACCACACAGCAGACCGCACAGCAGGATATAGGCGCCGGAGGGAGAGAGGCCAAACAGTTTCTGCAGCAGAGGGCCAAAGGGACGCATCATCCATTGTGCTCCGCCCAGCGCAGTGATCATCTGTGTGCAGATCATGAAAGGCGCCAGTGTGGGAAGTACAACATGAAACCACAGAAGCAGGCCGTTTAAAGCGCCGCGGACAGACTGGGCAGGAAAGGACAGCAGGACTCCCAGCAACAGGATCGGAAGAACAAAAGGACCGGGAAAGCCGGAACGGGACTTTGCGGCAGAGGTATGGGTCATGGTAGCCTCCTTCTGTTTAAAAGGATCATTCTTTTGATTCTTTCTAAATTTATATGAGGAAAGAGAGGAAGACATTCCAGGATGAAATGGCCGGAGTTGTTTTTGGAACGGATGAAGGATTTGCTGAATACAGAATATGATGCCTGGTTAAAAGCCTGCGAAGAACCGCCGGTACAGGGAATCCGGATCAATCCGGCAAAGCTGACACCACAGGAATGGGAGGCGATTTCGCCTTGGGAGATCTGCCCGGTGATCTGGAATCCGTACGGATATTATTGCGAACCGAACAGCCGTCCGGCGAAGGATATCTATTATTACGCCGGACTTTATTATGTGCAGGAACCCAGTGCCATGGCTCCGGCTGCTGTTTTACAGGTGCAGCCGGGAGATCGGGTGCTTGATCTGTGTGCGGCTCCGGGGGGAAAGAGCACTGAGCTGGGAGCACGCTTAAAGGGAGAGGGACTGCTGGTGTCGAATGATATCAGTGCATCCCGGGCCCGGGCGCTTCTTAAGAACCTGGAGCTGGCCGGAATCACGAATTGTTGTGTGACGGCAGAGGAGCCGGGAAAGCTGACAGAAACCTTTGGCGCATATTTTGATAAGATCCTGGTGGATGCTCCCTGCTCGGGAGAGGGGATGTTCCGAAAGGAACCCGAGCTGGTGAAAAGCTGGCTGGAGCGGGGACCCATGGCCTATGTTTCTCTGCAGCGGGAGATTCTTAAGCAGGCAGCAAGAATGCTGAAGCCCGGAGGGGAGATGGTATACTCCACCTGTACATTTTCTCCGGAGGAGGACGAAGGCGCCGTGGACTGGCTCTTAGAGCAGATGCCGGAGCTGGAGCTGGCAGCAATTGCTCCCTGGGAAGGGGCAGCTTCCGGTATCAACGGCAAGCCGGTGATCCGGCTGTTTCCTCATCGGGTCAGAGGAGAAGGGCATTTTATTGCCCTGCTGCGCAGGCGGAAGGATGCGATAAAGGATGGCGCTGCGCGAAAAGCCGGGGATGCCATGCCGGAAGGCTGCAGGAAAAAGAATCCGGCAGCGGTTTTTAAAACAACAGACAGTAATTTTGCGGAATGGGAAAAGTTTCTCGCACAGCCCTTTGACCGGGAGCGAATGATGGTCAGAGACGGACAGGTTTATTATCTGCCGGCGGATTTTGACCCTGGCTGGCGGCTTCGGTATCTGCGGACCGGGCTTTTGCTGGGAAGTGTGAGCCGGGGGCGGTTTGAGCCCTCACAGGCAATGGCAATGGCGCTTAAGCCGGGAGAGTATGCCAGAACCCTTTCCCTGAAGCGGGAGGATGAACGGATCATCCGTTATCTCAAGGGCGAGAGCATTTTTCTGACAGAAGGGGAATCTCCTTTGGATGGCTGGGTTCTGGTCTGTGTGGAGCATTATCCTTTAGGCTGGGCAAAGGCCGCAGGCAGGGGATTGAAGAACAAATATTATCCAGGATGGCGGTGGCAGTGATGGGAGAAAAGATCCGGCTGGATCGTTATCTGGCGGAGATGGGAAAGGGAAGCCGCTCCCAGATCCGCCAGGCAGCAAAGAAGGGAAGAATTCAGGTCAATGGCCAGACGGAAAAGCAGGCAGACCGAAAAGTGGATCCCGAGTCAGACCAGGTCTGTATGGACGGCAGGCCGGTATCGTATCAGAAGCTGGAATATTTCATGCTTTATAAGCCGCAGAATGTAGTATCTGCTACCGAAGATTCCAGGTATCGGACGGTGGTGGATCTGCTGGAGGGAGAGAATCGTCGGGACCTGTTCCCGGTGGGAAGACTGGATCGGGATACGGAGGGCCTTCTGCTGCTGACGAATGACGGAGAGCTGGCACATCAGCTTCTTTCTCCCAGAAGGCATGTAGATAAGACCTATTTTGCCAGAATTACCGGTCAATTGCCGGCAGATGCCAGGCAGCAGATGGCAGCCGGGATGACTTTGCCGGATCAGACGATCCTGCAGCCGGCCAGGTTGCGGATCCTGGCAGAGGATGAGGTCCTTCTGACCATTCAAGAAGGAAAATTTCATCAAGTCAAACGGATGTTCGAGGCTCTGGGATGCCGGGTAGATTATCTAAAACGCCTCTCGATGGGATCCCTTGTTCTGGATGAGACACTGAAGCCGGGAGAATATCGTCGTCTGACGGACGAGGAGCTAAACATGTTGAAGGAATGTGGAAGGAAAGAGAACCATTGAAAATCAAACAGAAAGACAGGAAACTATCGATCCAACAGGCACTCTTTCAGAAGGAAGCAGTGATTTTTGACCTGGACGGTACTCTGGTTGATTCCATGTGGATGTGGAAGGCAATTGATATTGAGTACCTGGGACGTTATGGACATGAATGCCCGCCGCTTCTCCAAAGGGAGATCGAAGGCATGAGCTTTTCTGAGACAGCCGTGTATTTTAAAGAACAGTTTGCGATTCCGGACAGTATCGAGCAGATCAAGCAGGCATGGGTGGAGATGAGCATTGAGAAATACCGCAGTGAGGTGCCTCTCAAAGCAGGGGTCCGTCCCTTTTTGGAGCTTCTGAAGGACAGAAGGATTGCTATGGGGATCGCCACCAGCAACGGCAGAGAGATGGTGGATGCCGTGCTGAATTCCCTGGGAATTGCTCCGTTTTTTCAGGTAATCGCAACTGCCTGTGAAGTATCGGCCGGAAAGCCGGCGCCGGATATTTATCTGAATGTGGCACAGCGGCTGGGAACGTGTCCGGAACAATGCATGGTGTTTGAGGATGTTCCTGCCGGGATCCTGGCCGGAAAAGCAGCCGGGATGACGGTATGCGCCGTGAAGGATGATTTTTCCGCCGGAATGAAAGACGAAAAGCTGCGGCTGGCGGATTACTATATCGAGGATTATTATCAGCTGCTTGGAGAAGGCAGACAGACAGACGGGGGCGAGAATTATGCATGATTTTTTGCCGGTCTGCCGGCAGGATATGGAGGCGCGTGGCTGGGAACAGTGTGATTTTGTCTATGTGACCGGGGATGCCTATGTGGATCATCCTTCCTTTGGCACGGCCATTATCAGCCGCCTTCTGGAGGCAAGGGGTTTTCGGGTGGGAATCCTTGCCCAGCCGGACTGGCGCGATGATCATGCGTTCCGAATCCTGGGACGTCCGCGGCTGGGATTTCTGGTGTCAGCAGGCAACATGGACTCCATGGTCAATCATTATTCGGTGTCCAGAAAACGGCGGCGAGAGGATCTGTATACGCCGGGCGGTATAACCGGCAGGCGTCCGGATTATGCGACGATTGTCTATTGCAACCGGATCCGCGCTGTCTATAAAGACATTCCCATTATTATCGGCGGCATTGAGGCAAGCCTGCGGCGGCTGGCTCATTATGATTACTGGTCCAACCGGCTGAAACGCTCGGTTCTTTTGGATTCTCAGGCAGACCTGATCTCCTACGGGATGGGAGAGCATTCGATTGTGGAGATTGCCGAGGCCCTGGAAGCCGGAATCGACGTAAAACAGATTACTTTTGTGGACGGGACGGTTTATCGGACCCGAAGCCTGGAAAATCTGTATGAATATGAACTGCTGCCGGATTACGAGGACATGAAAAGGGACAAAAGGGAATATGCCAGAAGCTTTGCGATCCAGTACCGCAATACGGATCCGTTCACCGGGAAACGTCTGGCAGAACCCTATCGCGGCCGCGGCTACATGGAATATGTGATACAGAACCCACCGTCAAAGCCTCTGTCCCGGGAGGAGATGGATGAGGTCTACGGGTTTTCCTATATGCGCAGTTATCATCCTGCTTATGAAAAGGAGGGAGGCGTCCCCGCAATGCAGGAGATCCGGTTCAGCCTGATCAGCAGCCGGGGCTGCTTCGGAGCCTGCAGTTTTTGTGCACTGACCTTTCATCAGGGACGGATCATTCAGTCACGGAGCCATGAGTCCCTGATAGAAGAAGCCAGGCTTCTGACAGAGGATCCGGATTTTAAAGGATACATTCACGACGTGGGCGGACCGACGGCGAATTTTCGTTTCCCGGCCTGTAAAAAGCAGGAGACAAAAGGAGCCTGCCCGGACCGGCAATGCCTGTTTCCCACCCCCTGCAAAAACCTGAATGCGGATCATGGGGACTATATCGAACTTTTGCGCAAATTGCGTGCTTTACCCAAGGTGAAAAAGGTTTTTATCCGTTCCGGAATCCGGTTTGATTATCTTCTGGCAGACAAAAGCCGGGCTTTTCTTCGGGAATTGTGTGAACACCATGTCAGCGGGCAGCTTAAAGTAGCGCCAGAACATGTCTCGGATGCTGTCCTTAAGCGAATGGGGAAGCCGGAGAATGCCGTATACCGTCAATTTGTCCGGGAATACCAGAGGATGAACCGGCAGCTTGGCAAGGATCAGTATCTGGTTCCTTATCTCATGTCTTCTCATCCTGGCTCGACTCTCCGGGAGGCTGTGGAGCTGGCCGAGTATCTGCGCGAGCTGGGATATATGCCGGAGCAGGTACAGGACTTTTATCCCACGCCCTCTACGATCTCTACCTGTATGTATTACACCGGCCTGGATCCGCGGACCATGGAGCCGGTGCCGGTCCCGGTGAATCCCCACGAAAAGGCAATGCAGCGGGCATTGATTCAGTACCGGGATCCGAAAAACCATGAGCTGGTTGCAGAGGCCTTAAGGCTTGCCGGGCGAAAGGATCTGATCGGATATGACAAAAAATGTCTGATTCGTCCGGCGAGAGGAGAAGGAAAACTGCCAGAATCCGAAAGTAACCATTCAAAACAAAAGGCAGGCAGAAAGACCATACGAAACGTTCACCAAAAGAAGAAAAAGGGATGACAATAAGAAAGGGTGACAGGATATGACGATTGCGGTAGTGACCGGAGCTTCCTCCGGAATGGGGAGGGAAGCTGTGATCCGGATTGCAGAACGGTTCGGCAAAATCGGGGAGATCTGGGTGATTGCCAGACGCCAGGAGCAGCTGGAGCAGCTTCGGAAAGAGGCTTTGGTTCCTCTGCGCATCTTTCCTCTGGATCTGACAGAGAGCGGCTCCTTAGATGTGCTGCGCCGGGCACTGGAAGAGGCGCATCCAAAGGTCCGGCTGCTGGTGAATGCGGCCGGGTATGGGAAGTATGGCAAGGTGGGAGAGGCGGCTCTGGCAGAGGAGACCAATATGGTCCGACTCAATTGCGAAGCATTGTGCGGGGTGACACATCTGGTTTTACCATACCTGTCGGATCACAGCCGGATTCTGATGTTTGCGTCTGCTGCCGGATTCCTGCCACAGCCAGGGTTTGCAACCTATGCGGCAACCAAGGCATTTGTGGTCAGCTACAGCCGGGCACTGAATGCAGAGCTGAAATCCCGGGATATCGTGGTGACAGCTGTCTGTCCGGGGCCTGTGGACACCGCGTTCTTTACCGTGGCAAAGACCCATGCAGAAATGCCTTCTTATAAGAAACGATTCATGGCCAGCCCCCGCCGGGTGGTCCGCAAAGCACTTAGGGACAGCATAATGGGAAAGAGCATGTCCATATATAGCCCGGCTATGAAAGGCTTTCGGCTTTTGTGCAAAGTGCTTCCCCATGGACTGATTTTGCTGCTGGAGGAACGGATGGCAGCAGGCGGAGAGGAGAGGACCCTATCATGAGAAAAGAAAAGGGACAGTACGGATATCGGGACAGCATGTGGCGGATGCGGCTAACGATTACCCTGGTTCTGGCAGCAGCGATCCTGGCTCAGCTTCTGGCTCGTTTTCTGACAGACAATCAGGCAGCGAAGAATATCCTGACCGTAATGGCGATTCTGACCGTGTTGCCGATGGCCAATATGGCTTCCCCCCTGCTGGCTTCCTGGCGTTACCGGACTCCTCCGGAAGAATTCCGTCAGAAGCTGCAGCCCTATGAAAAGTCCTGTGTGATTCTCTATGATCTGATTCTCACCACAAAGGAATATGTCCTGCCTATGGATGCGATTGCCGTCCATCCAAACGGGATCTATGCTTATTGCACTGCCGCCCGGCTGGATGCCCAAAAGGCAGAGAAGTCCTTAAACGCGTTATTTACCGTCGGGCAGCCGGGGATGCGGATCCGGCTGTTTCGGGAAGAGAACGGATTTTTGCGGAGACTGGAAAGCCTGAAGCCGCAAAAGGCAGCAGAGGAAGACAGAACCGTGGAATCCGCGGTATCGCTGCTTAAGAGCCTGTCGATGTAGGCAGAGGGAGGAGACAGATAGCATGCAGAGCATCGAGGTGAACAGAAATGAAGCCGGACAACGGCTGGATAAGCTGTTGGGGAAATATCTCAATCTTGCAAGCAAGAGCTTTCTATATAAAATGATACGGAAGAAGAACATTACGCTCAATGGAAGAAAATGTGACGGTTCGAGCCGGCTTGAGGAGGGCGATCAGATCCAGCTGTTTCTGTCAGACGAAACCATTGAGAGATTTTCCCGGCAAAGGGTACCGAGGGTGACACAAAAAAAGCTGGATATTATCTATGAGAATACGCATATCCTTCTGGTGAATAAGCCGGCGGGGATGCTTTCCCAAAAGGCAAAGGATACCGATGAATCTCTGGTGGAGTATGTGATTGATTACCTCCTGCACTCCGGGCAGCTGACCGAAAAGGAGCTGCGCAGCTTTCGCCCGTCTGTCTGTAACCGTCTGGATCGGAACACCAGCGGTCTGGTAGCAGCGGGCAAATCCCTGGCTGGATTGCAGCTTTTGTCAGCAGTATTCCAGAAACGTTCCCTGCATAAATACTATCTCTGTGTGGTAAAGGGCCGGGTGGAGGAGAAGCAGCGGATCCATGGAATCCTGGTAAAGGATGAGAAGACCAACCGCGTAGAGGTAAGGATGACAGAGATGGCAGTTTCCAAAGGTGCAATGAGAGAAGGCAGCACAGCAGAAAAAGGCACGGGGATCTGCACCGAATATGAACCGCTGGCCTGGCGGGACGGGTATACTCTTTTGCAGGTAAAGCTGATTACCGGAAAAACGCACCAGATCCGGGCGCATCTGGCAGCGATCGGGCACCCGATTGCCGGAGATTATAAATATGGGGATCCGGAAATCAACCGACAGGTAAAGTTAAAATATGGGATTGGTTCTCAGATGCTCCATTCCTTCCGGATGGTATTTCCGGACATGCCTGAGCCTTTAGCGGATATCAGCCAGAGAAGCTTTACGGCGCCGGCGCCGGAAAAATTCCGGAAAATGTTTCCGGAGAATCCGTGAATTCCTTAGGTCTTTTGACTTCTCTGATACCGGATTGCTCCGCACTTTGTGCTCCCGCAATCCTGGTATCATTACATTTAGAATACCAGGAGGATATCAGCGATGGAACAGAAAAAACTGGATGCGGCCATGAAAACAGCGATGGATACGGCAGGGCGTGTACATCTGTTTTTTCTGCGTTTTCTTGCCGGTATTTTGACGGCTTTTCTGATTCTGACTCCGGTTAGCGGAATCTGGATGATCGAGCGGATGCGGCATTTCGGCATTTTCCGTGACCCATTTGGATATCTCAGGCACTGGTCCTCGATCGGGTCTGTGCTTGCTTTTCTCCTCTGTTATCTGGGAATGTTTACCGGGCTTTTATGGCTGTGTATCATCTGCCGCAGGCTGCGCATCATGAAGCGGCTGATTGTCTGGAGCATGCTTTGGATTCCCGTGCTCAATTACGGATTGGCCTGGTATGTACGCGGGCTGGCATATCAGGAGATCGATCACAATATTCACAAAATCCGTCTGGATGATGTACGGGTGGAACGGCAGATCTGCCGGACACGGTATCCGTTGCTTCTGGTGCACGGCGTGGGATTCCGGGATTTTCATTATTTCAATTATTGGGGAAGAATCCCCCGGGAGCTGACAAGAAACGGCGCCCGGGTTTTCTACGGACACCAGGAGGCCTGGGGGACGGTGGAGGACAATGCCGAAATTTTGCGCGATAAAATTCATGAGATTTTGAAGGAAACCGGGGCCCAAAAGGTAAACATACTTGCCCACTCCAAAGGAGGGTTGGACTCCCGCTATCTGATCAGCGGTCTGTCGATGGCTCCTTATGTCGCTACCTTGACAACGATCAATACCCCGCACCGTGGTTCGGCGCTGGTGGAATTTCTGATGCGTCTGCCGGATCCGGTATACCGGGGAGTCTGCCGTCTGATCGACGGATATTTCGGCAGACTGGGAGATAAAAGGCCGAATGCTTACCTGGCCAGCCGTCAGCTTTCCTGCGCCTACGCGTCAGAATTCAACCAAAGGTATCCGGATGCCCCGGGGGTCTGGTATCAAAGCTATGCCAGTCTGATGAAGCACGGATTCAGCAGTAAGCTTCTATGCATTCCCTACTGGATCCTGAAGGCACTGGATGCTCCCAATGACGGACTGGTGACAGTGGAATCCGCACGCTGGACCAATTTTCAGGGGGTGGTGACCAACCGGTATCTGAGGGGAATTTCCCACGGAGATATGATTGACCTGACCAGAGAGGATTATCGGGATTTCCAGGTGCTGGAATTCTATGTTCAGCTGGTGAAACGGCTGGCAGAGCTGGGGTTTTAAGATTAGAAGGATAACAGAGAGGGAAGACATATGATAAAAAAGCGACGGACACAAAACAGGGTAATCCTGACAAAAGAACAGATCGAAGAGAGAAAGATAGCCATGGAACGTATGCATCCGGGATACCTGGACTGGGAGCTTCGTCTTAATGTCTGGTTGGAGCTGATCCTGATCGGAAGGATGTATTTGCATGGCCTTGGCATCCTGCTGGGGGCAGAAAGCGGATGGATGATCCTGGCAGTGCCAGTGAACCTGCTTTTCTGCTTTGGGTTTTATTCGGTATGTATCCGGGAACAGTGGGTTCTGGCATGGGTGTTTTTGCTTGTCCGGACAGGGGAGCTGGGAAAAATACTGATACAGACCCTGCCCAGCCTCTGGTATCTGAATTTCTGGGGAGATGTATGGTGGGTGAGTACCATCGTGGTGCTGGTGCTGGATATCAGCTTTCTGGCAGTGGTAGCCTGTATTCCCGAGGTTCACCGTTTTGTGGAACAGCAAAGGTTCGTATATTCCGTCCAGACGGATGGTTTGGGAAAAGAAGAGGGGGAAAATTGACCGTTGCCTAAAAAAGTAGTAAAAAAATCACGGTTTTCTTGCGGAAAAGGTACTTTCGTGATATAACATTAGAATGGTTACTTTTCTAACAGATTAAAAGTAGGAGTGAATTACTTGAAGATAGGATTGGACGTGGGTTCCACAACCATAAAAACCATTGTATTGGACGATAAGGATGCGATCATATATTCTGCCTATGAGCGCCATTTTTCTCAGATTACGGCCAAGACGGCAGAAGCACTGGCAAAGGTTCTGGAGTATTTTCCGGCAGACAGTGTCTTTTCGCTGGTCATCTCCGGTTCGGCAGGGATGGGAATGGCAGAGCATTGCAAGACAGACTTTGTACAGGAGGTCTATGCTACCAAGGTGGCAGCCGAGAAGAAGGCAAAGAATACGGACGTAATCATTGAACTGGGCGGGGAAGATGCCAAGATCATCTTCCTCAAGGGCGCCATGGAGGCGCGGATGAACGGTTCTTGTGCCGGTGGGACAGGAGCTTTTATTGACCAGATGGCAACCCTTCTGGGAATCACCCCGGATGAGATGAATGACTATGCCAGGGAGAGTACCAAGCTTTATACGATTGCCTCCCGCTGCGGAGTATTTGCCAAAAGCGATATCCAGCCGCTGATCAACCAGGGAGCGGACAAGCGGGATATTTCGGCCAGTATCTTCAGCGCCGTGGTGAATCAGACCATCGGCGGGCTGGCACAGGGGCGGGCGATCGAGGGGAATGTCCTGTATCTGGGAGGCCCGCTTACTTTTATGCCGGAGCTGCGCAAAAGCTTTGACAAGGCACTGTCTTTAAAGGGGCTTTGCCCGGAGAACTCTCTTTATTATGTGGCTCTCGGAGCTGCCTTTTGTGCCCACAGGCAGGTGGATTTAAAAGAAGTGATTGCGGATCTTTCCCGCTATGAGGCGGTCAATGAATTTCAGACACTGCCGCCGCTTTTTGCCAATGAAAAGGAATATCAGGAATTTCAGGAACGCCATGCCCGTGCGGATGTCACTTACGGGAAACTGGAGGATTACCCGGGACTTGCCTGGATTGGTATTGATGCCGGCTCCACCACGGTGAAAGCAGTGGTGATCGGGGAAGAAAAGGAGATTCTTGACAGTATCTATCTCTCAAACAGCGGGAATCCGGTTCCTATTGTCCGGGAATATTTAAGCAGCGTATACAGGCGTTGCCCGAATATCCGGATCGCCGGTTCCTGCGTGACCGGATACGGAGAGGATATCATCAAAAATGCTTTTTCCATTGATCTGGGCCTGGTAGAGACCATGGCACATTTAAAGGCGGCGCAGGCCTTTATGCCGGATGTGGAGTTTATCATCGACATCGGCGGCCAGGATATGAAGTGCTTCAAGATCCATAACTCTGCCATTGACAATATTTACCTCAATGAAGCCTGTTCCTCGGGATGCGGATCTTTTCTGCAGACCTTTGCCGGAGCGTTGCACTATTCGTCCAGTGAATTCTCCAGACTGGGACTGTTTTCCAAAAATGCCGTGGATCTGGGTTCCCGGTGTACCGTGTTTATGAACTCCTCCGTAAAGCAGGCGCAAAAAGACGGCGTGAGCACGGAGAATATCTCGGCAGGATTATCCATCAGTGTGGTGAAAAACGCCATTTACAAGGTGATCCGCCCGGCCAGCATGGACGAGCTGGGCAAAAGGATCGTGGTTCAGGGCGGAACCTTTTTGAATGACGCTGTGCTGCGGGCCTTTGAACGGGAGATGGGCTTTTTTGTTGTGCGTCCTAAAATCGCAGGACTTATGGGGGCTTATGGCTGTGCACTGCATGCCATGGAAAGCTCCAAAAAGCGAAGAACAAAGGCCGGGAAGGAACTGCCAAAGGAGCCCAAAAGCACGATCATCACAGCAAAGGAACTGGCGGATTTTGTCCATGAAGTGAAAAATGTCAACTGTGGTCTGTGCAGCAACAACTGCCTTCTGAGTGTGAATGCTTTTTCCGGCGGCAGGAAATACATAGCGGGGAACAAATGCGAGCGTCCATTGACCAGGCGATCCTCGGACTCCAGTCACAATATTTATAAATACAAGCAGGAGCTGCTGTCTGGTTATTCCTCGGTGCAGGGAAAGCGGCGCGAGGTGATCGGCCTGCCGCTGGGACTGAATTATTATGAACTGTTGCCGTTCTGGCACAGATTTTTTACGGCTCTGGGCTTTGGCGTGGAGGTGTCTCCGTTCTCCAACCGGGAGCTCTACCTGGCAGGTCAGCATTCGATTCCCAGTGACACGGTATGCTTCCCGGCCAAGATGCTGCATGGGCATATCCGATATTTGAAGGAAAAGCAGGTGGATGCCATTTTTTACCCCTGTATGAGTTTTAATTTTGACGAGGGCCTGGGAGATAATAATTATAACTGTCCGGTAGTGGCCTATTATCCGGAAGTCATTGCCGCTAACATGAAATTCGATGACAAAACGGTATTCATCAATGATTATGTAGGGCCCCATAAGCAGAAGTATTTCCCGGCAAAGATGACCGGGCTGCTTGGCCGGTATTTTGAGAATATCGATGCCAGAGAAGTAAAGCGGGCTGCCGCGCTGGCCTTTCACGAGCGGGATTTTTTTCTGGAACAGGTGCGTACAAAGGCAGATCAGATTATCGCATTGGCCAGAGAGGAGGGCAGACGGATTCTGGTGCTTGCCGGGCGCCCGTACCACGTGGATCCGGAGATCAATCATGGAATCGATATGCTCATAAACGGTTTTGGCGTCTCCGTGATTTCCGAGGACAGCGTCAGCCACCGGGTATCTAAGTTTCCGGTGCGGGTATTGAATCAGTGGATGTACCATGCCCGGCTCTATGCGGCAGCAAAATATGTCTGCACCCAGAAGGATATGGATCTGGTACAGTTAGTCAGCTTTGGCTGCGGACTGGATGCCATCACTACCGACGAGGTCCGCAGCATCATTGAAAAGGGCGGCAAAATCTATACACAGATCAAGATCGACGAGATTACCAATCTGGGAGCCGTAAAGGTACGGCTTCGCAGCCTGCTGGCAGCATTGGAACAATGTCAGGACAGAAACACAGAAGGATGAGAAAGAAAAAACCATGGCTAAGATCAAGCGAGCAAAAAACGGAAGAATCATTTTTACAAAAGAAATGAAAAAGGATTACACCATCCTGGTTCCCGATATGCTTCCGATTCATTTTGAGATCATGAAATATGTATTTCTCAACGAGGGTTACAAAATCGAACTTTTGCATACAGAAAACCCGGAGATCAAGCAGCTGGGACTCCGGTATGTCCACAATGATACCTGTTATCCGGCATTGCTGGTGATCGGACAGTTTCTGGATGCGCTGCAGAGCGGGAAATACGATGTGGACAGGACAGCGCTTCTGATCATGCAGACCGGGGGCGGCTGCCGTGCATCCAATTATATCCATCTGCTGCGCAAGGCTCTGGAAAAGGCTGGTTATCATCAGGTGCCGGTGATTTCCTTCAATCTTTCCGGGGTGGAGTATAACAGCGGCTTTACTCTGACACTGCCGATTATCCGCAAGTGCATTGCCGGAGTGATCTACGGGGATCTGCTGATGCTGCTCAGCAATCAGGTAAAGGCCTATGAGGTAAAAAAAGGAGATGCCAACCGGATGATCGAGCAGTGGGTCAGACGGATCACGGAGCAGTTTCAACAGTCCAGAGGCTTTGCCCTGAAAGCCATGAAGGAGAATTTTGACCGTATCATTGCTTCCTTTGCCAAAATCCCCATCAATAAGGTTCCCAAGGTAAAGGTGGGAATTGTGGGCGAGATCTATGTGAAATATGCCGGCTTTGCCAACAACGGCCTGGAGGCATTTCTGGCCGAACAGAACTGCGAGGTGATGGTTCCGGGACTTTTGGGCTTTCTGATGTTCAAGGTAGATGCACGCATCCAGGATGTCCGATTATACGGCGGCAGCCGCATCAAATTTGCAGTGGCTACCTTTTTGCTGAATTATTTTAAGAAGGTGGAGAAAGCCTTTATGGAGTGTGTGGACAAGTACCCGGCATTTACCCAGCTTTCCAGTTATGAATCCACCAAACCGCTGGTGGATGGCCTGATCGGAGTGGGAAACCGTATGGGTGAAGGATGGTTTCTGCCGGCGGAGATGATCGAACTGGTCAATCACGGCTATGAAAATATCGTGTGTACCCAGCCTTTTGGCTGCCTGCCGACTCATGTGTGCGGCAAGGGAATGATCCATCGCATCAAGGAGTTGTACCCTCAGGCCAACATCGTACCGATCGATTACGATCCCGGAGCAACCAAGGTGAATCAGGAGAATCGCATCAAGCTGATGCTGGCAGTGGCACGGGAAGCCATGGAGAAATGATTGTTTGTTACGGTATTGGTTTTCCGGGACCACACGGAATCCCCCTTGCATTTTCCGACAAATATAATTATAATGTAGAGATATCAAATATCCTCAGAGAAGGTGGCTTTTTCTATGGCGAACGAACATACGGATAAGAAAATGAATATTGAACTAGAGAATCCGGCGAACTTTACCAGCCCGGAGGAGTTATATCAGAAGCTGATCCGCACCATCCGGAAGTATCATCCGTCGGATGATATTTCCATGATTGAAAAAGCATATCAGATTGCCAGTAAAGCACATCAAGATCAGAAGCGAAAGTCCGGAGAACCTTATATCATCCATCCTCTTTGCGTGGCGATTATTCTGGCGGATCTGGAGATGGATAAGGAGACGATTGCCTCCGGGCTGCTGCATGACGTGGTGGAGGACACGGTCATGACACTGGATGATATGACCCGGGAATTCGGTTCCGAAGTGGCGTTTTTAGTGGACGGCGTGACCAAGCTGACACAGCTGTCCTGGGATAAGGACAAAGTAGAGATTCAGGCGGAGAATCTGCGGAAGATGTTTCTGGCTATGGCCAGGGATATCCGGGTGATTATTATCAAGCTGGCGGACCGGCTGCACAACATGCGGACCGGGCAGTTCTGGAAGCCGGAGAAGCAGAAGGAAAAGGCCCGAGAGACGCTGGAGATCTATGCGCCCATAGCGGACCGGCTTGGGATCTCGCGGATTAAGACAGAGTTAGATGATCTGTCCCTCCGTTTTCTGAAGCCTGAAGTATATGCGGACCTGGTGGAGAAGGTGAACCTGCGCAAGGATTCCAGAGAGCAGTTTGTCCAGGATATTGTGGATGAAGTGAAGAACCATATGTGGGAGGCAGACATCCAGGCTACGGTGGACGGGCGGGTGAAGCATTTTTTCAGCATTTATAAAAAGATGGTGAATCAGGATAAGACGATTGACCAGATCTATGACCTGTTTGCGGTGCGGATTCTCGTGGAGACCGTGAAGGACTGCTATGCGGCCCTGGGAGTGATTCATGAACTCTATAAGCCGATACCAGGACGGTTCAAGGACTATATTGCCATGCCGAAGCCCAACATGTATCAGTCCCTGCACACGACCCTCATCGGAAGTACCGGCCAGCCCTTTGAGATCCAGATCCGGACTTTTGAGATGCACCGGACAGCAGAGTACGGAATTGCCGCCCACTGGAAATATAAAGAGAGCGGCAGCGGCAAGATTGCGGCCGGCGACGAGGAAGCCAAGATGAGCTGGCTGCGGCAGATTCTGGAGTGGCAGCGGGATACGGATGATTCCCGGGAGTTTTTAAGTCTGGTGAAGGGAGACCTGGATCTGTTTTCCGACAGCGTGTACTGCTTTACCCCGTCCGGGGATGTTAAGAACCTGCCCAGCGGCTCCACGCCCATTGATTTTGCCTATGCGATTCACAGCGCCGTGGGCAATAAGATGGTGGGCGCACGGGTGAACGGCAAGCTGGTGAATATAGATTACGTGATTCAAAACGGCGACCAGATCGAGATCATTACCTCTCAGAACTCCAAGGGACCCAGCCGGGACTGGCTGGCGTTAGTCAAGAGCACCCAGGCCAGGAATAAGATCAATCAGTGGTTTAAGAACGAACTGAAAGAGGATAATATCCTAAAAGGGAAGGAGATGATTGACCGCTACTGCAAGGCCAAGGGAATTGTGTTTCCGGAGCTGAACAAGCCGGAGTTTCATGAAAAGGTCATGACCCGGTATGCGTTTAAGGACTGGGATTCCGTGCTGGCGTCCATCGGTCACGGAGGATTAAAAGAAGGCCAGGTCATTAACAAGCTGCTGGAAGAGCGCAATAAAAAGCTCAAAAGCGAGGTCACCGATAAGAATATTCTGGACGGGCTCAGCGATATCAATACCAAAGTGCCGATCTCCAAGAAATCCAACGGGATTGTGGTAAAGGGGATTCACGATGTTGCCGTACGTTTTTCCCGATGCTGCAGCCCGGTGCCGGGAGATGAGATCGTAGGCTTTGTCACCCGGGGACGCGGAGTCTCGATTCACCGGACGGACTGTATCAATGTCATCAACCTGCCGGAGGACGAGAGGGTGAGGCTCATCGATGCAGAATGGCAGCAGGCGGATGGCAGAGACAGCGCCAAGGAGAAATATTCCACAGAAATCCAGATTTACGCCAACAACCGGATCGGGATTTTCGTAGATATTTCCAAAGTATTTACCGAGAAACAGATTGACATTACATCAATTAATGTGCGTACCAGCAAGCAAGGGAAAGCGACGATTATCATGACATTTGATATTCCTGGTAAGGAGGAGCTGAACCGTTTGACAGATAAGATAAGACAGGTAGAGGGAGTGCTGGATATCGAGCGGACTGCCGGATAACGGAGAAAAGCGCGGCCAGCGCTTTTCTCGTATCATAGGAAAGTGTGTCCTATGATACAAAAACGCTCCGTGAATTCGCCGGGAACATGTATTCCGGGAAGCAGAACGCTTTGCAGGGACTTGTGGCAAGAGGAAAAGAGGAAGGGAGAAAACTATGAGTGATTTTCGGATTCAGACCTATGTGCTGGGAGAGGTCAGCACCAACTGTTACCTGATTTATCATGATGGCTCGCGGGAGGCCGTGGTCGTGGATCCGGCGGACAACGGAGCTTATGTGCAAAACAAGTGCCGGGAGCTGAATGTAAAGCCGGCGGCCGTGCTTCTGACTCACGGGCATTTTGACCACATTCTGGCAGTAAAGGATATCTGCAGGGCATTTCCCTGCAAGGTATATGCGGGGATTAACGAGGAACTCCTTCTTCAGGATCCATCGCTGAATCTGAGCGGAAGTATGGGATCCGAGCAGCTGGGCATCGAAGCGGATGTGCTGGTAAAGGATGGGGATGAGCTGTCCCTGATCGGGTTTACCTGGAAGGTGCTGGAGACTCCGGGGCATACGTCTGGCTCTGTCTGCTATTATGTGGAATCGGAACAGGCGCTGTTTAGCGGAGATACCTTGTTTGCCGATTCTCTGGGACGTACGGATCTGCCAACCGGTGATATGCGGGCGATTGTGCGCTCCATTCAGGAAAAGCTGTTTTCTCTTCCTGCAGATACCATGGTTTATCCGGGCCATGGCGAGGCAACCACGATCCGGCATGAGCAAAGATATAATCCGGTGGCAGTATACCGAGGATGACAAAAGAGAACTCGTCAGAGAAAAGAAACATGCAGAAAAAAACAGAACGGAAGACAGGGAGCCATGATTGGGATAATATTAAATGATAATGCGTATGAACAGGATATCCGGGAGCTTTTGATGGCCTTTTTTCCAGGAAGGTCTTTTGTCCATGAGATGCTGCCAGGTCTGGAGCTGTGCCTGATTGGAAATGTGGAGGAGGATCACCAGTGGTTCCGGATGCAGGTGGTGTTCTGGGGCGAATACTCCCATCTGGTATGGGGCAATACACCGGCAGAACAGAGGGAGCTGGATCATTTTGATGAGCCGATCGCCGTGGATTACGAGAATCGGACGGATACGAAGAATAAGATCAAGCGGAGGCTGTATGTGATATTAAAGGCCCTGACAGGAAGAAGCCTGCCGTGGGGATCTCTGACCGGAATCCGTCCGGCGAAGATTGCCCTGACTCTTCTGGAAGATGGAATGAGCCGGGAGGAGATTCATATCCATATGCAGGAAAAGTATTTTACCAGTGCAGAGAAAGCAAGGCTGTGTGTGGAGATTGCCGGGCGGGAGCGGGAGCTTTTGTCACTCCTGCCGAAAGCAAAGAAAGCGGAAGGCTACAGCCTTTATGTAGGGATACCTTTTTGTCCGACGACCTGCCTGTACTGTTCTTTTACCTCCTATCCTATAGAGAAATGGACGAAACGTGTGGGAGAATATCTGTCAGCACTGTTTCAGGAGTTTGATTATGTAGCCATGCGGATGGGGCGGCATCCGTCTGCTGTCTATGTGGGCGGGGGTACGCCGACCTCTCTGACGGCAGAACAGTTGAAACAGCTGATGGACAGGCTGACCTGTACCTTTGACTGTGGCGGGGCTGTGGAATTTACCGTGGAGGCCGGAAGGCCGGACAGCATCACCAGGGAGAAGCTGGCTGTACTAAAGAGCTATGGGGTGACCCGCATTTCCATTAATCCTCAGACCATGAATCAGAAGACGCTCGATCTGATCGGCAGACGCCATACGGTGGAGGATGTGAAAGACCGTTTTTGTATGGCCCGGGAGATGGGATTTGAGAATATCAATATGGACCTGATTGTGGGACTGCCGCAGGAAGACGCTGAGGATGTAAAGAAAACAATGGATGCCGTGAAGGCCCTGGCTCCGGACAGCCTAACGGTTCATTCCCTTGCGATCAAGCGGGCGGCACGGTTAAACATCATGAGGGAGGTCTATAAGGATTACAAGATTACAGGAACTTCGGAAATCATAGATATGACTGCCCGCTATGCCCGGGAGATGGGCCTGGAGCCCTACTATCTGTACCGGCAGAAGAATATGGCCGGGAATTTTGAAAATGTAGGCTACGCCAGTCCGGGAAAGGCGTGCATCTATAATATCCTGATTATGGAGGAGCAGCAGACGATCGTGGCTTGCGGAGCCGGAAGTGCGTCAAAACGGGTGTACCCGGACGGGCGGATTGAGCGATGCGAGAATGTGAAAGATGTGGCTCTCTATATAGAAAAAATAGACGAAATGATTGAGAGGAAGCGGAAGCTGCTCACAGATTTTTAAGAGTTTCTTTATCCCCTCAAAGTACAGGAAATGGGGAAAAGTACATCAAAAGTACATCAAAATTTTACTTGATAGTACGGAATAATAAGCAATAAATGTGAAAACCTGAATATTGTGCCTTAAAGGACAATCTTATTCAAAAGAATAGGACTGTCCTTTTTTGTTATAGTCTGACAACACACATGGTTTTTGCAAACGAGGAACATGAGAAGTTTTGTTTCGAGATACTGGAACAGGCGAGGTATCAGGACTGCTGCCACAAGGCGTTGATTTACATTCTCGGCATGTTACATCGAAAATCAAATTGAAAACGTGCGGGCTTCGAAAGTGTCCGCATCCAAAAACATCGTCTTTTTGACATTTCACTCTTGCATTATGCTATCAGAATATGTTAAAATAAAATCAAATTTCGGAATTTGTTTTTATTTTCAGGCAGGAGGTGACAGGATGCCAAAGGTAGCTTATTCTGAGGAGGATAAAGAGCGCATCAAAACGGAACTTGTTACCGTTGGTCTTGAATTGATGGCAAAACAAGGCATACAGCATACTACTGTGGAGCAAATATATAAAAAAGTTGGTATTTCACGAACTTTCTTTTATTCTTTTTTTGCAGCGAAAGAAGATTTGATCGTTGAAACGCTGTACTTGCAGCAACCTAAAATTATTGAGCAAGTGCAAAGGCTGATGGCTGATCCTGCTTTAAGCTGGCGTGATGCCGTGAAACAATTTCTCTATGCCTGCTGCTACGGAGAGAAAAATGGAATTGCTGTTTTAACGATTGAAGAACAGCAGCTTATTTTCAAACGTCTGTCAAAGGAAAACTATCAAATATTCCGCCAAAAACAGCTCCGCCTTTTTGGAGAAATTTTAGAAAACTTTGGTATAAAGGCAGACGCGGCAAGGATCCATTTATTCACGAATTTGAGTCTGACAGTGATGGTTGTACGCAAGGCGATCCCTGATACGTTACCTTTGTTTGTTCCCGAAGCTGCTGATGAAACAGTTGAATTTCAAATAAATGCTATTGTGGATGCTCTGGAGAAATTAAAAACAGTGCCTGCATCTTGAGTAATGGGAAAATCCGTCTGATTATCAGTTTTGGCCTAATATTCGGATGGATTTCATTTTAGTTGAAATAAAAATAAATTTAACTGTTTATTCTTATTTTGGCTGATGAAGATAAAATAAAAAGCAAAAGAGAAAACACAATTCATTTATGATACTGTGGGGACTGCCCTATTCAGTTTCATATAAAAACATCTGAACATTTAGGAGGAAAAAATTATGGGACTTTTTAGTAAGTTATTTAAGGGGCCCGAAATTGACATGGAAAAGAGCAACGCAAATGCGAAGAAAATGCGCACCCTATTTAA
Source organism: Lachnospiraceae bacterium (assembly GCA_910575255.1). GTDB lineage: Bacteria > Bacillota > Clostridia > Lachnospirales > Lachnospiraceae > Brotaphodocola. The sequence goes on along the minus strand of CAJTEM010000018.1, from coordinate 27,815 downwards.
CCAGGTCGTTGAAGATGGAGACAAGTACAGGCTGATTTTCGGATATACCGAGGATGTGGGACGTTTCAACTATGGATTTGTTCATGGAAGCAAAACCAAAATTGGCAATCTGATTGTTGGCTGGAACGAAGTCAGCCAGACGATTGTGGTCGTTCCCACAGTCCCTGACCTTTCTGGCTGCGGCGATCCTGCTTACTACCGCCGCACTGAAATTTTGAAAGCTTATCGCAACAAGTACCCTACCGATGCGTTCATCATTTATCCGGACAAAAAAGGGTACATTGGCATTAATGCTTATGACTGGCTGGAAGATGAAAAGCTGTATGTTTATGTATCACAGGATGATGAGTTGGCTGCTTTTACCGACTTCTTTATGAACCGTTTTGCAACGAAGTGAGGTGAAAAGATGCCTGTTGGAGAAATGGGAGCGTTCCTGCTGTTCCTTATGATTGTGTTTCTATTTGGCAAGCTCTGGTTTCATTTCATAGAAGCAATACTGCGGCGGATTAAAAAGTTATTTACACATTACAAAAAAACTTCGGCATGGCATCCGCTCTCCCCGGACAAGGAGGATTAAAAATGTTCGATATAAACGAGATTATGAAACGGACACAGCAAGCAAAGGAGCAGGCGCTCGATGCTGTGAAAGAAACCATGGAAAAAAACGAGGAACGAATCAACGAAATCGAAGTTCCCAGCTCTGAAAAAAGCGCATCGATATCTGCTGCTGAAGTTGAAGAACAGATTTCCGTTAATACTCAACATCAGGTAGAAATTCTTGGACAGATATTTGGGCCGAACAGTATGGCTCAAACGGCTGTCAATGAGGAACGGTTGCAAGAGATGGTAAATGACAAAGTTGCTGAAGCAACTTCATCTGCTGCCGGGGATTTAATGGATCATCTTTTCGGAGAAGATATGGGCGTGCTTGCGGCGGCGCTGGAAACGCTGGAAATGGGTGATACGGATGAGGAGAATGAGCTTCCGTTCGATCTGGAACTGGAAGAAAATCTCTATGCAGCTTTGGAAGAAACAATGGCCCGGCTTGAGTCCATGCCTGAACCGGAAGCGATCCCATACCAAAAAAACGATGCAAAATGGGAGCACTTTGGCATCCTTCTGTCTGGTATTTTATCGACTCTTAACAGTCATAATCTGGACAGTATGAATGTGGAGGAGCATATCCCCGTTATGGAGCAGAAAATTGTGTCTCTTGTACGCCGCTCTTGGGGAATAGACGGCCGGAGCGACTTGCTGGACATGATCCGTTATCTGGCTCAGGAGGGGTATATCCTGCGGTATCAAATTTATAGCGAGGCATCTTCGCCAGAGGAACTGATGGATGAAACTATGGACGAGGAGGATCGTGAGTCTACCAGCCGGGCATGGAGATTTGCACAGCGGTATAAAAGTCAATATGCTCCTGATTTTATGGCTGGGTGGGATATTGGCCGGGCGGCGATGCTGACACGTTGGGGATACTATTTAGGCTGGATCACAGAAAGCGAGGCCATTGGCATTCTATGGGAGCTCTCCCAGAAGGTTGTGGAAGAACTGCATAGTTGGCGCGAGTTTGCCCAGTCTTATCTTTTTGGTGGTCTGATGTGGAAATTATTGTGTGGCGACAGCTCCGCAGGAAGTTACCTGGGCTATCTTGCAGATGCCGCTACAGACCTATTGACTGGAAAAACAGAACAGGACAATGGAAAATGGCGTGATTGTCCCTGGCCTGCAAAAAGAAAAATCGGCTTTACATCATAATCTTATTAATAAAAACATAAGAAGGGCAGATTAATATGGTAAGGATTTTACTTGTAAGTTTTGGTTCAGAATGGCATAATGATGTTTAGAATGTTTTGGCTATTTTAGAATTTGGAAGGATTATAACCATGAAAAAGAAATTATGCAGTATTGTTTGTTTATGCAGCCTTGTTTCAATTATGTTGTGCGCATGTGGAAAAGAAGAACAGGGGAATCCTATTAGATTGCCAGCCAGAGAGGATATTGTATCGATTGGTGTTTCTGACAATGGCAAATATGCTATGTCACCTAACACAGAAGTTGAAGCTACAGAGTTTATTGATGAATTTTTATCTATGCTGATGGATATGGAAACAACCAGTCAGCAGTCGGTCAATGATGTACCAGTCAATAAAGATTTTATTACGATCAATATAAATTGCGATGGAGTGGCAGGAACTACTCTTTTTTACTACATAGATAAAGGAACCGAATATGTAGAACAGCCATATCAGGGAATTTATAAACCAGCGCCTGCTTTAGGTAATTGTATAACAGAAATGCTTGCTTCGGCAGATAATACACCGCTAATGGTAACATTTCAGGCATTGGTAATTGAAACGAATGAGGATTCAATAATAGTAAAGCCGGCAGATGGTTCTTTGGAACTTGACTCAGCAGATAAGTTTCATATATCAAACGAAGAGAACCTCGAATTGCAAATTGGAGATTTAGTAGAAATTAGTTATAACGGAGAAATAATGGAATCATATCCTGCACAATTAGGAAAGGTTTATGAAATTACCGTGATAAAGCAGACAGAAGCAAATGCCATGTGGGATAGAATACCTATGATAAGAATAGATGGTAAATTATACTACGATACAGGGAGAGAAAGCATCATGGATGCACGTTGTGGCACTATGGATGGGGAAATAACATCAACTGTCGATGGAACTGAAATACCAACAGAAGATAATCAGTCTAATTTTGGAAGTGGATTTGGTTATCAGTATGGAACCGACGATACAATAGAGATTTATATGAATGAAAAATGGTATGTCTTTGAATATAGAGAAGAATCTGAATGAGAGAATAAACGATAGATTTGATTCTGCCGAAAAGTGCAGCACTTGACATTTCGCAATACGGAAAATATAATGGTATGCAGATTTCTTCTTTCCTGACAAGAAAGGAGCGGCTATGGCTAAATCACGAAAGGACAATGGGACAGGTGTTTTTACAACAGGATTTCGACAGGGCATCAGAGCGCATTATTGATTCGTATTATGGTGCCGGGGTTTCGGCGGCTAAGAAAAAGGCAGGAACGGATCTGTGGCATTATTGTACAAGCAGACACTGCCGGGATATGATTCTCTCTTTTTATCTGCTGGGAGAGAATGACTGGCCAGAAGACAAGATCATGAACTGCCTTTATGCTCTGAGCAATCACGGAGAAAGGCATTATAAGAGGATCCCGATTGCAAAAAGGGACGGCACTGTCCGTACCTTGCTTGCTCCGGATCCTTTGTTAAAGTATGTCCAAAAGAATATCCTTCATCATGTTCTGGAAGGACTTTCTGTGTCAGGATGTGCCATGGCATACCGGAAACAGCCGTCCTCCGGTATCGTCTGCAATGCAGCAAAACATGTAAAAAAGCCGCTGATACTGAAGCTGGATATCAAAGATTTTTTTGGGAGCATTCCCTTCAAGATGGTTCTTAGCCGTGCGTTTCCGGTACAATATTTCCCCCTGGAGGTTGGCGTGCTCCTCACCTCTCTGTGCTGCTATGGGGAATACCTTCCTCAGGGAGCCCCGACTTCACCGATGATTTCCAATCTGGTGATGAAGCCCTTTGACGAATTTATGGCAGACTGGTGCAGCGGACAGAATATTTCCTACAGCCGCTATTGTGATGATATGACCTTTTCCGGGGATTTTGATGTCCGGAAGGTAAGAAGAAGGGCGGAGGGCTTTCTCCATTCCATGGGCTTTGAACTGAATCCGGATAAGACAAGGGTTCTGCCGCAGAGCTCCCGGCAGACGGTAACCGGACTGGTGGTAAATGACCGGGTACAGGTGACGGCACTATACCGCCGGAATCTGAGGCAGGAGGTTCATTACTGCCGCAGGTTTGGTGTAAAGGAGCATTTGCTTCGCAGCGGGAAGGCAGAACGGTTTCTTTTTCCGGACGGAACCGTTGACTGCCGGAGATATCTGCAGGTGCTGCTGGGAAAAGTGCAGTACGTGAGGCTGACACGGCCGGAGGATGCCTGGTTTTTAAAGGCAGAGGAGTGGCTTAAGGAAGCAGGATATCGGTATTCCTGAAGGGAACCCTTTTTTCCAGAGCTGATATCTGCCGGATTCAGAAGAACGGACTTGGAAAGTGGATTTCTGTTTCGCTCTTTCCTTTAAGGTGTACCTTTTTGAGACAAATCAGGCCAGATTACGATATTACAGTTATTTCATCAGAAAATGCATGGTTCTTCTTCTGCTGCTATAGTAGAATGGATATATAAGCTTGGCTGCCTATCTTCAGTGGGTAAAGGCGACATTTATCAATACAGATATACCATGAGGTAGAAGGAGGAACTATATGTTATATCCAAGAGAAAATGAAATACGGATGGTTTCCGATTTGTCGGGAATCTGGGAATTTAAACTGGGGGATGAGACAGAGCCGGGGGTGCATTGCCCGGCGCTTTCGGATATGGAGATTATTGCTGTACCGGCTTCTTATAATGACCAGAAGGAGGAACGGGCTTATCGGGAGCATTATGGCTGGGCTTATTATCGCCGGAGTATAAGGATTCCGAAATGCTGGCAGGATCAGCGGATTGTCCTGCGTTTTGACGCAGTGACGCATCAGGCTAAGATCTATTTAAATGGTGTTCTGGCGATGGAACACAAAGGCGGTTTTCTTCCTTTTGAGCTGTGCCTTGACGGCCTTGCGGCGCCGGGAGACCGGGTAGAGTTGGTTGTTGCGGCGGACAACCGGGTTAACCACAGCACACTTCCGGTTGGAAATGAGAGCAGTACAGCCTTTTTCGGATCGGATAATCCTGGCGTCCCCAGTGTGGAAAACGCCAAAAGATGGAGGCGTCCCCAGAATCTTCCAAACTTTGACTTCTTCAATTATGCCGGTATTTCTCGTCCGGTACGGCTTTATACCACGCCGAAGAGTTATATCAGGGATATTACCCTGGTACCGGATATCCGTGGTACGGAGGGGATTGTGAAATATAAGATTGAGACCAGCGGCAAAAGAGAGGAAGATCTGCCGGTTCGGTTGACCATTCTGGATGCAGAAGGGAAGACCGTAGCCAGCGCAAAACAGGCTGAGGGAATGGTTACGATTCCGGATGCCAGGCTCTGGTGGCCCTGGCCGGGAGAACCGTATCTGTATACGGCAGTGATTACCTGGGGCGAGGATCGGTACGAACAGAGCTTTGGTATCCGCACTGTCGAGGTAAAGGATACCCGGTTTTTGATCAACGGAAAGCCGTTTTATTTTAAGGGCTTTGGCAAGCATGAAGATTCGGCATTTCACGGGCGCGGGCTGGATTGTTGTCTGAATGTCAAGGATGTCAATCTGATCCACTGGCTGCATGCGAATTCTTTCCGCACCAGCCATTATCCTTATGCAGAGGAGATGTATGATCTGTGCGACCGGGAAGGGATCGTGATCATTGATGAGACACCGGCAGTCGGTATTGCCTCAACAGAGGGAAAGGATCCTTACCGGACTTTTTCTATCCGGGAGCATCACGAACAGGTGCTGCGGGATCTGGTTGAGCGCGACAAGAACCATCCCTGTGTTGTCATGTGGTCGATGGGAAATGAGCCGGATACGGAGCATTTTCCGGAATCCGCCTATGAATACTGGCATTCTCTGTATGAACTGACGCACAGGCTGGATCCGGCGGACCGTCCGGTAACCTTTGTCTGCTGTCAGAACAACTATGAGAAGGATCTGGTAACTCGTACCATGGATGTGGTATGCCTGAACCGTTATTACGGCTGGTACAATCTCTCCGGAGATCTGGAGGCTGCCTGCTATGCCCTGAATCAGGAGCTAGATTTCTGGGAAAAACAGAATAAACCGGTAATGATTACCGAATACGGAGCAGATGCCATCGCCGGGATCCACGAATGCGTGGCAGAGATGTTCAGTGAAGAATTCCAGGCGGAATTTTATGAACGTCAGAATGCGGAATTTGACAAACGCAGATTCTTCATCGGAGAGCATGTATGGAATTTTGCGGATTTTGCTACCATTCAGGGCTGCATGCGTGCAGACGGCAATAAAAAAGGACTGCTGACCAGAGACCGCAGACCGAAACTGGCTGCCCATTATTTCCGGAACCGATGGACAAAGCTGCCGAATTTCGGATACAAAGAATAAACGGATAAAAGGAGCAGAACAGACCCGCTGCAAAGCCGCAGGCTTACCGTCAGCGGCCTTCTGCTCCTTACTATAAGACCATGTTTGTTATAGAACCGGATCATTCTGAATTCCTGGCCTGAATAAAATCACGCGGCGACATTCCCTCTACCTTCTTGAACACTTTGCTGAAGTAAAAGGCGCTCTCAAATCCCAGACGGTCGGCAACCTCATAGACCTTCAATCCCTCCTCTAACAGCAATGTTTTGGCAAAAGCAATCTTTTTCTGAGTGATATATTCGGAAAAGCCGATGCCGCAGTTTTTCTTAAACAGGGCACTCAGATAGTTCGGACTGAGCCCGAACACCGCAGCCACCTCATTTAAGGTCAGCCGGTCCTCTAAGTGACTGTTGATATATTTCTGAACGCTGGAGATCACATGATCCTTGTAGGTTTTCCGTTTGTTTTTTAACACACGGCAAAGGCCGTCCCGCAGAGTGTTGAGCCATTGGACAACCTGAACCACATCCTCCTGCTTGTAAAGAGAACGATAGCCGTCCGAATAAGCAGCAAAAATCTCCTGCAGGGTTTCCTCACCGTCCGGAAGAAGCGACAGCGCCAGATAGAGAATATTGCAGGTGCCGTCCAAAGCCTGGAGAAAACGCTGAGGATAGGACAGAAAGAGATCGGCAATCTCGGTCAATGTGTTTTGCAGGACATCTGTATCAAACTCTTCAAAGGCCTGAGTCAGGTCATTTTTGAATACGGCGATATTGAAAGCGTTCCGGCAGGAGTCGCCGCCGGTGCGGGAAAAAAACAGGATCGGGGTCTGACGTCCGGCCAGATTGAAGGCCTGACGTGCTTCCTGGTAGGAGGCGCTGATCTTCATGGGATCATCCACCATGCTTCCGATTCCCACCGAGAGCCAGACATTAAAGTAATTATGTACCATAGAACAAGTATTCTCCCAGGCACTTCGGATAGCTCCCGGATTCATCTGGGCAGGAGTAGGGAAACGGTAGATGACTGCAAAATGGAGCTTATCCAGGGAGATTATCTGACAGGACAGATGCTTTCCTAAGATCTCCCGGATGATCTGCAGACTGCTGGAATAGAGGTTCATCTGCTTGGCAAGATCCATCTGCCGGGCGATATCACTGTGGATTTCCCCATGGGAAGCGAGATAGCAGCCATCGGAAAAATCCAGGCGCAGATCCCGTGCCTGGATTTCAAACTGTTCCCGGCTTTCAAACAGATTGTGCAGAATCCTCATAAAGAATTTGTCATGGTAGCTCTGCAGCATGGGACGTCCGGCCGCCTGCCTGTAGGCATTGCTGGCCTGAAGTTCTTCCAGACGTTTTAAGGCGCGGTGAATGGATTCACTCAGATGTTTTTCGTCCAGCTCCAGCTTAATCAGATAGTCCACAACCTGGTAGGAGAGGGCTTCCTTGATTAACGGAAATTCCTCATAGCTGGTAAGAATGATAAACAGAGGGATGGATCCCATCTCTTCCCGGCAGATACGTGCAAGCTCCAGCCCGTTCATAAGAGGCATCTTGATATCGGTGATTACTAACTCCGGTGAGTATTCCCGGATCATATCCAACGCCGCCTGGCCATTCATGGCTGTGCCGCATACCTCAATGCCGAAATCAGCCCAGTTCAGCATCGATTTGATGCCGACCTGCACCAGGGGCTCATCATCTGCTATCAGTAATTTGATCATATTTTCCTCCATTCAAGATAGGAGCACTCTCGGCATCTCTCTTGCATCCATCTTTGAAACTGATTCTCCGCTAATCCCCAGCATTTCTGACAAAAAATCATCTCACAAAGCTGGACACAAAGAGTTGCCGAGAATGCTCAGTTGTCTGTAAGCTGCTGAAAGGGAAGCGTGATATTCATAGTAGTATATTCACCAGGTACGCTGTCAATGGTAATGCCATAGTCCTCACCAAAATCATATTGGATCCGTTTGTTCACATTGCTGATTCCCACATGGCGGAAGAAGTCGGCAGAGGCCCTGGAATCCCCGGTCAGAACCTTCTTGATCATCTCCCCGGTCATTCCGATCCCGTTATCCGTGACAGAAATCAGAAAAATCTTCCGGGAATCCCCGGCTGTCCTTTTTTCGGCCCGGATGATAATCTTTCCGGCACAGCCCTTGGGCTCAATCCCATGAAACATGGCATTTTCAATAATCGGCTGCAGGGTAAAGCGATGGATCCGGCACTGATATAGCGTGGGATCCTCAATCTGATATTCTATAGAGATATTACCTCCGTATCGGTACTGCTGGATCAGAAAGTAATCTTTCACCAGATCCAGTTCCTCCTGCAAAGGAATCAGAGCCGCGGTTCCCTTGGATACATTTTTCATCAGCCGGGCCAGCGCTGTAGTCATCTCGGCAATGCCTGTGGCATTCTGGATTGTTGCCATCCATTTGATGGAATTCAAGGTATTATAAAGAAAATGAGGATTGATCTGGCTCTGAAGGATCTGATATTCCAGATCCTTTTTCTGCTTCTCATCCTCTATCCGTTTCTCCATCAGGGTGACGACATTTTCGGACATGCGGTTGATCCCCTGTCCGATCAGGCCCAGCTCGTCCTGCCATTCGATGGAAGGTTCTCGGGAGAAGTCTCCCTGAGAGATTGCCGTGATCTTCTCCAGGATTTTCTGCACCGGATGGTTGATGATGCGGTCTAACAGGGTATAGAGTGTCAGACCGATCAGACAGAGAGTCAGAGCAATTGCGGCAATCAGGAGAAGGTAGGCCTGGCTTTGGGATTGATAGGATGCCTCTGAAAGGATCTGTGAGATCGACCATCCCTTTAAACCCAGCGGACAGGTAATCATGGTTCTTCTGCTTCCGTCAGCAAGTTCAATCCGACAGGCCCGGCTTTCCTGATTAAAGGCCTGCCGGCTGATATCAGAAAGCACCTGATATTCCAGGGAAACCTCCTCGAGACACTCCCCGTTCCGACAGTAGGTATTATCCCCCAGATGAAGATAGAGCCGGGCGTCCTCCTCTAAGGGGAGAACCTCCAGAAGATCCAAAAACATGCTCTCAGAAACGGACAGATAACACCAGCCCACGATTTGAGAACCATAAGGGCTGTGGACAGGACGCAAGATTGGTATCACCGGATGCTTTCCGGTTCGGATCAGAGGGTCCTCAAGAATCTGCCATTCGTATCCTCCGGCATCCAGAAGCGGCTGAAAGAACCCGGCCTGTTGGAAGAGTTCCACCTCCTGCGGAGTGCTGGCGGAAGAGGTATCGGAAATCTGAAGGTAGTTATGGCCGTTTAAGGGACTGATGATTACTCTTGTCAGGTATTCATGAGAGCTGGTATTCCGATATTCTTCTCTCAGCCTTTCATGGGCATTCAGGGCGGTAATCCGCAGAGAAGCATTTTCTGAAGCTATCGAAGGCATCTGTCTCTGACTGCGAAAGGCCTCCAGGTACCGGGCAATATCCGTATTCGAACAGCACCATTGCTGAAATCCCAATATGCTGTCCATGGCGGATTCGACACTGCCGGAGAGCACCTGCAGACTGTATTCCGCTGAGCGAAGCTGATTTCTTTTCAGAAAGAACTGAAAGAGGGAATAACATACGGAGACTGTGAGGATTGTGATAACGGCAGTGACAGCTGCTGTACTCCAGAGGATTTTGCTGCGGATCGATTTCGGCAGGCGAACAGCTTTTAACATGAAGACGCCTCCTTTCCGAATCAGTTCGTTTACGACAATAATCATATGCGTTTCTGCCATTTTTGTCAAATGAATACAATCGTTAAAAATTACCGGTTATTGTTGAAAATTACATCTTTTCTTATGATCTTCGTGATAATAATCAAAAAATCCGAAAAAAGGATAGATTTTTTATGAAATAATCCATTCAGAAATCAAAAAATCCTTTTTATAATAGTTGATAACAAAAAGGTGCACAAACGAGAGCGCCAGAAGGAGGAAAAGGGATGAAGAAAAAATGTTTGGTAAGCATTGCGACCGCAGCAGCCATGGCGGTAAGCCTGACAGCATGCGGTGGCGGAGGTGGCAGTGAGACTACTGCGGCGGCAGGAGGAGAAGAACCGGCAGGAACCACGGCAGCAGAGAGCGTGGAGGCAGCCGAAGGACAGACGGTCCTGAAATGGTCGATCTGGGATAAGGATCTGACCGCCTATTATCAGCCCCTGGTTGAGGAATTTGAAAAACAGAATCCAGATCTGAAGATTGAGATGGTGGATCTGGGCAGTTCGGATTATCAGACGGTTCTGGGAACTCAGCTGACTGGTTCTGGCTCTGATTTTGATATTGTAACTATCAAGGATGTGCCTGGCTATACCACTTTAGTGAACAAGGGTGTGCTGGAGCCGCTCGATGAGTATATTGCCGCGGACAGCGTGGATCTGGACGCTTATAAGGGCCTGACGGATCAGATTACTGTGGACGGAAAGCTATACGAGTTGCCCTTTAGGAGTGATTTCTGGGTTGTCTATTACAATAAAGATGTTTTTGACGCAGCACAGGTGGCTTATCCTACCAATGATATGACCTTTGAGGACTACGACGCCCTGGCAAGACAGCTGACGGTGGATACTCCCGGACAGGAGGTTTACGGAGCTCATTATCACACCTGGAGAAGCGCAGTGCAGCTCTTTGGCATTCTGGACGGAAAGAACACCATTCTGGACGGAACCTATGATTTTTTAAAGCCTTATTATGAGCTGGTGCTGGCAGAGCAGGAGGATGGCGTATGCCAGGATTATGCTACCTTAAAGACCTCTAACCTGCATTATTCCGGAGCCTTTTCTCAGGGCAATGTGGCGATGATGAATATGGGAACCTGGTTTATCTCTACTATGATTGAGAAGATCAAATCCGGCGAATACACGGATTGTGCCAACTGGGGAATCGTAAAATATCCTCATGCAGACGGCGTGGAGCCCGGGTCCACCCTGGCTACCATCACGGCGCTTTCCATTCCGGCTAATGCTCCCCACAAGGATGCTGCCTGGAAATTCGTAAAATTTGTCTGCGGCGAGGAAGGTGCAGAGATTCTGGCCAATACCGGCAATATCCCGGCTCTGATGACCGATGACATCGCGGGGATGATCTCTGCCATGGATGGATTCCCGACGGATGAAGGCAGCACAGAAGCTCTGCAGACTGCCAATCTGTATCTGGAAATGCCGGTGAGCAACAAGAGTTCTGAGATTGAGATCGTACTGAATGAGGCTCATGACAATATTATGACTGGCAATTCCACCATTGACGAGGGAATCGCGGATATGAATGAAAAGGTAGGCGCGGTTCTCGCCCAATAAAAGTAACTAAATGAAAAGGCAGGCGCTTGAGACGCCTGCCTTATTAAAAGGAAAGAAAGGCAGGTAGCTATGGGAAAGACAAAAACAATCGATCCTGCTGTGGTGCAGAAAAAGCTTTCCATATTGGAACCACAGCTGGCGCAGCTTCAGAAGCAGGCAGAAGCAGAGACGGATCCGAAAAAAAAGCTGAAGCTGGGAAGACAGGTGGATCGGACCAGGGATAAGATCCGCCAGGCAAAGACCGGCGAGCGCTTCAGCCGTCAGACAAAGAGAGATCTGGTGGCATATTCCTTTATTGCACCGAACTTTATCGGATTTGCAATCTTTACCCTGGGACCGGTAATTTTTGCTTTTGTGCTGGCGTTTTTAAAGTGGGACGGCAACAATGCCATGGAATTCGCAGGGCTGAGTAACTTTGCCCAAATGGTGGGAAATAAACGTTTCCTGGCGGCTTTCCGGAACACGGTGATCTACTGCGTGGCCACAGTGCCCTTTACCCTGGCAGCGGCCCTTGCCCTGGCAGTGCTGTTAAATCAGAAGATCAAAGGACGGAATTTCTTCAGGACCGTCAGTTTTTTCCCTTATGTGGCATCCTTAGTGGCTGTGGCAGCGGTGTGGAACATGTTGTTCTCCCCGGCCAAAAGCGGCCCGGTCAATATGATTCTCTACAATCTTGGCATGGCAGCCAAGAGCCTTCCCAAATGGTCGGCGGATAAGAACTGGGTCATGTTTACGGTCGTGCTGTTCTCTGTGTGGAAGAACATGGGCTATTATATGGTGATCTATCTGGCAGGACTCCAGGGGATCAACGGAGAGCTGTATGAGGCCTGTGACCTGGACGGCGCCAACACCTGGCAGCGTTTCTGGTACATTACGCTTCCCCAGCTGAGACCCACGACATTTTTTGTAACCATTATTCTGACCATTAACTGTTTTAAGGTCTATGATATTGTGTACATGCTGGCAGGCGGCAACACGGGAGTGCTCAACGAATCCGCCATTGTTCTGGTCTATCACATCTATGAAGAGGCATTCCGCAACTGGAACCTGGGCTATGCCAGCGCAGTTGCCATGGTGCTGTTTCTGATGGTTCTGGCCATTACCCTGGTTCAGTTCCGCGGAGAGAAAAAATATGCTTAAGGTATGGGATGGATGTGTGGAAGGAGCCGTAAATGAAGATTAAAAATACAAAAACAAGAACCCTGCGGGTGATTCTCTATGTGGTATTGATCGCCCTGGCACTGGTTATGCTGGTACCCTTTGTGTGGATGCTGTCTGCGTCCTTCAAGCTGGATAAGGATGTGTTTATTTTCCCCATTGAGTGGATTCCCAAAAATCCCCGGTGGCAGAACTATGTAGATATCTGGAGCAAGATTCCTCTGATGACTTTTGTGCTGAATACGGCGAAGCTGACATTGATTGTGACGTTTCTTCAGCTTCTGACCAGCAGCTTTGCAGCCTATGCTTTTGCCAAGCTGGATTTCAAGGGAAAGGATCTCTTGTTTCTGGCTTACATCGCCACCATCGCGGTGCCGTGGCAGGTATACATGGTTCCGCAGTTTATGATGATGCGTTCCATGGGGCTGGCGGATACCCATCTGGCGATTATTTTTCTGCAGGCATTCTCCGCCTTTGGTGTGTTTATGATGAAGCAGTTCTATGAAGGGATTCCCACAGAGCTGTGTGAGGCGGCAAGAATCGACGGCATGACGGAATATCAGATCTGGTATCGGATCATGCTGCCGCTGTCAAAGCCGTCCCTGTCCACCCTGACGATTTTCACGTTTGTCAATACGTGGAATGACTTCCTGGGACCACTCATTTATCTGACGACGGAATCCAAGAAGACCCTGCAGCTGGGACTGCGTATGTTTATCAGCCAGTTTGGTTCCGAGTACGGGCTGATTATGGCAGCTTCCGTGCTGAGCCTGATTCCGGTGCTGATCGTATTCTTGTCGCTGCAGAAGTATTTTGTAGAAGGTGTGGCAGCCTCCGGAGTGAAGGGGTAAGTATGAGAGTAAAAGGTTTTAAGCGAGTAGGCAAAAAAGGGAATGAGGTGTTTGGATGAGCTGGATATCAGCACAGCAATTGTCAGATATGCCGGAGATTTCGCCTGAGGAGGTAAGTCAGGCTCTGGATCTTGCGGCAGACCTGGTGATTCATAATCTGCCGGATTTTACGGATCGGTTCCCGAAAGCATACAGTGAGAACGGCTTTTATGCCGCCACAGGCAATGTGGACTGGACCACGGGCTTCTGGACCGGGGAGGTCTGGCTGGCGTATGAGCACACAGGAAAAACTCAGCTCCTGGAAGCGGGAAATGTGCAGATGGAAAGCTTTCTGGAGCGGATTGAGAAAAAGCAGGATGTGGAGACCCATGATCTTGGCTTCTTGTATTCTCCCTCCTGCGTGGCAGGCTATAAGCTGACCGGCAGCGAGACAGGACGCAGGGCCGCTCTGATGGCCGCGAAAGAGCTGACCGGCCGGTATCACGAGAAAGGAGAGTTCATTCAGGCGTGGGGACCCTTAAATGCACCGGATAATTACCGGCTGATTATTGACTGCCTTTTAAATCTGCCGCTGCTTTACTGGACTTCCGAGGAGACAGGGCAGGATCGATACCGGCAAGTGGCCGAAAAGCATATCCACACCGCATTGTCCCACGTAATCCGGGAGGATTTCTCTACCTGGCATACCTTTTTCTTTGACCGGAAAACCGGGGCGCCGGACCATGGAGCGACCTGTCAGGGCTACCGGGACGGGTCGGCCTGGGCCAGAGGGCAGGCCTGGGGCGTGTATGGGACAGCTATCGGCTACCGCTATACCAGAAGGAAGGAATATATCCCTGTCTTTGAGGGCGTGACGGATTATTTTCTACGTCATCTGCCAGAAGATCTGGTGCCATTCTGGGATCTGGAGTTCGGGGACGGGGATGAGCAGCCCAGAGATTCCTCCTCCGCATCCATCGCGGCCTGCGGGATGTTAGAGATGGCAAAATATCTGGACAGGGAGCGTGCCTTGTATTACCGGGGGATTGCCAAAAGACTGATAAAGGCGCTGGCAGACCATTATGCAGTGAAGGATCCGAAGGATTCCAACGGACTGGTGCTTCACAGCACATATTCCAACCATTCTCCCTATAATACCTGTAACCATTATGGGGTGGATGAGTGCAATATCTGGGGAGATTATTTTTATATGGAAGCGCTGACCAGACTTCATAAAGACTGGCAGGTCTATTGGTAAAATGATACCGTGTTATGCCGTGCAGATTATGGATTGCGGGAGAAAAAGAAGAATGACAAAACAGGAATTTTTCGCAAGAGGAAACGAACATTTTTTTGTAAAGGATCCAAAGGAGGCGGCCGCATACTGCAAAAAGCACTGGCCGCAGGATTGCGCGCACATCATCGAGGTGGCGTCGGCAGTATGCAGAAATGAGTTTATGTTTGATCTGCCTCACGATCTGGAGCAGACCTGGGAGCCGGTCTGCTTTGACCCGGAGGGGCAGGTGGACTGGGAATACCGGCCGGACAGCGATCCGGAATTCAGCTACCAGTTTAACCGCCATCGCTTTTTTATCTGTCTGGGGCAGGCCTACTGGCTGACCGGAGACGAAACATATGCGCGTCATTTTGTGAGGCTTCTGACAGACTGGATGAAGCGGGTGAAGCGCACCCCGGACACGGAAAAGACGGCCTGGAGAATCCTGGAGGCAGGCTTTCGCGGAGAGTACTGGACCAAGGCAATCCGCTACTTTGCCGACAGCCCGTCCCTGACGGATCCGGTGGTAGAGCAGTTTTGCAAATGTCTGGCGGAACATGCAGAGTATATTATAGAAATGCATTCTCCTTACCGCTATATCAGCAACTGGGGCGTGCTGGAGAATCACGGACTTTTTGAGATCGGGATCGCCATGCCGGATGAAGAGAGACGGAACCGGTACACGTCGATTGCCATGGAACATCTGGAAATCCAGGCAAGAATGCAGATCCTGGGAGACGGAGTCCAGTGGGAGCAATCTCCCATGTATCATAATGAAGTGTTCCACTGTTTCGAGGATGTGCTGATTCTGGCTTTCCGTAACCAGATTCCGGTGCCGGAAACCTTTCTTGAGGCAGTAAAGAAGATGGCGTATGCCAATCTGGCATGGCAGAAGCCGGATGGCCGGGAATTCATGATGGGCGACAGCGATGATATGGACATCCGGGATTATCTGAGCGTGGCAGCCTGGCTGTTTCAGGATCCGGTCCTTAAGTCCGGCGGACGGCCAATAATGGATTATGAGAGCGTGTGGGATATCGGACCCGAGGCCTCCGCGGAGTATGCGGCCATGAAGGCCGTGAAACCAGATTTTCTCTCAGCCGCACTGGAGGATTCCGGCAACTATTATCTGCGCAGCGGATGGGGGAGTGATGCCAATCTGCTTCATTTCCATTGCGGAACCATGGGCGCAGGGCACGGGCACTCTGATAAGCTCCATGTGGATCTGGTAGTCCGGGGCGAGGATGTCCTGACCGATTCCGGCCGTTTCACCTATGCGGCAGACAAGGGACGGTTTGATTTCAAAAATCCGGACGCCCATAATACGCTTACCGTGGACGGAAAGTTTTTCACTGTCTGCAAGGATTCCTGGGAGTGCGCAAAGCTCTGCCAGCCAGTGAAGCAGCCACATAAGTTTACAAAGGACTATGAATTCCTCCAGGGAGGACATCTGGGGTATCTGGACTCGTCCGGCGGGGTGTTTATCAACCGGAAGATCATCTGGATCAAGCCGGATCTATATGTGATTATGGATGAGATGTACAGCGGAGATTCCCACAGCTATCAGCAGTACTGGAATTTCAGCGAGCTTGGCCAGGTGACGCTTGGCGCCCCCTGTCCGGTGACAGTTCCCAGGCTTCCGGGCCCGGAGATGGCCGGCAATCCGGATCCGACCCTCCATAAGGCTAAAACAGGAGCAGTGAAAACAGAACCGGCAGACGCAGAGTCAGCCGGAAAGATCCGGGGATCCGGAACAGACACAAAATCAATCTGGGATTTTGACCCGGAAAACATCGGAACCGGGGCAGTGCAGACCGCAGTCTTTACCGGGGAAACGGCAGAGGCTAAGTTCTTTTTCCTGACACCTAAAGCCAGGGCCGAACTGCTTCCCGGAAAGATTGCCCGGCATTACAACAAACAGGACGCCCGGCAGAAGATCTGTGTAAATATCAGGGGCGAGGGTTTCACCTCCCTTCTGACAGTGATTCAGACAGGCAAAGCCGGAGAACTGCCAGAGTGCCAGGTGGAAAAACTGCCGGTAAAATCCGCGTTAAAAGGGATTTACTATCCGCCTTCCATGGCCGAGGGACTGAAAATCACAAGTTCTGATAAAGAATATGTGGTGATGATCTGCCACCAGGAAGTGAATTCTCCTACAGATCTGGAGGAAGTGGATCACTGCCTGGGGTATGGAAACGTGATCGTGTTTGATAAGAGAGAGTCAGACAAAGCAGGGACTGTTCTGTGCTGGTAAGAAGATGTTGCCAGCCATATGCCAGCTCTGATAACAATATGACTGCGTTAAGTATTTCTGAAAGGTACGCCAGAGAAAAGGGGAGAGACACCGCCGGAAATGATCTGCGGATTTTTCCGGCGGTGTTTCTCCCCTTTTTCCAGAGTGTACCTTTCGGAATCCCATGAAAATAGCGAGTGAAGCTTTTGAGATAACTATTTTGGGAATAATCATGGAATATCTTTTGATTTTAGTGTATGATAAGTATGACAGACAGGAATACCTGAAATCAGGAGGGAAATCCAACATGAATCAAAAAAAACAGCAAGTCCGAAATGTTATCTTTCTGCTGTTCGGTTCTCTGATATACGGAATCGGGACACACTGCTTTGTGATGCCCGCTAACATTGCACCCGGCGGCGCCGTGGGACTGGCATTAATCGTCAATTATCTGAGCCATCTTCCGGTCGGAATTCTGACGATCCTTTTGAATGTCCCGTTGCTGATCCTTGCCTGGTTCATACTCAGCCGACGGTTCGTCATTACTACCGGAATTTCCTGTATATTCTGCTCTCTGATCCTGGATTTTGCCATTGCGCCGCGATTCCCGGTCTACGAAGGAGACCGCCTGATGTGCAGCCTTTTTGGCGGAATCCTGGTCGGGATCGGCATGGCCTTTATCTTTATGTCTGGTTCCACAACAGGGGGAACGGATATTCTCGGATATATTCTCCAGAAGAAAAAACCGCATATTTCCATCGGAAAAGCATTGCTCATGGTAGACGGAGTCATTCTTCTATTATCCATCTATGTATTTGAGAATGTAGAAGCCGGCCTCTTCGGCCTGATCTGTTTGTTTGCCCAGACAAAGGTTATTGATGCCATCATCTATGGAAATGACATTGGAAGTATGGTGATGATTGTGACCCGTTATCCGGACCTGATTACCAGGGGGATTTTAGAGGAGCTGGAGCGCAGCGCAACAGTCCTGGATGCCAAAGGCGCCTACAGTGGCGGTAATGTAAAGGTATTGATCTGCAGTATCCGCAAAAATCAGTTTTACAAGCTGAAGAATATCATCTATTCGGTAGATCCCAATGCCTTTATCATGGTGACAGAGACGACAGAGGTCTTCGGAGAAGGTTTTAAAGAGATCTCCGGGAACGGATTCATCGAATAGGAAACGAAAAAGAACCAAATGCCAGAGCAAAAAGGATTGATTAATTTGGCCTGAGGAGCTATGATATAGCATATCAAAAATATCCCCTCTGCCGGAAGGCCGGATTCCTTCTGATTCCGAACCGGTAATTTCGGCCGCAAAAGGGAAGCAGAAGCAGTAAAAGGAGTAGAAACAAGCATAATGAAACATAAGATTGACCGCAATAATTTCATGATGCAGCTGGCGACATTTGTGGTAAATAAGCGAAACGCCTTTGTCGTTCTGTTTGCGATTGCATGCATTTATTGCCTGACAACCTTAAATCGGGCAAAAGTGAATACCGAACTGACAGATTATCTGCCGGATACCACAGAGACCAGACAAGGGCTGGATATCATGGAGGAGGAATTTACGACCTTTGGTTCTGCGAAGGTTCTGATTACCAACATTACCTATGAGAAGGCCCTGGAGGAGGCAAAAGCTCTGGAAGAGATCCGGGGAATCTCTTCTGTCAGTTTTTTTGACTGGGAAGAGTCTGAGGATACTTACGAGGATGATGAGCTTACGGATTACTATAAGGATGCCTGTGCCCTTATTACCCTGACCTTTGAGGAGGAAGAGGATACGGAGCTTTCTCAGCGGGCGATTGCCAATGTACGGGAACAATTAAAGGATTATCAGGTCTTTTTTTATACGACCGTTGATAAGGATGACAGTGCGGCGCTGAAAGAGGATATGAAGGGGATTCTGGCAGTGGCGGCCGTGATCATCCTGCTGGTGCTGCTGTTCACCTCCGGTACCTATATGGAAATTTTCATTTTTATGATGACCTTTGTTGTGGCAATCGTGCTGAATACGGGGACGAATTTCTGGTTCGGGGAGATTTCCTTTGTAACCAATGCAGTGGCGGCCGTTCTGCAGCTGGCGCTGTCGATTGATTATGCCATTATCCTGTTCCACCGTTTTATGGAGGAGCATGAGACAAAGGATACCATTGAGGCAGTTACTGTGGCTCTCAGCAAGGCAATTCCGGAAATATCTTCCAGCAGCCTGACGACGGTATCCGGTATGGTGGCATTGATGCTGATGCAGTTCGGGATCGGTATGGATCTGGGCCGTGTCCTGACCAAGGCGATTCTTTTCAGCCTGATTACCGTATTCTTCCTGATGCCGGCGATGATTGTGATGTCCTCAAAATGGATCGAGAAGACCGTACATCGCAGCTTTGTACCGTCGATCCGGGGCTGGGGACGTCTGGTTGTGAAAACACGCTATTTGGTTCTTCCGCTTTTTGCGGCAGCAATGATCTTGGGCTGTATTTTATCCAATCGATGTGAATATGTCTATGACCATGCCTCTATCGAAGCAGATAAGATGAACGAATACATGACCTCGCGGGTACGGATTGAACAGACCTTTGAGGTAACGAACACCATGGCTCTGGTGGTTCCCAAGGGTGACTATCAGAAGGAAGCGCGGATCGTGGAGGCTCTGGAACAGGTAGAGCGGGTGGACACGGTTCTTGGCCTCAGCAATATCGAGGTGGATGATGACGGAAAGTACATACTGGTAAATGAATTAAATCCGCGGGAATTCGCTGAGGTGGCTGACGTGGATCTGGATCTGGTACGTCTTTTGTATCAGTTCTATGCCATTGATCAGGAACAGTATGGCGCTTTTATGAAAAATCTCGATGAATACCGGATCCCGATCATTGATATGGTCGATTTCATTTATGACCAAAAGGAGAAGGGCGCGATTGATCTGGACGATGATTTGTCAGAGGATGTGGATGATCTGCATGAAGCGCTTACTAACGCCAGAAAGCAGTTGGAAGGAGAGAACTATTCCCGGATTGTATTTACCATGACCGGCCCGATCGAAGGGGAAGAAACCTTTCAGATTATTGATCAGATACGGGATATTGCCAGCGTCTGGTATGATGAAGTCTATGTGGTCGGAGATTCGACCAGTGACTATGATCTGAGTAAATCCTTCCGGACCGATAATGTAAAGATCAGTGTCCTGACAGCCCTGTTTGTGGGAATTATCCTTTTGTTTACCTTCCAGTCGGCAGGACTTCCGATTATGCTGGTGCTGACCATTCAGAGCAGTATCTGGATCAATTTTTCGATTCCTCCGCTTAAGGGCGGTACGATGTTCTTCCTCAGTTATCTGATCGTCAGTGCGATTCAGATGGGAGCTACGATCGATTATGCCATTGTGATTACCAGCCGTTACATGGATCTGCGCAAGCAGACAGAGGACCGCAGAAAAGTTGTGATAGAAGCCCTTAATCAGGCATTCCCGACGGTAGCCACCTCAGGAACCATTCTTACCTGTGCCGGTTTTGCCGTGGGAAGGCTGACTTCCAATGCGATTATTGCTTCGCTTGGCAAGGCATTAGGTGCAGGAACTCTGGTGTCCATCATCCTGGTCATGACCGTGCTGCCGCAGATTTTGCTGGTATTTGACTGGGTGATTGACCGTACGGAATTCAACCGCGGAGCAGTAAAGCAGGACAGAGAAACATCCAAAGAGCCTGTTCGGACAGAAGGAGGTGCCGACAATGAAGAGCATAACTAAAAGCACAGCAGGGATCCTGGCTGCGGTACTTTTTATGGCGTCTGTACCTGCCGTCTCTTTCCCGGTTCATGCGGATCCGGCTGTGATAACGATTCGTACCAAAGAGGATCTCATGGAACTGGCCAGGGTATGTACATCCGAGAGCTATTCCGAGGGAAAGCAGGTAATCCTGGAAGCGGATCTGGATCTGAGCGGAGAGGCGTTCGCTCCGATTCCGGTATTTTGCGGTACTTTTGAAGGCAACCATCATACGATCCGTGGGCTGGACCTTGTTAGCCCCGGGTCGAATCTGGGACTGTTCCGTTATCTGGAGGAGGAAGCCGTTGTCCGGAATCTGAAGCTATATGGAGATCTGAAGCCGGAAGGAAGCAGGAAACGGATCGGCGGCATTGCCGGAACGAATAAGGGCAGAATTGTCAATTGCAGTTTTTGGGGAACCGGAGAGGCATTGGAAACCCTTGGCGGGATTGCCGGTATCAATGAAGCAAGCGGGGTGATCGAAGACTGCATAAATTACAGTGATTTGACCGGAAACCGGAGAATCGGGGGAATCGCTGGTGAAAATGCCGGCACCATTCAGAATTCGGTGAATGAAGGAGAGATCAATGCCGCCTCAGAGGGACTTGACGAGGATACCAACAGCAAGAACGCCATTGCTGTAGACCGGGAAAAGCTGCTTTCGACGATTGTGGTGGAAAAGGTCAATGATGTCGGAGGAATCGCCGGTCTTTCTTCCGGCAGTATCCGGCAGTGCAGCAACTCCGGAAGGGTCGGCTATGAACACACCGGGTATAACATCGGCGGCATTGCCGGGCGTCAGACTGGTCTGATGGTATTATGTGAGAATTCCGGCTCCATAACCGGAAGGAAGGATGTCGGCGGCATTGCCGGCCAGATGGAACCCTTTCTGATGATTCAATATCATGAGGATGCCCTTGATCAGCTGGGAGATCAGATTGACCGGATTTCTGATACCACGGATGCCATGACACAGAGTCTTCAGGGAACCACGGATGCCTCCATCGGCAATCTGGATCGGGTAGATGAGATCGTAAAAACGATACGGGATATTACCAGAGACAAGAAGGATGAGCGGAGGATCAAGCGCGAGGATTATGACGGCAAGGCAAAAAAGCAGCTGGATCAGATGGATGAGATTCTGGCGAATATGGAGCTGGATCTGGGAAGCCGTTCGGCAGACCGGGCAAAAAGCCGTGTTTTGGCCAATATTCAGCGGGCCAGAGAGCTCCTCGGACAGCTCGGCGGGGATATTACCCTGCCGGATGATTATATACCGGATGAGGATGCCGGTGTTTTGGGCGAACTGCAGGCTTTGTATCAGTTGCTGAGCGAACTGCATGACTGCGCGGGAAATATTGCCGAAGATACACAGATCATGCTGGAGGAACGGGTCGAAGGAGTCGTTGACGGTGTCCAGGATTTTGAGGATGATCTGGATTCTCTGCGGGTAGCCTCGAAAGAATTTCTGGATTTGACCCGGGAATATAAAGACCTGCTGGTCGATGATATTGACGGATTGGATGAGGATCTGACTGGTCAGCTCGATCAGCTGTATGACGAACTGGATTTCCTTTCGGACAATTTAAAATCCGGAAAGGATCAGCTGCGTTCGGAGAAGAACACCCTGGATGGCCAGCTGGAGGGAGCACATGATATTATCAGCGACGGGATAGAACGGATTCGGAATGAAAAGGACAAGATCCGTGACGATCAGGAGGATATATTTGAAGACATCTCCGAAGAGGCTGAGGATTTGAGCAATGGAATGATCATCGGCTGCTCCAATCGAGGCAATATTTTTTCTGATTTTCAGGCCGGCGGTGTTGTGGGGACGATCGGAATCGAAGTAGATCTGGATCCGGAGAAGGATATCGAAACTTATGGGGATGAGTCCTTATACAGGAACCGCTACGCACAGGCAGCAGTGAGGAACTGCCGCAATGACGGCGACATTCTGGTTCAGCAGGATTATGCCGGCGGGATTGCCGGTACCGCCCGGATCGGGGTTTTGGCATCGAACCAGAATTACGGCGATATCGGTACCATTGACGGCAATTATGCCGGCGGGATTGCCGGAATCAGCCAGTCCCTGATTCAAGGCAGTTATTCGATGTGCGAGATCAGCGGAAATGATTATATCGGAGGGATTGCTGGTTTTGGCAAAAATCTGCGGGAGAATTACGCCATGGTCAGTGTGACGGACACGGGCGGAGAGTGGAAAGGAAGCATTGCCGGAGACCGGGATGAAGACGGAACTGTCCGGGAGAACTTCTATGTGGAGGATGGACTGGGCGCTGTAGATGGGATCTCTTTTAAGCAGGAGGCTGAAGGAATCTCCTATGAGACCTTGCTAAGCAAGGAGGATCTGCCCCCGGAATTCCAGACTCTGACCGTAACATTTCTGGCAGATGGCCGGATTGTGAAGCGGCTGGTCTGCCAGTATGGTCAATCCCTGACTCCGGAAGAGATCCCGGACATTCCACAAAAAGACGGATTTTTCCAGCAGTGGGAGGAGACAGATCTGTCAAATATCCGTAAAAATTACAAGATTCATGCTCTCTATCATCCCTGGAAGGCAACGATTGCCAGTTCCACAGAACCGAAGCCGCTGCTGCTGGCAGAAGCCGCCTTCTATCCGGACGCAATCCTGCAGGTAACCGAGATGCCGTCGCAGGAAGCATTGCAGAAGCCGGGAATTCACATACCTTCCGGATACCGGGGGATCCAATATTGCAGCTATGAGATTGCAGATACCAGAAACGACGCCATTCCAAAACAGGTAACGCTTCATATCCTGTCAAAAGATGCGGACAGAGTCGGTGTGGTGAAGGATGGCGGAATCGAAATCATGGATTCTGTAAGAGACGGAGATTATCTGATCTTTGAGGCTGGCTCCTCAGGAGAACTGGTGCTGATGAAGAAAAGGCCGGCCTGGGAGGTGGCGATTCTCGCAGCGCTTCTGCTGGCGGCCGGAATATGGGGAGTCCAAAAGAAAAGGAAGTCCCGTTAAGGAACCTGCCTCCTTTCTTTGCGGACAAATCCTGACGCGTTCTCTTCGTTGACAGCCAGGAGTTGTTCCCATAATGGTTTTTTCCCTTTTTTCCGGGTCAGCTCAACCAGGTTCAGCTGAGTCATATCAACAACGGTTGTTTTTACCGGATCCAGGGCAGCGTGACGGCGCAAATGTTCCATCAGAAGTGCTTTGTCATTTTCCTCTCTCATGTCAATGAAATCAACCATGATGATGCCTGAGAGATTGCGCAGACGGAGCTGGCGGCAGATCTCCTCTGCCGCCTCAAGATTGATCATGCGGATCGTATCGTTCTGGTTCTTTTTACCGGAATATTTGCCGGTGTTGACATCAATCACAACCATGGCTTCCGTTGGTTCGATGACCAGATAGCCACCGGACTTCAGCCACACCCGTTTCTGGCAGGCCTGCTCCATAACTGCTTTCAGCGAATACAGTCCGGTCAGAGTAAGAAGAGGATCCTGATAGAGCCGCAGCTTTTTCAGATCCTCTGGCTGGCTGTGCTCCAGATAGTCCTCGATGGTATGGAAAACATCCGGCTGATCGGTTAGTATCTCTTCCAGGGTTCCTGTGTGACTGCTTTTTATACTTTTCAGATATTCCGGTTCCGCCTCATATAACAGGCTGCCACAGGTACGGTAAGCAGCAGAATCCAGAATCCGGCTGCACATTTGCAGAAGCTGCCGTGCTTCGGTGAGAATTTCCTTTTCCATCAGATAACCGTTCGTTCGGACGATAAGACCAGAACCAACCGGCAAAAGCTCGTCAAGCTGTGGGCGAAGCTGATCCTTCCATGCCTTGTCATGAATCTTGGAAGAAAAGCTGATTGACTTTTTTCCAGTCGTCAATACGACATATTTGCCAGGGAAATTTAAGTTAGCGCTCAGTACCGGATCCTTGGTTTTTATGGCTTCCTTTGCCACCTGAATAATAATCTCATCGCCGCCCTTAAGCTCCCGGGAAGAAACGGCAGAGATACCAAATGTGTCAGCGTCTGTTTCTTGCTCTTCTTTTTTGACTGACTGTTGTATTGGCAGTGACAGGGGATTGTCCTCCAGACTGTAGTAGCCGGTCAGGCCTTCTCCGAAATCAACGAAAGCCGCATTGAGATTTTTGACAATGCGGATGATTCTTCCTATATAAATATTGCCCAGAATTGAAGCATTTTCCTCCAGGCCCAGCTCCAATGCCTGTTTCCGGGAAAACAGGGCTGTCAGAATTCTTCCATTCCAGCGAGTGATAATTAATTTATTCAATGTCTTCTCCTAAATCTTCCAGAGGGCGGAAGATGGGGGAACCTTCCTCCCCGCAATTTGCATAAACCTCATCCCGGTGGATCAAGAGTGCGAATTCGGATAATTCCTTGCCCTGTTCCTTCAGACAGGCCTGTATCACAAGCTCAGGCTTCAGATTAGCAACACTGCCAGCAGCTACCCGCATTCTCAGCCGCCTGTCGGGAAGGATCTCCAGTCCGTAAATCCATGGCCGGATATCTGTCTCTCTTTCTCCTTTTTTCGTCTTCTTCAGCACAAGAATCGAATCTCTTTTTAGGAATTCCGTCAGACCTGCGGCGAAATCCTCCCAATTGCCGGGTTCGTATCCCTCGCGGAAGCACAAAGTATAATCTGCCGCTGCCACAATGGACATGGCAGACGCTGCCGAATCCGGAAGCCTTCGATAGCTCAATGCTTCTACTCCTTCAGTCATGGCTGCATTGATCCGGCGCAGCATCTCTTGGGAGGAATCCGTGGACAGCGCTTCGATATCCACATATTCTCCCCGGCTGGTAAGTCCCACTCCTAAGGGAGCGGCAAAAGACATGATCTGATGAGGGCTGAAGCCTTCGCTGTAGCGGATATTTACATTAGCCCGGCGCATGACCTTCTGAAAATAGCGCATCATATCCAGATGGCCGATGAATTTCATTGCCCCTTCTTTAGCAAATTTAATTCGGATCTTCAAAGCAGACACCTCCTCCAAAATCTCTTGCACCACAGCCCGAGCAGCGCTGACGGCAGTTGGGAGTCACCTGTTCCCGGTTTGCGTTCTGCCATTCTCTTTTCAAAAATTCCTTTGTAACTCCTGCATCAATAAAGTCCCAGGGAAAGATTTCCATGAGGCCGCGTTCCCTTGTCGTGTAAAAATCGATCGATATTCCACAATCCTTAAATGCCTGCATCCAGATATCATTGTTGAAATGTTCTGTCCAGGAATCATAAAGCGCTCCTTTGCGGTAGGCTTCCTCGATCACAGCCGCTACCTTCCGGTCTCCGCGGGCTAAAACACCCTCAAGAATAGTGACATCTGCATCATGATACGTGTAACGGAGGCTCTTTTTATTCTTCATTTCTTTAAACTTGTCTTTTACCACATAGGCATGCTCCAGGAATTCTTCCCGCGTACACATTCCGGCCCACTGGAAAGGGGTAAACGGCTTGGGAACAAAGAAAGAGGAGCTGGCGGTTACCTGCACCTTTCCGCTGCGCTTTTCTTTCGGAACCTCGTCATAAAAGGTTTCAGCCACCTTTTCGGCCAGCAGGGCAATCCCTTCCCTGTCCTCCCTGGTCTCTGTCGGCAATCCCAGCATAAAATACAGCTTGACCCGGTTCCAGCCGCCACGGAAGGCTTCGGCTGCCCCTTTTAATATGACTTCCTCGGTCAGCCCCTTGTTAATGACATCCCGAAGTCTCTGTGTGCCAGCCTCCGGAGCAAAGGTCAGACTGCTTTTTTTAACGTCCTGCACCTTGCTCATCACATCCAGGGAAAAAGCGTCAATACGCAGAGAGGGCAGTGAGATATTGACTCCTTTCCCGTGAAATTCCTCGATCAGGAAGGTAACCAACTCCTTTAAATGGCTATAATCACTGGAGCTTAGAGAGCTTAGGGAAATCTCTTCATGGCCGGTGCGGCTTAACATCTGGCAGGCATATCTTTTGAGATATTCCAGACTGTGTTCCCGCAGCGGGCGATAGATATTCCCGGCCTGGCAGAAGCGGCAGCCGCGGATACAGCCTCTCTGAATCTCCAGTACCACACGGTCCTGTGTCACTTTGATGAAAGGTACGATCGGATTCTCAATGTAGGGTTTATCATCCGGGTTCACCACCAATTCTTTGACAATCCTTTCCGGAATCCCTTCCTGATTCGGCTTAAAAGAGGCGATCGTACCGTCTTCCTGATAGGTAACGTCATAAAATGCCGGCACATAGATGCCCGGAATCCTGGCAGCCTCTCTTAAAAAGGCCTGGCGGCCACCCTGACAGCGTTGATTCTCCTTGTATAAATCGAAGAGTGCATCGTATTGTGTCTCTCCTTCTCCAATGTAAAAGAGATCAAAAAAAGGTGCCAGAGGCTCCGGGTTATAGGCACAAGGGCCGCCGCCGATCACCAGCGGATCTGTCTCGCCCCGGTCTTTTGCATGAAGCGGAATTCCGCTTAAATCCAATACCTGCAGGATATTGGTATAGCACATCTCATACTGAATGGTAAAGCCCAGAAAATCAAAGTCCCTGACCGGATCCTGGGATTCCAGGGCAAACAGCAAAATTCCTTTCCGGCGCATCAGCAAATCGAGATCCGTCCAGGGAGAAAAGACCCTCTCGCAGCAGACATCCTCTCTGCGGTTGAACATATCATAAAGGATCTGCATTCCCAGATGAGACATGCCGATCTCATAGACGTCCGGAAAACACATGGCAAAACGGATATCCACGGCAGAGATATCCTTATGCACAGCATTCATTTCATTGCCGATATAACGGGCTGGCTGCTGTACGGATAATAACATTTCGTCACTTAAGGCTAATTTTCTCATGACTACCTCTTTTTCACTTATCTATTCTTCCTTGAGTAATTATACGGTATTTTTCAGTAGGTAGCAAGGTATTTTTAGTTCCTTGTTTTTCTTCTTTATTGACTCGGTCGAGTAGGCTTACCCCTTTTTCGGTTACTTTTCATGGGGCAATGTCAGTAAGTTAAGAAATCGCGAAACACAGTCAGGGAAACGGGGAGAGCAGCCATCGAAAAGGGTCTGCGGATTTTGACTTTGCAGAGATTTAGAAGT
>CAJTEM010000017.1 GCA_910575255.1 Lachnospiraceae bacterium | reverse complement strand
TATTATTACAGGTGTCATTCCGGATTTGGCAAGTTTTTCAAGCTCGACCTTATCTTCCGGCTGTAATGTGAATTTCATTAGTTACACCTCCGTATCATGGTATGTATACATGATATCACATTACGTGCAAAATGTATAGTTAATTAGAATGTATTATACTAGATATAAATAAAATCTATAAAACAGCTGGTGATAATCAGAGTTTTCATTCACTGGCTGCTCATTTAAAACACCATCAATATACTCTTTTTCAGCCTGACCCACTTTCTCATATGGCTCATAAGTTAATAACGTTAGCATTAATTTCTGCATAATAAAAGACCTGCCTTTCTAAAGACAAGTCTATCATAAAAAACCTTGCAAAACTACCCCTGGTATCGACAAACTTTTCCCCCAGGTCGGAATCAATTTTTTGGTCTGTAAAAAGTCCCTCCATGACCGCTGTCGATCACTACTACCGGTTTTGCCTTTCCTGCCACCACATTCTGTCCGGATACCATCATCCCCGCATGACGGGATACCAGAAACACAAACACCAGCAGCAAAGCTCCCATCAACATCTCCGGCTTTCGATCACTCATGTCTTACCCATCCATCACTCTGGCTTCTTTTTAATATATCGGAATTTCCCCAGAAAAAGAACTTTCCGAATCGTTAATCCTCCTCCACCCGGTTATAATCCCTTTTTGCATCACTGACAATGTACTGAACATAATCTGTCAGTATCGTAAAGGCTCCATCCTCCAGCCATAGCTGATAATCCGGATCCTTCAAAACCCGATCCCGAATCTGATATGCCGTCCCCTGATAATAATGATAATTCAGCTCTGAATACAGCTCTGACATCTGCTCCTTTTGCTTTTCGTTCAGCTCCCCGATCGGGGCCAGCGCATCATAGGACTGGTTATAGAACACCCTGCGTAGAAACGGCTCCTTAAAATCATCGAACTCCAGCAAATCCTTCTCCGCCCGGTTATGCCGCTTTGCCCAACGTTCCACATCCACAGACTGCGTCCAATAGCGGAAGCTTCCGTCATCCCGAAACAGCAGATTCCCGTACTGGCAGGCTGGAGTGGCCAGTGAGCTGGTCACCATTTCCCACACTCCCCGATTATCCTCTGACCGCTTGCTGTGCTGTACGTGCAGATGTCCGCTCAGAAAAACCGGCACATCCCAGTTCTCCAGAATATTCACCAGCTGCTCCCCATGTTCAATGGTACAGTCATCCACGTATATTTCACTCTCGTCTAGAAGATTGTGGTGGGCCACAGGAATGATATTCATTCCATTATCCCAGGCATCCTCCAGCTGTTCCTCAATCCAGTCATAGGTATCTGTCAGAATTGCTCCTCCCACCAAAGCCTTTTGCTGATATTGACAGGTATCCAGCATCAAAAGGCGGTTGTACTCATCCACCTCATAGACATAGCTGAGACTGATTCGATCCTCGCTGACCGCCTCATTATAGCCAAAATCCTGGTAAATCTCCCGGAATTCCTCCGGTGTGGTGAATTCTGCCGGGAAACGCTCCTCTCCCTGATACTGTGCCGCATGGCGGTTATTAATATCATGGTTACCGGGTATTACCAGTACCGGAATTCCCGCGTTCTCCACAAGATAAAGCTTCTCTGCCAGCTCCTCATGACTTCTCTTCTCCCCGTCCAGTGTCAGATCCCCGCTCAGAATCAGCACATCCGGCTTCTGGCGGATCACCTCCTCCAGAAAAGCATCCGTGATCTGCTCTATGTAGGTCACAACCTTGCCGTCCCCATGCTCCACCATGTACTGAAAACCGCTTCCGCCATCCGTTAATGTTCTGGACAGATAATGGATATCCGTGCCAATGACGGCTCTCTTCTCCCACTCATATTCCGACGGCCCGACCGCCGTCGTCTCTTTGGTCTCTTCCGGCACAGACGGAAATGGCTCAATCTCACCCGGACTCTCCTTTATGGATTCTTCCGTCGGGATTTCCTCCGATTCGCCTGTCCGATCCGGCCCGGCGTCCACAGAACTCTCTGTCTCGGTTTCCACTGGTTTTGCCGGTATTCCTGCTTCCCGGGAACAGGCTCCCAGCAGCAGAGCCGGCAAAAGCAACGCTTCCAGAATCCATCTGCTCCTGTATCTCCTCATGCCCTTTTCCTCTTTTCCTTTTCTGCAAATCATCTGCTTTTTGCAGCTGTTGATCTTCTTTTCTCTGATTCTGCTTTTTGCGGCAGCTGATTTTCTTCCCCCTGTGTCTTTTTTGCAGCTGCTGATCTTCTTCTCCTTGTCTCTGCTTTTTACGGCGGCTGATCCACTTTCCCTTGCCTCTGCTTTTTACGGCGGCTGATCCTCTTATCCCTACCTCTTCTCTTTCGGCCGGACAACATCCCACAGCTCTGGATTCTCAAAACCGAGCTTCCAGCAGGCCACCCCGGCCAGATGGTTTTCCCAGATCAGATCCATCTTCCGGCTAAGCGACTGTTCCTCCTCCATCCACAGACGGCACAACGCGCTCCCCTCCTGCAGCTCTCCATAATACTGCCCAAGCTCCTCATCCCATTCCAGTACCATCCCGCTGTCTTGTACCCAGCTTTTCGCCGCGGCAATTCCCATGGAAGTGGCTGAAACTTCGCCTCCCTCCTCTCTCCACAGTCTTGTATAAAACGGAACCCCGTTTATGAACTTTTCTCTGGGAACCAGCTTGAGTGTATCCTCTATTCCTTTCTTCACATACCCCAGAGAAGCTACCGACCCAGCTTCCCCGCTGGCATGATGCTCATCGTATGCCATAATGATCACATAATCTGCTACCTTTCCCTGCTCCTCACGATTATAAAACGCCGAATAAGGCGCCGGCACGGTATTGTCTACGGAAAGAATGATACCCTCCTTCCGGCAGCTTACCGAAAGCTCACGGATAAACTGGACATAATGTACCCCTGCCTCTTCCCGGATGCTTTCGATATCCAGATTAATACCATCCAACTGATAAGCAGCCGCATCCTTCATCAGAGAATCTATCAGCTTTTGGCGCACCGACGTCTTGGCAAACAGAACCTCTGACTGCACCTTTTCTCCCTTATTAAAATTATCCAGAACTGCCCATACCTGCAGTCCCATAGCATGGGCTTTCTCCACATAAGCAGAATCCGCCAGACATTCATAACTTCCCTCATTGTCCGTCAGCATAAACCAGGTCGGCGCAATCACATTCACCCCTTTGGCAGAGGACATTAATTGTTCCATCATCTCATTCGCCTGCTGAGAAAATACCTGATGCCACACCAGGCATACCGGCTCGCCCAGTGAAATGCTGGTATACACCGGCTCCTGAAAATTGCTCACGAAATGATGCTCGGTCTGTGTTCCCAGAAGACGGTTCTGAATATATCCGAGATATCCGGTTTCTGTACGGATCCGACTCCAGTTATCCATAGTTTCCAGAACCTGTACCCGCTCACCCTCTGCCGCCTCTGTAAGGATATTACTTTTCACTCCGCCCCGGACCCGAATCTTTCCGGCCTTCAAAAGCTGTGCCTGCGGTACAGAATCCCAGGTTGTATCCACAAATATGCGATTGGCATCTCCGTCAGTAAAACGTTCCATCCGGATGTCTGTATAGTTCATCACCAGTCCAGCCAGTAGCCAAAGTTCTCCATCCTGTTCTACGAACAGCGGCTTCCCGCTGCTGCCCAAGGTGGATGCGTCCGCATAGATAATTTCTTCCGGCAGGGTGTAGATTAACAGTTTTTCTTCTTGATCCCAGTAAAAACGTTGATTTAGCTTCTGATTGACCCATTTAAGCGGCAAATACACCTCATCATCAATCAAACGGCCTTTCTCGTCTTCCAGAAGTTCATTGTTCAGCACAATCGCCACCCGGTCTCCCACTGCCCCGAACCACTCACTGGGGTCTGCCTGTTCATTAGTTGGTACGTATTTTTGATATAAGAAATAAAATGCACCGGCGCCTGTAAGAGCTATAAATACGGTGATGAATATTAGTACTGATTTCAGGAATCTTCTCATTTTTGTATCCTCTGCTTCCTTTGGGTTTGGGATGTAAGTGGAGGGGCAGGGCGCAGTGGCGCTCAATTCCGCTTCTTGTACATTATACCACATTTTTTCTTTTCTTGTCTTACATTTTCATTATTGTTTATGGGGGAAGCATTGCTTCTCTCCCCGTTTCCCTGGCGTACCTCTCAGAGCCTCTCCCTCCTCGTAAAAAACGCGGCAGACTTTTGGGTAGCCTGCCGCTGACTTTGATACTTTTCCCACCCTGTGCCGTTCTTTCCCTGGCTGAATTGGGATTCTCTCTGAAATGGCACCTGCTCCGCCGTACTGCCTTCTGGCGCTCCCCCTAAATCCTTTTTCTCATCGGTGATACACCCGGTCGAAGCGAATTTCTTTCAGCGTTCTGACCGACTGCTTTTTCTTGTCTGTGTTTTCTTTCTCTACCGCTTTGACAGTGCCGCCGTCTGTGGCCTGTGGAGCTTCCCCATAGGATGCCGCATTCTCACATACCATAGCAGACAGCTCCTGTCTCTTTTCTTCGACGTCTGCTTCCAATGGAACTTGTTCCTCTACAATATAGTCCCCCATATAAAAGCTGCCATCCTTCTGAACCTCAAGAATCTTTACCCATTCTGATTCCTCCGCCTCCTTTCCGTCAATCCGAATAATCACTCCACGGTCCTGATAACGCTTCAATCCCTCCAGGAATATCCTTCGATTCTTTCCGTATAAATGATATCTCATGATTCTGTGACCCTCCATTCCGAACCCTGGACACTCAGCTCTTCGGGTGAATCTGCAAAAGCATACTCTGCTTTGCATCCTTCGCGCTATTCCACAAGGTAAAAGTCGTGACACAAATCCCCTGCGCGTGCATTCCCCCGATCTGCCGATATGCCAACCTGCCGCTCCGTTTATCCGCCAGCCTGCCCATTCATGAATCCTGTAAAAACTTTACAAAAAAGCGTATATCGGCCCGGGTAATGGTAAAGACATCCACAGAATCAGGAACCCGGCAGACCGGAATCCGAAAGCGCTTCTCTATCTCTTTTCTGGACTCCTCACTGCCAAAGGCAGTGGCATATTTCCAGCTCTTATCCCGGCTTCCGGCTTCCTTCATAATCTCCAGAAATGCTTCTGCCTGCCATTCGCTCAACGAACCGACAATCACCTTCCAGTCACACCGGGCACAATCGAGAAGCTTCTGCCCGGTGACTTCTCCATAATCTGCAATGATATACCGGTAATCCCCGTTTAAACAATCTGCCAGCTCTCTGGCTCCTGCCTGCGGATAATAATCTACTCCCAGAATTCTGTATGGCGCACTCTTTTTTAAATCAGCCTCGCAGAACCGCCCCATGCGCATCAAATCTCCATGGTCATTCCACTCCAGCAGCGCTGTCCTCTCCCTTTTCACTCCTGTCAGATAATTAGCGGTCCAGACCGCGAGATGGGTCACACCGGTTCCCCGGCACGCTCCGGCAATTCCCAGAGTACGCCAGGAATTTTCCGAAACATACTTACGACTCACCAAGCCTTTCCCTTGAAACAGTTTCTGATTTTTCCTGACAAAATCCGTAATATGCCTCCTGTTCTTCTGCCAAACAGCGATCGGTAGATCTCGTCATAAACCTTCCGCACTGCTCTGACATCTGCAAATGGATTGGGGTAATCTGGCATCAGGAAACAGTCTGTCTCCCTTGCCGGACCAGGCAGCCTGACGGCAAGCCGCCTGCAGAATTGATTATAGATAATCATCACTCCCGGGGGATTGCCCGGAAATTGAACTGCATCCCTGGCGGACCTCCACTGCCAGGGCTTACTTCCGCAGACCAGCAGATATCCGTCTGCCGACTCCTGCAAAAATGTATCAGAGTATCTCCCACAGTCCCGGATCACAATCCGATAAGGATGTGCTTCCAGTCTGACGGATGCTCCATAAAGAGGAAGCATAGGCAGCCCGTAAAACCGGTAAATTCCATACCGATCCATCGTCTGACCTGTGCAATCCGCCAGCTGTGCCACAGCGCCGGATTCATTCCGCTCCTCATACAGTACGGACAACCCCTGCCGCTGAAGGTATGCGGCAAATCCAATCGCCGTGTGGGTCGTCCCGGCACCCGCAGAGGCGCCTGCCACAGCAATCGTCAGAGATGATTCCAGATCCTGCCTGAAAACACCTTTTCTTTCTTTTTCCAAATGACTCCGGATTCTCTCCAGTTCCCCGCAAAGCTGATCTGCCGATGCATACCGCTCTCCTGACTTCTTTCTCAGACAGGTCCGTATAACCTTTGCCATAGATCGGTCTATCCGATCTCTCGGATACACAGGTGACTCTCCCGGAAATTCTCCGGTCAGCATGTAATAGAGGACAGCACCAATGGCATAGATATCCGTCCGTTCGTTCAATTCGTCTCCTGTATACTGTTCCGGCGCAGCAAAACCGATCGTCCCGTAACGTTTGGTCAGACTTTTGGCCTCGTCCAGATGAATCGCATGGTCAAAATCCACTAATTTTACGGTGTCGCCGCATATCAGCAGGTTCTCCGGTTGTAAATCCAGATACAAAATAGGGGTAATCTTTGATAAATGCAAGATACTCACCAGATGGCAAATCTGAATCCCGCAGCGAATCGTCATTGCCTTTGAAAAATGCCCCATGTCGGAAACAAGGGCGTACAGCGAATCTCCTTCCAGAAACTCTTCAATCAGATAACAGAAATCCTCATCCTCCTCCAGATCATACACCACCGGTATCCCCGGATGTCGGATGTCCTTCAGTATCAGTGCCTCCCTTCGGAACTGAGCATAATCCACACAGGCTTTGGCTACCTGCTTAATCGCCCGATATTCCTCCAGGTCCTTGTGCTTTGCCAGATAAACCGTCCCGCTTCCTCCGCGGCCCAGAACCCGGCACAGCTGATATTTCCCAAATAATAAGGTGCTCCCGACGCTTTTCACCTCCCTCTTTCCTCAATCATCTCCGTACCCATATTTTAATATAAGCGGAAATATTTTACAATACCTTTTTTGATTTTTTTCCAAACCTTAAATTTTCCTAAATTTTTTCACATAAGAATTGCCTTTTCCCTATATCATATACTATAATTAAATTAGCAAATCATGTTTTTTTATTTTTACAGTTAAAAACCCCGCTGCAAACGACGGGGTATCAATTTACAGGTAAGGGAGTGATCTTATGAAGATAGAACGGATTAATGAGAACCAGATACGATGCACATTAAGCAGCTTTGACTTAAGCGTCCGCAATCTGAATCTGGGCGAACTGGCATATGGAAGCGAGAAAGCCCGCAATCTGTTTCGCGAGATGATTCAAAAGGCCTCCAATGAAGTGGGATTTGACGCGGAAGATATTCCGTTGATGGTAGAGGCGATTCCGCTTTCTAACGAGAGCGTGATGCTGGTTATTACCAAGATAGAAGACCCGGAGGAATTGGACACCCGTTTTTCAAAATTTTCCCAGATGGCTGATGAGGATTCCGACGGCAGTTTCGGCAGCGCTGCCAGTGAGCTGCTGGAAGGCGCTGACGGGCTGATGGAACTCTTGAAGCAGAATCTGATCGGACTTTCCGGGCAGGACGGCATGTCTGCCCCTGCCACTCCGCAGCCGGAGGATGTATCGAAGGCATCGGAGATCCAGACCCGGATCTACCGCTTTGAGAGTCTGGATCAGGTGACGGCCGCTGCCAAGGTGGTCGGACATGTCTACCCGGGAATGAACGCTCTTTTTAAAAAGCCCGAATCCTCTCAGTACTATCTGGTACTCTCCAGCAAGGAGGTTGAACCATTGGTATTCAGCCGAACCTGCAACATTCTTGCTGAATACGGAGAGAAGGTTCGCCAGCAGACCGCCACAGAGGCCTACTACCGGGAACACTATGAGGTGATTATCCGCGAACAGGCATTGCAGAAACTGATGCTGATCTGACCGGAAAACAAGGAGCAAAGCAACAGGGAGACGGGCAAGGATTCCGACAACCGGATCCTTGCCCGTCTCCCTGCTTATTCAGACACGCTCTAATACAGCCTCTAAAGACAGACCAGGACTTCTTTCCCAGCCATTCCGGGCACGGCTTCAGCTCCGCTCTGCCAGCACTTCATTGATCCCGGATACCAGGGTATCACAGTCGATTCCATGAACCATGCAGGCTTCCTCCAGAGACTCGCCCTGCGCGGACGGACATCCCAGGCAATGCATGCCGGCACGCATCAGCATCGGAGCAATCAGCTCATGCGCCTGAACCAAATCCCCGATCAGCATATCTTTATTGATCTGCATATCATTTTCCTCCTTCTTGTACATGCTTTGTTCTGCGCAACCCTTTCATCAGCTGCGTTAAAGTCTACTATAATATATTTTTCCTGAATTGACAAGCCCGCCGCTTCATTTTGCATACTCTGCCAATTCATATACCCTTGCTTTTGTCAATTCCGCCGCCCTCATTGCTTCCAATAATGGCTGTATGCTTCCGCCCCCGTTTTCCTGTCCGGCGGCCTGCACTTCTGCATCCTTGAATGTAATCCATTCTCTTTCCTCTTTCCGTAAAGCTTCCATGTCCGCTTCGTTCAGGTTCGCTTCCAGCAGTCCCCACACAAGATTCAGGGTATCGTCCCATAGTCGGTACATCTCTGCGGCGGTTAGATTCATCTCCTGTTGCGTGACGGCCTCCTCCTGCTTTTTCTCTATTTCTTTCTCCTGCTCTTCGGCACAGGAAATCTCCATAGCGATTTTCTCGAAAAGATTCTCTTGGAATGAATCCTCATCCGTCTGCTCCGGACTCTCTCCCGAAGGACCGTCAGGGAAGGAATAGATATCCCCGGCCTGAAATCCAACAGCACCCGTGATAAACACTACCTCCGCCTTGCCGCCAGTGACAGAAATGTCTGCCAGCACATAAGGATCCTCACTGGTAAAGCGGAGCATGTCCCCTTCCCAAACCGCCGTGCCTTCCAGCTCGCTGACGCGGTAGACGCTGATTTCTGCCGTATAGATTCCATCCGGCTGCAAAGCAAGCGTCAACTGGCTATAGACATCAGATGTACCCTGTTTATCGGTATAGATGCCGGAAACATCTTCCTGCTCTGCCTGCTCCGTATCTTCCGTTTCTTCTGGTCCCTCTGTCCGCTCCGGATTCTCCGTTTTTTCGGATTCCTCTATCCGTTCCGTATTTGACGTGTCTCCGCCTGGCCGGTTTGTTTCGGCAGGTAGTGAATGGTCACTGTCTTTCGCACCGCAGCCTGACAACAGAGAAGTACTCAACAGCAGTGCCAGTAAAATTCTTTTCATAAAAACACCTCCCAATTAACCCATTCTAACATACACCCCTTTTTTTCTCAATAGAAATTGAGCTCCCCCCTCGATAAACGTAAGCTTCTGAATATCAGCCATTGGCATATCCAGCTCTGAAGAAAGGAAAGGGGCCCAAAAATACGCTCTGTAAAAGAGATTCCCCGTATTGCGTTTACAGGATGCCTGGAAACTCTTAGCTCGCAGGAATCTGTATTTTTGATCCTTCCCCCTTGACCATGCAGCAGAGAAATCTCCATGGCTCTTTTTAAAATTTCCTTACACTTTTTGGATGTATATCC
Organism: Lachnospiraceae bacterium; assembly: GCA_910575255.1. Lineage (GTDB taxonomy): Bacteria > Bacillota > Clostridia > Lachnospirales > Lachnospiraceae > Brotaphodocola. Next base: position 104,718 of record CAJTEM010000017.1, on the reverse strand, counting down.
CGTCGGCAATCAAACCACGCTATATCGTAGCAACCATAAGGGATGACATTTTTCATCCCGCCTGTTCTGTATAGCATTCACCGAATGGAGGAAATTATGAAGCAAGAATGGAGAGACTTTCGCCCCGGCAGCTGGGAGCGGGAGATCAATGTGAGAAATTTTATTCAGAAAAACTACACTCCCTATGATGGCAGCGATGAATTTCTGGCCCCAGCCACTGAAAATACCAGGGAACTGTGGGATCTGGTGATGGAGCTGACCCGGCAGGAGCAAAAAGCCGGCGGCGTCCTGGATATGGATACCCGGATCATTTCCACGATCACATCCCACGGTCCTGGCTATCTGGACAAAAATAAGGAAACGATTGTCGGCTTTCAGACCGACAAACCCTTTAAGCGTTCCCTGCAGCCTTATGGCGGAATCCGCATGGCTGAAAAGGCCTGCGCGGACAACGGCTATCACGTGGATCCGGAAGTCAGTGAATTCTTCACCAAACACCGCAAGACCCACAATGCCGGCGTTTTCGATGCCTATACCCCGGAAATGCGTGCCTGCCGTTCCAGCCATATCATCACCGGCCTTCCTGATGCTTATGGGCGCGGCCGGATTATCGGTGACTATCGGCGGGTAGCGCTTTATGGGGTCGATCGTCTGATCGAGGATAAAGCAGAACAGAAAATGACCACCCGCAGCACCATGTATTCCCATATCATCCGCATCCGCGAAGAGCTCTCCGAGCAAATCCGGGCTTTACAGGAATTAAAAGAACTGGGCAATATCTATGGCTTTGACATTTCACGTCCTGCCGGCAATGTGCAGGAAGCCATCCAATGGACCTACTTTGCCTATCTCGCTGCCGTAAAGGAGCAGAACGGCGCTGCCATGTCTCTTGGCCGTACCTCCACCTTCCTCGACATCTATGCGGAGCGAGATCTTGCCGAGGGTACCTTTAGCGAAGAACAGATTCAGGAATTCGTCGATCATTTCGTCATGAAGCTGCGCCTGGTAAAATTCGCCCGCACCCCGGAATACAATGCGCTGTTCTCCGGCGACCCTACCTGGGTGACCGAATCCATCGGCGGTGTGGGGCTGGATGGCCGTCCGTTAGTAACCAAGATGTCCTTCCGTTTCCTGCATACCCTGACCACACTGGGAACTGCACCGGAACCAAACCTGACCGTGCTGTGGTCCGTAAAGCTTCCGGAGAATTTCAAACGTTTCTGCGCCAAGACCTCGATTGAGTCCTCCTCCATCCAGTATGAAAATGATGACCTGATGCGGGAAAATCTGGGAGATGACTATGCCATCGCCTGCTGCGTCTCTTCCATGCGCATTGGCAAGGAAATGCAGTTTTTCGGCGCTCGCGCCAACCTTGCAAAATGCCTCCTTTATGCCATCAATGGCGGAGTGGACGAGATCAGCAAAAAGCAGGTCGGTCCCAAATACCGTCCCGTCACTTCCGAATACCTGGAGTACGAGGAAGTCATGGACCGCTATCACGACATGATGGAATGGCTGGCCGGTGTGTATGTCAACAGCCTGAATATCATCCATTATATGCATGACAAATACTGCTATGAGCGTCTGCAGATGGCTCTCCATGACCTGAACGTCACCCGGTGGTTCGCCACTGGCATCGCCGGACTTTCCGTTGTCGCAGACTCCCTCTCCGCCATCAAATATGCCAGGGTCCGGGCGATCCGTGATGAAAATGGCATTGCCGTGGATTATGAGGTGGAAGGCAGCTTTCCCAAATACGGCAATGACGATGACCGGGTCGACCAGATTGCTGTTGAGGTTGTCCACAGCTTCATGAATTATATCCGGCGCAACCACTGCTACCGCGGCGGAATTCCAACAACCTCCATCTTGACCATCACCTCGAATGTAGTGTATGGTAAAGCTACCGGTTCCACTCCCGACGGCAGAAAGGCCGGCCAGGCTTTCGCACCAGGTGCCAACCCCATGCACACGCGGGACACCCACGGCGCCATCTCCTCTCTTGCCTCTGTGGCAAAGCTGCCTTTTTCCGATGCCCAGGATGGGATTTCCAATACCTTTTCCATCATTCCCGGAGCATTGGGCAAGGAGGATCGGCTCTTTACGGGCGATCTGGATATGGAGCTGGAATGCGGCCCGGATAAGGCCTGTGCCATCCCAAACCTGATGCACGGTCTGGACCGGGAGTAATACAGTATTCAAACAGAGCAGAAATAAAGCCTATCAGGCAGGAGGTTACTTTTATGACACACGCAAATGAATCTCAGGTTGATAATCTGGTAACATTATTAGACGGCTATACGGAAAAAGGCGGCCATCATCTGAATGTGAATGTATTTTCCAAGGAAACCCTGCTCGACGCGCAGGCGCATCCGGAAAAGTATCCCCAGCTGACGGTCCGGGTATCCGGCTATGCGGTAAACTTTTCCAAATTGACGAAGGAACAGCAGGATGAAGTCATTTCCCGTACCTTCCATGGTTCCATCGGATAAGCAACCACATTCTTTATTCGGAGGTGTATGATGTCAGGACGAATTCACTCTATCGAAAGCTTTGGCACTGTGGACGGCCCGGGCGTACGGCTGGTTGTCTTTTTTCAAGGCTGTCCCATGCGGTGCCTGTACTGCCACAATCCGGACACCTGGAAAATCAGCGGCGGTCTGGAAATGTCTGTAGATGAGATCCTTGCATTATACGACAAAAACAGCAGTTTCTACAAAAAAGGCGGTATCACTGCTACTGGCGGAGAACCCCTGCTGCAGATCGATTTTGTCACACAGCTTTTTGAGGCCGCACGGGCAAGAGGAATTCATACCTGTCTGGACACCTCCGGCATCACCTTTACTCCGAAGCATCCGGAAAGGATCCGGCGCTTTGACCGTCTGACCGCATCCACCAATCTGGTTATGCTGGATATCAAGCATATCGATCCGCAGGCACATCAGATACTGACCGGGCAGCATCTGGATCCGGTTCTGGCCTTTGCCCGGTATCTGGATAAACATTCCGTGCCGGTATGGATTCGCCATGTGGTTGTGCCCGACATTACCTACAAGCAGGAGCTTCTCTACCGGCTGGGGCATTTTATCGGAAGCCTGCACAATGTCGAGGCATTGGACATCCTGCCCTACCACGATATGGGAAAAGGGAAATATCAGAAGCTGGGGATTTCCTATCCTCTGGAAAAAGTCTCCCCCCTGGACAGGGAAGAAGCCGCTGCCGCCCGTCAAATCGTCCTTGCAGGTATTCAGGATGAACATCATCAGAAAAACTGTCATCAGTTACTTGAAGCTAACTGAATTTTGTACACTTTTTTATCCAATTGTGCAGCGATTTCCACTTGAATATTTTGCACAAATAGTATAGAATGGTGAAAGAAACAAGAAATGCAACATACTATTCAAGGAGGATCTTATTATGGCATACGTAATTTCTGACGCATGTGTTAGCTGCGGAACCTGTGAGTCCGAGTGCCCGGTAGGCGCTATTTCTCAGGGTGATGGACAGTATGTAATCGACGCTGACAGCTGCATCGACTGCGGAACCTGTGCAGGTGTTTGCCCGACCGGCGCTATCAACGAGGGTTAATTCTTACTACGAATGACTACATAGATGCCTCTTCCATATAATATGGGAGAGGCATCTATTTTTCATTTCACAGGATCCACATTTTCTATGTTCCGGACACTTCAGGCAGTCCCGGAACGACCATTCATATTCAACGGAGGTTTACTCACATGAACAGGAATACCTGCAAGCCCCTGATTGCCCTTACCCCCTACCATAATACGGAAAAGGATGAGCTCTATATGCGTCCGGCCTATCTCAAAGCCATCCGCGCTGCCGGCGGCACTCCGGTTATCCTGCCTCTGGAACCGGATGAGACCGAACTTTCCCACCTTGCCGAAGCTTTTGACGGTTTTCTTTTTACCGGAGGTCCCGACGTACATCCCTTCTTTTTCGGAGAAGAGACCCAACGCCATTGCGGCAACGTATCACTCAAACGGGATCACATGGAGCTGGCTCTTCTCAAGCTTGTCATGGATGCCCAAAAGCCGCTCCTTGGCATCTGCCGCGGAATCCAGCTTCTGAATATCGGACTGGGCGGCAGCATTTATCAGGATCTTCCCAGTCAGTTCCCGGAGGATTTCCCGGTTGCCCACACGCAGCCGTTTGATTATGCGATTCCCTCGCATACGGTTACCGTGACACCCGGCACCCTGCTGGCAAAGCTTGCCGGCAACGACATTCTCCGCGTCAACAGTATGCACCATCAGGCTGTCTGTAAGGTTGCTCCAGGACTGACCGCCTCCGGCCATGCTCCTCATCGCCTGGTCGAATGTGTGGAAATGCCGGAATACCCCACCTTTTTTCTGGGTGTCCAGTGGCACCCGGAATACCTGTGGGAACAGGATGTTGCGGCGAAAAGACTCTTTGCCGAATTCGTAAGGGCGGCCGCTGACCAATAAGTCAGCGTTCCGCCCCCAATAGCTCCCAATACCTCTCCACTACGATTCCCTTATACTCCTCCATGTGGCTCTGATTCTCCTCAATCAGACGGGACAATGCCCGAACCGCCTTTCCCGCCGCTTCCTCTAAGGACTTTCCCTTTAATAATTCTCCCGTCATTACGGCAGAGAAAATATCTCCGCTGCCCGCTATCCGGACAGGAAGAAAATCATAAGGAATTTCAAAATACTCGTTCCGCAGATGGTCATACCCACACACCAGATGAATCATATCTCCGGCATTCCTTTGCATTACCGCACTGGTAATCACCACGGATTTACCCGAAATCTCTCTTAACCCCTCCACCAGCTCCCGGATTTCCTCGCTGGTTCCTGTCTCTTTCCCCGGGCGGATTCCTGTCAAAAAGGAAGCCTCTGTCATATTAGGAACCATCACATCTGCGTGCACCAGGAGACGCCGCATTGCAATTACCCGCTCCGGACCGATCCCGTTATACAGCTTTCCCCCATCCGCCATAATCGGATCCACGACAACCAGCAGCCGGCTGGCTCTTTCCTGTCTCAACTGCCTGATATATCCGCCGATCAGATCCGCCTGCTCCTCGGAAAGGATGAACCCGGTACAAATGCATTCCGGTTCAAACCCCAGTTCCTTCCATACGACAAGCGTGTCCCGCATGAATTCTGTCATATCCTGAATACGGAACTTGCCGTAATCCAGGGTGTTCGACACCACTGCTGTCGGCAGCTGAAAAACATAATGTCCCAGCCGGGACAGAATCGGCGTCATCGCTGCCAGCGCCACCTTCCCATAACCGGGCAGATCATTAACCAGCAGGATATTCTTTCCTCCTGCGGCAGTCAGTTTCTCTGCGGCTGTTTTTGTCTCTCCAGCGCATCCTTGCTCTGCCACAGAGCCAGCCCCTGCTGCAATTTTAGCCTCCGCGGCGGCCTTCATTCCCACGGGTTCCGATACCTTTTGCCCCAGATTCTCACTCAATTCTATCTTCTCTCCTATTCTCTTATCGTTTCTTATAGTCCCAAATACCGCAAAAGCCCGCTGCACCCGGCTGCCACATCCCGGTAAGTTGCCTCAAAATCCCCGGTATACCAGGGATCCGCCACATCCCGGTCACTGTCCGCAAAGGACAAAAGCTTATAGATCTTCCCTTCCGGATCCCCGCCCAGCATTCGCTGCATGTTGCGGATATTCCAGGTGTCCATGCCGATCAGATAATCATACTTTCCATAATCTAATTTTTTCAGCTGGACTGCTGTCTTGCCGGCTGTGCTGATTCCGACCTGTCTTAATTTCTCTCTCGTCCCCCGGTGAACCGGATTGCCGATCTCCTCTGTGCTGGTAGCAGCAGAGGCAATTTCAAATCGGTCGGAAAGACCTGCTTTTTGAACCATGTCTTTTAGGACAAACTCGGCCATGGGGCTGCGGCAGATATTACCATGGCACACGAAAAGTATTTTAATCATAATAAAAATTCCTCCTAAAATGCGATGATTTGCCGTGTTTTGGCACGTTTTGCGTAGTTTATTTTTCTAATGAATATTGTTAAAAAAATCACAGAATGAGCAAAACGGGGCAAAATGTGGCAAGTTGAAGCCGTCAATCGTAGTAAAAACGTAGTAGAAATTCAGATATATCCCCTGCAACCTCTATTCTAACATTATTATCACCAATCCTATCCCAATCTGCTCTTTGCGCACAAATTCTCTCAGTTAAATAATCAATGATTTCCTCATCGGTTTTACCTTTTACTTGCTCCTCAATTTTAAATTTCACGCCAAAACTGGATAGCCCCTCTGCACTATATAAACTGTTATCCGCAATTAACAGGCGGTATTCTCCTTCATGTCTAAACGCAGGTCTTTTGTGGAAATAAGTTTCATGTGCTAACAAACTATCCTTCATCTGACTAATTTGCTGCTCCAAAATAGATTTCTTATTTAAATCATAATTAACTTTTTCGAGGTACACACTAAATTGTTCTTCCTCTGAAAAAACCTTTTTAGTATGAGACAACAATTTATCGTCCTTTGTCCGTATTCTGATCGCTCTGTTTCCATTTGAATAACATCTCCACATAGCATCTGTTTCTGGATGTTTTGACTAGCATTGAGCATATGTAAACCATTTGCTGTGCCACATTCGGAAATAATTGTCCGGAATTGCATAGTAATTCCTTGGACACAACTTATGATACATTTCACTCACTATTTGCCGAACATCTTCAGGGGTTTCCATATGTGAAAACAAATACCCTTCATATTTGTCATCCCAAGAAGATGGACGTACAAATCTATCTTTATTGTTTATGGTGAGATTAATAAAATCTTCAAAACCAATATATCTAAAAAGTTTCCTGTTCACTAAATACCTCCTGATATTTCTCCATTACTTTTTAATCTGCATAAAATATCGAATACTATAATAGCACAAATCACTTCATATTTCCACACACAAAATTACGCCCCGCCGAAGCGGAGCGCCTTACCATCCCATATCAAATTGCCCTAAACATTTTCTGCGATACCGGCTTTTCACCCTTCGCCTTTTCCAGTTCCTTCCTCGCTTTCCCTGTTATCATAAACTATGAAGTGCGCTTCAAGTCAACAATTATATTTTAGCATACAGATTAACTTTTAGAAAATTATCCCATTAAGCAAAAATCCCTGCCTTCTCCCAAGGCACAAAATTAGTCCGATATAGTGGAAACGCAAACCGCCGTGTAAGCAGATTAACTCTGATTCCCCCGCTTTCCAACTTATTATTTTCTGAACCAACAAAAAAATATCTGTGAAATTTGAAATATAGAGAAATGAATTGTGAAAACTCCCATCCTGTTTCCGTGATAATACAGGCAGTTTCCGTGTTTGTATAAGGGTTTTGCCTGCGAGTTTCGACTTTTGCGTGATAGTACAGAGTTTTGCCTGATAGTATCCGACTTTTGCCTACGAGTATACACTATCAGGCAAAAGAACCCCAGAACAACAGTTCGCGCTCCTGCTAATGTAAAAATGCCCCTAAAAGCACACGGAAATAATGTAACTTTGGAATCTATGTAGTGGCGAAAGTGCCGTGTTTACGGGCTTTGCAGGCTTTCCGTGTCCGTATCTGCCGGGGAAGGAGACACCCTGACAAAATTCGATAATATCTCCTATATTTTAACAACATTTTCACAAAAATATTCTCACTCAATAGGCTTTATCATATACTTTTGAAACTTCTCCGGCACTTCATAGGTTTTTAGATGTTCATAGCCAGCCAGTTCTTTGTTCCCACTTGAATCAACACGGTAAACCAGTTCGTCATATCCTAAAGGATTATGCGCCCCTACCTGTGGAGTAACACCGAATTTTACGGAAATAAATCCCGGTTCTTTCTTTCCAATATCTACAATCTCTATTTCATAATCGTAAACTGCTATTTCTCCCGAATAATATTCTGAATAAAAATTCGTAACCACATTGGTAATGTCCTCAATAAATAAAGCTATGACCAGTTCATCCGTAATTTCTTCCTTTGTTGCAGCATCCGCATTGAATGTTTCTATGGTCGAATTCCTATTAAAAATATTGAACAATAGAAATGCCAGTAAAATTAGCAGACAGGCAGTTATAAACCTACACTTTTTCATAAGGTCCCATGCTTTTTATTACTATATCTACACCACACCTATCTTCAATATTCCATTAACATCTACAGCATACTATCACGCAAAACTCCATACTATCACGGAAATCCCGGACTTTTGCGTGATAGTATACTTTTGCCTGATAGTACGATTTTTTCCCCAATCGCCATCTTTTCAGCGGCATCCAAAAACCCAAAAAATGGGGCCCACCACCCACCGTGATGAACCCCACCCAACCTCAAAATCCCTTGATTTCAAGCCATTCTTCAATACTTTTGCCTGCGAGTACTCAAATTTCTATGGCATTATTTTTGAATAGCCGCCTGTGCCGCTGTTAAATATTTTTTACCGCTTCCTGCATAAGGCTCTGCCCCGCCCCATTCAAACCTTTTAACGATTCCTGCTATCGTTAAAAAGTGGTGCAAAATCAGAAAACGGAGCCGCTTCCTCACACGGAAACAGGCTCAAAAAACGAAAAAATAAAACCGCAGAACCCGTGAAATGCCTTATTTTCAGGCATTTCCGCAATTCCGCATTGTATCAATTTCGTTGTTGCGATGTTCCTATATATCTGTGGGTATTTTCCTGATAAAACTTAAAATTTCTATATTGAAAAATACATCTTAAATCATACTTTAACGTATAGTATTTAAGTATAACACTCTTTACTTGTTTAAGTGTTTTTATCTGACATATTTATTGGGTTAACATATATTCTCCCCATTGTTTGAGCCGCTTTTATTTTACTATTAAGCATTTCTTTCACTGTATACATATTTTCTATGATTAAAACTAAATCTCCACCATCTACCAAAATAGTTTTTAATGCTTTTCCTGTTGTCAGGGCTTGTACTGAATCAGGTGAAAACCCATTAATAGAAATAAATATTCCCCTTCCATACATCTTTCCTTCAACTTTCACAGCAAACTGATATAAGTCATCAGAAGCACTCCATTTATCATGCCACTTAGCCTCAATTATGTAATGTTCTCCATCATACTTAATTGCACCATCAATTTGTTCTCCAACGATTTTAAACGATTCTGTAACCTCTATGCCCTCATTTAAAAACAGTTTTCTCAAAAACTCTTCAAATAAATATCCACGCTTTGGGCTATTTATTTCTTTTTCATCCTGATCCCGCCCATTAAATAGATTCAGAAAAATATCTTTCAATTCTTTTGTGCATATTTATATTTTTTCGCTTCTTTTCCATTTCTTCCTGACGTTGTCTTTCTTGTTTTATTTTATGATCTCTGATTTCCTGAAGCTGTTTTAAATGCATAATATTTCTTTTTACCTCCACCTCATCCAGCTTATTTATTTTCTTAAAATAATATGGATCGAAATAGTCCCATTCTGTTAATCGTTTTAACATATCACGAAACTGCCCTATGCCCAAATCATTCCGCTTTTCCAAATTAGAAAAAACTCTTTCTATAATCTCCACCCTATGAAGATCCCTATATTCACTTTCAGGCATCAATTCCCTCTGAGTACAGCCTGACTTCTGGAAAAAGTCTACTATATCCTTCTTAGGCCCAAAAATAGACAAAATGCAACCTTTCATACAGTCCATTATATCTTTAGGAAATGTGTTAACCATGAAATCTCAACCTCCTGATTTAATCATTTCTGCCCTTTATAAAACAACACATATTTTTAAAGAATCTCAGAATCCTTTCATTTTCCGCAGCCATTAACTTTTTTGTATATTTTCGTTATCTAACATTTCCAAATAACTATTCAGTCTTGCATTCACATAACCTGCAAACAACTTTTCCATCGCACCAAGATTATGCTTTACATAGTATTCATCGAATGCATTGTAATACGAAATCCGGTCTGCAAATTTAATATCAATTGGCGGATATCCAGCTTTCATCAATTCCAAATTTATAAGCAGCCTCCCGGTTCTGCCATTTCCGTCTATAAAAGGATGAATCCCTTCGAATTCAATATGGAATCGTGCGAGCCTGGGAATGATATGATCTGTACTATTCCTATAAGCCTCCAACAACTGTTCCATTTTAGGCTGGATCAAATAGGGCTGTACCGGTTCATGTTTCGCACCCATAATTCTGACGGGGACTCTTCTGTAAACCCCCCGGTCCTCCCGTTTATCCGCTAATACAAGATAGTGTATCTGCTTGATAATACTCTCCGATAAAGAAATCTGCTCTTTTACCAAATCCCGCACAAAATCAAACGCTTCTTTATGCCCGACTGCTTCCATATGATCTTTTAACGGCTTTCTGTCAATCGTCAGACCACGCAAAACCATATCCGTTTCACGAAGGGTTAGGGTGTTTCCCTCAATTGCATTTGAATTATAAGTATATTCAATAATGAATTCCTCAGTCAAGCGTTCCAGCTCACCCTCAGTCAACGGGCGTCTGGTATCAAGTTCTCTTTTCTTCCTGTCTATGGCTGTCAGTAAACTTTCTGCTGCTTTAAAACGTCCATCCTCCGGTTTTTTCGCATTTGATGGAATCATCCAACTACGTCCTTCTCGTGTAGCTCCCGAAATTTTTCCTTCCGAGCAAAGTATACGCACCCGTCTGTCAGAAATTCCCCACTTTTCTGCTGCCTGCTTTACCGTAATATACATAAAGATCACACCTCTCTTCCCTCAATAGTATATCTTATTTTCGGAATATTATCAACTAAAAAGGAATAATGTTTTATTGATTTCGGAATAATAAAAGACCCGAAAATGCAATAACTGCACTTCGAGTCTTGTTTTCCACACTTTCAGTTTTAAATACCCTCAATCGTAGTAAAACCGTAGTACCTTACCACTCCTATTGCCACGATTTGCCCTGTTCTGCCCCACAAGTCCCGCTAATTCCCGGCTATCCGCCGTGCTGCCATGGCAAATAAAGAGTATTTTTATCATCTTGGACTTCTCCTTTCTTAAACCGTTAATCCTTGATATCCATTTCCCGCTTTGTCCGTTTCCTTTCCGTACGATAATTTTCCGCTTTTTCATATCTTCCATATGATATCGAACCGTATCATAGCTAACGCCAATCAATGTCGCAATTTTCCTCTGCGAAAGATAGGTTTCTACCCTGGTAATATTTTGATAAGAGATGATTCCTTTCAAATATTTTGTATATATCAAACCTACAACCCTGTCTGCCTGTGACAATAAAGATCCATGAACTTCATCCTGATATAAAATATCAGATTCCGATTGAAAATAAGCGATTTTAACATAGGAACCCGGAATCCACTTTTCCGGGTTATGATGAAATAATAACTCCCTTTACAAAAAAGTGTTCCCGCTGCTTATCCGGAAAATTGGGGTGAATATTATTTTCCTCTTCGATAATATCCGAAACATATTATAGCCCAAATTCCCGGTACAGCTGCATATCCGGCATTTACTTGTCCTTGATTATCAAGTACATAACAACCACCTATCTGATAAGCCATTTGATAATTCTTCTCCTTAAGTTTAGAATCAAACATGCTCTTTACAGCAAAAAAGTCTGCTAACTGTTGTGTATTTCCTACCACTTGTCGGTCATCTGTCCAATATGTTCCTAAATTCATATGAATATTTGTCTTTTTCAGGAATTTGAACCTAAGATGCTCTTTGAAATCCCTATCTTGTGTATCATCAACAGAGACTACTCTTTTTTGCGATTTTCCAAAACTATCCGCATATATTTTAATATGGTTACGAATATCTTTTATATATTTAGCTGACGATTCAGGCAAGAAATCTTCTCCCATAAATTCTTGGCACGACTGGACAAACAATGCATAGTAAGGAATTATCTCCATCGAAACAATGGAATCTCTTTCTGTTTTCAATAGAGAATAAATAGCTTCCGCATCTTCCTGTATAATACGAACTGAAATCAAATGTTCTAATTCAGATAATTCACTCAAAGCACACCTCAATTTCTCCACTCATCAGTTTCGGCAATAAACGATCACGAATTTCCTGTGCCAATATAATCTGTGCTTTTAGTGCCTCAATTTTCTTTTGAAATAGTTCGCAATTCCGATTGAATTGAATCAGAACTTTTTCATCGGGCACAAAAACTAATATATCCTCCAGCATCCTCCTTGTGAGAAACTTAATCGTTGAGCCGCTTGCACCTTGGAACAACTGGCACATATTATCTTTCACTGCATAATACAGCAGATATAAATTGTTTGAATTATACGGAGAAAACACATATGTCCTCTGATACGCTTCGAACCGTCCTCTATAAAGCTTAACATTGAAATCCCCATTTCCCGCTAAGATAACCGCATCGCAGTCAAATGAGTACGATGGTGCTTTAATTGGTTCTTGAGCGCAAGTAAAAAACAAATATTTTCCACTATTTATTCCAAAATTAGCGTCTTTTTTACCAGTAACTATAGGTGCTATTTCTGCAAGGCTAACTTTTTCCCACTTCTCCGGCACGCCATCAACAATCTTCACATTTTCATATCCCGGAAAACGCAAATCAATAAACCATCTTTTGTAGAGACGCTGTGCTGCTTCTTCGAGGAGTTTGATTTGTTTTTGATTGTTTTCAATCAGATTATCAAAAGATTCCAAATAATATCCAATCCGTCTTTGAACACCCAATGGTGGTTTATCTATTACAACTTCTTTAAGCTTTTGACCAGGAATGTGCATTATTGTTGCACCTGTGTAATACTGTTTAAGAGCACCCTGTTTGCCAGCTAAAAGGAACCAATAATAGACATACCTATAGTCCATTTCTTCATTTACTCTTACACGATGTAAAGCTTTTTGAATTTTCATATTTGGAAGTTCTTCTTTCCAAATCGCACATCTTCCGGGTTCTCCGCCTTCACATATAATCAAATCTCCATATTTTATACCATATCTTTCATCCTCATCCTCTTCAAATTTCATTTCTTGAAGATTGTTCAAATCAAAAGATCCCCAACGCACATTAACATTTGCAAGATATGGCTTATATGTCCCCTTATTTTTCCTTTGATCTAACATTTTCCCCAAGCAAGATTCAGACACATTACCTAATTTTACCTTCTCCCAACTCATAACCCCATCTCCTTCATATTCTTAGAGATAGTTTCCGTCAGCTTATTAGATTCCGCCTGCAAAGATAAAAGTTCCCGATGAATTTCAGCCATACGCTCTTCAAAATCCACCCCGTCATCTTCTACAGGCGCAACGCCAACATAGGCCCCTGGTGTCAGAGACCAGCCTTTTTCTTCAATACTGATTTTGTTTTCATTTTCATCTTTTCCATTATCTTTAGCGCCATCTGTTGTATAAGCCACCTTGCAAAGACCGAGAATATCTTTATATTCACCGTCGCCAAATTTTTCATACAGCCAGTTTGCTTCCTTTGCCACAGTGACTTCTTCATTCTTACTGGCAATCATTTTGTCATATTCAGCCTGAATACGTTTTTTATCGCCTCGCCCTGCGTGTTCCACTTCAATTTTTGCACGCTTCTGCAGGTCTTTCCACTCATCTTTCATCTGAAAAAGAATATCTTCAAAATCGCCATTTCCTAATATAGTTCTATATTCATCCAATAATGCTGTGTATTTTTCTGTTTCACCACGATAGAGCCATACAATAGCATTTAAATTTTTAAGCTGCCATTCTGACCATTCATTCAAGGTACGATCAACGACTGTGTAATAGTTTCTGGCATCAATAAACAGAACTTTATCCTTGATTGCTTTGTTTTTATTTTTATCAAAGAACCACAGAGAACAGGGCAGAGATTTTGTGTAAAAGAAGTTATTTCCCACGCTGATCATTACATCTACATGGCCTGTTTCTACTAATTTCTGACGAATATCCTTGTCTTTGCCCTGGCCGTCCGTTGCAGACGAAGCCATAACAAAACCGGCACGGCCTTTTTCATTCAAATAGCTGTAGAAGTAAGAAATCCACAAATAGTTTCCGTTTCCAACTTCTTTATTTTTATTGACACCTGGCATACCAAAGGGCAGGCGTTTTGCGCTTTCACAGGATTCTGCTTTCACTTTGTCCACATTAAAAGGCGGGTTTGCCATTACATAGTCACAGCAGCCGTCAAGGTTGTGAGCATCGTGATAGAAACTGTTCGCTTCATCTCCTGATTTAATAACACCGGTAAGACCATGAACAGCCATATTCATCAGACATAGCTGCGCATTATATTCCACCTTTTCCTGCCCATAGAATGTCATCGCACTATTCGCATTCATACCGGACTGATTTACAAAGTCGCCGGACTGAATGAACATACCACCTGAACCACAAGCAGGATCAAGCAAAATACCACTTTGGGGTTCGATAATATTTACAATCATTTTTACCAAAGATTTTGGTGTAAAGAAGACACCATCATCAGATGCAATATTTTTAGCAAATTTATTGAGAAAGTATTCATAGATACGCCCAATAATATCGCCGCCCACTTCATCAAGTGCACTGTTATTAAAAATACGAAGAAGCTCTGATAAAATCTCATCCGAAAAATCAGTATAACTTTTAGGCAATATACCTGTAAGCTGTTCGCTTTGTTCTTCTATCAGTGCCATTGCGTTATTCACTACTTCACCAAGGCTGGTCATTGTCTGTCCGTCTCGATTCACTACCCCTGCAGATGCAATATCATCCGGAAGATTTAATAAATAATCGTACTGTGCTTCTTTCGGAAGAAACAGTGCACTTTTAGCTGCAAAGTCACTTGCTTCTACCGGCATTACTCTGCCGCCGCGGGACGGACGATTTTTGAGAATTTCCGCCTCTGCCATTTTAAATCGACTATATGCATAACGCAGAAAAATCAAGCCAAGTACCGGCATACAGTACTGGTTGGATGTCAGCTTTGAACCTGCACGAAGCAGGTCCGCTGATTCCCATAATTCTGCTTCTAATTTACGAATATTAATCATTGGTTTTCCTCACGTTTACTTCTTAATGATTTTTGTAATATACTGGTATGAAAATTCAATACCCTTACAAGTCAGATTTTCACACATATGGGGCGGGTCGTTTTCTGAAAACCCTGCAGGGCGTAATTCAAAACATCTTAATGAGCCAAATGTACTGTCAAAAGCAGACGCAAAATCATAACAGACAGATACAATTTCAGTTTCTGTCTTTCCCAGTGCATGAAGATAAATTCCTATAAACATAAGCGTTCCTTCGACTAAACCACATTGCGCCCTATACCCGCCTGCACCATGCAATCCAACCGCAGACCAGATTACCTGTGGTTCAATCATGGTTTCAAATAATTCACTCAGACAAATGATTGCTGTCCTTGCACAGTTTATATCATCATTCCAGTACAATTCATGTACCCTGTTCTTTATATATTCCTGCATAGTATGCCTCCTTGATGCGCCATTTTCCAGGCTGGATTTTCCAGTCAGGCAGATACGAATTATCATACGCCGCTTTTTATAAACTCAATCAAGTCTGACTCTCCAGAAATATTGGTAAAATTAAGTAAGAAACGCGGAGAACATTTGATTTATAAGCATTTTACCATGGCCCGCGGCGGAAATCGCCTTGATATGACTCATTCATTGTACCATATCAAAGCTGATTTGACACCACAAGTCCCGCAAAAACTGCAAGAAACAAGATAATCTCCATTGTCAGATAGAATATTCCTGCTCGATATACTGTGATCGAACAGCCGGCATTTGATTAACCGCTGCTTCTTCCAGACTCAGGTTGCTCGTTTCCCAAACAGGAACTTCTCTCACTTACTTTTGCCTTCTTAAACGCACAAAAAGGACAGCCCAGACTTTTCCCATAAGCCTTTGACTGCCCTTGCACTGTGTTTGATAAAAATATTCAGTTTTTGCTACGGTTGTCAATAATTCTTGATAATCTGAATATTACCGGAGGGGCTAAAGTTTTTTGCTTTTTAAGTAATTTCTGTTATCAGGCCGGCCTTCCTGCGGAAACGGCAGACCGCCGCATATGGTTTTACTCCATACGCAGCGGCTGTCTTTTGTATCATTCCTCATCCTAAAGATTTCAAACTCCTGCGGTATTCCGCCATTTCCTCCTCGCTTACTGTATCCATGATGTGCTGCAGCTCACTGACCACGGAATCCCGCTCCTTCGGCAGATAGGCAGTGACCGGGTAAAAATTTGAACTTGAGTTGGCAAAAAGGTGCGTCCGTATCTGTAAGTTCTGGATAAACACCTGCAGTTCCCCTGCCGGATTTCCCCGTACAGCCTTGAATCCGGGCAGATGGTCAGCATATTCGCGCCGACCAGGGCAGGATGGAGCTGATTGCATACAGCGGCGGTAATCCTTGCCCCGTCCTCCCCGCGCCCTGCGCCGGATATGCCCGTCAGATAGAAAAAGCTGTAACGGATGCCCGCCTTGTCCAGCCTGCCGCACTGCTCCAGAATGTCAGCCGCCAGATATCCCTTATCCATGAACCGCAGCGCCTCGTCATCCGCCGTTTCGATGCCGATTGTCAGCCCGTCATAACCAGCTCCGCGCAAAGCCGCCAGTTCCTCATCCGTTTTCAGCGTAACATCCGTCACTCTGGCAAAGCTGCCGATGGTCTCCATCTCCGGGAAATATCTGTATATCAGCCCCGCAATCTCCATCAACCTGTCATATTTCAGCACGAAAGGGTTCGCCCCGGTCAGGAAAGTCCGGGTTACCTTCCTTCCCATAAATCGGCGGTACATCTTCTGTGCCTCTTTCAAGTCCGCTTCTATATCTTCCATTGGTGACATCCTGAACCGGAAAGGCAGCTCTGCGTAAAGCGTACAGAACTTGCATCTATGGTGCGTACAGCCCGCGGTAACTTACAGCAGCAGGGAAGATGCCTCATAGGGCGGTCTCCATATGGTTCCTGTATAGTGCATCATTCATTCCTCCTCGCGTCTTTCCTCTTTTGTCCTAAATTACCTCTAAAATTCCATGAAATCAAGTACTGTCTTTTTTAGTCGGTAGTTCACTTTTTCGTACTATATATCAAAAATAACCGTATCTTGATTTTTTCCCACTGCCGGGATATACTCATGGGGAAAGAGGTGGAATGAAATGGCTGACAACAAATTCAACAACGAGGAAACCATCGCCCGCTGCGTCCCCATGGGCAGGCTCCAGTCCGTGATCGGCGGCAAATGGAAAATCCTGATCTTATGGTATGTGTCCTTTTACAAAGTCCAGCGGTTCGGGGAGCTGATGCGCCGCCTTGACGGCATCACGCAGTCCACGCTCACAAAGCAGCTCCGGGAACTGGAAAGTGACGGTTTCCTCCACCGGGAGATTTACAAGGAAGTCCCGCCCAAAGTGGAATATTCTCTTACTGAATTTGGGGAGAGCTTCATTCCCGTCCTGCAGACCATGATGGCATGGAGCGAGACATACCTCTGCCCCGACTGGCAGAATCCGTATGAAAAATGACACGGTTTTTACACGAAACGACTAAAAGCACAAACGCCAACCGCCGTGTGAGCATATCCCGGCTATCCCTCTCAAAATGGCAGCTGAACTTCCCGTCTGTATCCTTTGCCGTGATAATGTGTTTCAGTTCGACACCCTTAAAAGTCGGATGCTTTGACCATTCAATCCCCGCAAAGCCAACCTCCTTTTCCGGCAAAACTAATTGTCCGTTATTAAACAATTCAAATGTATCCATTCTGCACCTCCGATAAAATATGTGATCTGCCTTACGTTTCAATCATATTCCCCGGAAGCAGCCATGTCTTGTAAAAAATTGCCCTATGAACTGGTGTGGCGCCAGCGTCTCTATCATTCCATCTCCCCGAACATGCCAGCCATTCCCTTGACAAAACTCCACTGGCGCTGCATATAGGATTTCAGTTTTTCCGTGCTTTGCCGATAAGCCTCACAAGCTATTGATGGGTTTTGTTCTTTCCTATTACTTCGGCAGAATACCGTTCCTGCTAAAGTAAAAGTCTCCACTGAATTATACCATAAAATTTATCTGTTTTTCACCCGATGGCACGAAACGGCTATTTTTCGGGAATGGAAAGCAAAAAAATAAAACCGAAATTTCAAATATTTTTGGATATACCACATTTCAAGAATGGCGGAAAGAATCTCAGCCAGACTTTCAACGCCGACCGAAGCAAAACAAAGAAGAATTTTTACTTCCTGCACAATCCCTATAGGTTACCGGCTCCGTTATAAATGATCCGCCTGCGGTTCTCCATCCGTCCCCTTCTCCGCTGCCTGCCGGCAAACGATCTCAAATACATCCCCATCCTCTGTCCTGACAGTGAACAGGCTGTTCCGCTCGTCTGCGTCCAGATCGGCAATCCCCATCCCTTCGCTGTCATTCAGTAAATCAAAAAGCTTGTCCCTAAAATAGTTCAGTTCCATTTTGTTTCCCCTTTCATGACTTATAGTCTATTGGCTAATATTATATGGTCTCCCCTGATTATCTGCTTCGGGATGCTCTGGCAGAGAATGAGGTCAGCAAAATACGGGAGCTGGCGGAACTGTGGGAAAGCGCATCGCCCAGACAACAGGAAGTCGCCGTTGCCATGATTCGGGCAGTGTTGGAGATCAAGGACGTTTTCCCTCTCTCGATATCAGACAAATATCATTCTAAAGGTTTCCCTCGGCTACTGATTTGCCTCCTCAAATCCCCATTTACAGTTAGTTTCATTATACGCTATCCCCTTGAAAACTACAACCGCATTTCAGCCATGAAAAGCAATGTGTGACTTCATCACAGAATCCGGCATTTTTCTCCTGTATAATGAAAAAAAAAACAAAAGGAGTTTTACCATGGCAAAAAGGAAAGCGGCTGTCAGTATCCGCGAATGTGTTGCCTGCGGGTGCTGCATAAAGGTCTGTCCACGAAACGCAATCACCGTTCCCCATGGCATCCATGCGGTCATCGACAGGGAATTATGTGTCGGATGCGGAAAATGTGTAAAGGAATGCCCCGCGAGCATTATCTCTTTGGAGGTGACAGAAAAATGAAAGAAAAAAAGAAATGGTATGATTATCTTTGGATTGTCTCCCTTACCTACCTGATTCTTGGATTTTTTAATATTCTCTTTGCCTGGCTGGGGCTTTTCTGCTTTTTTATCCCCCTCGTCATCGCAGTGGGAAAAGGCAATAAGGCTTACTGCAACAAATATTGCGGCAGAGGACAACTCTTCTCCCTGATCGGCGGCAGGTTCGGGCTGTCACGGAAAAAGGATGTTCCTGGCTGGATGAGATCCGGTTGTTTCCGGTATGGATTTTTAACATTCTTCTTTGTAATGTTCTTCCTGATGCTGTGGAACACCTGGCTGGTCTTCGCAGGGGCAAAAAATCTCGGCACTGTGGTAACCCTGCTGTGGACCTTCAAGCTCCCATGGCATTGGGCTTACCACGGCACCCTGTTCTCTGACGGCGTCGCCCAATTTGCATTTGGCTTCTACAGCGTGATGCTTACCTCCACCGTACTGGGACTTTTCACCATGATCTTATACAAGCCCCGCTCCTGGTGTGTATACTGCCCTATGGGAACCATGACCCAGCTGATATGCAAAGCTAAAAATGTGACCACATCACAGAAACCGTAAGCAAAATATGATACACTGCCAGCAGTTAAATGAAACGCCCTTGGGACAGCATCCATTTGCCAAAAGCAAAGAGAAAGAACCTGAGGTATCCCCGCAATACGAATAAGCAATGCGAAAATAAAGAAAGGAAGGTACTGATTATGTCCGTACTCCATGTAAACAAAGATAATTTCGATTCTGTCAAAGCAAGCCAAAAACCCGTGCTTCTGGATTTCTACGCCGACTGGTGCGGCCCCTGCCGCATGGTATCTCCTATAGTGGAAGAAATCGCAAAAGAAAATCCGCAGTACCTGATAGGTAAGATCAACGTAAACAAAGAACCGGAGCTCGCGGAGCAATTCCACGTTTTAAGCATTCCCACGCTGGTTGCGATCAAAGACGGGAATGTCGTAAGCCAGTCCTCCGGCGCCAGGCCGAAGGCTGAGATCCTTGCCATGTTAAAGGGTTAAATCCCGCAGGCGTTTCTTGTCCAGGATGGTAACGCCGCCCCGGGAAACCTCCACAATCCCTTCACTGGCAAAATACTTCAGCATTCTGGATACCACTTCACGGGCAGATCCCATATACCGGGCGATCTGCTCTTGTGTCAAGGCAATGGTGTCCGAAGCAGTTCTGGCTGATTCATCAAAAAGGAAGATTGCCAGGCGTTTATCCATACTCATAAACAAAACTTGCTGCATCACCCACATCACATCCGAGAAACGGCTGACCGCAGTTTCCAGTGCAAATATACGGATATCCGGATTCCGTTGCGATACTGCCGCAAAAGCAGGCCCGCTCACCACCAGGCACTGGCTGTCCTGCTCTGCGTCCACAAACACCTCAAAGGTAATGGCATCCAATACACAAGAAGCAGACAACATACACAGCTCCCCCTTGTGCAGACGGTAAAGCGTGATCTCCTTTCCCTCCTCCGACATCATATAGAGACGCAGGCTTCCCGAGCAGACAAAGATCACGCCGGAGCATTCACTTCCGTCATGAATGTTTTTCCCCTTCGGATAGACGACATGATGAGAGTTCCGGCAGATATACTCCCTGTCCGCATCGGATATCTTCTCCCAAAAAGGAAATATTTCCCTGTAAACAGCTTCCGATTTTTCTAACACTGTCATCTTATGTAATCTTCCTCCTTCTGGCAGACCGGACAAAACACGCTTCCCCTGCCGCCTATCACCTCACGGCAAAGGATATTCCCGCAGGCCGGACAGGGATCGCCTTCGTGCCCGTACACCTGCAGAAATGGGGTGTTGCGGTACTCCTTTCCCCCGGTCTTCAGATACTCTTCAGCGGTAATGGAATTGGTCTCAATATAATAGGAAATGCGATCCGGAATCACTGCGGCAAGACGCTTCCATTCTCCTGGATTCAGAGTATTAGCCGGACGTGCCGGATAAATCCCTGCTGTAAATAATATCTCGTCCGAATAAATATTGCCAATCCCGGCAACCACTCTCTGATCCAAAAGACATACCTTGATTGCCTTTTTGCACTTTCCGAAACGAACGCTCAGGTATTGCGCTGTCAGGGCCTCGTCAAAAGGCTCAACGCCCAGCTTCCCGATTCCGCTGTAGGTATCGTCCTCGTCCTTCCCCAGAAGCCAAAAACGCCCGAATCTGCGCATATCGGAAAATCGCAGCTCCCTGCCATCGCTAAGGCCAAATATCACATGCGTATGCTTTTCCTGCAAAAGCTCTGCCGGAGCCAGCAGCAGACACCCGGTCATCCGCAGATGCAAAATGATGCGCTCTTTATCCGTCAGGATTGTCAGGAATTTCCCCCGGCGCACCATACCGTCAATAACCGCTCCTGTCAGCCGTCTGCAAAACTCATCCGCATCCGGGTATGCGACAACCTCCGGGCGTGCTACGGTCACCCTGGTAATCACAAGACCTTGTATCTGCGGTTCTATTACCCTCCTGATTGTCTCCACCTCTGGCAATTCCGGCATACGGCTCCCCTTTTCTGTTTAATTAGCAGCGAAAACGTCGTTGTAAGGAACATCTATTTTTGAAAGGCCCGCCTTTAGCCCTTTATCTGAAGTTATTACTGTTACATCGCGGCTACTGTCACGTGCCAGCTTTGCAGTAGCTGCTATCATAGCATCCATAGAAGCAAAATTATGTATCAATGCATGTGTTATCACATTTTTTGCCTCTTCAACTGTCACTGAATCGAATGGCTCAATACCCACAGTAAAGAGTTTTGATTTCCCTTCAAAAATATCACTAATAAGTTGAAGCCATGCCTTAACGCGCTTTTTGCTCCATTTTTTTCGAGGCGCTGTGTACCGGCTATTCTGACAAATATGCCCTTCCGGGGAAATTTGGCAATTGCATTTAGAATTTCCTCCTTGTGAGCCCCTGGCGTACTTTCCTAATACTGATATGATTTCGACTTCAGTAATAGAAGAAACAAGCAGCTTCGCATGTTTTATGGCGGCAACCGAATCAGCTAACACACCTTGTTCACTTATCTCCGGATTCATAGCCTTCAGCAAATTGTAAAAGGCATTTGTGTCCAGCAAAAACTCCTGGCTCATAGTTTACCTCTGCCTCCTTTGTATAACTTATTCCTCTGCATTAGGAACATCCTTTAATAATGCTGAAATCGTTTCATCATTAAGTGGTGCTAATTTTTCTTTAATTGCACTAATTAATTCCGACAAGTCAGCTTTTGGCCCTTTGTTGATGTAGCCCTCGATTCCAATATTTGCTAATTTCTTTATATCAGCAAAATCCGTATAATTCGTGTAGATAATTACATCAATAAAAGGATCCTGTTTTCGGATCTCACTAAGGACTTCATCTCCAGAAAGTCCCGGCATTTTTAAATCAAGGAGAATTAAATCATAGTTACTGGAGGTAAACTTTTCCAGTCCGGACTTGCCGTCTGATGCAATATCCGCTGAAATATCATCTAAAGCCAATGCTTCCTTAACAGCTTCTGCTGTAACAATCTCATCTTCAACTATTAAAACTCGGTTCATAGTTCTCCTCCTTAACAGGTATTTTGATTATGAATTGCGTACCATTTTTGAATTTATGGTTTAACTGTATTGTTCCCTTATACATTTTTAAAATATTCCATACAACAAACAATCCAAGTCCCTCACCTCCATTTCCAGAAGTAGGATCTTTTGTGGAAAAAAAAGGTTCAAATATCTTTTTCCTGTTTTCTTCTGGTATTCCGGGGCCATTATCTGAAAAAAGTATCCTTATCATATTCTTAGCTGTTGAGATGCTGACTGCAATTTCTCCGTTGTTAAAAATAGCCTGCATAGAATTCAGCACTAAATTATAAAAAACCTGGGAAAACTGAATTCTATCGCCAAACAAACTGACTTGGGAGTCCTCCCGAAAGCTATACGTAATTCCACATTGGCTTAGGTGATCTGACAAGTCAGCAAATACCTGCTTAGCACAATCGTTGACGCAAAAGGATTCTTGTACGCTTTTGCTTGATACAATTGGCCTAAAACGGTCAAGCATAAAGCCAATACGCTCAGTTTGCGCTAAAATTGTAACAAATAAATCCTGCACCTCATCCATAGTCGCTATTCCGCGTTTTATACGCAACTGCTGCAGCTGTATTTTATAACGGATATTTGTGATTGGCTGACCTAATTCATGTGAAAATCCTTTGAGCAAATCTCTTAAAGCCAGCATCTGTCGGTTATGCTCTTTATCGGAAACAAGATCTTTTACCCGCTGCCACACAATCTGCTCGGATTCAAGCTGTTCCTCGCTGCGGTCTTGGTGCTGATTTCCTTTTTTCTCTGTATACTTTCGGTCAATAAGTTTCTGTATATGCTCAGATAGAATTTGCGCATCCTCAAAACGGTCAAATGTGAGATAAAAGTTATAAAGAATTCTCGCAATAGGGATGCTGCTCTCTGCACTATTTCGCATTTTCTTGAGAATTTTGTCTAGCAGTTCGCTATTACCAGTGCTGTCGAAGTAATACACAAGTTCATACTGAACATTGAAGTCGCTTTTTTCGACAAGTCCTTCATCAATCGTAAGAATCTGTTCTGCATAATGATAATCCTGTTGCTTACGGCTCATCCGCAAGAGGGTGCGAATCATAGTTGGATTAGGCGACTCCTGTCTCGCAATTATTTTTCCCACAAGTTGCTGTGCTTCTGAATATAGCATTTTCTTTTCTGCCACTGAAATAAGGTATTCTTTTGTTTTTGTATTTGCACAGTAATTTTCCTGGCGTATTTGATAAAAAATAATAGAACGCACATTGTCGGCGGACGCTGTTTCAATAAACCTTTTTATCTCATCAAGATGGCAGTCACTATTACTCTTGTACAGTATAGTTTTCAAATAATCGTCAGTAACAAACACATCGCCAAATGTTTCCATCAAAAGTTGATGAATGTTAGGTGCTATTTCTCTGTTTTGGATTGCTTTGGTGATCTCCTCACGAAAATGAACGCATAAACTTTCAGAAGCTTCAGAAGTAAATTGCCTGTAAAAACGGGCAAACGCTTTGAAATGCTCAGGCTTCTTTGACAGACGCTTTAAGTGTTCTAAATATGCCTGGGGAGCCGCCACATAGTTTTTTTCTTGAAAGTACAGATCACCCAATACTTTGTAGAAAAAGTTGTTTTCCGGATATGCAGATATGGCGTCATGACAGCGCTCAATTGCTACAGACAGATTGCCCTCAAATCTCAACCTGCTTATTTCATCAAAATACTGTCTCGATGAATAATCCATATTTGCACACCTCACTCCAAGCTTCTTAAATATTGACACTTTTACTGTGTTCCCATTTTACCACAATTTTTCTTTCACTGTCTACCGTAACCTTGTCAACGCAGTCCATAATTCATTGAACGGATTGCTTTTCACTGGATGAGATCCGAATGCTATACTTTCTGTCTGCATCCGATACCTCCTCCTATTTTCTATGGTATCATCCATACCAGTCTGAGTCAAGCCTATCCCATCCATCGGGTAACGCTTGACATTTCCTCCATATTTTCATACACTTATCTTGACGCAACCGCTTTTTACCATCAGGAGATATTACAATGGAATTGTTTTACCGTGCCCAGGAGGGCATCGATCAGTGCATCTGCAGCCAGCGTTTTACCATTTCTCATTTGAAGCCTGGCATCAAGACTTTAAAGATCCACGTCCATGACTGTTATGAGATCTACTATTCCATTGCCGGAGGCAAAGAATTCTTTATTGGCGACCAGTATTATGATATTCGTCCTCATGATGTATTCTTTATCCGCCCTAACGAGAATCATCACATTACCCAGCTGGATGATATCAAGCATGACCGAATCAACATTGCCATCCATTCCCGGTTCATGGAGCGTTACTCGACTCCTGACACCCCGCTTGCCGGCTGCTTTGCGGTTCCTGACAGCCGGGTATTGAATCTTTCGCCAGAATACCAGAAGCGTTTTGAATATCTGATTCAAAAGATCAACAAGGCAGACGGCTTCGGAGCCGATCTTCTGGAGGATCTCTATCTGTGCGAGGGCCTGATCATGCTGAGCAATTGTCTGGCCAATCCGGATGCCAGATACCGTCCCCGCAATGACTCCAGCCATACCACTGCCCAGGCGGTCCTGAAATATCTCAATGATCACCTGACCGAAGAGCTCAGCCTGGACCGCCTGTCCCGGGAATTTTTCTTAAGCCCTTCCTATTTGTGCCGCCTTTTCAAAAAATACACCGGCATTTCCATTAACAAATACGTGGCTGCCCGCCGAATCAGTCTCGCCACTACACTGATGAATAACGGAGTCAGCCCCAGCGAGGTTTATGAACAGGTAGGATTCAATAACTATAATAACTTTTTTAAGACCTTTGTCGATATTGTGGGAACCTCCCCGAAAAACTATATGAAATACGATTAAAAAACTCCCTGAAACGAAAAACTCAAAGACCTCTGATTTTTCGTTTCAGGGAATTTCCTGTTCTGATTTTCCATCTTGTTCACTTTGTCAACCAGCAATGAACTCCAAAGCAGATAGAAATCCGCTCCCCCTTCGCGCTAAAATCCCATCTCATCCGCCACAACCACCACATTCAGCCTTCCCGGGAATTTGTGCGCGCTCAGGATAACCGAAAGAATATTGCACATCCGCCCCCTTATGGTCTCGGTCTGCTTCACATTGCAGTCCGTACAGATCCCGGTTTCCACACAGGGAGTATGATGCTCCTCCTTCCTGCAGTTCATCGGTGCAATCTGATACAGACGATCCACGGCAGCGGGAATATCCTTTACCAGCTTATTTACCCCAACGACTATGATCACCTTTTTGGGGCCATATGCCATAGCTGCCACACGGCTTCCACTGCAGTCCATATTGACCAGCTCGCCTTTCATGGTAACGGCATTCGTCCCGGTGATAAAGACATCGGTCATCAGGGATTCTCTGAGAATTCCGAAATGCTGTCCCTCTCTGGAATCATAGCAGGGGGCATACCGATCCAGAAGCTGATAGCGGTCGTTCCGCAGCTCATCCAGAATCCCCAGCTGAATCACGGTCTGGGAACCGCCAAGGCCGATGGAGCTTCCTTCCGGAATCATGGACAGAACCATGCTTTTGGCTTCCTCCTTTGTCCTTGCCAGTGAAACCCTGTAATCCTTTTTACGAAGAATCTCTGCCATGAATTCCGCCTTTTTTCCTACATGCCATTGGTAATATTCGTTAAAATCTCTCATCAGAGTCTCCTTCATTGCGTCAGCCGCAGCTCAAATTCCCGGACTGCATCCTCATTTATCTCCACGCCAATGCCCGGCCCCACAGGAACTTTCACGGCCCCGTCCTCCATAGTAATCTTATCGTGAATCACTGCATCGCGGAACGGGTGGGCAGAGCGGTCAAACTCCAGCATCGGTTCCTCCGCAAAGGAACTCAGTTGATTGGAGGGCAGAGCCGCAATCAGCTGCAGGGCGGCTGCCAGCCCGATGCCGGTTCCCCACACATGAGGAATCACCCGTGCCGCATATGCCTGAGCCATGGCCGCGATCTTCTTGCATTCCGTGATGCCGCCTGCCGAACACACATCAGGCTGAAGAATATCCACGGCGCCCTCCACAATCCAGCGGCGAAAATCATATTTCGTGAAGAGATTCTCTCCGCAGGCCAGATGGGTGGTTGTCTTGTTGCGCAGCATCTTATATCCTTCCAGATCATCCGTTTTCATAGGCTCCTCTAGAAAATGGAGCCTGGCGTCCTCCACCTCCAGAAGAAGCTGCCTGGTCAGCGGAGCATCGTAAGCACAATTGGCATCTGCCGCCAGCAGCATGTCTGGTCCAATCGCCTCACGCATTGCATGGATGTACTCGGAATCCTTCCGGATCCCATAGCCGGTCTTTAACTTGAATGCCCGGAAACCGTCAGCAATCAGCTCCCTGGCCTCCTCAATATAGGCCTCAGGATAGCTTCTGCCCTCAACCCGGTAAAAGCTGGTGGCATAGGGAATCACCTTCGTGCGGAAAGCTCCGCCGATCAGCTGATGGATCGGCTTTTTCAGTGCTTTCCCGATGATATCCCACAGAGCCACATCGATACCGCTTATGGCATTGACCGCACCGCCGCCGCCAAACGGCCGGGAGGTATGGAACATGTTCTCCCACAATACCTCTACGTCAAAAGGATCCTTTCCTGTCAGAAGCGGCTTGAAGGTATGATTGATATAGGCAGCGGAAACGCCTCCCGGCTGCCTTCCGTGGCAGACGGATTCTCCCCAGCCTGTAATTCCTTCATCCGTGCGGATTTCCACAACCATGGAATATCTGACATCCACAAAATCGGAGGCCCATGTGGAATAGGGGGCTGTCTTTCCGATCAATACATGGGGAATTACCTCTGTTATTTTCACTGTATTTGTCCTCTCTTTCTGATCGCCTGTCATATCCCGCAAAAAGCTTTATTCAAAATAGCAATCCTCATAATGGTAGATCGGCCCTGCCATCCAGAAGCCTTTCACCGCATCCGAGTATGCCACCTGATCGGCATATTCGATTACCGGCTCATAGTAAGCCCGATCATAAACGATCTGCATCAAATCGTGATAGATTTCATTTCTTTTGGCAATGTCATTCTGCAAGAATGCCTTTTCCCTCAGCTCGCAGGCCTCCTGGAATTTCTCGTCCGTGTTATGTCCGGACTTGGTAAAGAGAATTTTATCCTTGCTGAAGAAATAATTGATCAGGATGTAGGGATCGCCATTGACATACTGGCGCAGCGTATACACACCAGGCTTGCTGCCGGTTCCCATATTCCCTTCTACCGTGGCAAAGTCAGACATGATCACATTCAGGGTAATCCCTGCTTCCTCACACATACCGGTCATAACATCTGCCAGCATCTGGAACATGGATGTATTCTGGCAGTAAAAATCAATGGTAACTCCATCCGGATATCCTGCCTCTGCCAAAAGCGCTTTTGCCTTTTCCACAGAATATTCGCGCTGGTTCTCTGCCGGCGCATAGGCAGACACACCGCTCGGATAGATAGCTGTCGCCGGAGCTCCCTGGTTGCTGAACACAATTTTATTGATGGCGTCCAGATTCAGAGAATAGGACAGGGCCTGACGTACACGGATATCCGCCAGCGGCCCCTTCCCGTCAGGGAAGCAGTGGATCAGCTCCATGATCGCGATCGTGTTGCTGGGCATAACCTCCACACCGTCTCCTTCCTCTTCTTTGAAGGAAGCCAGATCACTGAACTGCAGGCCGCAGGCTAAGTCAACGCCGCCGGTTTCGATCTCAATCTTCTGTACATTGGAATCCGGAATAATCCTCACCACAATCTTATCCAGCTTCTTCTTCTCCCGGTAGTCGTCAAAGCGAATCAGGTTATACTCAGAACCTTCAATAAAATCTCCCCACATATAGGGTCCGGTTCCCACGCAGTCGGTTGACCACTGCTCCTCGGACAGGGAAGTCATATGCTTCTCGGAGATAATATACAGGTTGCACAGATAATACAATGCCAGACCCTGCACACTGTTATAAGGAATAAAAACGGTATAATCATCCAGGGCTTTGATATGATCCCAATCAATATCCCCCATATGGGCAGGGCTTTTTTTATGGATCATCTCAAAGGAATATACCACATCCGATGCTTTCATCTCTTCCCCGTTATGGAATTTGATCCCTTTCTTTAAATGAACGGTCAGATCCTTCTGATCCTCTGAGAATTCATACGTATCCGCCAAAACCGGTGTGGGGCTTAAATCCCCCTCCCCATAAGCGAATAACGGCTCATAAACCGGGCACCAAAGCTGACGTCCTACATTCTCCAGCCGGTCATATGGATTCAGGCTCCCTGGATCAATGGCGATTGCCACCGTGAGGGTATTCTTTCCTGAGCTCTCTTTCGAGGGCTCACTGCTGCTCTTATCAGCAGCCGGACCAGACTCAGAACCAGAGCCTGCGGTTCCGGCGGCGGATCCCCCATTTCCGGAACAGGCCGTCAGGCCAAGTGCCAAAACCAGTAATATTGATACAAAACGTTTCATCTTTTCTCCTCCTTTATCATTACATTCATTTTCACACATTCCCATATAAAACTCTATTCATAGAGATGGCAGGCTACCAGATGTCCCTTTTTCACCTCCTTCTGTTTCGGCGTTTCCTGGAAGCATCTCTCTGACGAGCAGGGGCATCGCGGCGCAAAACGGCAGCCCGGCGGCGGATTGATCGGACTTGTCAGTTCTCCCTTGATGGCAATCTCCTTCTTCTGATGGTGAATGTCCGCCACTGGTACTGCGGAGAGCAGCGCCCTGGTGTAGGGATGAAGCGGATTGCCAAACAGCTCTTCTGTCTGGCATTGCTCCACTGATACTCCCAGATACATCACCATAATTGAATGGGAAATATATTTCACCACTGCCAGATTATGGCTGATAAAAAGAAAGGTCATCCCAAACTGATCCTGAAGATCCTTTAAAAGGTTAAGAATCTGTGCCTGAATGGAAACATCCAGCGCAGAAACCGGCTCATCACAGACAATAAATGACGGGTTCAATGCCAGGGCACGTGCGATCGAGATCCTTTGTCTCCGCCCTCCGTCCAGCTCATGGGGGTATGTCATCCGATACCGGGAATCCAGCCCCACAGTCTTCATCAGCTCTTCGACCCGTTCCTCCCTCTCACTGCCCGTAAGCTTATTTTGAATTTTCAGCGGTTCCGCAATAATCTGGCTCACTGTCATACGGGGATTTACCGAGGAATATGGATCCTGGAAGATCATCTGCATTTTCCAACGCAGCTCCCGCAATTCTTTTTTGTCAATATTCGTAATATCCTTCCCGTCAAAAAACAGAGAACCATCCGTATTCCCCAAAAGCTTGATAATCAGACGTCCCAGGGTAGACTTCCCGCAGCCGGATTCTCCCACCACGCCCAGGGTCTGTCTTTCTCCTATCTTAAGGCTGACACCGTCCACTGCATGCAGGGTGCCTGTCGGCGTCTGAAAATATTTCTTCAAATCTCTTGTTTCCACTTTACTGTTCATATTTTCCTCTCACAGTCTGTTTTCCTTATAGCTTCCTGCTGCCGCAGCCATCTTCCTTTGCGTGAAGTGCTCCTCATGGAGCGTTTTCGTTTCATCGGACGCAATTTCTTATGAAGCAAAGAAACACCGAACATAATGTCCTTCTCCTGCTGCAGACAGTTCCGGCTTCTCTTTCTCACAGCACTCCTGTCTGATCGCACATCGGTCGGCAAAAACACATCCCTTCTTCTCTATGCGCGGATCATGCATGGAACCGGGAATCGGCTGCAAGCGGTCGGCAGTAGCATTAATATTGGGAATCGAGCCAAAGAGCCCCCTGGTATAGGGATGTAAAGTATGATCATAAATCTGAGCAATCTCCCCGAACTCCACAATCTCCCCGGCATAAATCACTGCTACCTTCTCACACATTTCCGCCACAATACCCAGATCATGCGTAATCAAAATCACGGAGGTATTCAGCTCATTTTTCAGATTCCGAATCAGCGCCAGCACCTGATTCTGGATAGTTACATCCAGAGCTGTGGTCGGTTCATCCGCAATGAGCAGCTCTGGCCTGCAGGCCAGTGCAATCGCAATCACGATACGCTGTTTCATACCGCCGGAGAACTGGCTGGGATAATCCTGGAAGCGTTCCCCTTTAATGCCTACCATCTCCAGAATCTCAACCGCCTTTTTTCTGGCATCCACACGGGATAGCTTTTCGTGAATCAGGATTACCTCTTCTACCTGTGCCCCCACAGTTTCCAGAGGATTCAATGCTGTCATCGGATCCTGAAAAATCATGGATACCTTTTTCCCCCGGATCTGGCGCATGTTCTTTTTGGATTCTTTCAGGATATCTGTCCCGCCCAGCCGGATGCTTCCTCCCGCCATCCGCGCGGGCGGCGTCTGCAAAAGACGCATAATGGACAGCGCTATGGTGGTCTTTCCCGCTCCGGTCTCTCCCACAATTCCGATGATCTCTCCATGGTCCAGCCCGAAGCTTACTCCGTTCACTGCATGGACCACCCCGCTGTCCGTAATATATTCCACCTTCAGATCCTCTATCTCCAAAAGCCTTTCTCTCTCCTGCATATTCTGCACCTACCTTTTCTGTTTCGGATCCAGGGCATCCCGCAGTCCGTCCCCAATCATATTGATCGCAAGCACTACCAGCATAATGAATACGCCCGGAATTGCCGTAAGCCACCAGCATTCTCTCATATAAGCCTTTCCGGCAGAAAGCATGGAACCCCATTCCGGAGCCGGAGGCTGCAGGCCAAGTCCCAGAAAGCTTAAAGAGGAGCCGATTAAAATCGCCTGCGCCACAAACATAGTGTACTGAACGATAATCGGTGCGATCGCATTTGGCAGCACATACCGCCAGATAATGCGCATATCACTGGCATTGTTGGAAATTGCCGCCTCAATAAATTCCTGGTTGCGGACTCCCATAACAGCGGCCCGGGTCACGCGGGTCATAGCAGGAGAACCGGCGATTCCTACGGCAATCATAGTATTGAAGAAGCCAGGACCAAAACTGGCTGTCATGACCAATGCCAGCAAAATATTCGGCAATGTCATGAAGATATCCACCGCCCGCATGATAAAATTGTCCATCTTTCCTCCGTAATACCCGGTAACCGATCCCAGAAAGATTCCGATCACGGCGGAAATCGAGGCAGCAATCAGTCCCATGGAGATGGTGTATTTAGTGCCATAGACCATCCGGCTGAATATATCCCTTCCGTACTGATCGGTTCCGAAAAGATATTTCATAGAAGGAGCCGCCAGCATATCATCGTATTTCTGATCATTAATCCCTTCCCGCGCAATCACTCCCTGAAAAAGAATCACAAATATCAGCAAAAGGATAAACAGAATTCCTGCAATCGCAAGCTTATTTCTCCGAAAACGTTTCCAAAACTCATACAGTTGGCTGTTCTTCCTGTTTCTACCCATTTTCATCTCCTCATCCGGTTTCCTTGTCAACTCCCCTTCACCTGCCTGCGTTTGAACTGGCTTTTAATCCGGGGATCGATCGCGGCAAATACCAGGTCTGTTACCAGGTTCACAATACAACAGGTTACCGCCAGCACCATGATCGCTCCCATCACTACAATATTGTCCAGAGAGACAATGCTGTCTACCAAAAGCTTGCACATTCCCGGCATGGAAAATACGGTCTCCACTACCGTGGAATTGGCCAGGGAGCCGCAGAAGGATGCAGATATTACGGTAATAATCGGCAGCGAAGCATTCTTCAGCATGTGCCTCCAGATAATTACGGATTCCTTTTGTCCCTTTGCCTCTGCGGTCTTGATGTAATCCTGGCGATATACCTCCAAAATAGCGGAGCGGGTCGTCCTCATGATGGTTGCCATTCCTGCAATTCCTGCCGTGACTGCCGGAAGAATAAAATATCTCATGTCCTGACTCCCGGATGCCGGAAGCCATCCCAGATGAAAGGAAAATATCAGAATCAGCTGCAGGGCCAGCCAGAAGTTCGGCATGGACACCCCAATCATTCCCAAAAAGGAAACAATTCCGTCCAACAGGGAATACTGTCTGAGCGCCGAGAGAATCCCCAAAGGGATCCCTGTCAAAAGCATAATCACCATCGAAAAAAGCGTGAGCTTTAAGGTGACGGGAAATGTCTGTGCGATACGGCCTGCCACCGGCGTATTCGACCGATAGGAATTCCCCAGATCTCCTTTGGTAAATACCTTGTAAATATAATCACAGTACTGTACAATAAATGGCTTATCCAAACCGTGATCCTGCCGGAATTTCTCGATATCCGCCTCCGTGGCATCACTCCCGGTATGGATACGCGCCGGGTCCCCAGGTGACGCATTCAGCAGGGCAAACACAAGAAATGAAGCGCCGATCATGACCGGCAGGATCCATAAAATGCGCTTCACTACATACTTCAGCATAAAAAATCACTCCTCCTTTCTGAAAATCGCACCTCCGCGTCTGTGCTAATTGCATAATAACACAAAAATTTATTGTTTGAAATTAAGTAATTTGTCCATTACTTTGCTTATTTTGAACAGATTTATTTCTATATTGATTACCATTCCCCATTTTTCCGCAAAAAAACAGAGACACCGCAGATTTCACAGTGTCTCTTTCTTCCACCCCTGTATTATCCTTTTGCGATGCAATTCGCATCGTCTTCTCATTTTAAAATCTTCTCTAAAGTATCCAACAATACCTTAATATCAATCGGCTTTGCAATATGTCCATTCATCCCGCACCGAAGCGCCTCCTGACGATCACTCTCGAACGCATTCGCTGTCATCGCCAGAATCGAGATAGACGCCAGTTCCTTGTTCTCCATCTGCCGAATCACTCTTGTGGCTTCATAACCGTTCATCACCGGCATCTGGACATCCATCAGAATCAGCTGATAGTATCCTGGATTCGATTTGCCAAGCATCTCCACCGCGATCTTGCCGTTCTCCGCAACCTCCACGGTAAATCCCGCATCGTTCAGTATGGCAATGGCAATCTCCTGATTCAGCTCATTGTCCTCCGCTAACAGGATGCGCCCGGTATGCAGCTCGGTCTTCTCTGCTGCTTTCTCTGCTTCCCCGGCCTCGTCTGCATTGACGATAGAGTTCAAACAGCTTCTCAGCTCAGACATGAACAACGGCTTGCTGCAGAATGCCGTAACACCGGCTTCTTTTGCCTCCTCCTCAATATCCGTCCAGTCGTAAGCCGTGAGAACAATGATCGACACATCATCCCCTACCTCCTTGCGGATCCTGCGGGTAACCTCCACCCCATTCATATCCGGCATCAGCCAATCAATGATATATACGCCGTAATTATCCCTTCGCATCACTGCCTGACGGGTACGAAGCACAGCTTCCTTACCGGATAATGTCCACTCTGCCCGCATTCCCATCTGTGTCAGCATGTAGGAGACACTGTCACAGGTATTAAAATCATCATCCACTACCAACACCCGACAATTCTTCAGCTCCGGGATGGTCAGCGGTTCCTTCTCCTCGACATCCAGACGGAAGGTAAAGGATACTTCGACCTCTGTACCGACATTCTGTTCGCTTCTTACTTCAATGGAACCATTCATCATGTCCACGATATTCCTGGTGATCGCCATCCCCAGCCCGGTTCCCTGTATCCCACTGATCGTCGAAGTGCGCTCTCTCTCAAACGGTTCAAAAATATGCGCTACGAATTCCTTACTCATGCCAACGCCCGTATCCTTGATGTAGAACACATAATTGGCGCATCCCGCAGGAGCCCCTGGCTTCTCGGTAACCCGGATGCTGACAATACCGCCTGCTGACGTATACTTCACGGCATTGCTAAGCAGATTCAGCAGTACCTGATTCAGCCGCAGCTGGTCACAATAAATATTCTCATGGTAGATATCCACTGCATCCATGTACAGCTCCAGCTGCTTGGAGCGGACGTCCGCCTGTAAAATATTGCGCAGGCTGTGCAGAATATCCGGCAGGCGGCAGGCCTTCTCCTCCAGATGCATCTTCCCGCTCTCAATCCGGCTCATGTCCAGAACATCATTGATCAGGCTCAAAAGATGATTGCCCGAAGTCATAATCTTATGTAAGTACTCCTCCACCTGCTCCTTCCGGTCGATGTGCGTAATCGCCAGTGCAGTAAAGCCGACGATCGCATTCATCGGAGTGCGGATATCGTGGGACATGTTGGACAGGAATACACTCTTGGCCTTATTGGCCCGGTTCGCCTGCATCAGCGCGTCCTCCAGCAGGCTCTTCTGTTCCATCTCATGGCGGATCTCCTCGTCCACACTGCGGAAGCCCAGGACAATCTCATGATTCTGGCTCCAGGTCCCGGCACGCACCATCTTGATCTGGAAATATTTCATCTCCTTGTCAATGCTAAGCCGATGATTCACATAACATTGCTTTCTCTCTGCCAGCTCTTCCTTTAGCCACTCCCTTGTAAAGGTCTTATACATCATTTCTTTGTCTTCTTCATAGACAAATTGCTCAATATAGAGCTTCATATTATCCTCGAGGGAAAGCCTCTGGTTGAAAATGGCGCCAAACTGGCATTTGTCCGTATCTGCAATACGCAGCAAATCTCCGGCTCCGGTATCCAGATCAAAATGGCAGACCACATTGTAGTCTATGCTCAGCGCCTGAATCAGCTCTTTCTGACGCCGCTCCTTCTCTTTCTCCTGAAGCTTCTGAGCTGTACAGTCCAGAAGGAAACGCTGATAAATCAGCCTCCCGTTCTCCCTCAGAAGCTTGACATTGCCCATGACATGCCGGATGTCCCCGTCCTTTCGGCGCACACGGTATTCAACACTGACATTGTCTCCCTCTTTGACCAGCTCTGTGATATCTGCCCGAAGCTTTTCCTGATCCTCCTCCAATACGGAGGACGCAATCATATGAAAGCCGTTTTCCATCATCTCTTCCTGCGTTTCGTAGCCCAATATCTCCAGAGCCGCTCTGTTGACACGGATGATGTCTGCCCCATCCACTGTATGGCACATCACACCGCAGTCCATGGTGGTAAAGATCGTCTCCAGGGTGTGATTCTTCTGTATAATCTCCTGCTCATAGGCCCGCTCCTGAGTCACATCGATCGCCACGCCCACGGTTCCCATAACACTGCCGTCCAGATCATACAGGGGCGACTTATAAGTCGTAAGCAGCCGTATCCCTTCGCCGGACTTCACCGATTCCTCAGAGACAAAGGTTCTCTTGTGTGTCATAACCTCCTGCTCCGATTCAATGCAGGCCGGATCATCCTGCTCAACATCCCAGATATAGGCATGTCCGCGCCCTTCTACCTGCTGCTTTGTCTTATTAACCGTCTTACAAAAGCTGTCATTCACCTTCTCATGAATGCCGTTCTTATCCTTATACCAGACAAGATTCGGCACATGATTGATGGTTGCTTCCAGAAACTGGCTGGTCTGCCAGGAATCCTTCTCCCTCTTGCAGGCCTGCTGCCACCGCAAAAACCGGAAACGGATCTCCTTATCCGACATCGGCATGATCCAGATATCCCTGATCTCTGACAGATATTCTTCCAATGGTGCAATCTGTTCCTTATCCGCCAGCACAATAAGCTCTGCCGATTCCGACTTGTTAACACAGAGTATCTGCATCGCATCCTCTATATTCTCATTCCGCAAATCAGCCAGAATCACATCCGCCAGAGATGCCGGCTCTCCCTTCAGCCTATCACTCTCAGAAAATTCATGCGTAAAATATTCAAACGCAGGCATTGTCTTTATAATCTCAAATACCTGATCAGAGCTTCCCGCCAGATAGAAATGAATATGACAATGATACATATTCCTTCTCCCCCTATGCTTATTCAGTCCTTATTATTATAATACTTTATTTTTCCAGGCATAGCAACCATTTTCCGCTATCATTTCAAGGTTTCTGGCATTGCTGCTTTTCGCAGAGTGGAATTCCAGAGCTGCCTTTTTATACACAGCTTTTATACAATCGTTCCATGATCTCCCCTGCCCTGTCTACATCAATACTCGAGTAATTCATCACATATACATTTTCCGTTTGCCCGGGATCTTCATAATAGTATCCTGACAGAGGCACCAGCCGGATTCCCTGCTCCTCTGCGCGGCGGCATACCTCCTGTTCCTCCCGCTCCGATCGAATCGTCATCAGGAAATGCAGCCCCGCCTCCTCTCCGGAGATGGCAGCGATCGACTGAAGGCGGCTCTGATTCACCGCACCCAGAAGCGCATCCCTTTTCTGACGGTAATAATTCCGCATCCGGTTGATATGAGTCTCAAATTTCCCCTCTTCAATAAACCGCGCAAGAGTATATTGTTCAAAATTCGAGACCGTACCGGAATAAAAGGATAAGGTATCATAAAATCTCATCAACAGATCCTGCGGCAGAACCATATAACTGATACGCACGGTGGAACAAAGCGTCTTGGTAAAGGTATTCATATAAATCACCTTGTCTGAAACATCAATACTCTGCAGAGCCGGAATCGGCTGTCCGCTCAGTCTGAGCTCACTGTCATAATCATCCTCAATGATGTAGCGTCCCTCTCCCCGCGATGCCCAGCCCAGCAGCTCATAACGCCTGCTAACCGGCATCACGATTCCTGTCGGATAATGATGGGACGGCGTAATATGTACGATATCCACCTTCTTTTTCTCCAGCTCTCCGATACAAATCCCGGAAGCGTCCATAGGAATCCATTCACAGGCTACCTGATAGCTGTTGTAAATCTTTGCGATCTTCTGATATCCCGGATTCTCTACCGCATAGAGCCGATCCTGTCCCAAGAGCTGAATCAGCAATCCGTAGAGATATTCCGTCCCGGCGCCTATCAGAATCTGCTCCGGCTGCACGCTCATGCCCCGAAATTCCTTCAGATGCTTTGCAATGCTTTCCCGCAGCACAAACGTGCCGCCACAGGGCGGATTGGTCATCAGCTGTGCCTGGCTGTTACTTAACACCTCTCGGATCACTTTTGACCAGATCGTAAACGGGAAAAGCTCCGAAGGAGTCTGATTGCTGGAAAAATCCGCAAAACAAGGAGCCCTCTCTCCGGTCCTGGGTACCATCTCCTTCCGGATGGGGGGCTTCTTTTCTTCAATCAGAGTCCTGACATCTGACACATAAAATCCTCGTTTGGGCAGGGAATAGATGAATCCCTCGGCCAGAAGCTGGGCATAAGCATTCTCCACGGTGATAACACTGATCCCCAGGTTCCTGGCAAAAGGACGTTTGGACGGCAGCTTTTCATCCGCCCTTATGACTCCCTGCACAATATCGTTCTTG
This sequence comes from Lachnospiraceae bacterium, assembly GCA_910575255.1. Classification (GTDB taxonomy): domain Bacteria; phylum Bacillota; class Clostridia; order Lachnospirales; family Lachnospiraceae; genus Brotaphodocola. Next base: position 66,770 of record CAJTEM010000017.1, on the reverse strand, counting down.
ATGCTTTTATATAAATGCTCATATAGAGAATCCGAGCCCGTATCTGTCAAATCATAAGTAAGCATGGTGCCCTCTCCTCCGGACTGACCTTGCCTGGCTGGCCAATTCCTGAAATTTCGATATATTCAATTTTCATTATACTCCTGAAATCGGGGGATGTAAACGGGAATCTATGACCATTCCTTTTTGCTCAAAGGCTTTATGTAATTTTTCTTCAGGTCACGGATATTTCCGAAAAAGGTTTTTTCTGATTTGGGCTTGACCAGTTCAAGCGTACAAAGCAGATCTGCTGCTTGGAAAAGTTTATATTTCGAAGGCATTACTTTGCGGAAAACGGGTTTGGGAAGCAGGGCGTTGAAAACGCTTCAACTACATCCGATGTGTGCTTTTTCTCAATATAAAAACATTTGTAGCGGATATGAATCCGCCGGATGAATGCGACCATCTTATTGAAGATGCGGCGGCGCTCATTGACGGACATGTTTGCATAAATTTTTCTCTGCGAATGATGATCGTATTCACCGAAATCATCGGATTCATCTATGAAAATACCAAGTTCTTTCAATGCCAGTCACCCCTGAATCATTTACTTTGCATTATTTTTCTATCCCCTATGCTTCTTACTTCCGTCTTCTTGCCGCCACCACGAATCTCCCGTTCTTTGTGTGGTAGCTGCAAGTGGACAACATCAAAAGCTGTTCTCCATATTCCGGCCGGATTCCCGTATCATACAATGCTGCTGCCTCTGCCTGTTCCACGAACTCCTCATAACGCTCCTTTGTCAGATCGCCCACATATTCGTAATACCGGAAACCCTCTTCATTCTCATACAAAAGCCGGGTGCGAAACGCTGCAAACACCTCATATTCCCGGTCTTCCTCCATGGTGCTGAAACGAATCATTGGATGCTCCTTTTGGTAATCCGCATCTGCATACTCATCCAGCGCCCCGAAAATAGTATCATTCTTCATATTATGCCCATAGATAATCATTCCCAGGCTGTCCACGTCACAGTTGTCCCCGATAAACGGAGTCCCACTGACGGATTCCTTTCCGTAAAAATCGCGGCGGATATAATACTGGATATCCCCCGGGGTATGCATCACCGGATAATCAATCACTGTCCGGTCGATCTTCAGCCACCCGGCAAAATCCGGGTTCTGTGCATGAATCACTGCATAGCGGCTCTGTCTGACCGTGTTTTCGGATTCCCTGCCGTCGCTTCCGGGCAGGGAATCCGCTCCCGGATATCCGTTATCCTCCGCCAGCCTCGCCAGTTCCTGGAAGGTGCGGTTCTCCTTCCGGGACTGATGAACGGTCCTCCAGATATTAAAAGCTGAACCTGACAAAAGCACTACGCAGACTGCCACCAGCATCCTCCAGACTCTTTTCTTCCAGGAAGATCCTGCCTGCTCCATCCCCTCTTCCGGTTCCTCCCATCTTTCCATCCTGACACCTCTTTTCCTTTATCCAGAAAAAGCAGGACCACCCCTTGCAGGGGATCCCGCTTTTTTGCTTTTCTGTTTTTTTGTTTTTATTGTTATTTGAGTTTTTACGGTTCTCTGATTTCTTACTGTTCCCCGGCCAATGTCATGCAATTTGGCTCTGCAAATATTCAGTCCCTTTTTTCCAGGGCGCATCTGCTGTTTTCGAAGATATCTCTTTATCTTGTTTTATCCGAGATACTTTCTCATAGCCATCAGGCCGGTCAGGCCACAGCCAGAAATCACCAGAAGCAGGATCCACAGCCCCAGACTGGTGCTATCTCCTGTCTGCGGAAGCATCGCCAGCGGCACCATGGCATCTAATATTGTCTCCGGAACCAACTCGGAGATTCCCGGGAACCCGGCTGCCAGAGGAGTCGTTTCCTCTCCGATCTCCGTCAGGCCGTCTCCCGACACTCCAGGGCCTCCCCCGCTTGTGCCGCCTCCGCCGCCGCTGCCGCTGCCGGAACCGCCTCCGCCGCCACCTCCGCCGCCTCCGCCGCGGTTGTACTGGTTGGCAAAGGTCAGTCCGTCCACCTTCTGAGCTTCTCCGGCCGTCTCATTGTAGGCCAGGATGAGCGATGTCAGCTGCCCGTCTTCATTACGGATAATCCGTACTGTAATCCGGTAGACACTCTGATCATATACAAAATAATCGGTTGCCTCAGAATTCTGGCGAATCTCATAATGATAGTCACCCGGCACATGATATGCGATTTCCCCAAAAGCTGCCTTTCCCGCGCCGGTCATAGTCAGCTCTGACGACTCCGGCATCGGGGTCTGGGGCGTCTCTCCCTTTAACTCCAGCCTGTATTGCTGATCCTGAGGAATCCGGTTCCCGGTTACGGTCACTTCCACCGGGATCGATACCCGGCAGGGTTCCTCTGCATACGCTATGGCCGGAACCATCAAAACTGCAAGCACAGCCGGGACAAGTGCATGACACAACAGGTTCCTTATCTTCTTACAGATCATTCCTCCACACCTCCTTCTTGTGCTTTTCTTTCTTCCAGCCGGCCAAACAACACCACCCGGCCGTTTGTCACTGCATCCACACAGGTGGACATTCCTATGATCTTGTCTTCTGCCGTAACTCCGATCTCCCGATACTGGGTGGAATCTGTCTTCAGATAATCCAGTAAGCCTGAAAGATCGTAATCCGTCCCCGGATTATAAATCAGATGATCGTATCCATCCGCCTCCATACAGGCAAAAAGCCTGATGGAATAAGTCGCATCCGACAGGTATAAGGTGCCGGTCTGATGCCTCTCAAAATAATCTTCATTCACGAATTCCAGCACGTCTCCGAACATCCCGCCATTGTCCATATGATGCCCATAGATCAGGCTGTAGCTGTCGGAAAAATCCGGGCTGTTCAGGCAGGAAAGAAAGATCGCGCCTGACAGGGAGAACTCCTTGAACACATCAGCGTTTACATAAAACATGTCATCCTCTCCCTGAACTACCGGATAATCGATATGTGTCTGGTCAATCGTCAGCCATCCTCTGGTATCCGGATTGATCGCCGCAAGCTCCTCCAAAGAGTAGCTTGCCTCCTCCCCGTCCCCTGACGCCGGTTTGTATTTCAGCAAATCCTGGGAGAGGAATGCGCCCTGGTTAATCATGTAGCTGTCCCAGAGGGAGTAGCCGCCATACGCACACATGGTCAGGATTAAGACCCCGGCAAACAGGGAAATGATGAAATTTCCAATTCGTGCCATGATAGCGGCTGCTCTCATACTTTGTTACCTCCTGTGAATTTTCCCGGAAAAGATGAACGATGCCTGATCAGATCTCTTCTCTCTTCTTGCGAAGGAACATTACGGCAAGGACACCTGCTGCGGCTACCATCAGGATGTAAGGAGCGAAGGTGAGGATGATGCCGGTGGGGGTGGAAATGTTTCTGGCATTAGTAACAGTAGCTGCCTTGTTATCTGCATCTAATCTACCTGCAGAACCGGTCTGACCATCATTAACATTGTCACCAGCTGCTGTTGTTGTGTATCCGTCCTGATTGGCATCTGTCTCTGTAATACTGTAAGAATCATTTTCAGACAAACCATAAATTTTTACAGATTCACCGGATTTCAGACCAACAGTCACACCCATGTCCGTTGCGCCTATTGCCTGAACAAAAGTCTCCGTGCCATTGCTTATTTTAACCAGTTTGTAAATTTCACCATCACTTGCCGGTTTTACACTGATGGCAAAGTTAAACTCCTTATTCTGATCACCCTGGTTACCAGTTACCTCTTTGGTTACTGTAATATCATGGGTGGTATCATCCTCTGGATCCGGCTGATCGGGATCCTGTTTTCCATAATTATTGGTAAAGCTTACCCCTGTTCCCTCTCCTACCTTCTGTCCGTCTTTTACTTCAATTACTCCATCGACTGTAAAAGTTCCATCCTCCTCATTACGCACTACATAAACCAAAAGGTCTTTCACAGACTCATCGTACTTAATACCTTCATATTTATCTTCATTCTGCGGTATTACCTCACTTACCTGATAGTGATAAACACCCGGTTTTGTAAAGACGCCGGAATTAACCGTAATTTTCACTGTATTATTTGTATATACCGCTGATGTCGGCTCCTCTTTATTGGGTGCAAACTGAGCCGCACCCACTACATTAAGCCCCTTGTCTACACCAGGATATACGACAACCTGATCAGGTGCAGCCAAACTATTCTCATCAGCACCCTTTCCTGTTCCAGGAGTCACCTCAAAGTTGAAAGTTGTATTGGGAGCATAAGTATTTCCGTCTGTTGTCACTGTTTTTGTAATCGTAAGTCCATCATCTGGTACTTTCGCAAACGCATTCATCCCCATAGACATTACCATGACCCCTGCCAGTACTGTCGTTACCATTTTCTTTGCATTTCTCTTCATTCTACATTCCTCTCCTTCATAATGATTGGTTAAAAGCTTCTATCTATCATCGCATCGTTTCGGTACGATAATATCATAAATAATTCTGTCCCCGGAAAGTCTCTACAGGTGGGACCGGCGTATGACGGCGAGCACTTTTCCCCGGATCTCTCCCTGGCTTACCGCCCCGAAATACCGGCTGTCCCGCGCCCCGTCCCGGTAATCACACAGGACAAAGTACTCTCTGTCTCCCAACTGCAAGGGATATTCCACTTCCTCGCCGTATTTGGGAGTGCGGTAGAAGATATCTGTCTCAACTACATGGCTCCCGTTTACGATCAATTGCGAATCATCCGTGATCTCTACACTCTCCCCGCCCCTGGCGATGATCCTGCCCGTGTATTGCCTGCCTTCCTTCTCAAAGATAATGATATCCTGGGAACGGAAGGTATCCTCCAGACGGTAGTAAAGCATCAGGTCGCCGGAACTTAAGCGGGGGGACATGTCATTGTTCTGCATGGGGGTAATGCCAAAGATCACTCCGAACATTACCCACATCATCACTACAAACATCACCAGCTTTGACAGAAATCCTGAGACCTCTTCTCTGTCCGCAATCCTTCTTAACCTCTTTCGGATCACCTGCTCCGGTGTCAGGGAAACCGGGGAACGGACTCTCGTCTTTTTTTCCTTTGTCCTCATTCCCCATCTCCTTCATCCTGCTGCGCTCCTCCCTGCAGCTGCCGGATCCGGTCATCTCTTTCCTTTATCCTTGCTTCATATGCTGCCGCCTGACATTCATAAGCAGACCGGTATTCCTTTTGTACCTGCTCCAGCTTCCTCCAGACATCCTTCTCGCTTACCCAGCCAAAGAATGTCCTGTGGAATTTCAGCTTCTTGAATACCTCTGCAATGTCATCCATATTGGCTGCTGTCATAATCCCAACTCCTTACTGCTCGTCATCTTTTCTGCGCACCTTTGCCGCGGCTCCTGTTGCGGCCATACCTGCCATACCGAGGGCGGCCATTGCCAGCAGAAGCAGATGCGGGAGCCGGTTGCTGTGAAGGCCGGTGGGGGAACTGATGTTTTTGGTATTGGTAAAAGTTACCTCTTCCGTATCGGTCATCGTTAATTCAAATGACTTTCCGGCGATTGTTGACTTCTCGGGTGTTATGTCTGGCTTCCAATTACTGTTTTCTCCTGGTTTCCAGTCATTTTTTCCTGTTTTTGTTATTTCGGTTATGTAGTCACTGCCATTTGTCTCTGTGATAACAATTCTGGCGCCTTCGGGAATATCATTGATAATAAAATATTCATCATTTTTCAAGGAAACCGGATCTGCTGTTATCTTGTTGCCATTTTTATCCAGTACCGTATATCCGTCTATGACATTCCCGCTTGCGTCCTTAAGCGTATAGTTAAATTCAAATCCCTGGTTCCTGTCACCCATGTTACCAGTCACTTTTTTCCATACCTTAAGCGTCAGCTTCTTGGTGTAGGCATTGGTAAATGATGCCGTTTTTGTCTGTCCTTTTTCTACAGTTCCTTCCGCTTCGGTCTTCGTTGTCTTAAGACTATACCCCTCTACGTCAGCATGTTCCTCTGTTACCGTATATCGGGTATCCGGAGAAAGCCCTTTGAAATGTATCGTGTACTTTCCTTCATTATCCTTTGCTATTTCATAACGAATACCGGTTTCTGTCTTCCCTGTTATTAAATTCTTTAACGGAAGGGTTATCTCATCCGTCTTTCCATTCCAGCTAAATGTTGTTTTAAAGCTCAGGCCTGCAGAATTCTCCGCTGTTCCCATTAACCGGTTCAAATGATCACCGTCCAGTCCTGTGACCGTCTTCTCGATTATCAATTCGCCCGGATTCAGTTGGATGACAGGTTTGAAATATTCCTCTGTCTTATCTTCCCCTCTATATTTATAAGTAACTGCAGCCTCTGTATTAGAATAGACTCCTTGCTCCTGCTTATCGGCGTGTGTTCCTGTTCCTTCTTCTGGTTTATCCTGATATACCAGGTTCCATCCATCACTGCGGTATTTTTCATACGCTGCCTCGGTGGCTTCGATATGTGCTTTAACCTGATAGATGTAACCTTTCTTCAGCTCGTAATCATTCGGAAAATCCATAACGATCTTGGTTTTTCCATTGTCCTCTTCATAACGGGCATTGATCTGAATTTCTTCTACGGTCAACGGACTCTTTCCTGATGCTACGGTAACAGCATTCCCTTTATCATCTTCTTTCGTAACCAAAATCTCTAAATCTTCCCGCGCTCCTTCAGCATTCGTTACAATTTTCACCTCAGCGCTGAGCGTGTCTGTCACAGTAACGTCCGAGCAAAGATATGTCGTGATGGAATCCTGAATTTCATTAAAGGCATTGATCAGTGAATTCTTATCTGTCTCGCTGGTAGAGAAGAATTTCTTTGTTGCTGCATTTGCAGCGTTACCCAATTCCTCCAACTTCCCATAGTCTGTTGGATCACCAACACCTACCGCAAAGAAATAATCTGCATAAAAACCGCTTGCTTCTGAGGCTTCTGTCATAGCCGCCTTTAAGTTGAGTCCGTCTCTGTCACTACTACCTGTTCCTTCAGTGTATCCGTCATTGCCATATCGAAATGTCGGATTCCCATCTGATAAAAAAACTACAGCAGTTGTTGCATTTTTCCTTTTATCCGACAACAATTCTTTCGCTGTACGAATACCTGCCTGATAATTGGTTCCTCCATCTTTGTTAAAGCTGACATTTGTAATCTCATTCTTATTTTTAGTCCAATTAACTTTTATTTGAGCATCATTCCACTTTTCATCGCGCCAATTATCACCACTAAAGGTTACAACTGAAAATCGAGGGTCTATCTTTGTATTTGTCGTTAATGCATTAGTCAGGCCTGTAATCGCATTTTTAGTAGAGGTAAATCTTGAGCTTGTCATACTGCCAGACTCATCTACAACATAGATCACATCCAACAGTGCCGGACTCGACTCACTTCCAAATGCGCCAGATACCGTCAGTATCAAGTCATAAGTACCGTCATCTTTTCTCACTGCCCTTTTATCATGAGACATCGCCTGGCTCGAACCTGGGGTAGGCGGAGTAGGCGCTGAACCTTTGTATACCAAATAGATATCACTGTTATTCGGTAAGCTTTTCCATGTACTTCCGTCACTGCTATATTCAAAAACCCACTCCCGGTCACCCCAACCAACATAATGACTTTCGACTCTTAGCTGAGTAACTGATTCCCCGCCAACTGCCTCTAAATGTGCTCCCTGGTAAACATATCCATCAATAGAAAATGCATAATCCCGAAGAGTCGCCTCTTTGTTCCAAACAAAATCCCTGTTAACCTGAGTCGGTGCCTTGTCACAGGTTATCTCTCTTCCACCCTCGTCGACATAATGTACCTGTACAGACCTTGTTATACCACCAACACCCCAACTACTCCACGTAATCGTAAACGTCGAGAAGCTCTCCACACTAAACTCCGTCACCAGGGCCTCGTCATTCATTTCCAGCACCCCGCCGGACACTTCTTCCAGCTTCTCCCTGCTGACAATTTCTGCCTCTTCTAACCGGAGTTCCGCTTCTACCGCCTTTGCCGGATCCACTACCTGCTCTATCATGATCGCTCCGCTGTCCCCGTCTTTTTTATGATGCTGTACGGAGATAGCATCCGGGCTGATTCCTTCTGGCAGACGGCCCCGATCCATCTGGATTGATACCAGCGCTTCTTCGGCCGGCTCGACCTCATTTCCCTCTGTATCCAGGAAGCTGATGTCCAGAGCTGCCATCCCTTCGTAGCTGATCCCTTCCCTTGCCAGGGATTCCTCCGCCAACTGGTACTGATCCGAGGTCTCGCCTTCGGGTTTCAGCTCCTTCACATGCAGTGTCACTTCTTCCGAAAATGCATCCGGGCTCACGCCTACCCGCACCTTCACACCTTCCAGCGGCACCTCTGGCTCATAGATCATCATCATCTGGAATCTCTCGTCATCCAGCCCCAGCTCACTGGCCGTTACCGCAAATGCCACTACTGCATTTCCATCCAGGATCACCGGATTATACAGGGTTCCTTCCAGCAGATTAGCTTCCGCGTTGGAAGGTGATGCTTCTTCCTTATCCGCTCGGTTAGAAGGAGTGGCTTCGGACGGGGTTGCCGTCTCTGCTGCTTTCTCCAGAACCTTTGCCGATGCTACCAACCCTACGCGATGCCGGGAGATTGCCAGAGGAGAACTGCCCCCGTTGCCATCCGCATCATTGCTGCTTCCTCCACTGCCGGCTTCGCCGCTGCCATTGTTACTGCTGTTTTCTGTGTTTCCGCTGTTTGCCGCGCTGTCATGGCTATCGTTATTACCACTTGCATTGTTGTCCTGGTTATTGTTGCTGCTATTTGATCCGTTGCCATTGTCTCCGCTTTGGCCGCTGTTTGATCCGTTGCTGCTATTTTCGCCATTGCCGCCATTTCCGCTGGTATCCTGGCTGCCGGAACCGTCCTGATTGCCTGTATCTCCCTGATCAGAGCCGGACTCCTTCCCGTCCTCGCCTGCTGTTCCCTCAGACTCCACAGAATCCGAGTCCTCTTTGTCAGCTCCCGGGTGGTGATCCTCCTTACCCTGGCTGCTGTTTTCCTGATCTGCAATATTGACGTCCGGAACCGAATCCGGATTTTCCTGCCCGCCGGGATTCTTCTCAGTTTCAATAGATATTACAGGGGTATCTTCCGTATCGGTCTGATCTTCCTTTATGTTTTCCTTCTCGTCCTCTGTCTGGTCTGGCTCTACCATTCCTTCCAGAGTGTCAGAAGCACTGATTTTGTCTTCATCCCCGCTTCCGGCTCCGCTGCCGCCCGAGCCGCTGCCGCCACCTCCGCCGGTTCCTGTCCCGCTGCCTCCCATCGTTCCGGAAGCCGCTCCGGCCTCACCGGGAACTGCATCTGCATCCGGGCCGGCACCCATATCTGCCGCGGACAGATAAGCCGGATTCTCCGCATCGATTCCCAGGGTGCTTCTGGGCGGTACCGGAATCTCTTCGCTTCTTTTCTGATCAACCTGAATAACCGCCGTCTTTGTCTGGCGGGATTTATTCGTCAGCAGGAAAACAAGGCTCTCATCCCCGCTGATTTCATATCCCCGATCCAGCTCAATATCCTGATTCAGGCGGGCAAAGACGCGCAGTTCTATGCCGTTTTCCTGCCCTTTAATCTCAGGCTTTAACTCATAGAGGTCTTTTGTCTCTCCAAGCAACTGAGCGTAGCTTTCCGCTTCCTCCCCCTCAAACAGTAACTCCTTCTCCACCGGATTTCCATCCAGGACTGCTTTCTGAAGAGCTCCATACAGAGAAATACTGTCCAGATCGTAGGTTATCGTTCCGTCCGTGTCTTCTTCAACTGCCACGGCTGCCTGGACCACATTTCCCATCACCATGCTGACACACAGCGCTGCCGCACAGCATCTCCTTCCTTCCCGACGCAGAAACTTTACAATACGTGAAGGTATCCCTTCCTTCTTCCGCCTCCTGCTGGCTGTTCTCTCCATCTCTTTCCCCTCATCCTTCCTCTTCGTTTTGATATTTTGACTTCTCCGGCAGCAAAAGCGGCTTCCCGCCGTCTCTGCCGTCCCCCTGATCAATACTTTCCCGGTTACAATTCCAGCTTCGGCAACATTGCCATCAGCTCCATCGCACTGCGGAAGCTTACCGGCCTCCGGCCTCACATCCTTTCTCATCTGGCTGCTGACTGTTATAAAAGCCGGGTAGAAAATGCTTTTTACTTATAATAAAGATTATGGAAAGTAAAAAAGAGGAAAATGAACCCCAAACTGACAGGCAAGACTCTAAAACAACATTTCTCCAGATTCATTTTTTGAAAAAAAGCAAAAAACCCTTGCATTTTGAAACCGAATAGTGTATTATCATAGCAGAAACAAAAAGTGGGAAATTTTTCCTTGGTATAATCTTTATTATGGGAAGCAAAATCAGCTTCGTGTACTTGATGTCAGAATCGATTTTATGATTCTGGCCTTTTTATTATTGCCTTTTTCAAACAACGCCGGTAAATTAAAGAAACAAGAAACACAGCCGGGGAAAGAGGTTAAGATGAAAAGACAGTGAAAGCACAGTACCCGGAAGGTCAATAGAGTAAAATAACTGGAATATTCGAAAAGGGCTCCTTTTCGGTAAGAATTCAAGCATTGCAATTCTTATCAAGAAGGAGCTCTTTTTCTAAATATGATCTTATAAAAGTTTCTTAATAGAAATGGTAATTTTCTTCCCTTTCCCATATGGAATTGTCTGTGATATGACAGGATGTCTGATTACAAGATCCTCGATAAAAAGGCGGACCATTTTATTGAAATTGTTCATGAGATGAGAAATTATCTCGAGTCAGGATTCGACGATTAACTGCCGCAGTATCTCTCACGGCGTAATCAGCTCTCCTCTGCGGGCCACAAACTCTCTCACCCGCTCCCTGGCGTACACCTCCTCCCTCCGCTTTCGCTCCTGAGCCCGATATGGAGAAGCTCCCATGGCGATCAGCTCCCGCTGCAGCTCCTTTGCATCCAGCTGCCTGGGTTCTTCCCCTTTTTGAACGCACAATGCTGCTGCCAGTCCTGCTGCCTGGATGTATCCCATCAGGGTTCTTTGCACCCTCAGGGAAGAATCATAACTCCCACATCCGCAAAATTGTAAGATACATATTCGCAATGCATATACAGATCTGACATTGCACCGGTTCCGATCATGCCCTATTTTCTCTTAAACGAAGTGCAGTCTCTAAAAGCTCCGGAGCATTCCCTCAGCATCCACAAAATGCATATCACCGTTCTTCCATATTCTTTATCGGATGCCGAATCACAGTCTTCAGCTTTTCCGGTGCAACCTTCCGTGCATCGCTCAGGTATATCTCATGATGCATTCTCTTTTCCGTGATATCCAGCACATACCCCTGCTCTTCCATAAACCTGTGCATCGCGTCTACTGTGGCAGGCTCATCATCATACGCTCCGATGTGCATACACTGTACGCACAACCCTTCATCATATGTGAAAAACTCGACCTTTGAAAAATCCTGTTTCTTCTTTGCAGCAGCTTCTCTGACAGCCCAGTCGAAATCTTCCCTGGTAACAAAATCCGGCAAACGAATGACAGAGATCCACTGAAAAGTATCTTTATGGGCATAATCAACGCCGACCACTACATCCTGCCACCAGAATCCTTCCAATGGCGGCACCACATAATCAAAGTATCCGTCAATCTGATGATCATCCTTCTTACTCATCTTGATCGTAAAGGCAATCCCATACAGAAGACTTATGGCCTGCTTGTATTTGCCATCTTCATCATTGGGATTCCCGCTGCCACGTACCGCAATATAATTCATCTTCGGAACGGTCACGATGGAAGGAGTTCCTTTCGGCATATAGAACTCTTTATATTCCTTCTTGAAATCAAATGCCATACCCTTTATCCCTCCGTCAGATCTTTCTCTTCATAAGGCTTATTCCAGGAACCGATCTCAATCAGGTTACCTTCCGGATCTGCAATATAGCAGGTTCTCTGACCCCAAGGTTCAAGTTCCGGTTCAAGCACAGATGTCGCACCATTCTCTACAGCCTTCTTGTATGCTTTATCCACTTCTTCAAATGTATCGACATACAGCGCCATTTCAAAATGCCCATTCAGACCCTTGATATACTCATATCTCCGGCCTGTCATCTTCTCAAAATCTTTCCTGCCATACAACAGGAAAAGTGTTCCGTCTTTCACAAGATAAACATTTGACGTATTCTCTTCTTCCCTGATCTCAAATCCAAAAACATCTCTGTAAAAACGGATCATCTTTGCCATATCATTAACAAATAATCCAAAGCCATCTAATCTCATTATACTAATCCTCCGTAAATCTTTAATATTTCTTCCGCATTTCTGCGGATAATATCTCTCGCTTCGACCGGCTCAAGCACCTCTGCCTTGGCTCCAAATGTCATAAGCCAAGTCACAAGGTTTTCCATATCAGTATAGTCCGCCGAAAAGAACAGCCTTCCATCATCAGCTTCCGTAAAGCAATGCGGTCCGAACTCTTCTACTAACCGCCACTTCATGTCAGGTGTAAAAAGAGCCTTTACATTAATTCCGCCCGGAAATATCTTTTCATTTGATAGATCAGGCATCGGAACCTCTCTGCAAACAAATCCCTTTTCTGTTTCAGCAACGCGATCCATACGGTTCAACTTAAACAGCCTGTAATCTTCACGGACTGAACACCAGCCCCATACGTACCAGCTAGACCACTGGAAAACCAGATAATATGGTTCTATCGTCCGCCTGCTTTCTCCTGATGGTGCATAATACTTGAACTGCAGAAAATGCCGGTTCTCAATCGAACTCTGTATAACTTCAATCTTCGGAGCAAGAGAACCTTTATACCATGAAGACAGATCAATTAGCATGGAGTCCCTGCCACTTATGAACTTTGATGATCCGGTCTGTATCTTCTCCATCAGCTGACCGTAGTACTGGCTTCCGCTCACACTATCAAGACTCCGCAGCCCTGCAAGGATCATCTGCATGTCTTTGGAGGTCAGAATCGTTCTGTCCATACGGTATCCATCCATAATGCTGATACCGCCGCCGGTACCCTGTGCAGTCCTTATAGGTATCCCCGCTCTGCATAGATCTTCAATATCTCGATTAATTGTCCTTCGAGACACCTCAAACCTTTCTGCCAGTTCCGGAGCCGTTGTCTTCTCTTCCTGCAGTAAGATTGACAATATCCCTATCAGCCTGTCTATCTTCATAATCTCTCACGCTCCATGAATATCATATCAAGCCAAACATGTCAACAGTATGTCATGTTTATTATAGCAGTTAATCTTTTTCCCGTAAATAAACAGCCTCAAACATCAGGATTTTCCCAATGCCCGCAGGCTCAGTAACGTTTCGTTATTCCGTATATACTCGCCGGCAGAAATCAAGGCTCAGCCAGCCTATTCCGCTTTTCGGCTTACCCCACATATCATAATCCGTCAGCTTTGAGCTGACTTTCAAAAAATAGTTTCCTGATTTTTTACAGCATAAGGCGAATTCTCTATCTATCCTGTTTCAGAATACCGAGGTGCGTTTTTCCTACGAATTCCATGTGCCGAAGGGCAGGGCCGTCCTTGACGGGGAACTGTTGTACCGCGTTCTGGAAAATATGATCTCCAATGCCCTCCGTTCTGCAGAACGGGAAATTGAACTTGCTTTTTGTCTGGAGCATGGCATCCTGTCGGCCATCGTGACCGATGACGGGCCTGGCTTTTCGGATAAGTTGCTGAAAAAGAAAACCGCCCTGTTTTAATCCGAAGATACCTCCGGCCAGCATTTAGGGCTGGGGCTTGCGGTGAGCCGGGTGCTTTGCCAGAAGCATGGGGGAACCATAGAGTTGTCAAATAAGTCACCGCATGGGGCCTGCGCGAAAGCCTCCATTAAATTGCAAGAAATATTGTACGGCACAGCCTTAATAACAGGAGGAGAAAATGGAAATATATGAAGTGATGCTTGACAGCAAACAATATGCCCAGTTAAAGAGTATGCTGATCGGAGATAGGAAGGGGGACTTAGATGGATGGCGTACACTTGAAATTGTATTGAAAGAATCTGCCCAAGCGCTGGATCTGTTAAGATGCGAGTTTTCGCAATCGTAATAAAATCCATGATACGTTGTCCTTTCTGTATAGTCTGATGGCTGATAACCAAGAGCGCCATTCGCCATAATTTTAGCAATATCCAGAAATCTACGCAAGATTGCACTTTTTAGGTAGGTACTTTCCAAAAAGATAGTCCTTTTCCAAACGAACATATCATAATATACTTGGCGTGAGGTGAGACTATGAAGCAGACACAGTTTAATTGTCCTGTTGAGGCCACGCTGTCGTTGATCGGCGGGAAATATAAACCGCTCATTCTCTGGCACTTGGCAGACCGGCCTTTGCATTACATGGAGCTACCGCGGCGTATTCCCAGCGCAACGCCCAAAATGCTCTCCCAACAGCTTCGCGATCTGGAAGGATGCGGGATGATACATAGAGAGGTGATCCCGGAGAAGCCGCCTAAAACGGTGTATTCCATTCCTCAAAACAATGCTTCACTTCGGCAACGCCATGATACTGCGGCCCCCAGCTTTCGATGTAAAGAGCATCCGTAGAAAATATATCCTCTATGCCGAGGTCTTTCTTTTGCAGCCGCATATCAAAGCATAGTCTGATGATCTTTTCCCGTTTATCCATACTGTCTTTCTGTACCCGCCGCCAAAGCAGCATATTGTTTTCAAACAGGGCGTTCACCCTGCCGGCATCCTTCAGCCACGCCAGATAAAAGCGGACGGTGCTGCCCATCCAGACATACCAGCCCGATCTTCGCTGGACTTTGAATGTAATAGCTTCGCTCCGAAACCTGGATCAATTCGTACATAATTCACATTCTCCTATGGCTCGTTATTCAAATTTCGCGGTTATGTTTCCTTTTTGAATGATGTGGCCATCAGCTTTTTTCAAAAAGGCTTTTTTCAGAGAATGGACACTTAATCGCAATTCACAGTCCAGCGCGTAGACAGTGAAGCGATAAGTATGTGTTTTTCCTTTTGGCGGTTTTGGCCCCGCGTATCGGTGAAAGCCATACCCTATACCCTGGCAGGCACCACCTAATGCGGACACATGGTTTCCAGAGGGGATCCCGCTATGCACCTGACTGGTGGCAGGGATATTCCAAATGAGCCAGTGGGTGAAATCCTTGACCGGATGGGACAGATCTTCTAAGGTAATGGCAAGGGTCTTTGCCCTGGATGATAGATTTTTTATCAGAAATCCCGGCGATATGTCCTGCCCACGCCCGGTATTTTCCAGCGGAAATTTCCCGTTGTTTTCTATGCCAACGCAAGTAAATTCCAAAATAGTATAATTCATCAGTCCCTCCAACAGTTCGTTCTTTCTCTCACAAACCAGTGTGCCTGCCGTATACGGGATCATATCCCACTTGTAAGGCTCCGGCACCACCGACATATACTATGATAAGAGAAAACTCCCTGTTTTGCAAACTAATCCGCATAAAAAGTTCATCAAAAGCCCTCTATGATTCCTTTATGAAGAGGTTCCACCCGGAATTACAGACCTGTCCCTGCTGTTGGGCCAGGGGTTCCTGCCGCATCCATGCCTATTACGGCCGTTCCCTGATGGGCTTCATAAGTGGTGCCCCTGTCCGCCACAGCCTCTGCATCATGCGCCTCATCTGTACCTGCGGCCATACCCATGCCAGTACCTCTCCACCGGCATCCTGGAGGACATCAAGATGCTCATGAACTACGGGTATGACTCCCTCAACTGCTTCACGCTCATCCTCTGCGGGGAGCCGCACCTGAACAGCACCCTGAAAAAGCCCGTCCATGAGGCTCTGCGCCAGAGGATCACAGTGCACTACAACTTTTCCGGGCTGCTCCATCTGCCTGCCATGGCTTCCGGGCGGCTGAAAAACCAAATGCTTCGTATGGCTGTGGGGCCCATGATGGGATCCATGGCCTTTTATCTTTCAGGGGGGAAATCCATGCTGACAACAGTGCGCCGCATCTGCGGCAAAATCATGCATCCACAGACGGCACTGCACAGTCAACGGGATAAAGGTTGGAAAAATAATTCGCAGTTTGCGTCTCTCTCAATTCGCCGTCCGACATCCAGTGTCCTCGCCTTTGTCATTCTGTACCGTCTTCGCTTTCATTTTCGGCATTGATGATAGTGGATTGCGAGGGAATGCTTTCTCGGCTTTGCGTTTCTTCTCGTTCTGCTTTTTCTTTTCATTGGCTACACGCTGTTTCGCCTGCTCATAGTTCTTTAGTGCTTTTTCCATGCTTTTGCTTGTTCCGTTTCTGTTCTCAATCGTTTTTGATGCCCCGTCCTTTCTTTGCCGTGCTGATAGTTCCCGAAAATAAAAATGGCAGCTGATTTTCCGTTAGGATAAACAACTGCCAATAGCAACAATATTCCGCTTTTTATATTTTCATTTTTCCTTAATATGATAGTTCTTATTTTTGTTCTATTCCGATTATTCCATAAACAAAAGCGCCCTCATCTCCCCCTGTCCATTCTTCCTGTGTTATTGTTCCATTTTCATCCTGAGTGAGCTTTGCTGCTGATAATTCATATTCTTTTTTTAAACTGCTTCCATCCGAATAGGAAACTTTGACAGTCATTACTGCTCCGTCAAATATATTCAGCATATCATGGTAAGCCTCTGCCAAATCTGTTTCATCATTGATTATGGACACAGCCTGTTCTGGAATATAAAATCCATAATATTTCTCCCTGTCATATTTGTCCCTGATAAGCGCACTGCGTTTTGTACAATGATACAGCCTTGCACTGCGGATATCCGGAGCGTCTTCTCCTTCTTCTATGGCAGGCGTTTCAACGATGGTGTATGTATCCGGATTTCCGTCCATATCCGGCATCCCTTGTGCTGCCCATTCATTCAGCGCATCCTCTGTTGTGTCTTCAATGGATGCTGAATATAATTCTCCTTTATCCACTGAAATTTCAACGTCAGAAATCTCATCTCCCTGTATGTTAAACATAATTCCCGTATACCCATCAGAGCCTATGCCGGCATCAACAAAAGTTATGCTTCCGTCATCGGTTCTGGCAACATCAAGTTCTTTCGCATAAGCAGTGATGGAAAAATCCCAAAACGGACTCTTTGACTGGATATCCTTTTGTAAACTGGATTCATCAGAATCAGGAACCATTGATATATCCTGCGTCCTGCTTCTGATATTTCTGCCGGTCGAAACTGCAGCAACCAGTATTAAGCAGGCTGCAACAGCAATCATTGGTTTGACAAATTTCCTGATTATACTGTTCTTTATTGCATCTGCATTTTCTTTTTTTCTCATAATGTCCTTTTCCTCCATTTTAATCTTTAATAATGTCTCGGCTATTTTCTCGTCCACGATTCCCGGCATTTCTATATCTTTCAAAAAAATATTTTCTTCCTTGTTTTTCATATCATTTTTCCTTTTCATTCTCGTTATAATAATCTTTTGCAAGTTTCTCTTTCCCCCGTCTGAGTCTTGTCTTAACCGTATTTGGAGAAAGCTTCAAAATTTTTGCAATTTCATCAATATGATAACCTTCACTATAAAAGAGAGTTAAAATGATACGGTATTTCTCATTTAATGCCGACAGTGCTTCTTTTAATTCAAGATTATAATTATCTTCCCGTGCCGGTTCTTCATACTCCACAAGGCTTGTAGTCAGTTCTCTATTTCTACGGATATCATAACACTTATTTATCAGTATCCTTGTCATCCATGTCTTAAAATATTCCACCTGCCTCAAGCTATGTATTTTTTCCCAGCAAGCAAGGATTGTATCTTGAATTGCATCTGAAGCATCCTCATCATTCACAAGGATAGCCAAAGCAACCCGATACATATCTTTCTTATGAAGTTGTATCAACTGTGAGAAAGCGTCCGGATCATGCCTTCTTGCTTTTTTTACCAAATATTCTGTTTTATTTTCCTGCATTGTAGCAGTTCCTCCTGTGCGCACAGTTTGATTCGGAATCTTTCAAAGCGTCCTTCGTCTTCATCCTACATACATTAGACGGAAAAAACAGCAAAAAGTTTCATATGTTTGAGTTTTTTATTTTTTTCGCACAAAATTATTTTTACATTACCGCCTGTTTTCCTGCCCTCGGTATATTCGGCACTCCTGCATGGAAATATATGCCTTTCTCCCTGTCCTCGATATGCGACTGTATTTCTTCCGCAAAACGCTCTTTATCAAAATTAGCGCACTTGACAACTTCCCTAATCGTTTTCCTGAATATTCTTGCCGGAAAAGCCTTTGGCAGAATATTCACCGGCTACTACCATATCTTCGTATTCAGCATATTTCCGCAGCAGCGTGTCCATCTTCTCCTCGCTTGGAATATAGATATCCAGAATCTTGCAGATTTCCTCCGCCCGGCTTTTGGCATTGAAGGGATTGATTCCGGTGAGCAGATCTTCCAGTTTGTCCTTCTGTCTGGTCAGTCTGGTCATCTCCTTAAACACGCGGGGCGGAATATGGTCGCACCCGGTCAGACTGGCGCTTTCGCCGCGCTCCAAATCCGGGAACTTCTTGACTATGTGTTTCCAAAACTCATCCTGCCACCAAGTCAGCTTCTTTTTGTTGCCCATAATGTCTTTGGCGCTGATCCTGCCGTCCTCAGTCAGAGGGACAAAACAAAGGTGCATATGGGGCGTTTTCTCGTCCATATGCACCACGGCGGATATAATTGTCGCTTTGGATTGATGCTGTTCCAGAAAGCGCAGATTGCCGCAGTAATCGAAAGTCAAAAAGCGTCGTTTGTCCGTATATACTCCATCAATCTGATCCACACAGGTCAATTCTTTACACAAACGAGTGCCACGACCAATCATCTGCCAAAACTTTGCTTTAGAGCGCACTTTCTTGAAGAATACCAGATTGACACATTCCGGCACATCAATGCCAGTGTCCATCATATCCACAGACACAGCAATATACGGTTCCTTCTCCGGCTGTTTGAAATCATCTATGATAGTCTGAGCATAACTATCGTCACAAATCACGCGCTGGGCAAATGAACCGTGATACTGGGGATAGAGTTTGTTAAAACGCTCCATAATGAATTCGGCGTGACGTTTATTCTGCGCAAAAATAATGGTTTTACCCAACCGATCTCCACCTGCAACCTTGATGCCCCGTTCCATCAAATCCTGCAAAACCATGTCAACTGTTGTCTCATTGAATACAAATTTAATTAGCAACCCCCATTTCAAATGGAGGTCTAACGTAAGCCCCTCCAGGGCATTTCCCTGGTTCCGCCTGAGGCGGGGTTTCACAGTACCACTTTTACTGGCTGCCTCCTTTGAAAGGCTCTGCTACTTTCTTCCGTCCTCCAGTTTATCGTTTTCCTCTTGTTCTCTGATGTAGCTTAATATTGTTTCTTCGTTTACATTTCCTACCGTAGCTACATAATATCCTCTTGCCCAGAAATGCCGGTCTCCCTATTTCGCACGGTATTCCGGATGCCTATCAAAAATCATCAGGGCACTTTTCCCTTTCAGATACGACATGAATTCTGATACACTCAGTTTGGGCGCAATTGCTACATACATATGGACGTGATCCCTGCACACTCTCCCATCTATGAGTTCTACCTGCTTCATTTCGCATAATTTCTTGATGATTTCCACAATATCCTTTTTCAACTCCCCATACATAATTTTCCTTCTGTACTTTGGGATAAATAGTCGGGTAAGGGGCAGACATTACTATCTGTCCCTCCCCTAAGAACGGAACGTGCGACTTTCACCGCATTCCGCTCACGCATCTATAACGCGTAGTATCCGCTAAGCGCGGCTGTATTTGTGGCAAATGCTCTCTGTCTCTCTCTTCTATGCTGTTCTTTTCTCTGTCTGAAATACTCAGCTTCTGTAAAAGGATTTGCATTTCTATTCAGCGATTTAATCCGAACAATTGGCGTATCTGCCATATGGTAAAGAATTATCTTGTCGGTTCTGAATACCCATTGCCTTTTCCCTTTGATATGCCAGTAACGCTTCCTTATCCATTTATGTGGCTTTTGTGGGTGCCTCCTTTTCGCCCACTTCCATAGCATCTCCCAAATCCTGTGGTCAATAAGAGCAAATGTGCTCTTGGCACAGACACAATGATGATATTCTGTCCAGCCTCTCGTGATTTCATTTAGTTTGGCTATCAGCACTTCCTGTTGTGACTGGCGGTGATTCTTTATCGTCTGGCTCAGCCTTTCCATCACTTTCTTTTTGGACTTTCTCGATGGTCTTATAAGCAGCTTTCCTTTAAATTTCCGGAAGTTCCATCCCAGAAAATCAAAACCGTCCTCAATCTTTGTAATAACCGTTTTCTCCTTTGACAGTTCAAGTCCTCTTTCTGCCAGGAATTCCTGTATTATATCCTTTATCTCCTCCAGTATCTCACGGTTATCCGCTGTTACGATAAAATCGTCTGCATATCGACATAAATGCACTTTATGCTTATTATAGTTCGGATTAAAGTGACCTGTGCTGCTTGTACTGTATTTATCCATCAACAGAGATTCTATCCCATCTAATGTCAGATTTGCATAAGTTGGACTGATAAGCCCGCCCTGCGGGCTCCCTTCTTGTGTCGGAAACAATCTCTTCCTGTCTATGTATCCGCTTTTGAGGAATTGCTTCATGATTCTTTTATCTGCCACTATATTCTTCAGCATCCATTCGTGACTGATATGGTCGAAGCACCCTTTTATATCTCCTTCGAGTATCCATTGCGGTGACACTTTTCTGGACAGGAGTTTAAATGTGTATTCCATCGCATCCTGTGCGCATCTGCTCCTGCGGAAACCAAAGGAACTTCTGTCTGCTGTTGTCTCCGCTATCGGTTCCAATGCCAGCAGCTGCAGCCCCTGCATTGCCCTGTCCCGCATTGTCGGAATACCAAGTGGGCGCTTTTCTTTCTTCCCATACTTTTCTATATATACTCTTTTTAATGGTCGCGCTTGGTAAGTGAGGGGATTTAAGTCATAAACCGCCTTTATCTTGTCCTTTGCTGTTGCCCAGAGTTCCCCATCTATTCCTGGTGTCTTTTTACCCTTGTTTGTTACGACTCGTCTTACAGCGAGTGCTTTTGCATAAAATGAGTTACACAGGAGTTTCTGGAGCCTTTTTACAAGTCTCCATTTTCCCGACTGTACAGCCTTCACAATCCTGATTTGTAGTCTATTGACGTAAGATTCGGCAGCTTTCCAGTCGATTTCCTGCCACTTCATTCTTTTCGTCTGCATTGTCCTCGCAATTTGCGCCATTGAACTTTGTGCATTCATAAATTCCAAGTCTTTCTTGTGATTAGACACGCACCAGACGTCTGCCTCCTTTCGGATAGGACAAAGTTTGAATCCTTATCCACTGCATTACACAATGGCCTTCGCTTCTTCTGGCATCCTTTCCTTCTGCGCATTGTATCTCTCTTACGATTGACCTACCTCTTGCGGGAGCGCATAAGGGTTTCCCTGTTCCGATATCTGAATCTGTTGTGACGCATTTAGGCTCCATCTTTAGACCGGAGGTGCTCTGTCCATCCAATCCGGCGCACATCGAAACCGCCGAACCCCTGCCCTCGTACCATTTTGGTCATGGTGTATCATCCACTTTCACCATTTACAAGTATCACGACCCTTACGATGGTTCATTTACATTAGCCATGTGCATCTGTCCCTGGCGGTTGGGCGGATGTGGATACCGCTTGCCCTCGTTGTCCCACTGCTTCACACCGTTCATTGCTTACTGGGCATTTCGTGGTAGGGATATCACGAATGGATATGATAGCACCCTTTGGTGCACTTCAGATAGCGACTTTCAGGTCGCACCAATATGATACGTGCAATTCCATCTGGTATGTGCTATACTCTTATTATCCATTTGGATATCTCCTATGCTTTGATATGGCCTGCGAAACCAATATCATTATAGCATAGGAGTTTTTAGTACTTTAGGCAAAACCACGGCTTATTCTATTCTCCCCATCTCAGATGGGGGATTAAAAGCCTTTTTCATTCAGATTTTTTTCTTGTGCTGAAGCAATCTTGTATCCAGTCTTGGCTGACTTATTACATTCCTTCAGCACTTGTTTCAAATTCGTTTCTTCCATGTTAATCCTTTTCACTTTATCAAAGTCTTCAATTCCTTACGAATTGACGGCACTGTTGATTGCCTTCGCATACGCAAAATACCGCTCCGCGATTCCATCCAGCTGCTCTCTGATCCCGGAGAACTCAACATTGAGATCCAGCGTATGAACCCCAATTTCATTGCCGCTCATCTTGTAATCATTATCTGGATAAGTCTCTTCATCAGTCTTTGCATAGAGAAGCATTCCGGCAATCGGATCATGCGGCTTATCCTTCAATTCATACTCTTTATTCTTCACATATGTGAAAATCTGATACAGGTTTTTAGAATAGATCGTCATCCTGTCATAATGCTGCTGCAGAGTGCTGGAATAATACTTTGCATCAATGATCAGCGTCTTCTCTCCCTGTGTCAGAGTGATATCCGTCTGCATTATAGGAAGCATTGTACCAATGCCGTCATCCAGACCCCACGGTATCTGTGATGCACTCGCATCCAGTTCCTTGTATTCCTGATTGTAATACTCCAGGATAAACTTCTCATACAGGCGACTCATAAGCTCCGGCTTAATAAATGTTGCCAGCTTATAATCACCCTTATCCGTCGTGAGGAGCATTCCTTCCAATACCAACTGACAAATTCCGATCAGCATCCTGTAAGTATTATTATTTCTCTTAAAACGGATCGATGACCAGTGTATCGCTGTCGGTTCAATCATGTCCACATTAGAGAAGAACAGCATCTCTTTTTTCAGATCAGACTTGTGATCCGAACTCACATTCTTCTGCCTCAAAAGCAGCATTACCGTCGTCTTTATAATCTGATTCAGCAGATTATTCTCTGACAGCTCATCGAACTCACAGGATATGACCTTCTGTTTAGCCAGCTTATTCTTGACGGTACCATTCAGATCTATTTTCCCACGCAAAGTAGGAAGGCTTTCTGTCCGCTCCACATATTCACGGTAAAGCCCCTGCTTCAGCTGCCTGCCAATGCCCTTTGCAAGAATGGCAGCAAACAGGTTATGGATGTTCTCGAACTCTTCCTTCTCGACATTCTCATAACCACCCTGCGTTAACGATGTAAAGGCATAAGACAGCATATAGTAAATGTTCTTAATAAGAATCGTCTTATCCTTTATCATTGAAACACTCCCTGGAGAATGTTGTCCCAGCGTGTCACTTTGTCCGGCTCATCAAACCAGTATTCCCTGAGCATAGGCAGGATGTCGTAATTCACCACCTCATGAAGCCATTCCTCAGCGCACACATCTTTCCCGCAGAAATAACTGTGTCCGATGCAGAAACCAGCTCCAAGGGACTTATCCCTTTTTATTTCATTATTCAGATCCTTTATTTTCAGGATCAACTCATTTAATGTATCGTTATTAAGATTCTTCTGGTACTGGACAAATCCGTCAGAATCAAATCCAGGTTCCATATCGAAGAAGCTGAAACGACGGCGCAGAGCATAATCAATCATGGCAAGGCTTCGATCAGCCGTATTCATCATGCCAATGATATATAGATTTTCCGGAACAGTGAAGGAAAGGCCATTGTATGCCAATGTTATCTTCTTTCCCCTGTAATCCTTTTCAATCAACATCAATAATTCACCGAAAATCTTGCTTAAGTTTCCACGGTTGATCTCATCGATGATGAAGAAATAATCCTTATCCGGGTGATTTGCCGCTTTCTGGCAGAATCGATAGAATACTCCGTATTTCAACTCAAAACCATCCTCGACAGGCTTGTAGCCCATCACTAAATCCTCATAAGAGTAATTCTGGTGGAACTGTACAAACTCTATACGGTCATCATCCTTTTCCTTCATCATGGCATAGGCCAGTCTATTCGCAGAGAATGTCTTACCTACGCCCGGAGCACCTTGCAGAATAATATTCTTTTTATTCCTCAGAACAGCAATCAGCTCCTCATATTTCTGCTCCGTCATATATACTTCATCAAGGAACTCTTCTTTTGAGTATGAATCAATAGCCGCTTCATTACGAACCGGATTGTCCTCGCGGATCAAATCAATGATAAATTCATATTCACCTCTGGTCAGCTTAAAGAGGCTTCCGTTCGGATTGACGAAAAACTCCATCTTCTTCAGTTCCGGATAGCTCTTGATCACCTGATAATCAATCGGTGACGAAAGACCTTCCAGTTTCTCAAAGAAGATTTTTTCTTCGTCCTGTTCTGTGCTGACTCTGCCGATTGCTACAATTTGTTTAACCGGATTTGATTCATAACCGATCAGCATATCTCCAGCTTTTGCATCAAGGAAGTTCTGGAAGATACGGCGTTTATTGCCTGCATCGTTATACAACGTATAAGATTGCGACTCGCCCACTGCCAGGTCAGAAAAGCTCCATATCTTCGGATTCGCATTCAGCCACCAGTATCCGTGTTCTTCCTCTCCCGGTTCTGCCTGCGCGAACAGACTTACCCCGCTCAAATCGATCTGATCAAGTGCTTTTGAAAGCTCGTCCCTTAATTTCCAGACATAGCTTCCTTCTTCATCCTTATTTGCGGATCTTCCAAGATAAAGAACTGGCCACCATCTTGCATTCTCTTCATCTCTCTGCATTGTTGGACAGCCTGTTTTATCTACTATCCTCTTAGCCAAAGCTGAAGATCCGGCATTATAGAAATTCTTTGTTTCTCCGTATTTTACAGCAAGCTGTGTACAGGTTGCCTCTCCGCCATAATCTTTCATACGTTTCATGATTTCAAGGCTTCTTGGTGTAAATACGTCTTTATCGCTTAACAGTGCGATCCAGTCTTCCTCAGAAAATCCCGGATCATAATCTGTCGGGAACCACTCCGCAGTCTCAATACCGGTTCCTCTCTGAGAGTAGTATCTGCTGATATAAAAGCCCACATCAAATGTCAAAGTTCTCAGCTCCGGATCCGGATAACAAGAATCAGCAAGCTGACTCTTGAAGAGATTTACAAGCTCTGTATCCAGCTTCAGTTCTTCACAAATCTCATCATACAGCTTATAAAAGTTCCTGATATTATCGGCATAAGCTCCCTTTTTGAAGCGATAATCACTTTCCAGTTCATCGGCTACTGTTTTTATTTCACCGAATTTATAGATATAATACTTGTCCGGGTAACGCAGCCACAGATATGTGCTAATCGCATTTTCATACTGATAGTGCTGTCCGGCGCCATTACCGTACTTTTCCAACATAATAGAGGACTGCATTTTGAATGCCTCAATACGCTCGTACACATCCTTCGTCTCATCGAACAGAGCAAGGAACATAGACCGGACTTCTTCAGGGGCCGTTCTGGCAAATCCCGTGATCATTCGTGCCGGGAAGTTATTCATGGAAGCCAACAAATTGAATGTCTTTGCCAGAGAACGGTTCAGCATATCCACAAAATCCTCGGCATTTACATCCCAGTTGTCCTGAAAGCACTTTACCGCTTCCCACTTATACTTTTCGTTTCCCCACTGCGTGGCAACGAAATCCTTCTTGTACTGTACCAGCACATCCTTCAAACGGAACTTGTCAAACATGGCTCAACCCTCCTATGCGTTTCTCAGGCTCTTATATATCTCTTCCGTAAAGATACCAAGCACCTGCTTTTTGATCTCATCATTCGACAGAAGTAATGAGAAAAAGTCCTGATTCTGTGATAGTCCTTCAATCAGCGCATCATCAATATCATCAAAATAAGAAAACTCAAAGTCCTTGACGGTATTATTCTTTGCGCTCGTCTTCAGCTTCTCAGACTTCATCAGGATATCCCTGATCTGAAGCATCGCCTTGACTGCCACATCGTTATTGTATGCTTTACCGGTTCTGCTGTTGATCTCAGCTATTATCTGCGAAAGTCGTTCTTCCTTCGCTTCTGTAAGCCCGAAACTTTCTGCCGTCGGCAGTTTCATCGCAGGTTTTGCCACCAGATCCGGCTTTGTATGTTCTTCTGCTTTCTTCTGTACAAAATTCGTAGCCTTTATTTTTCCTTCCAGATTGAACCCGCCACCCGGATGTTTGATGTTGATGTAAGCCAACAGGTATGTCATGAAATTATATTTCTTATGCAGGTCAACATCCTCAAAGCAGGATACCTGAAGCATAAATTCATAGAAACGTATAAAATGACGCATCAAAGCAACGATCTCCGCCTGCTTGATCAGCTCATACGCCTCGATCATATTCTTTGACTTCTTGAAATAGAAGGTCAGCTTCTGTTTGTCTTTTGAAGTAATATTCTTCTTGTACAGAAGTTCATTTGCCTTCTCAATATCATCCGGATCCAGAACCGTATAGGCATCAATCTTAGCTTCCAGATCATATATCGCCGTAGGCGTTACAGAATTGGACAATAGCGTCGTTGTGAAATAAGGAGCAAACGCAGCCTTGATTTCTTCATATGTATTCACAAAATCAAGTACAAATGTCTTCTTTTCAAATGGCGGACAGATACGGTTCAGCCTGGATAGTGTCTGTACCGCTGATACACCCTTCAGCTTCTTCAGAACATACATAGCACAGAGCTTTGGCTGATCAAATCCTGTCTGATACTTATTTGCGACCAGAAGCACCTGATAATCGTCCTTATCAAACTCCTTCGTCAAACGATCCTCAGAGAATCCATTCATGGAAGCCTCTGTATATTCTTTCTCATCATTCGGAAGCGTAACCTTACCGGAGAATGCGACAAGTGCCTTGATATCGTCATATCCTTTTTTCTTCGTATAATCCTCAAATGCCTGACGATACTTAACTGCTCCCTGTCTAGAAGCTGTTACCACCATAGCTTTTGCCATGCCGCCAAGCTCTGGCAGCACTGTCGTCCGGAAATGCTCCACAATAACCTCTACACGCTGAGCTATATTAGTTTCATGCAGCTCTACAAATCGTGCGATCTGTCTCTTTGCATCCACAGTCTTGCAACGCGGATCCTCTTCAATCTCTTTGTTGATCTGATAGAAAGCATCATATGTCGTATAGTTCTGAAGAACATCCAGGATAAAACCTTCCTCAATCGCCTGCTTCATGGAATAGACATGGAAAGCTTCCCTCTGACCCTTCGGATTGATACGACCGAAAAGCTGAATTGTCGTCGGCTTCGGCGTTGCTGTAAAAGCAAACATGGAAACATTCGCCTGTTTACCACTGCGCCTGATCTCATCTGTGATGATATCTTCCACATCCCCGACTTCCTGATCACCGGCTCCAAGTGACTGAGTAACCGCCGCCATATCCTTACCTGCTGTAGAAGAATGTGCTTCATCGATGATAACAGCAAAGTTCTTTTTCTTCAGTCCCGCAACACTGTCCACGATATAAGGGAACTTCTGAATAGTGGTGGCGATAATCTTTGTATTACCCTTCAACGCGATTGCCAGATCAGCAGAATTGCACTTATCATCCATCACACGGATCAACCCGGCCTTATGCTCCATCCCCATGATGGCTTTCTGCAGCTGGCGATCAACGACAACTCTGTCCGTAACAATAACAACATTATCGAAGATGATCTTATTATCGGCATCATGCAGAGAAGTCAGTCTATGCGCCAACCATGCAATAGAATTGGTCTTTCCTGATCCTGCACTATGCTGAATCAGATAATTCTGTGCCGTTCTGTTCTCGCTGACATCTGCCAGTACCTTCCTGATCACATCCAGCTGATGGTATCTCGGGAAAATAATATTCTCTAATTTCTTGATCTTCCCGGTCAGCTCATCTTCGGATTCCTTCGTTTCAATGAAGATGAACTTAGAAATAAGGTCAAGGACAGTATCCTTCTTCAGGATATCCTCCCACATATAAGACACGCTGTATCTGTCCTTGAATGCCGGATTTCCTGCACCTGCATTAACACCTTCGCCATTACCCATGTTGAACGGCAGGAAGAAGGTTGCATCCTTTTCCAGCTTCGTGGTCATATAGACCTCTTCCAGATCCATAGCAAAGTTTACTAGGCATCCTGCCTTGAACCAGAACAGTCTTGTCTTCGGGTTACGGTCTACACGATACTGATAAATAGCGTCCTGGTAGGACTGTCCCGCAGCATTGCACTTCAGCTCAAAGGACATGATTGCGAGACCGTTCAGGAAGATAACAAGATCAATTCGTTCATCATCACTTGCCCAGACCTCTTCCATAACAGAAAAGATATTCTTCTCATACTTTGCAAGCAGATCCTTGTTGAATGTCGTAGCCGGCTTCGTGTACATAAGCTCCAGCTTCATATTGGACATCTCAATACCATGTTTTAAGACATCCAAAAGGCTTCCTCGGGCCTTTGTAGTCTCGGAATTGATAAAACTGACGATCGTATCTTCCAGATCGTTTTTATAAATCTTCCTGAGTGCATCCATCTGTTCCGGCTGCGTGTCATTCAGGAACTTGAAAAGCATTTCCCGGTCAACTGCAAATAGACGATCATAGCTGGTCGCCTTACGGATAATATAACCGTTATCCTTTTCCAACCTGTCCATGATAAAATGCTGGTATTCTTTCTCGGAGAGGATAGAAGCATGCATGATACGCTCAGCATAAGCAGCTACACGTTTAGCCTGTCCTTCGGCGTTTTTTTCTAAAGATTCCATTTTCATAGGCAATACCTCACTTCTTCTCTTTTGACAGGAAATCCGTTAGTGATCCTTTATATCCCTCTGGTATACCCCGGACAGTTGTATATTTTTCTTCTGGAACTAATTCCTTCAGTTGTTTTTGAAGTCTTCCTGTTGCCAAAGAATACCTCGCAATATTGACCAGTATTTTATCTTCACTTCTCTCAGCGATAGGTGTCCAGTAGTGAATGAGTTGTTCGCCTCTAATTTTAAGGGTACCTGACGATGCTTTAGCCTTTTCATCGGTATCCTGCATACCATTAATAAAGCTCCCTATCAGCTGTACAAATGTTACACTCATACAGGCACCTCTTTCTTCCCTGTCACATATTCGTATATTAGGGATTTCTTATACTGATCTAGTATTTCCAGCTGTTTATTCTTATCAGCAATAATCGAATCTATTTCTGCACACTTGTTATCTAAATATTCAGCGATTAAATTCTGTTCCTCAATAGGAGGCTCAAAGACAATCAGACGTGAAAACTCAGTAAAGTTTAAACCTTGTCTAACCCCATTCCCCATATTGTAAAACACCTTCATAACATCAAACGCATGAAGCAAATAATGGAAATATGCAGTATTCACTGGTTTTATCGCCATCAGTGCAATATATGCCGACGTAATAATCCCGTGCTCTTTGGCTAGACCTGTTCGAAGACTTCTCTTATCATTCTGTAAATCCGTTGGTCTGATGATAATATCCCCAGCTTCAATAATGTTATATGTATTGAAGCTTTCTGGAAGAAGACCTTCATTGGTATTTATATCTTTCTGAATAATCTTTCCATAACTAAGTGAAAGCAGATTGTTTTCTCTTCCAAGGCTGTTTTTGTGTTTTCGTTCCCCAAAATACACATAAAGCGGATGCATATTCCAAGTAACAGGAATCTGACTAGCATATTCAATTCCTGTTTCTTTCAGTTCAGCCCTGTTATTTAACCCTTTCGTAGTTATGGAAATAATTACAGATCTCTTGTATTGCTCCATCACTTCGATCTGAGTTTGGATGCTATTGATAAGATCATCTATTTCAGAGCAACGTGAATTTAAGAAGCGCGCAATACGATCCTGCTCCTCTAAAGGCGGCGTAGGAATAGATATTTTTTTCATATCCTGCCAGCCTGTTGTCCAGAGATCGTCAACTATGCCATGTCCCCACTTATAAAACTCATCACCAAACTGAACAGTGTGAAATAACCAATCATAGTATTCTGGATTCATCTCTGTATTTGGAGCCAAAATCGTGTTAATCAAAGAAACAGATCCATCCATCGGCGATATACCGCACGATCCGCGCCTATCAGAGCGACTGTTAATGGCAAAATCACCTTTTCGCACGAGCTTTCTGTCATCGTGAGCATCTGATTTTGCTGCTGTCTCAAGTTGTGGTACTATTCCTTTATTAGTTACAGATAAAGGTGCGAAATCTCTATCACTAACTTTTTCATTACGCAGAGTATAGAGAGCGTCTATTTTTGAAGTTGTCCAATGACTCGGAATAAAATCCAGCCATTCAATTCCACTATCGACTAATTGACTCATATTATCACACCCACCTTACTCAAAAAGTTTCTTGACCCGCGCATCAATAGAACTCTCCAGTATCCGAAATTCTTGTTCCAATTCATCACTTGAAGCAAGTGTCTGATATTTGTAGAAATATCTTGTAAATGGGATCTCTGCTCCGGTTTTAATCACAGGTTTTTTCGCACCAAGGTTTTCTTCAAAGAAGGCCACTGCATCTGGTATATGTGGTAGCACTTCTCTTTCCATGTATTTTTCAATACTTTCCCGAATATTGACTAATTCTACTCCTTTAGTTTCTTTATCAAATAATACATTCCCTTTCCGATCTTTCTGAATATCCGCTGTTTTATCCATTACAGAAAGTCCATCTGCAATTTTCTCTATCAACTTCTTTTCAGCCGTAACACTATTTAACACTTCAGTGACAACGGGGAGAAACGCATCTGGTGACATATATACTTCACCTGATACTGCTTCACGAAGTGCTAAAATAATTGAGTCAAAAATCGGTTTATTGTTTTGGTAGTTTTCAAGTTTCTTCGTATCCTTACCAGACAATTCCTCAGCATTTTCAAGCTCGATAACCTTGGCCTCATCATACAGTGATGAAAGGCTTCCCTTAGCAATCATTGAATCAATACGATCATCAGTTATGGCATAGCTTCTCTGAAGAGGTTGCATGACTACATATTCACGATAAATGAACTCTTCATTGCTATAAATCTTACAGTACTCATTTTCTTCAAAATTCGCATAGAGCTTTGTTATGGAGGATCTATCTTCTGGTGTTATTTCATTCTTTTTATCTCCCAAAGCTTTACGCAATTTATGAAAATAGGAACTCGCATCAATTAGCTGTATTTTTCCTTTACGTTCAGATCTTTTATTTTTCGAGAACACCCATATATATGTAGCAATTCCAGTATTGTAAAACAAATCTGTCGGAAGGGCTATTATAGCTTCAATAAGATCTTGTTCTAACATCCACCTTCTTATTTGGCTTTCTCCGGAAGCTGTACCCCCAGCAAAAAGCGGTGATCCATTTTCAATAATGGCCGCTCTTCCATAGTTGTCATCCATTTTATCAATAGCTGACTGAAGGAAAAGCATCTGCATATCACCTGATCCCGGAAGACCAGCGCCCCAGCGTCCATCAAAGCCCTTCAAATACTCTGTATTTACGGCATCCTCGACACCTTCTGCTGCGTCCTTCCCGCCCCAAGCGGTACCGAATGGAGGATTTTCAAGTACAAAGCGCATCTTTGTCCCCTTGAAACGATCTGCCTTCATCGTATCCTGATAGCAGATATTCTCAGCATTCTGTCCCTTAATCAGCATCTCAGCAAGGCACATAGCATAAGACTCCGGATTGATCTCTTGTCCGAAGAGACGCACATCCGCAGACGGATTATATCGCTTGATGAAGTTATATCCCGTTGAAAGCATACCGCCGGTACCGCAGGCCTGATCCAGAATAGTGATGACCTTACCATCATCAAAGATATCATCACAGCCTTCCGCCAGCAGAATATTGACCATCAGCTTTATGATGTCACGACCGGTATAGTGATCACCAGCCTCAGCATTTTCAGAGAATTTCCTGATCAGTTCCTCGAAGATATATCCCATCTTAACATTGTCAATGGTTCTCGGATTAAGATCCAGTTCTGAGAATGCCTTTACCACAGAAAGCAGACGATTGTTTTTGTCCATCTTGTCAATCTGCTTATTGAAATCTAAGCCCTTCTCTGCAGACAGTATGATTTCCTGTACATTCGGAGAGAATCCCTGGATATAGCTCTTGAAATTAGCAGCTAGATGATCGGAATCATTCACAAGCTCCGCCAGATCATATTCACTGGTGTTATAAAACCGGAACCCGGAAATGCGGTACATTGCCTTTGCCGGAAAGTTCGGGTTTGCCTTATACTGATCGACCACCTTCCGTTTCGTCGGTGCCAATGCACACTCAAAACGGCGGATAATCGTCATCGGGATGATGACGTCCTTATATTTGTCACTCTGATATGGTCCACGCAGCTTATTTGCAATAGACCAGATAAAGTTTACTTCTGTAGATACATCAATCGGGGAATCGTCCCACATTGCATCAATCACTGTTTTCTCAGCCATTGTCTTATCTCTCCATTCTTTGTCTGACGGTACTTCCTATACACCATCTTAATTCTAATCGATTAGCCGTCCCAAAAAACGGACTCATTATTTCTTTTTCAGACTTCCGGTCATCATATCAAAATGCTGATCCTGCCCCATGGTATAGAAAATGAGTTTGAATACGTCTTTGTACACATCAACATCATCATAGCCCTCTACGAAATTCAGTCCGTCGCTGATTCCGTTCGGATTATTGATATATGCAAGCATTGTTGAGGCCAGCTGATACTTAGTCATATCCGGCTCACCGCCAGGTACCTCAACAATAAATTTCTTCTTATTCTCTTCTTTTTCCAGAAGCTCTTCTCTGAGGCTGCTGCCCTCATATCCGCACAGCTGCAGGAAGTAATATTCAAGAATTCTCCGCATAACATTAAGCGCCGGTATGACGGAATCCGCATCTCTCAGCTCGTCCCATAATGCTGCATACGAATTTTGAACCGGATTATAATTCTCCAGTTCTGTTCTCGCATCTTTCTTCTCGCGCTCACAGAGATGAACCTTCGACTGGTTCCCACTCTTCCTGATGATATAGAATGAAGTGCAATCATAATACGGAACCTGTTGGTAAGTTATTTCCCTATAGAAATACACATTGTGCGTGAGAATGAATATCTGTTTGATATAATCTCCCGGAACCTTCGGATTCTTATATTCTGTATTGTTCCTGCATACATTGACCATCTCTCTCACAATGGAGCTCACAAGGAACAATGCTGTGCTATCCATACTGGAAACCGGATCATCGATCACTACGATCTTATCCTTCACTTCATCACTGCTTCGACTTCCACGTACCAGGTGATAGAAATACAGGAAAGCGATAAAATTACGTTCACCTTCACTTAGGTTCTCAGCAACTTCTCCGTTCTCTCTTATTACCTCATAGGTATTCTTAACTTCAGGCTTTGCACGCAGACTGAACCCTTGGAAACCGGAATCCTTCAGGATCTTGTTGATTCCGGTGATCGCTGCTTCAGTATTTACGACCTGCAGGTTCAACTTTGATATATCTGTGGTGAGCGAACCAATATCTTTTTTCAGCTGACGACCTTTATCTTCAAGGGCCTTTATAGCTGCTGCCTGTGATTTCTTCTCATCCTGATAGCTCTTAACTATATCTTTCAGAACAAAAGCCAGATGCTCTACCACTTCCTTTTTGCATCTTGCTTTGCTTGTCCGCTTGGCGTTAACAACATTGTTATTTGCCTTGATCTTTTTGTTGATCTCATCAATCAGATCTCCGATTTCCAAGAGCAGGGAGTCTGTATCTTCAAGCGCGATAACTTTTGAAGGTTCCTTAACCTTCTCTGCAAGCCTTCCGCTGTTGACGGATACCTTGCTTTCCAGAAGTTCCAATTTACTCGTATAATCTTCCAAATCCAGCGAAGCCATAACATCTCCAAGATTATTACGGAGCTTACGGATAATCGCAGCCATCTCGCTGTCGTAAATGGTCTGGAAAGTCAGTACATCATTTACATCCTGTTGATACTGCTCATCAAAGCATTTCTTAATATCTTCCTCAAATGTATCCGGCATCTTCTGCTGACAGAACGGACACTTCTTTTCTTCATTCGGGACATAGTGCTTGTGACCTTCAAGTACCCAATCAGATGCCTTAATCTTTCTTACAAATCTTGCAAAATCCGTCTCAGCGCTGCTGACGATCACCTTGTCCAGAAGGTCTTTCCCCGGAAGCGTTCCATATGTGGATTTTGTTCCAACTCTCTGGAACTCCGGATATGCTCTGGAAGTTGTATCGAACGCCACATCACAAAGATTCTTCAATTCTTTGGGATCATGCTCTGTCGGATTTGCTTCTCCAAGAACGGCTTCTGCAAACCCCTTCTTAGTCTTCTTTCCATCAAGTGCCTCTGAAAAGTCGGCTCGCAAGTCCACTGTTTTATCCCAGCACTCATTCTGGAACGATGTTAAAAGTGTCCCCTGCGCATCTGATTTTTTATGCCATTCATCCTGTGTTGCGGTGAACTCTCCGTCCAGCTTTTTCTTTTCTTCTGTCTTGGCATCAATCTGTGCCTGGACTTCCTTATTCACTTTGTTAACGATGAAAACACCCTTAAGGTCTCCATATGACGAAAAGTTTTTCTCCACAAAGTCACGGTTATAGACCAACACATCGTAGTCATCACAAGATCTACCATCCGCCCATGTCAGTCCTTCATCTTCATCAATGGCATAAGCAATCGATGACTTTCCGGCACCATTGTTACCATAGAAGAAATTGATGAAAGAAAGCTTTTCTATCGGCGCATTATGAAAAGTCGCTCTATCGACTGTCATTCCTGTAATCAGCGAAGGGATTTTTCTGCCCATATTGTCATCCTCCTTGCTTGGCTTTATTCTTGTATCTTTCCTTCCCGAACCCATTCATCTATTTCGGAAATCTTGAATTTATATCTTTTTCCGGCTCGGTAATATGGAAGTTTTCCTTCTTTGATCCACGTACGAACCGTATCCTGGCTAATACTCAGATGTTTTGCGACATCTTCCAAATTAACCCATTTTTCAACTTGCATCTCTTCATATTCCTGGCTCATTTCTTACCTCCGCAACTCCTTCAAAGCTGAGTTGTATCTATATCAATATTATTTTGTGACCCACTTTTTCCAATGTTTCCAATACATTGACTCTCTTAATTGACCAGTGCGTGCAATCCAGCTCATTCTTGAACTCGGTCCCTTCTATCCCAAAGTCTGCTGCATGCTCATTAAAGACTTGCTGCTTGACCTTTCTCATCTTATGAAAATATATCCAAATGCCCTCTTCCTTGATTTGTATATCCCTGATGATCCCCAAAAAGGCTCTGTGCGAATCATCTGTTTTTGCAAAAGAATGATTCTGATTAGCAAATATCGCCGGATACTTCTTTACGATTGCAATCTTATCCGGTGTCAAATCCGCAAGCTCCATCAGATCCGCCGGTGTACTCTCCGATATTGCTTTATTCTTCGGTACTACAAAATACTTTCCCCTGAACTGTTCATCGGTTATGACAAAAAGGTTGTAACAGCTGAAGTCCGCCTCTATTTCTTCATCGGGCGTATCATCATCGTCATCTGCTTCATTGCCCGGAATCATCAAAACCGTCGTATTCTTTGTGCTCTCATAGTTCTGCACATAACCGAACTGCTTGCCCTCGCCGCCGGATTGCTCCATTTGAACAGAAACCTGTCGTGGCTGCTCTTGCGACGGGAGCATGGGAGAAACCGGCTGTAGTTCATCTTTATCCATAGGCTCAATCCTCCCCTTTCTCGTGATACTCTCCTATATAACCAAATTGCCGTCCGTCTCCGGACTGATTCATCGTAATATTGATGACCACAGGATTGTTAACATTCTGGTTCACTGTCTGAGCCTTCTGTTCCGGCTCCGGATCCTTTCCTCCGTCCACAATCTCTGCTTCTATGTGCTCAACTGTCTCGTCTTCTGCCTCAATAGGAACATCCACGTCTTCCAGATAGATAAGCTCTATATCCCTGGACAGATTCTCTCCCATATGACCTTCATATTCCCGTGGAGCACCGCCCTTTGACGGGCACCAATCATTCATCGTTGCTTTTCCAATCGTATTACCTTCCCGGCGCATTATCGCAAAGTGCCATACACCCAGCAGAAAAGATTGTAAACAGATCTCATCACCATCTATCTGGTTAATCTTTTGCTTCGTCATAGGTTTTCCGTCCGGAGTGATATAAAACACTTGGCTATCACCGATTGAACCGTCCTGCTCGATCAGATCCAGCAATGCTTTTACAAGGTTCTCATCCTGCTTACCGCTTCCTCTGACCCAGATGAATTTTCTGGTGAAATCACACATAGCCTTTAACGCTTCTGCATAATCCCCTTTCACCCTGTCGTCAAATGCTTTCTTTGCCTGCCTGTTGCTGAACGGATAATACCCTTTGCCGCCGGCAGTCTTGCATATCTTAAATTCAGTTGTGTTTCCTTGAACTACGTCCTCTCTTGTCTTTGCAGGTCTTTTCAGATCAGGAACCGTCACCTGAGCCAATCCTATCAAAGTATCCATCTCTGAAAGCCCGTCAGAGTCCCCTGCAAAATGTTCTCGGACCCCGTATCTCTGTTGCCGTGCTTCCAGTATCAGAGTGAAGACGGTACCTCCACACAGACGTGGAATATCCGTATTTGTCATTAATTTTCACCTTTTTCAAAATTCCAACTTAACTAAGTCCGACAACCATAGCACGACAACCTTGCTAACTATCTGATGTCCCTGTGAGCAATCACAGGGCTTTTTTCAGCACAAAAGGTCGGGAAAAGGTCATACAACAAACCCTAACAAACCAGACTAAACAAGTATAACACAGATCAATCCGAATTTCAATTTGTATCTGATGCTCCTGAAAGATCCTCTCGCGATTGCCACGGAATCCAAGTCAATCGGAGGAGCTCTGTGAGCATCAAACGCCATATCCCCTCCACGCCAATCAAAGGAGAAAAAGATATGGTAAGAAAAGCAGATTACAGTAACACACAGAAGTACAGCAACCGCAAATCATTTGATGGAAATCCAATCCCGGAAGGCAAGGTCTTAGTCCCCTTCCTCAAAGAGAAGTTCGGTCTGCAGAAAGGCGACTACATCCAGGACAACTTCACCACCATACATCTCGGAGAGTTTTCCTTTGAGATCGGCTTCATGGCCATTAGCAAAGACCATTATGCTTCCTACATGAAAGGCTTTTGGGATGAGCTGAACAAAGATATGGAAATGCGCCGCGAAGGCCGCTGCATCATCGGCAAGAACCCTGATGGTTCAGACAAGCTTTGCCCTTACACCAGACGTTGTAAGGGTTGCCCGAACAAGGGACATATGGAACGCTACAATCCGAAGCGCGTGGAGATCCTGTCTCTCGATTACGAATATGACGGCGAAACCTTTGACATCGAAGATACATCACAGCCGTCAGTCGAAGATCAGATTCTGGACAAGCTCTGTCCGGAACCTACCGAAGAGGAACTGAAGATCAAGCTTCTGGCTCACTTCGACAAAGAAAACCCTCGCTATGCTAAGATTATCCGTCTGAGCCTACAGGGAATGTCCATTGACGACATCTGCATTGAGATCAATCTGAAGCCCAGCCGTGGCCGTCAGGAGATCAACAATGCCCACGATGCCGTCTGCGAATACCTGAGACTCCGTCACTGTAAGAAGAATTGCAAATAAGACAACGGCATAAACCAAAACTTAAGAAAGAGCGGTAACATCCATCATCGGGTGCTACCGCTCTGTTTTTAATGCTTATAGACTGGCTTCCTGCCGTTTAATTGAAATTCATCATGGGACTTAATATCCCTGATTGCCCTCCGAAGTGTCCCGCACCGGGAATGTCTGTGATAGGGGTGACTGATTTTGTGCTTATGATATACCAGACAAAGGTTTCGATCCTTCTACTCCACACTGTGGATATACCAGACATGCCGGGTATTGTTGCTGATCAGAGTCACATCATATGCATCCGCCACAATCACCGTAAAATAATTTCTGTCGATTGACTGCAGTTCTTCCGTGGTAAACATGATTACCACCTCGCTCCCGGCTCCGTTACCATCTGAGCCCTTATTTTTACTTTCTCAGCCTCGTAGCGCTTCTGTAAGGCTTTCATCTCCCTCTCCATGAACTCGGCCTCTGCAGCTTTCACAGCAGCCCTCTCGGCATCCTGGGTGATGATGATCTTACCATCCTCGCAGATAACGGAGATATAATCCCCGATATCAAACCCTGCTTCCTTAAGCCACAGCCCCTTCAGCATGATCGTCGGCGTTTCCTTGTACTTATAGCCGCTCTGTCCGTAAACTTTAACACTTCTCTTCTTTGCCATTATGATTTCCTCCGTTTCTCAGATTGTCGATGATTATCAATTATCGTTCCACGATCAGCGGATCCAGATCATAGGCACCACCTCCCCTCGGCGAAAAAAAATAAGCTGCCAATGCTTTTACACATCAGCAACTTTCGCTTTTAGTTCGGTGTTCTATTTTCAGTTCTGATTCTTCTTTGCGTCCTTGATACGGTAGTAGTCTTCCAGATCTACATCGATCCTGACTTTCGTATCAGGTTTTCGGTTGCTCAAGAGGCACACGATCTCCGCATGTTCATTATTGTCCAAACTAATACTCATATCTTCTTCTAATAATCGGAAGCCTGAACTTAATGGATTTCAACCACTGACCATTTGCCTGCCGCTCCGGATATATCTGAATCTCAGAAATCAGAGACTCCATGATCTGCCGCTTTTCCTGTTCATTCATCACCGCATACAGTTTATCAAAATAAATCAAGACCTTGTAAATATTGTCTCCTGTCAGCTTTTCTGCTTCAATCGACATCTTCTTTGCCCTGGCGGCAATCAGCAGATTTTCTGTATCCTCAATCTTATCATACATCTTGTAAAGGCGGTCATCAAGGTCTGCCTTGCGCTTGATATAATGCTTATCATCCGGATCAAGGGAATCGATTTCTTCCATCAACCTTGATTTTGTAGAATAGCTCTGCCGAAGCTGCCTTTCATGTGCTGCGATCTCCTGCTCAATCACAGAGGTATCTACCTTCATATTGATTTTTTCCTGCATCATGGCAGCAAACTTTGGATTGCTAACCAGCTTTACAATGACTTCCGCCACAGCATCGTCCAACAATTCCTCATTCATCTGCTTTTTATAATCACACTTATGACCTCTTGTCATGGTGCGGTGTTTACAGCCATAATAGAAGAAATCCTTGTACTTTGTACCGTCAGCTTTATGTTTGATGCTCTTATTGCCATACATACCAACTCCGCAAACCGGGCATTTCACAATACCGGACAGCAGATGGATCTTATTATCTTTGCCATGACTGACTTTTTCATATTTTTTCGCCTGTGCCAATAACTTCACCTGCGCTTCATGCCAAAGCTCCTCTGAGACAATCCCCTCATGCAATCCATCCACCAGTAAATACTCATCCTGCTCCACAAGCTTATAGTCATTTCTTGTACCATGAACCTTTTCCGTTCTGCGTCTGCCATAAGCAATTTTTCCGCAATACACAGAATTTTTCAGTATCCTTCTGATCAATGCCGCATCAAATAACGGATTTTTCCCATTCTGTCTTGGTATTTTACGAATACCATGATTTTCAAGATATTTTGCCAGTCCGTTTGCCCCTATATCCGTATGCACATACTGGTCAAAAATCACAAGGATTGCTTCTGCTTCTTCCTCATTGATAAAGAGCCGCCCCTTTCCAAACTATATCCATACGGAGAAAAACCACCGTTCCATTTACCCTCACGGGCTTTCTGGATTCTGCCTTCCATGGTCTGCACCCGGATATTTTCACGCTCAATCTCTGCAACCGCCGACAAGACAAAAATCATCAGCTTTCCAGCATCCTTGGAAGAATCAATCCCATCCTCCACGCAGATCAGATTGACACCAAAATCCCGCATCACCTGCAAGGTGGAAAGGACATCCGCAGCATTTCTGCCAAATCGGGACAGCTTAAATACCAGAACAAAGGAAACTCCATCCTTGCCGGATTTAATATCCTCCATCATGCGGTTGAACTCTAATCTGCCCTCGATAGACTTTCCGGATTTACCAGCATCTTCATACTCACCGACAATCTCATAATCATTAAACTCTGCAAATGCTTTCATTCTGGATTTTAGTGAATCCAGAGAGTATCCGTCAATCTGCATAGCTGTAGATACTCTTGTATAAATATATACTTTTGTCTTTTCTTTTTTCATCCCACTATCCTTGTATGTATCAAATTA
This sequence comes from Lachnospiraceae bacterium, assembly GCA_910575255.1. GTDB lineage: Bacteria > Bacillota > Clostridia > Lachnospirales > Lachnospiraceae > Brotaphodocola. The sequence goes on along the minus strand of CAJTEM010000017.1, from coordinate 26,580 downwards.
TAACTATCCTATCACCTTGGGTATCGGTTTATTTTTTCTCAGCTTTCTGCTCCAGCATTTTAATCGAATCCAGATAATCCTGTTCTACCTCGCTAAGCGTCCGAGCCTTGTATTTTTTATATTCTCCGGTTGCTTTATCAACAGCCTCCTTATGACTGACGCTTCCGTTTCCAATCAGCAACTGCTCTCCGCTCATGGTAAGAATGCGATCCAGATGTTCTGCCCAATCCTGCATAGTCATCGCCTGCTCACGTTCTGCCTGTCGTTCTGCAAAATCAAGATATCCGGATACAAGCTGCCCCATGGCTCGAAGTTCTTTTTCATCCAGATAATTTTTAGCAATAACCGCTTCTTTCAAGGTTGGCTGTTTTCCTGCAAAGGTCGCAAGCCCCATAAATTCTTTTTCTGCATCGGCTCTGCTGTAAATAACCTCTGCCGCAGTCTGCCCATGAATGGCATAATGGATTTTATTCTGTACTTTCTTAAAAAACTGGATAGAAATTTCCGCTTTTGGATCGTAGTCGATACTCGTAGCATAAATTTCTAAAACCTGACGATAAAACACCTTTTCTGATGCTCGAATATCTCGAATACGTTCTAAAAGTTCCTTGAAGTAACCGCCGCCGCCGAGGTTCTTCAGCCGTTCATCATCCATCGCAAAGCCTTTTCTCATATATTCCTTAAGAATATTGGTTGCCCAGATTCTAAACTGTGTACCTCGTTTGGATTTCACACGATAGCCAACAGAGATAATCACATCCAGATTGTAGTAATCTACCTGATATGTTTTCCCGTCAGAAGCAGTTGTTGCAAAATTTGCAATAACTGAATCACGCTGCAATTCGCCTTCCGCAAAAATATTTTTTATATGTCTGGAAATGGTTGATTTATCTCTCTCGAACAATTCTGCCATCTGATCAATAGAGAGCCAGACCGTATCCTCATCAAAATTCGTCTCAATTTTAGCCAATCCATCCTCTGTTGTATAAATGATCATATTGGATTTTTGATTCATCTCATCTTGATTCATCACATTTACACTCCATTTCTAATTGTGCAGCACCCTGCTGCACTTTTCCTATGTATCCTCTATGTCAAAAACAGCTTTTAACATAGAGTTTGGACACTATTTACACGATTGTTATATCAGTCATTTTTCATTTTTTCAATAGTACCAATGAGATCTTTAGAATTGAATTTTCCCTCTAAATGATCAGGCGGCTCTGGAAGATGTTCAATATCCTCAGAGTTCGGTTTATTATAATTTTCACGCTCAATAATACCACATTTCTGCTTTACCTGAGCAATATATAGGCTGCTGACTTTCATACCGCTATGCTCCAGCACATACGCCTTGATCTCCTCGTAGGTGGCTTTGCTCTCCGCAGCAGTCAAATCCAGCTCGTCCATCTTAATCTCAACTTCGATATGTTGCTTTGCATTGAGTTTGGACAATAAACATACCGTCTCCACATGCGTACCAAATTAGAACATATCCCCACAAAATCACGGAAATATGGGCAATATTTTTACAATACTAAAACCGTTCGTGTATCCCTTTTCCCACAAATATAAAGCTAATATAAATTTTGCACCACCTTGATGCAAAATTTTAATTGATTCTTTTTTCAATATCTTCAATCGACGGTAGTTTGTCCTGTAATTCCTCTGAAACATGATTGGAAAGTTTGTATTCGCTTACTCCCATTGGTTTGTTTACATCTTTCAAAGCATATTCAGCTACCATTTTATCTTTCCCCTTACACAACAACAAACCAATCGTAGGATTATCATTCGGTGACTTCAACTCCCCATCAACTGCCGATAAATAAAAAGATAGCTTTCCTGCAAACTCTGGTTCAAATTCTACTGTTTTTAATTCTACTACAAAATAGCAATGCAATTTCACATTATAAAATAATAAGTCTATGAAAAATTCTCTTTTTCCAACTTGGATAGGATACTGCCGCCCCATAAAAGCAAAACCTGACCCAAATTCCAGTAGTAACTTTGTTATTTGTTGGACAAGGGCGTCTTCTAACTCAATCTCTCTAAGTTTTTTTGCATTCGGTATAAAATCAAAAATATATGGGTCTTTAATAATTTCTTCTGCTTGCTCACTGAATGGATTAGCTAACTGTTCCTTAAAATTTGTTGTTTTATCTGCTAATGCCTGTCTGTAATACAAACCGCTTTCTATCTGATGTGAAAGAACTGTACTAGTACAACTCGATTTAAATAACCTTACAATTTAAGCATTGGTAGCAGTCTGATTTCTTGGCTTACGTGTCGGCGGTTTGGGCACACGTTTCCCTTGGTTTTCCGGACTTGCTGCTTTCGCGTTTACAACTTCATAGACGATTGTGTCCACATCCTCTTTCGAAAGATCAATCGTTTCCATGCGGTATTTCCATTTGTAGGGGACTGGAACCTCATTGATTTCCTCAAAGTATTTCAGGATCCGTTCCTTTAGCTCCTCTTTCGAGCCTACACGAATTCCGGACAGCATCTGGCGGGTCATTTTGCTGAAAAAACCTTCCACCATATTCAGCCAGGAGCCATGTGTGGGAGTGAACACAAATGCAAACCTTCCAGGAACTGTATTCAGATATTCCTGCGTTTCCCTGGATGTATGGGCGGAGTGGTTATCCAGTATAAGCCGTATTTTGTCCCCTTTGGGGTATTTCTCATCCAATATTTTTAGGAATGTTATAAAATCGCTGCTTTTATGGGTATTGCTTACCAGTGGGATGGCTTCCCCAGTCAGCAGGTCAATTGCTGCCAGAAGAGAGAGCGTCCCCAGACGTTTATACTCATAATCACGCTGTACGGCGGACCTTTTTTCTGTATGGGCAACTGGCGGCCTGTCCTCTGATGTGGTGGCGATTGCCTGGATCCCGGGCTTTTCATCATAGGATAACGTAGGTATCGGCTCTTCATCACTGGCAAACGGAATCAAGATTCCCTTTTCATCAAATCGGAGTTCCACCTGCTTGTAAATAACCAGTACATCATGCATTTTCTTTTCAAAGTCAGGATCTCGTTTTTCACAATAATAGGTGACTTTATGGGGATTAAGCATTGCTTCCCTGAGTATCTTCCGAATAGAAAACTCAGATACCGTCACCATGCGGGAATATCCTTCCTGCCCAGCGACAGAATTGATGTACCGGGTAAGGCTTAAAGGATACCATAATTCTGCCGGAAGGCCGAATGCGGAAGGCTTTTGGCAGGCAATATTGATTACCCATGCCTTTGCATCATCGGTAATTTCAATCCTGCGGCCACGGCCTTTGCTGTCTTCCAACGCAGTTTTCACGCCGGATTCCCTGTATTTTTTCAGGCAGAGTTTCACCGTCGGCCTTGAAATATCAAGTTTGTCAGCAATGGCTTCATCTGCCATGCCATCTGATTTTAATAAGAGGATTTTGGCCCTCCTATGGACTCTGGCTTCAACAGTCCCTTTTTGTAGAACGGACTTTAAATATGACTTATCATCATCGGAAAGAAAAATAGGCGTAGCACTCTTTGGCATTTTTTACCTCCTGAAATGGTCTATAAGTATTATACCATTTCAGAATAATAATGTAAAATTATTTGAATCGAATTATACTAGTGTAAAAAACGGGCAGTATCTGTTTGATTGATACTGCCCGGCTCATTCTGCATTTTATTTAAGCAACTGCCAAAGCGCCCTTCGGTCACTGTCGGAAACGCTTAATACATCCATAGACTGTTCCGCAGACCATCCCATTTTTTCCATAAGGTTCTTAATGTTAGCGGACAGTGTAGAAATTCTTTCCTTCTGAGCCGCTTCCTCATTCATTTGTTGTATTGCCAAACACACATCAATCGCCTCCTCACCTTCTTTGACTGCTATCTTTGCACCTACGCAGGCATTTAATACATCCACTTCTTCTCTCCCCAAATGGCGGAAAGATTCGTCTGCATCCAATACCTTTTTCAATTCATCCTTGTCTCTTGCATACTTGATAAATGACAACACTTCTTTCAAAGAACTCTGGAATTTTCCAAAATCTTCATCTTTTATCGAAGCCGGTGCAAGCAAGTTAATCTTATAATCAGGAACCAGCGCAAGCACCCTCGCATCCTGTTTATCAAACATTTCATGAATAGATAACGGGCCATCCCACTCTTTTGAATCAAAATATATGACCAATGTTACCACGGGTAACAGCCGATCTTCTTTCATAAAACCTGACAGATATTCGTCACTATCTACACCCTTATAATCACCAGACATTTTATGGGAAGCCATCGCCGCTTCTACCTGCTTCGCATATTGTAAAGCATCATAGACCATATTTTTAACTGGCATCGCATAATGGATATTTGACTGATTCTCGATTGCCAGAAGAAGATAAGCGGTACGTTTATCCATCATCGCAATGACAGATTTGATAACATCCCTGGTTTTCTGCACCGGCTGCTTCGCACCTTTCTCTCCACCATAAGGGACATCTATCTCACGAGTATCGAGTTCCTCCAGGCTTTCCGGATTGATCACCTGCTCGCCGCCATATACAAAATAATTAAAGGCGTCAGCAAAGATTTCATTCTGTCGCATATATTTTGTTGTTACTGTATCTTTTACTCCCAAAGGATTCACCACCTTTATTATATGCCGCATTACCAGCAAAGTATTCTTCCGGTACTTATATCATACCATAGCAATTTGAGGTTTACAAGCCGTGCTGTTTAATTTCAAATTTCTGCTTTCAGTATAAATCCTCCTCATCCCAGAACTCCTCATCTTCCTCAAACATCCCATCTTCTCTTTGCCTGTCTCGCCGATCATATGCCTCCATGAGTTCTTCATAAGACGCATATGGTTCAAGCCCAAGCTCCTCCCACGTAATTCCATACGGAACACCACCACCTGTATATCCGGCAATAAACGCATACACATCATCTGAATCTTCATACAAGAAATCCTGTTCCTGCTGTACCTTTCGCTCTTTTTCTAAACGTTTCTGGCGGATACGTTCTTCCTCACTCCGCTTTACAGCATCCAAATATTCCTGTGTAAATTCCACACCAATATCCTGCAGGTCACGAACCGCTGTGGTAATATCAACATGAAACCTCTTTCTGTAGTGCTTTGCCATATGTTTCGGTGTTCCATTGTAAGTTAATATCCACTGACTCGCTTTCTGCAGCCTGATTTCTTTTCTTTGCGTTTTTGTCGTTCCATTCTTTTTTCTGCCCATGCATTCCGCCCTTTTCTATCATCCAACTGTCGTTATGAAAATTATAATCATACATCCCTTTTGAAAATCAGCATACCATATAACACAAAAGAATACCAGGCAAATAGAAAACTCCCCCTTTGCCTGGCATCCTTCTTTTTCCTATTTCCGGTTCCGCTCCATATCTGCTCCCATAACCTGTTCCGGCTGTTGTTTTCCACTTCGGATTGCAATCTCTTTCTGTTTGCGGTGCAGCTTCTCCAGAACGGAAGTCCTGCCTTTCCCTGTCTGCTTTGATTGCTTCGCACTGGAAATATTATTCATCCTGCCGTCAATCATGTTATAGTTTTGTTCTTCTGTCATTTCCGCACTCCGGAGATATTCCCCGTTTTCATAATATTTCTGCCATTGCTCCATCTGTGGTTTCTCCGGCACCGGCAGGGGCTTTTCCTGCGGATGCAGGAAATCCCTGAGTTTCTGAATGGTGATTTCATCAAACCCTTTGCTTTCATCCGTAACTATCTTACCGTCCTCCGATACAACTACATAGGGAACATCATCTTTATACACATCATTCTGCAAAAGAAAGAACTGCCTTCCGTCAACGATGATTTCATCCGCAGCAATCCAGTTTCCCTTTGTTCCCTCAACCTTAAAATCATCTGTCTCCATAGAAATCAGAGCACTGGAAGAATTGAGACGGATGAAGCCGGCAAGCACAATGAGCCGGTCTTTATCTATGTAATAGGAAGTAATGACTCCTTCCTTATTATAGACCAGCACATCACTCACGCTGATGGAATGATACCCTTTGAACTTTCTAGGCGGTTTATCCTGAAGTCTTTGCCATATCTTTTCCGCTGAATCATCCAAACGTGCGGCTGCCAGATACACCTGATCGTAGTTTTCTACCCTTACCGCTATGTTTTCATCTACCAAATTCTGATAAGTGCGGAAACAAAGTTTCCTTGTCTCCGCACTCATTTTCAGCTGAGGTGTCCAATCCAAAATACTGGCACACGCAGTAAGCGATACTTTCGGCTTCCACTTCCCTTGTCAGCTTATCCTTCTGAATCCCCAGTTCCTCCATGATTTCCCTGTCATGGAACTTCGCATGGCTGACCTCATGGATTGCCGTTTTCATGGTCTGGCTCTCGCTCATGCCGCTTTGAATGACAATCTCCTTATCCACTAGGTGATAATAACCATGGGATTCTCCCTCAATCTCATCATACCGGATAGGAACCGGGGAAACGCTGGTAATGGCCTGCATAAATGCCTCGTAATTTTCCACACTGGCAGTCAAATCTTCTATTCCAAACTCCGGCAGCGGCTTTCCATCCGTCTGCGATACATCAAATACAGTAGTGACACGAAACCTCGGTATCACATGCGTAATGATCTCCGTTTCCGGCTGCCCGTTCTCTTTCAGTGCCGGTTCATTGGTAAACGGATCAATCTTCTCCACTTCCTCTTTTTCCCGGATGGGAGCCGGCGCAATGATCTGGATGCCCTTTTCCCCTTTCTTCACATGACGCTCAAATTTTTTCTGCCATGCCTGATATCCGGCCACCAGTGTTGCCTCCGGCTTCTGCATGGCAATCAGCATGGTATTATTAAAACTGTAATCGTGAAACTGGGACATGACTTTTAAATATTCCGTGTAATTTTCGGAAGTAAGCATATCCTTTACGCCCTGTTCCAGTTTCCTGGTAATCTCCTGCAACTGTTTATCCTGTTTGAATGCCATAACGCCGTTCCTCCTTTATTGTTCTGACCCATCTTGTTTTCATCTCATGGGGATACTGATTTTCCTGTTTGGGCTTGCGCTCCCCATTCCACGCAAGACCGCCTGCAATACCCTCACATTGAAAACCGGACGCCTTTAAGGATGTCCCCAGTTCACTCTGCAGGATATAAGTAATTACCTTCCGGTAGCCCATAGCCTTTGCCGCACGGCAGGCGGCACCGTATAAAATGCTGCATACATTCTTTGTCCCATCTGTACACAGCCGGTTGATTTCTAACGTATAACCATCATCGTAGTGCCTGCTGACCGGCCTGCCACAGATCGCCACGCCCGCCAGTTTTCCATTTTCTTTCACGCCAATGGAAAAATTAGCAACCTCCATTTCAAATGGGGGTCTAACGTAAGCTGTCATTCTATAAGTTCCGATGACAAACCTTTCATCATATCATTGTATACTGAACTCCCATCAAGAATGGTTCCAAATGTATCAACCCAGAATGGTATATAGTCACATCTATTTGTTACCATCTGCGAACCAATATTCGTTATAGAAGCAGAATAGAATGGAATAATATTTCGTGTCAGTAATTCTTTGGTCAATCCCTTCACTAAATACGTTCCCAATCGGGCATTTCTATATTCTTCCATAATATCTATACCTCTTTCCCAAAAACTGATTAGCTGCTTGCGCTTTCATATCTGTGTACGCCATATGTCCAAAAAGACAAGGCAAAAAACGTAAAAATGCACACGATCGCCACCCCGAAAAGGAATCCTTTTGCCGACAAAACCCCTGTTACTGCCTGCGTTGGCAGCGTCGCAATGATTCCGTACGGCAATACACAATAAAAAACAAACTTATAGATTCCATAAAAAGCGATCCCCGGTATTTTCAGACACAAGTCCACAGCCGTATTCTCTATTTTCATCAGATTGTCTACAGAGAACACAAAAAAGGCAAAACACCGTATCAAAAGCTCCATATCGTAGTACAGTATGGTCATCAGCAAAACCAGAAACAAATATCCAATGATATTCGCATACGAAAGATTCGCGCCGCTTTCTCTCACCCCATATAAGGCGATACAGGCGCTGAAGATCAGAAGCGGTATGGTGCCCGGATCTACTTTTTCAAAGGTGATCCGTAATAGTGGATTCACTGGTTTGGTCAGATATAAATCCAGTTCTCCTGTCTGTATTTTCTCCGGTATGGAAATCACCCCAAAAAAGCAAATGGTCATGTTCAGGGCATCAATCAGGGAGAATGTTCCAATAAAAATAAGGATTTCCCCATGCCCCCATCCACGGATACTGTCCACATGCCCGTAAATTGCCTCGAAAGCGAAAAGCTGAACCAGAAAATAACTGGTATTAATGAAAAACGGTGCAAAGAATCCCAACCGGAAGGTCATGATATGGGATAATCTGAATTTGATCAGTTCTGATATAAATTTTAAATTATGTTTCATATTCCTGCTCCATCATATTTGATTCGATCATGTTCATAAGTTACCTGATTTAAAACAAGAAAGACCATGCACCACACACCTAAGACGATTAAGCCTGTGACTGCCTCCTCCTCACATTTCCCTATAAACAGCATACTGGGAAGATATGTGACATAATAGAAAGGCAGAAATCTCATGCCTGCTGTCATCCATTCCGGTAAAAGCGCAAGGGGAATTACCGCCCCGGTCACAAATGCGGAAAGGTTATCTTTTATCATGAGAAAGATGCTGATCTCCTCAAATTTCAAGGTCAAAATCCCAAGAAAGTAATTGAGCAGCGCCATAAACAACAGTCCTAAAACAACCATGATACTTCCGCATAACAGGATCTTTATATTGGCTGTATGCACAAATGGAATCCGGAACAAATAAAACCACAGAAACGTTGCTAAAAAACCAATGCCCGCAGAAAACGCAATCTTCCCTGCTTCCATCGCCACAAAATACCCCTGTGTCTGTACCGGTATCACCATATATTTTGAAAAGGTACCATTTCTCAGCATACCGGTCATCTGCCGGCTGATCTCCGCAGATTTTTCCAACTGGAATAAATAGGAGCTTATGATATAGTAAGAAATCATGGCCTGAAATCCCAAGCCCGCGATCTGCTCTTTACCCTCAAACAGAATACTCCATAAGATCCATGCAAACAGTATCTTCGCCACCGCCAGAATCACGTCTACTAAGGTATCCGACCTCCAGATCAGCTGTGCTTTCATGTATGCCTTGGCAATTTCTAAATATTTCTTCATGTCCTATACCTCTTTATAGATACGCTCCACGACTGAGCCTATTTCTTCTTCCTCAATTCCAATATCCCGGATCGGATAATGACCGATATAAGATTCCAGAACTTTTTCTGCGTTCTGTTTTGGTATTTCAAGTACCAGTTTGTCATTCGCTTTTTCCAATACTCTGCAATCATCCGGCACATCAGGCTCTACACTGTGTTCAAAGTATATCGTCATTTTCTTACTCTTTTGATAATTTTTAAATAACATATCCGTACCGCCGTCATATATTTTTCTGCCGTGATTCACGACTATGGAGCGTTTACACAATACCTTAATATCCTCCATATAATGCGAGGTAAGCAAAATGGTAGTTCCTCTTGACTCATTCACATCTTTTAAGAAAGTCCGGATCTGCTTACCTGCCACAGCATCCAGTCCAATGGTCGGTTCATCCAGAAACAATATTTTCGGATTATGAAGCAATGCAACGATCAGTTCCATCTTCATCCTTTCTCCCAACGATAGCGTTCTTACCTGTACATTCATCAGTTCCTGCACCTGAAACAGATCCACAAAAAAATCCTTGTTTCTTTTATACTCGTCTTCCGGGATACCGTATATTTCTTTAAACAGCCGCAACGTGTCCTCCGTTGTCAGTTCAAAAAACAGCTGGCTCTTTTGCCCCATAACCACCGCATACTGCTGCTTAAATGCTTTTTCCAATTTATTCGGATAAAATCCCATCACCTGTATCCTGCCGCTTGTCGGCGCAATAATCCCGGTCAACATCTTCACCAGGGTCGTTTTACCCGCTCCGTTCGGCCCGATCAGGCCTACAAACTCACCCTCATTTACATGAATATCAAAATCATCTACCGCAATTTTTTCTTCATATTTCCTGTGAAACAGGCCCTTAATACTTCCGGCCAAACCCTCCTGCTTTTTATACCGCTTATACTTTTTCGTTAAATTCTCTGTCTCAATTATCTTCATCTTGAAAACCTCCAGTTTAAATATTCAATGAAAAAACATAAAAAAATGTGGTTTCTGCCTATCATTACATAGACTGAAACCACAGATGTATATATCTTAAGATGATGAAAAAAGCAAAACATCCCCATAAAAGGAAAGCAGCAATGACCTGAAAAATGCAGCCCATTTGCTCGCAGAAATAAAAAAGCATGACACCACAGTCATACTTTTCCCGCTTTCTTATCCATCATAATAAGACAATTATTCCCGGTGTATGCAGTATTCTGTAAGGCAGAAACAACCGGCATTCAATAATGCCAAAAAGGGTAACACAAATAAAGCACTCTATTCCGTGCTTACCCTCTTATAAAATTTAGTTGTCCTTTGTCATTACAGAAACAATTAACATCCACATACCTGCTCTTTCTTGAAATATGGTCTTATATTAGCTTATAACTTTGTCAATGTCAAGCATTTTAGCCTGGATACATATTTTTTATCCAGATTTGGAGAGGCGCTAATTTTTCCTCAATACAAAATAGGAATCATACTTTGTTCCATCATGCCCTATCAGCTTTTCCTCTGAGCGTATAAATCCTAAATTTTTCAACGCCACAATACGTTCTGCCGCAGAGGGAAGCGCTTTCGTAGCGATCTTATCACAATGAAACAGGCTATATGCAGGTTCCATTATCAATCTTAATATTTTTATAATCTCGCTTGTCATTTCATAATCACTGCGAATGTCCAGCCTGAGCAAACCGCAGTTTGTAAAATAATCATCGGCGTCTCTGTGGAAAAGCTCTATTGTTCCAATTGCTTCATCAGTTGCTTTTGACACAATTGTCCACCTCACAAATCCTTCTCTATTGTACTCGAAAAGCCAGTAATCAATCGCCTGTTCCATTCTGCTTTCCGTTGTATAATAGAAATCATCTCCGCCACAATTATCACTATTAAAAAAGGGGACAGCCCTTTTATCAGAATAAACCTTTAATAAATCCATTCTATCCTCTTGGCAAACCATTCTCACAAGATAGTCCTCATTCTCATATTCAGGACAATTTTTATAAACATCCACCATTCTGATCCTCCTCCGTAAATTTCGTCTTTTCATCTCTATCTATGGCAGCATCCTTAGTTCTGACTGGAAATACTGCTCCTGAAATTTTTCCAATTCTACAAGCTGGAAAAGCTAAAACTCATATCTTGTCCCATGTGAGAGTAACAGTCCATCTGTTAATTCTACACATAGAATTATCGTATTTTCATCATCAAAATTGTTATGTCCGTTATCAATCCATTCAGCAAAGACATTTTTCAGTTTTTCAGCAATCATACAATTCTCTTTTTTTCCAAAATAGCCCAAATTGCTGCCCTTTCCATGTGCCGTAAACCACTCACCAGCTATTGCAACAGCAGGATTGTTTTCTATATGTTTGATTTTATTTGAAAGTGCATATGTAATAATATAAAATGCACCGTTCTCATAGTAGGCATTTACATATCGCACATAAGGAAGCTCCTTTTCAATGGTTGCCAACGCAATAACAGTGTCTTTTCCAAAACGTTCCATCATTATTTTTTTAGCTTCTCGGCTCATTTTTTTCATTAATTCGTTCTCCTTTGCAACTTTTCATTTAACTGTTTTGCAGCTTCGTTAAATCTTCAAAAGAAACATCCATTTTTACAGACACTTCATCTATGGTCATACCAGAAGCAAGGAAACGCTTTATAACCATTTTCATATTTTCTCCAACTTCTATGATATGTCCGTCCAAATCATAAAATCGAATGACACGTTGCCCCCAACTGTGTTCAATTACCTCACCCAAACACTCAATATTCGGATATTTTTTTAGTTTATGTAAGAAACTGTCAAAGTCCTGTTCCTCAAAACATAATTCCACATTGTTAGATTTTCTTAATATGCTTTCTTTTGGTAAATGAACAAGCCAGTCAAAGTCCTGCTGTAAAGCTAAACCGCAGGTAAAAGCTATATTTCTTCCATAATCCTGAAATACTTCCAATCCGAATAAATCCTCATAAAACTTTCTTGCAGCTTTGATGTCTTCTACCGATATAACCGTACAATTGTATTTCATGTAAGTTTTCCTTTCTTAGAGATTATTTTTTCTTCCGGAGCTTTAGTTCAATATTCTTTCGCTTTGCTGCGTTTTGAAACACCCCCGCAGCATAAGAACTTTTTTCTTTGAGTGTCAATCTTTCCAGTTCCGAATTACCCTTGATTTGCAAAAGTATCTCATTTATTTCCTGCAATTCCAAAAGATTGACCCCCACACAAAAAAGAGTCTTTTTCCTGCCATCGTTATAGTTGGCTAACAGTAAATTCAATAATTCCGTCTTTTCTGTCTGCTCCGCATTGTATGCTTCGATCCCTATCTCTCTTGCTTTTTTCAAATCAGCTTTTCGGTTACTGTGTGTAATGAATGAATCAAATTCATCTATATGCTCACACTTCTCACAGGGGTACTCTCTGCACCGAAAACAATATTCCACACCATCATGTTCTAAACTACACTTTGCAATTTTGCAGGATTGATTCCCCTCTCCGCCACCGCAGCCGGGACAATACTTATTTAAGTGCATAGGACATAATCCGCAGTTCAAACCACAAAGAGAAAATAGCTGATTGTCCCTATGGAAACCTTTCATACGCTGTACCTCAAATCTCAAATTTTAATCTGGCAGACTAAAAATCTACACAAATTGTTTTATTAAGTTCAACCATTCCTTATTCATATTCAATTCCCTCTCAAATTCGAATTTATGAATCCTTTTCTTCGTAAGGCTTATTCCAAGAACCTATCTCTATTAAATTACCTTCAGGATCAGCAATATAACAAGTTCTCTGTCCCCAAGGTTCAAGTTCCGGTTCCAGTACAGGAGTAGCACCGTTTTCTACAGCTTTACTAAATGCTTTATCAACTTCTTCAAATGTATCAACATAAAGTGCCATTTCAAAATGACCGTTGAATCCTTTGATATAATCATATCTGCGATTGGTCATTTTTTCAAAGTCATTTCTGCCGTACAACAGAAACAACGTCCCATCTTTTACAAGATATACATTAGATGTATCTTCCGCTTCTTTAATCTCAAAGCCAAGTACATCTCTGTAAAAGCGAATCATTTTCGCCATATCTTCAACAAATAATCCAAAACCGTCCAATCTCATAATACAATACCTCCAAATTCCGATTTGTTTCTTTATTTTCAGCATCCAGTATACCTCTCTGCTATATTTCGCATTCAATAAAAGTATACTATCCATACCTTACTGCAATATTACTGTTAGGCTACAATTTTGTAGGAATAGAAAAATCCAAGATAAACGGGATACCATTTTTCACCCCTAAAAGCGTATTATCCCCATGCTCTTCTTCCAGGCAGCTTCGTAGATTGCGAATTATGAAAGAATCCCGGATGGATTCAAACACTATTAATTTTCTCTTTCGCTCTCCTCTCCGCTTCCTCCAGCAGTTTCAATGCTATTGCCTGCTTCAAAACCTCATCCACATAACACTTCACATTTCCATCCGGCTCCCGCTCCTTCACTGTGGCGAGTTCATCCATATAGAAATCGTAATGTTTAAGAATCCGCTCCATTGCCCACTTCTCCCCGGCGACAGCTCCCTTGATCGTTTCATAATCCAGTAAAATCCGCTGATCGTCCATAACTCCGTACCTCCGGCTAATTGATTTCTTACAGCATACCATAACTTCATGAAAAAAGCACCCGCCATTCCTCACACTAACAGATGCTCTCATCCTTAATACACCTTATCAAAATATCCAATGAATATGGTCATCCGCAATAGCCCGTCCTTAATCGAAAAAGTCACATTCTCCAAGCAGGTATCCGTAATCCTCTTTTTCCTTTGGAACCACACGCTTTGGGATTTTATCCATTTCTTCTTTGTATGCCTGGAAGAATCCGATATCCTTCAATGTGTCTAAAAAGTCCTGTCCTTTCGCCTTATCACTTCTCTCCCGGAATTCCTCTCCGTAATCTTTCTCGTATACTACATTTTCCATGCTTCGCACCCTTTCCTGTAGAACAATTTATCACTACGGGTAGGATGTTATGATGTCTTGTTCTTTTCCTTCTCTGCATCTTTGATTCTGTAATAATCTTCCATATCCAGACTCAATTTTATATAAGTATCAGGTTTTAATTTTCGGTTGCTCAAGAGACACACAGTCTCCACATGCGGTGAAAGTTATTTCTTATACTAAATAGCGAAACTATCATCTTTTGCGAAAAGGTTTATACCACACTTAGGGGAATAGCGTTTACCCCACATTCTAGTATATTTTTTCAACAAAGTGACAAAGAGATAACTGTATCATAGTAATCGCCCCTATTTATACATATAACTACTATTTCTTCCATACCTCTGTCTGCCTTTCCTGTGACTATCTTAATTTCTAAAAAATAGAGCCGGTATATGGCTTGGCAACAAATTCTTTTAAAACATAATCATAGTCGACAATTGACATTAAAATAACATTTCCGACTTCAATTTGTGGCTCGATCTTAAGATAGTTCTCCGTAGTTATATTATTACTTTTACCTTGTTCTATTCCAGTTGCCTTTACCCATATTGGAAATGATTTTAGTTCTCGTATTAACTCACCTGGTTGAACATCATGATACATATTCAAAAGTCTAAACAACTCATCCAAACTTGCCTTGACGGACATTGTAGTATTAAAGTAAAAGAATAGCACTTTTTTCAAATCTATATTTTTAGTAGTCTTTAATGCTATATTCAAATTTTTATTACGTGCATATCCAACTTTGGGTGTTATCTTATTTGGTTTTACTATAACATTTGATAATGCATCTCCTAATTCAAAAAGATTGATATTCGTTCTAAAATCTCCATTTACTAAATCTAAGAAAAAAGGTATAAAATAATTGACTATTTTTTGCGATGGCTTTCCTAAACCTTTCAAAATCACATAATCTTTAGCCTTCATTATATATCCATTATTTATTTTTTGAATATACAATATATATGCAAATTGTTTTCTCTCACCTTTTTCCTTTAAAACTAATTTTAATAAAGTATCATATGAACTCTCATCACTTTCCAAATCACATAAAACTTCTTCTATTAACTCAATAGTTAACAGCAATTTATTTGCTCCAACCAAACACTCGATAAAAATACGGTTTCCTTTGCGAGCCTTTTTTCCCAAATCTCCCAACCAACCTGTATCGTATGCTAATTGTATAAATGCATCTCTATCCTTATACCATAATCCACTAAGAATCTTTTTTATTCTCGGATCATTTTTATACAAAAACAAACTTTTAGTAGAACCAATGCCTCTTATTTTATCCCAATTTTGAGAAGATCTATAAAGTGTGTATATTAAATCTACCAGTTGCTCTTCATTCATATTTTTTGCTAACTGAATTATAATAGCTTTATCAACTTCATGATTGTAAATATACCATTTTATTGCTTTCATATTGCCCATCACATTGCAGGCAAGAAGGTAATATGTAATATCTTTACTATTCAGTTTTTTTATATTTTCTTTCCATATCCCACTAGATTTATCATAAAATTTTATTTTTCTTGGCTGAAAATAATTATTTAAAGTTTTCCAGATATATTCCTCAACCGTTGCATTTTTTTCACATGTCAAAGCACATATACACCCCAAATAAATGTTAAGGTCACAGACGGTAATAATAAAATTTTCTCTATCTTTACCACGTAAACTGTGTGCCATATATTTGATTGAAGCATAATACTTATCTGATTGACACTTATCTCTAATTTGATTTTTTCTTATTTTCAAGACTGTATCACCGCCAATTCTTCCATAGCATAATAGTAATCCTGGTATGCCTGATGCGAAAATACATATAAATCTTCTCTTTTTTCTAATATACCTAATTGCAAAACTATATCTAATGCATATAATGCATCATACTGAAATCTATATGTATCCATACTTTTAGAACAATACTTCAATACCTCTGACTCTGTCATTCCTGAATTTGCTTCTTTCTTTTCGAGGCTCTCAAATGCAATCATTCTCAAAAGGTATACTATTCGCTTTATATCCAATCGTGCATCCTGTTTTTCTTCTTTTTCTCTTACCAATAAGCAATTTAAAAATTCAGCGATAATTTCACCTTCACTATGTGGAATTTCCTTCTTATATCGCACAATCTCTATTAATCTCGATAAAATCAATGGGGTATTTACTATTTGCACAAATCTCTCATTTCCATTAATCGAGGTAAACAAAAGTTCTTTCACGTCTTCTTCATCTACATTTTTTTTAATAAAATCTCTCATTTCTTCTTTAGATAATTTTATCAAATTAAAAATTGGCACATTGTTAAAATCCCTAGTATCTTGTGGACGATTAGTAATTATAATAAATGTTTTGGGATAATCTCTAAGTAATTGCTTTATTTCGCGCATTCTTAAAGTTTTTAAATTGCCGCCTGCATCAGCTGGTATTTCATTTAAACCATCCAAAAATAGATTGATTTTTCCTTCTTCTAAAAGAGATTCACATATATCTACCCCAATATCAAGTTTGTCACATATATACTGTTTTATAGTATACGTGGCTTTTGTCATAACTCCCAATAAAACTAATACAGGAATATTATAGTTTGAATCTTTCAATCTTTTTTTTGCATCCATATATGTTAAATATTCTAATGTTGTAGTCTTCCCCATACCAGCTTCGCCCCATATCATCATCCTTCGTTCTGGTATACTATTATCTCTTAAATATTCAACAGTGCCTTTTCTTCTCCTAGAATCAGATGTATCATCCTGATATTCGATGACATAGCTACCCAATACAGAAAAATTCTCTTCTCCCCTTATATGAATAAATCTAGACATTCTTTTTTTTAATTGCTGTGTAATCTCATTTAAGTAATTTTCAATGTTCAATTCATTATTAATACTCTTCTTTTTCAGATTACTGAGCAATGCCTTTTTATTTATTTCTACTGCTCTTAAACAAGTTATCAGTACACTATCCAAATTGGTATATATTTCTCTTCGTGTCCAACCTACATATGTGTGCGACTCACTATTTCTTAATGTATAGGATCTTGCTACATGTTCCATATAATTACCATCGCCCAAATAGTCCTCCGGTTTTCGATCCAATTTCTTGTTATCTGGATTAAGACCTAATTGAGTAATTACATGTGCTAAACCCAAATTCTCTTGTACTATCTTGTCATATTCATCTTCATCAATGAGTAAAATCATTTTTTTCAAAAGAGGTTCTATCTTAATGACATTAGACAAACACAGTTTTATGTCATTTATCGTAGTCTCCCCATCAAAAATTTTACCTAAGGAAACATACAGTCTTTCTTCAATACCTACCAATTCCTTTTTTCCTGTTTTCAGAATAATTACTGAAAGCAGTATATCTATAAGTTCTCTCAAATTTTTATATCTATAGCTTGCATTTATTTCAGCCTCGATTTCATTTCCAATTGTATTTCTATCCATGTTTTTCCTTTCCAAATATTATTTTCTGCAAGTATTTTTATGTATAATCCATGCTATTAAAGTTTCTTAATAATAAAATCTTTTATTTCTTAAACAAATCTATTTTTCCTCTTTTACTGTAATCAAATGGAACTTTACTATTTGCTGCGTTTCTCAATCCCATTCCTATTGCAATACTGTACCTTTTGAATGTTTTTCCACTTAGATTTGCATAGAAAGTAAACGCCATTTTTATTTCGTCATCCCACTTATTCCAAAGAACCGGACTTAATACCATATTTTCAGAATATAAAGGTAATATCATTGAAAAATAAAATTTAATTTTCTCTAATGATGCATTATTTATCTGTTCAAAAAACTTAGCGTAAATATGCTTCTCACTAGATAAACAACTCAGAAGTATGTATGACTTTGTATCCTCAGGAAAAACAGTTATTGCAATCCGGTGCATGATACCTTTTATAGTATGCTTTATCCTTTTTCCATTTAAATCATAATCCGGAGCTATAAATGTATAATTTGCAAAATTAATTCTTTCCGGGATAGTAATTACACATGTTTCTATTCCATTGTATGTACCAGCCATCATCTCTGAATCGAAATGCCTCTTTACAGGTTCAAACTCTTTCAAGCGTAATTGCGACACTCTATATAAGCCAACCATCTGAGGTACTTGAAAAACAGGTGGTCTTTTCTTAAAACATTGCTGAAAAATTTTATGTGAAACTTCCTGCTTATAGTATTCAAAAATAAAAGCCTTATATGCATAAACAAATTTCATTGGTTCGCTATTTACATCAAAATCTGGCGCTCCTTTTTCAATAACAGCAAAGGCGATATTGTCATGTCTATCGCAAAAACAAGTTTCTGTTGTAGCATCGTTTGCACTAACCTTGGAGAACTCCACCATCACTTCTGGTTCTTCGCCCTCAATAGGTATAATGAGTGGTTGCCGTTTTTTATCCATAGTGTACACATGGCGTTCAGTCCCTGCAAGTAATGATATGATTTTATTATTTTGCAGTGCATGAGCATTTTTAATCTTACCATTACAATTGCTTTGGTCAGGATGCATACAGCATTTAACCATAGACTTTCTCATCTGCTCCATTATTTGTACTTCTGGAGGCTTTTTACTCTGCACAGGCTCCCGATCGAGGTTTCCTTTGCAACATTCCTTAAACTTCTTTCCACTTCCACAAGGGCAATCTTCATTGTTAAATATTCTAAAATAAGCTAACGGGTTCATTCGCTTCACCTCTTTTGCATTTAAAATATGCATTAATATTTTACCACATCCACCTACATTTTACTATCTGAAAAAGAGCAAGAAAAAAAGGCCGATCAGGAATCACAAACTCCCAATCGGCCGCTTTTCTTACTCCTTTTCATTTTTACATTCAATCTCGGTTCCGTCCAGGAACACCACCAGCAATGTGCCATCCTCAAAGACCTTGATGTGATCCAACGTTTTCAGCATGAAGTCCGTATCCATCTCCGCCAAAGGTTCTGCGCCATCCGTATACTCTATGAACTTCTCCGCCCGGTACCCTTCCAGCAGATTCTCACTCTGCATCTGCTCCTTCCAGCGCTCCAGAAACGCCTCCCGGTTCTCGACCAGAGCATTCCACGCCATCAGATACGCCTTTATCAGCGTTTCTTCATCTACATGGCGGTTGGAACAGCCCATAACACCTTTGACCTTGTACCGTTCACTGCACTGCCATACCTTACGGTCAATGCCTGTACTGCTTCGCCAGCCTTTCCGTGCAAACACTTTATTGCATTCTCCACAGATAATCTTCGAAGCAAACGGGTTGCTTTCCGGCCGGTGGGAATAGGAGTTTGTTCCATGCTCTTCCAGATACCTTGCTCTGCGTTTTATTTCAAGCTGTACGCATTCCCAAATTTTCTTTGAAATGATGGCATCGTGGTCATCTTCCACATAATACATCTGAATTTCGCCTGTATTCTGCGTCCGTTTCTTGGTAAGGAAATCCACCGTGTAGCTTTTCTGCAGCAAGGCATCGCCTTTATATTTTTCATTTTCCAGCATACTCATCAGAGTTGTGGCCTGCCACTTCGTACCGCCATTCCAATTCTGCACCCCTTCTCTTTCAAAAATCCGCTTAATATAATCCGTTGTTTTCCCATCCAGAAATTCCTGATACAGACGCACCACAATCAGCTCCTGCTTCCTGTTGATGACCAGCTTGCCGCTGCTCTCGTCCGTATCGTAACCGAGAAACCGTTTTGTACTCATTTTGTGCTTCCCCGTTTCAAACCGCCTGCGGATTCCCCATGTACAGTTCTCTGAAATGGAGCGGCTCTCGTCCTGTGCCAGTGAGGAAAGGATCGTCAGCAGCACTTCCCCTTTCGCATCAAGGGTATTGATATTCTCTTTTTCAAAAATAATCCCGATTCCTAACTCCTTCAGTTCCCGCACATAGTTCAGGCAGTCCAGCGTATTCCTTGCAAAACGGGAAATGGACTTTGTAATAATCATATCAATTTTCCCCGCCCTGCAGTCCGCGATCATGCGGTTGAACTCGTCCCTCTTCTTCGTATTGGTGCCGGAAATTCCTTCGTCCGCATAGGTTCCCGCATATTCATACAGAGGATTTTCGCTGATATAGTTCGTATAATAATTAACCTGATTTTCATAACTTAATAACTGTTCTTCTTGGTCGGTTGATACCCTGCAGTACGCCGCCATTCTTAGTTTCTTCACAGCCTGCGCTGTTCCGGATTCCGCAGTCGAAGTCCTCTTTGCAGGTATAACGGTAACGCTTCTTGCCATTTTGAATCACCTCCTCAACTACTGTCTGTTCCGTGATATTCAATCCTGCAAGGGCAGCATCATCGATGCGGATGCCCCTGCAAGCTTTCTTTCCTTTTTCAATGTATGTACTGCACAGCCATTGAATTTTTTTCTTATAAACCTGTCTGCGCCGAAGCGTTTTTCCGCAATAAGGGCAGATCAGCATTCCGCTTAACGGATAACGGTTCTGAAATTTCTTTGTGCCGTCCTGTCCAATATTCCTTTCTTTTTTCCGGTACTCTCTCATTTCCTGAACCTGTCCCCAAAGCTCCGGCGAAACAATCGGCTCATGGTTTTCAGAAATGTAATAGCTCTGCACCTCGCCCCGGTTTCTCCGTGTTGCATTTCGCTGCGTGGGCGGCGTGTAATATTTCTGCAAGTGAAAATCTCCCTTGTATTTTTCATTTGAAAGCATCCCGCCGATTGTTCCGCTTTCCCACGGGCCTCCTGTCACAGTCTTAACACCGAGATAATTCAGCAAGTCGGAGAGCCTGCTGCACCCGACATTCATCAGATAAAGATCAAACAACAGCCGGACGATTTCCGCTTCCTTCCGGTTTATTACTAAATCCCCATATTCGTTTTTGTCATATCCGCAAAAGCGTGTGGTGTTAATCATCCCTTCGCCGCGTTCAAATTTCTTCTTAATAGACCATTTATTGTTCTCACTCATGCTCCTGCTTTCTTCCTGCGCAAAAGAAGCGAGGACGGCAAGCATCATCTCACCGTCCCCCGAAAGAGTATTTATATTCTGTTCTTCAAAAAAAATACCGACACCAAGTTCTTTCAGTTCTCTTACAGACTTCAGAATCGTGACGGTATTTCTTGCAAACCTCGATATGGATTTTGCAATGATAAGATCAAGTTCGCCCGCCCTTGCCCGTTCCATCATTTTCTGGAACTGCGGACGATTTTCACAGTAGCCGGAGATTCCCTGATCTGCATACACCCCGGCAAACTCATATTCCGGATTCCCTTTGATCAGTCTTTCATAGGCTGCTGTCTGATTTTCCAGCGAATCTTCCTGTTTCCGGCTGTCTGTGGAGACTCTTGCATAAGCGCATACTCTCTTTTTCCTTACTGCCGATGCCGGAATTTTATTGATAATCTTTACCTGCATGTATTACCACTTCCTTCAAAATAGTTTTCCGCAAACTGCTGTATCCTTTCAAAAATGGATTGTGCATCTTCAATCTTGTCCGTACACACCACTTTTACGTTATTCTTGCTGCAGACCAGCATGAATTCTATAAACTGTCCCCAGTCACGGGCGATTGTGGCAGCCTTCATAGTAACCACCACATCAATCTTCCTTGCGGCAATCTCCATTTTCAGACGGTTGAATTCTTTTCTATCCGGATCTGCGCCTGATGCCTCTTCAAAAAATATCTGTAAATCCCATTCCTGCTTTCCATATTCTTCTTCCAGCCTTCTCATCACAGCATCAAGATACTGTGTATAATCCCTGTCACGATGGTTCACACGGCAGTAAAAAGCCGCTCGATTTTTTGTTCCTGCAATCACCATTTTAATTGTTCCCCCTTTCTTTTTGGTAGTCTATCTATCACTCTAAAGCCCGTAAAAGTCAAGCAATTCTGCTGTTTCCACCGTTTTTTTCACTCTGTCCAAACTTATCCGGACGTCAAAAAAGACCAGACGGGAAAATTCCCGTCTGACCGCTTCTTCAGCACCTCTCCGTATAATCCAACGCGATCCATCCGATTCCGCTTTTTAATCTTCCCCATCTGGAGGCACCTTTTCCTTCTGCTTCTTCCACAATTGTGTAAACACCGACAGGGATATACTTCACACGGGCATAATCCGTCCCCGGACCTTTACGGATGTTGAGATCAGAAATCTTAACCCTTACCATATAAGGAAATTTTTCAGCCGCCTGTTCCGGGTAAATAGCTGTTCCGCTCTCATCAAAAACAAAATATCCCTTATTGTCATCAGCACATTTTTTCGCATTTTCCAAGCTGTGGAATGCGCCTTTCTGGGAAGACTTGTCATCCCATGCCTTTCTGACACGGTACCAGACTTCTTTTTCCCCTGCTGCATCATACTGTGTCAGATTCCAGCGTTCAATGATGGTGCAGAGCTTTTCCACATAATCTGGAGAAGAAGCATATCCGCCATCCTTAATGATCTGCGCCGCTTTTCTGTAATCCGTACAGTATTTCAGCCCGTCATACCGTAGCCTGCTGCCATTTTTCGCTCCAAGCAGATATGCGGAATGGTCTGCGATGGACTTTTCTACGGACGGATATTTACGGAAGTCTGCGGTTACAGTCACATAGGTGCCGTTCTCGTACTCCTGCGTTTTCTTTGTGTAGATGGAAGTATCGTCCCATGCAGAGCTGTCCCATGTGTTGCCGGAGAGGGATTTTTTCATACCAAACAAATTATTGGCATTCTGCGCCAGTTCGCTCTTGCCATAGCCGCTTTCCAGAATAAACTGTGCCATAGAAACGCTGGCAAGGATACCGCTTTCCTCCATATCCGCAGTAAATAAGGCTCCTGCTTTTGCAATTACTTCATTTTCGGAAAGAGATGCAAATACAGAGGCCTGTGTGCCTGTGGGGATAGCCGTTCCATCCATTGCGGCTTTTACTGCCTTGCGGAATCCATCCATCGTATATCCCATATGAAGCTGATTCCACAAATGCTCCGGATCGCCGTGGTTGCTCGCCACACCCCGGCTGTGTCCTTCCCTGTGTGAAATGATTACCCCGTCCGCCAGCGGATCAAGATGGAAGATTTTACAGAGCATGGCAAACAGCTCCACCGCTGCCTCATAGGTACGCTTTGCCACGGCCTTTGCAGCGGCAGTATCTGCGCAGATAAAATTTGCTCCGCTTGTGTATTTGATACAGGCTGGTTCGCACATCTCCACCCCAATCATACTATCATTTCCGCTTCCCTTACTGCCAGAGCCGCAATGCCACCCCCGGTGGTCCCACGGAAGCGTCTGGTAAACGGTCCCGTCATTTCCGTCAATGAAGCCATGTACACAGGCGCTTGTAAAGTCTGCCCTGTTCCAACTGCTGATAAATACAGATGCCCTCGGCTGAGGGCATCCCACGGAATGGAGCATCAGCCCCTTTACCGTAATTTTTCTCCCTGCCGTATAGCAGGGATTTCTCGTCAAGAATGACTGCACCAGTTTCATAATCACTTATCCCCCTTTTCATTTTCTGCCCTGTCATGGAGCTGCTCCAGCACCGCCTTCATCTGCTCCGGGATTGGAAGTCCCAGATGCGCTGCATTCTCTAAAAGGCTTACACCCTCATTTGAAATATAGAAAAAGATAACTGCAGTACGCAGCACGCTCCCCGTCCCGATGACCTGCACATCAAGGATGTTGGCAATGCCAACAAGCAGAAAAATCAGCACTTTCCGGCAGATGCCCTTAAATCCCACCTCGCTGGACAGCTTTTTATCCGCCGCCGCACACATCACACCCGTGATGTAATCCACAGTCACAAATACCACAAGGGCAACCAGCAGGCCGTCACAGCCGCCCAAGAAGTAACCGAGCCATCCTCCGATGGCTGTAAAAATGAGTTGAATCGTGTTCCAAAATTCTTTCATAGCGAACCTCCTTAAAATTTTTTTGTATGAAAAAAGCGGCTGTCCCTAAAAACAACCGCTGATTCCCAAGTAAAGGCAATATCTTTTTATACAATTTTTTCTTCACATCTTTGTTGGATTTATGCCCCTGTTCCGCTTGCTATTTCCTGCGTTTAGAGTGATTAATAACACTACCAAAAACGCCGCCCATGAGGACAGCACAGAAAGGAGACATTTTTATGCAGACAAAAAACTTAAAAGTAGCTTACACCAGCCGCTACAGCAGCAGCCGGAACTACACAGCCGTTCCAAAAATCCAGATGGAGGGGAAATGGCTTGAAGAACTGGGATTTGCCATCGGCACGCTCCTCAAAGTGGAATTTGAGGAAGGCCCCATCCGCATCCGCCCGCTGACGGAAGAAGAAGCGTCAGCGCGAAAACAGCAGGAACTGAAAGCCGAGCTTGACCGCAAATCTGCGGAATTGAAACAGGTGCAGCTCGGTCTGGCAGCCGCCTATGCTGGTCTTTCCCCTGAACTTTCCCAAGTTGCAGAATCCAATTCCCCGTATTCTTCTTCCGGCAGGAAGTCCAAAAGTTCCAAGTAACCATCCATCACAAGATTCCAGCGTATTCCATTTTTGCAGGGGATATCCCTCCCCTGCTTTTTAATAGACTCTCGGAATCTCTAAGCCTTATTTTATGCGGCTTTTGGAATTCCTTTTTTATAAATTCCCCCAGCTTTTTAAAAAAGGGGTTGACAAACCGTACAAAATGTGCGGCGCTTCGCGCCCTTGATTAACAAGGTATCTTTCGTTCCGGCACAGCCGGTACAGACCTTTTGATTGGGGGTGTTTCTAAATTGAAACCTGTTAACATTGGCGGCCATGCCGCCTACCAGAACCGTGTTCTGGCACAACTTCGTAAATACTATCCGGATGCTGTCCATTCCCTTCCGGCTCCCACCTGGGAGATCATGGAGAAATTCTGGAACCTTGACCTCTCTGAGATCGACATCATCATGCAGGACCGCTATTCCGATTTCGGCCCTGAGCCAAGGCTTCCTTCCGACATGCTCCGTTCCATCCTCCTCTCCGTGGAGTTCAAGGTCACTTCCTATACAAAATGGGCTGCCGACCTTAAGGAAAACCATCTCCACGCCATCCTTTCCGGCTTTACTATCGGCGATACCCCGGGAACCGGCACTTTTTACGATTTCCAGTCCCGACTCTGGCTTTCCGATGATGACAACCTCTCGCCCAAAGTCCATCCCCCGAAAGAAAAGCCCCAAAAGCCGAAGAAAAAAGGGGAAAAGGCACCGCCTGTCGAAAAATATACNGGATATGAAACCATGTCTCCGCCTTTTCCAGATATTCAAAGAACTTTTTCTCCTGAAATCTGACAGGGACGGCCTCATTGACCTCATGCACCTTTCCATTGCCGGTGACGGCACGCCTGTCTACACTGCTGCACAGGAACGCAAAAAGCGCACCTGCGGCTGCCTTGAAAAAGGAATCCGGGAATGTAAATGTGACCGTATCTACAGCCAGCCCGACTGTAACATCGGATGGGATTCCCACAGGGGGCGGTTCTACTTCGGCTATGACCTGTATATGCTCACCGCCTCGGACTCGGAAAACGACCTTCCCGTCTTCCCTTTCCTCAGCCCCGCTTCCCGGCATGATTCCTTCGGCTTCCTTTATAACTGGTACTCTATGATGCAGTTCCTGCCGGAGGCTAATGTAGATAAACTTCTGCTGGATTCCGCCCATGATGCCATGGCTTATTATGAATTCTGCCGCGATAACGGCATTACACCATTCATTGACCTCAACGGCAAGGGCGGCAGGCCGCCCGTCTATAAGGACGATTTCACCATAGGCGATGACGGTGTCCCCATATGCCGTGAAGGGCATACTATGCGCAGGGACGGCACCGAATCCATAAAAGGCAGGACNAAATTCAAGTGCCCGAAAATCAGCTTTGCGGGCGGAAGCCCACGCTGCACCTGTGAAAATCCATGTTCCGATGCAAAATACGGCAGGACAGTACATCTTGTCATGGCTGATAACCCAAGGCTTTTTAATGATCCGCCAAGGAGCAGTAAAGAATGGAAACTGGAATATAACGCAAGGACATCTGCGGAACGCTGCAATAAACGTGAAAAGTTGGACTATAAACTGGAAGACGGCAGATACCGTTCATCTAAGATGTGGTACTGCCGCCTGTTCAGCATCATGATGTGCCAGCACCTTGATGCCTGGAACCTGCAAAAGGCTTCCCTGAGAAATCTCCTTGAGCAGGCCGCTTAATCCATAAGCAATACCATTATAAACCATGTCCGTAGCAGGGTCTACTAACCGCGCCCTTTTTTCTCAAAATTTATTACATCTGTTCCATTCCGGATAATATTTATTTTTCAAAGTTCAGCCGACCGCTGAACCTTGGTCGGCAGGCTCAAGATTCCGAGAGCCTAT